>JAUXMZ010000035.1 GCA_030683105.1 Burkholderiales bacterium | reverse complement strand
CCCCGCCGAAGCGGGGTTTGTCTGACTTTCCAAGGAAGGGGGCGCGGGGGGAACCTTGGTTCCCCCTGTTCCCTATTCTCCCATTGGGAATGTAATTCGCGAAGCGTTCCAAAAAACAAACCCCGCCGAAGCGGGGTTTGTCTGACTTTCCAAGGAAGGGGGCGCGGGGGGAACCTTGGTTCCCCCTGTTCCCTATTCTCCCATTGGGAATGTAATTCGCAAAGCGAATTACATTCCCATTCCACCCATGCCACCCATCCCGCCCATGTCACCATGACCGTGACCGCCGCCGGCGGATTCTTCCTTCGGCGATTCGGCCACCATGGCGTCGGTGGTGAGGATCAGGCCGGCTACGGATGCGGCGTTTTGCAGCGCGCAACGCGTGACCTTGGTCGGATCGAGCACGCCCATCTCAACCATGTCACCGTACTCGCCGGTGCCTGCGTTGTAACCGAAGTTACCTTTGCCTTCGACCACTTTGTTCACCACGACCGAGGGCTCATCGCCCGCGTTGGCGACGATCTGACGCAGCGGTTCTTCCAGCGCACGCAGCACGATCTTGATGCCGGCATCCTGATCGGGGTTGTCACCCTTGATCTTGCCGACCGCGATACGGGCGCGCAGCAGGGCCACGCCGCCACCGGCGACGATGCCTTCCTCGACCGCAGCGCGGGTTGCATGCAGCGCGTCTTCGACACGCGCTTTTTTCTCTTTCATTTCCATCTCGGTTGCGGCACCGACTTTGATCAAGGCCACGCCGCCGGCGAGTTTCGCAACGCGCTCCTGCAGCTTTTCCTTGTCGTAGTCGCTGGTCGCCTCGTCGATCTGCTTGCGGATGCTCTTGACGCGGCCTTCGATCGTCTTGGCATCGCCCGCGCCATCGATGATGATGGACTCTTCCTTGCCGATTTCAATGCGCTTGGCCTGGCCCAGATCGGTGAGCGTCGCTTTTTCGAGCGAAAGACCGACTTCTTCGGCGATCACGGTGCCGCCGGTGAGAATCGCCAGGTCTTCCAGCATCGCTTTGCGGCGGTCGCCGAAACCCGGGGCCTTCACGGCACAGGTCTTGAGGATGCCGCGGATGTTGTTGACCACCAGGGTGGCCAGCGCTTCGCCGTCCACGTCTTCAGCGATGATCAGCAGCGGCTTGCCGGCTTTCGCTACTTGCTCGAGTACCGGGAGCAGGTCGCGGATGTTGGAGATCTTCTTGTCGTGCAGCAGCACGTAAGGATTCTCGAGCATCGCCTGTTGCTTGTCGGCGTTGTTGATGAAATACGGCGACAGGTAGCCGCGGTCGAACTGCATGCCCTCGACGATTTCGAGTTCATTTTCCAGGCCCGAGCCGTCTTCGACGGTGATCACGCCTTCCTTGCCAACCTTGTCCATCGCATTGGCGATGATCTTGCCGATATCGGCGTCGGCATTGGCGGAAATGGCGCCGACCTGGGCGATTTCCTTGGTGGTGGTGCAGGGCTTGGAGAGCTTTTTCAGCTCGTCGACCGTGGCGATGACCGCCTTGTCGATGCCGCGCTTCAGATCCATCGGGTTCATGCCGGCGGCCACATACTTCATGCCTTCAGCGACGATGGACTGTGCCAGCACGGTCGCGGTGGTGGTGCCGTCGCCGGCGATGTCCGAAGTCTTGGAAGCGACTTCCTTCACCATTTGCGCGCCCATGTTCTCGAACCGGTCCTTCAGTTCGATTTCCTTGGCGACCGATACACCGTCTTTGGTGACGGTCGGTGCGCCGTAGGAGCGCTCGAGCACCACGTTGCGGCCCTTGGGTCCGAGGGTCACTTTGACCGCATCGGCCAGTATATTCACACCGGCGACAATCTTGTGCCGGGCTTGTTCATGAAACTTGACGTCTTTTGCTGCCATGTTAGTTCTCCTGATTCAAATCGGTGGTTAGGCTTCGATGACTCCCATGATGTCTTCTTCACGCATCACGAGCAGTTCGTCGCCCTGGACTTTCACAGACTGCCCGGAGTACTTGCCGAACAGCACTTTGTCGCCAACTTTAACTTCGAGAGGACGGACTTTCCCGTCATCCATCACTTTGCCTGTACCAATCGCCTTGACCACACCTTGATCGGGCTTTTCGGCGGCGGTGTCGGGAATCACGATTCCGGAAGCGGTTTTGAGTTCCTCTTCCAGCCGCTTCACGATAATGCGGTCGTGCAACGGACGAATTTTCATGGTAAATCTCCTGTGGGAAGTAATTGAACTGAACACTACGGAGCGCCACTATTGGCACTCATCTCTAGCGAGTGCTAATAATAGGGGCGGGGAGGCGCAATTACAAGAGCTTAGCGGGATTTAGTACAAAGGCAGTAAAAGCGGAAGCGAGCGCACGCTAACCGCTTGAATTACAGAAATACTTTATAATACAAATAGTTAAGTTTTCGGCGCCGCTAGTGCCCGCGCACGCCCTGCGCTGCCGCCCGTCCCCGGCGAGGCCACGCCGAAGCGGTAAACGGTTTTCTGCCTGCCGCTGCAGGTCGGTGGAATCGGGTCATGCGGGCACGGCGGAGCGCGCCGGCCCTCGGTTGTCAGCGTGGCGTCCTGCGCATATTCGGCCCAGATACCGCCTTTGACCGGCCGGAACATCCACATCAGGTAGCCGCGCCCGGCCGCCAGCTTCACCAGTTCATCGGCGTCCGGCGCATCCGACACCACCACCTGGTTGCCGTTGATGCCGAACGGAAACGCGCCGAACGCCTGCAGGCACTCCAGTGCTTCCGTGGAAGATGCGCCGGGACGCAGGCAGCCCGGCCGTTCGGCGCGCGCCACATCCCACGCGCCCAGTTCCCAGGCCGCCGCCATCGTCGCGCGGTCAACCGCGACCAGATCCTGCCAGCGCTCGTTCAACTGCAGCGCGGAGCTCGGAATCGGCGTGTACGACACGGTCTCGGCCTCTTCGATGTCAGCAAGTCTTTCCTTGATGAAGCCGTGCCAGTGCAGCGTCATGATCACCGGCGTGTCGGGACAGGGCACGGCCGCCAGCGTGATGCCCACCAGCGGCAGACCGGTGGCATGCATCTGGTTCTCAATGCGGTCAAGAATCTGCATAGGAAAATGATCTCCCTGGCGATGTTAAACTGACACCTGAAAACCGGGCGCGGATGTTATGGCCGCACAGATAAGACAACGGGGCGGAATACCAAAGGGTTGACTGCGGGAATAGGGCACCGAGACGCCGGACGGCGGCGATGGCGCATGCATCAATGTGGCAGACGAATTAGGGAAATCCGGCTCCTTGTTTACGCAAACACCGCTGTGCTGAATAACGGCAGCGCGCATAAATCATTCACACGCTTTTTTAATGGTTTCAACCCCAAAATGCAAACCAGCACTCGCAACGATCTGCTGCTAAAGCGCAGTCTGGCCGCGGTGTGGCACCCGTGCACGCAGATGAAGCAGCACGAGACGCTGCCGTTGATTCCGATTGCGCGCGGCGAGGGCTGCTGGCTTTATGACTTCGACGGCAAGCGTTATCTCGATGCCGTCAGTTCATGGTGGGTCAACCTGTTCGGCCACGGCAATCCGCGCATCACTGCCGCGCTCACCGACCAGCTGGCGCAGCTCGAACATGTGATGCTCGCCGGCTTTACCCACGAACCCGTGGTCGCGTTGTCGGAACGGCTCTCACAGCTCACCGCCGGTGCGCTCGGGCACTGCTTCTACGCCAGCGACGGCGCCTCGGCGACCGAAATCGCGCTGAAAATGAGTTTCCACTATTGGCGCAACTCGGGCCAGCCTCACAAGACGCAATTCATCAGCCTCGCCGGCGGCTATCACGGTGAAACGCTGGGCGCGCTTTCCGTCACCGACGTCGCGCTGTTCAAGGACACCTACGCGCCGCTGCTGCGGGTGAGCGCGCAGGTGCCCAGCCCCGACTGGCGACTGGCGGAATCAGGCGAAAGCTCGCGCGATTACGCGATTCGCTGCGCCGGGGCGCTCGAGCGTCACCTCGAGCAGCATCATGCCGAAACTGCGGCCTTCATCGTCGAACCCCTGGTGCAGGGCGCAGTCGGCATGGCCATGCACGACGCCGAGTACCTGCGCCGCGCCCGCGCGCTGTGCGAGCGCTACTCGGTGCACCTGATTGCAGACGAGATCATGACCGGCTTCGGCCGCACCGGCACGCTGTTCGCCCATGCGCAAGCAGGCATCACACCGGACTTTCTGTGCCTGTCCAAAGGCATAACCGGCGGCTTTCTGCCGCTGTCGGTTGTGCTCACCACGGACACGATCTACCAGGCGTTTTATGACGATGCGGTGCCGCGCGGCTTTCTGCATTCGCATTCCTATACCGGCAACGCGCTCGCCTGCCGCGCCGCGCTCGCCACGCTGGACATCTTCGAGCAGGACGGCGTGATCGCGGCCAACCAGGCGAAGTCGGCGCGCATCAGCGCCGCCGCGCGCGATCTCGCGGCGCATTCCCGCGTCAGGCACTTTCGCAACACCGGCATGATCTGGGCCTTCGAAGTGGCGGCGGATGACCCGGGGTTTTCGCGCGATTTTTATCAGCGGGCGCTGGAGCGTGAACTGCTGCTGCGGCCGATAGGCAACACCGTGTACTTCATGCCGCCGTATATCATCAGCGACGAGGAGGCCGGCCTGCTGATCGACCGCACGCTTGAACTCATCGATCAGAGCTGATCCTCACACGTATACTGTCAGGCATGAAAATCACTTTTTTGGGCGGCGCTGGCGAAGTCACGGGGTCGTGCCACTTGGTCGAAACCGGCAACACGCGCTTTCTCGTCGATTGCGGCATGTTTCAGGGCGGCGGCGAAGCCGGACCGAAAAACAGCGCCCGCTTCGCCTTCGAGCCGCGCGAGCTCGATTTCGTGTTGCTCACCCACGCCCATATCGACCATTCCGGTCTGCTGCCGCGCCTCGCCGCCGAAGGTTTTCGCGGGCCTATCTATGCCACTGCGGCGACCTGCGATCTGCTGCAGGTCATGTTGCGCGACAGCGCCCACATCCAGGAAAAGGAAGCCGAGTGGCGCAGAAAATCCCGTTCGCGGCGGGGCGAGCACGGCAAAGGCGCGGCGCCGCTCTACACCATGGCGCAGGCGGAGCGCGCGCTCAAACAACTTAAGCCCATCGAATACAACGCCGAAGTTAAACCACATCCGGATGTTCGCTGCATGTACCGCGACGCCGGGCATATCCTGGGCTCGGCCATCATTGAAGCGTGGGTCACGGAGGGCGGCCGCAAACTGAAAATCGTTTTCTCCGGGGACCTCGGTCAGCCGACGCGGCCCATCGTGCGCGATCCGGCCGTGATCACCGAAGCGGATGTGCTGCTGGTGGAATCCACTTACGGCAACCGCCTGCACAAGACCATGGATGAAACCCTGGCGGAACTCGAACACGCCATCACCGATACGCTCACGCGTAAAAAAGGCAACGTCATTGTCCCGGCGTTCGCCGTCGGCCGCACCCAGGACCTGCTGTACCTGCTGGCCGATCTTTACCGCGAGGGCCGCCTGCCCGAGATGGACATCTATGTCGATTCGCCGATGGCGACCAAAGTCACGCAAATCACCATGAACCACGGCGCTTTGCTCGACAAGGAGGCGGCCATCCTGATGCAGTGGATGCGCAAGCACCGCGGCCGCCCGCGAATCAGCTTCATCGAGGACGTCGAGGAATCGGTCGCGCTGCGCCGCATAAAAAGCGGCGCGGTGATTATTTCGGCCAGCGGCATGTGCAACGCCGGGCGCATCAAGCACCACCTGCGTCACAATCTGAACCGTCCGGAATGCACGATATTGATCACGGGTTTCCAGGCCGCGGGGACGCTGGGACGGCGCATCGTCGACGGCGCGAAGGAAGTCCGCATTTTCGATGTCAAAGTACCGGTGCGCGCCGACGTCTATACCATCGGCGGCCTGTCCGCACACGCCGACCAGTCGGCATTGCTAGGCTGGCTCGGGCACTTCAAACCGGCGCCCAGGAAAACATTCATCATGCATGGCGAGCAGACCACCGCCGATCTGTTGGCGGGCGTGATCCGCAAGCGCCTGGGCTGGCATAACGTGACGGTACCGCAACGGCACACCACCGTTACCCTGTAGTTGAACGAAAATTGCCCGTAAGCAACCATGCAAAATGTTATCGCCCTGACCTGCCTGTTGATCGCAACACTCGCCGCACCAAGCGCCGCGGCACAGTCCGCGGCCACCCGCCTGCCCGAACCCGTGGCCCAGGCGCTGGCGCAGGCCGGCATCCCCGAGACCAGTGCCGCCGTTTATGTGCACGAGATCGGCGCCACCCAGCCCATCGTCGCGCATGGCGCCGAGCGCCCGCTCAATCCCGCCTCGACGATGAAGCTCGTCACGACCTATGCGGCGCTCGATTTGCTGGGGCCGGCCTATGCGTGGAACACCGAGGTCTACGCCACGGGAACTTTGCAGCAGGGCGTGCTCACCGGCAACCTCATCCTCAAAGGGTATGGCGACCCCAAACTCACGCAGGAAAATTTCTGGTTGCTGCTGAAGAACCTGCGCGCCCGCGGCGTGCGCGAGATCCGCGGCGACCTCGTGCTCGACAACAGCTATTTTGATGCCGTGGGCTACGATCCCGCGCGCTTCGATGACCAGCCGACACGTCCCTACAACACCGGACCCGACGCGCTGCTGGTGAATTTCAAGGCGGTGACGCTGCTGTTCGTGCCGGACCATGACACGCGCACGGTGAAAATCCTCGCCGAACCCGCGCTGCCCCAGATCGCGCTCGTCAACAACCTGACGCTGGGCAACGGCGCCTGCGGTGACTGGGTGGCCCAGCTCAAACTCGAGGCGCAGGGCAATGGTGACGCCGCGCGGCTCGCGTTCAACGGCCTGTATTCCCGGGACTGCGGCGAAAAAACCCGCAGCTTCAGCGTGCTCGGCCACCGCCAGTACGCGGGCGCATTGTTCGTCCAGATGTGGAAGGAACTCGGCGGCAGCTTGAGCGGCAGCGTGCGCCAGGGCGAAGCGCCGCCCGAGGCGCGGTTGCTGACCAGCGTCAAATCGGAATCGTTGTCGGAAATCGTGCGCGATATCAACAAATTCAGCAACAATGTGATGTCGCGCCAGTTGTTCCTGACGCTGGGCGCGGTTGGCGCGGCCCCGCCCGCGACCTTCGACAAGGCCAATCAGGGCATCCGGCTGTGGCTGGCGGGCAAAGGACTGTCGTTTCCGGAGTTGGTGATAGAGAACGGCTCCGGGTTGTCGCGCATCGAGCGCATCAGCGCGAAAAATCTCGGGCGGCTGCTGCTCACCGCATTCAGCAGCCCGGTGATGCCGGAACTGATGGCATCGCTGCCGCTCGCCGCCGTCGACGGCACCATGAAAAAACGCCTGAACGGCGCTGAAATTGCCGGGCAGGCCCACATCAAGACCGGCTCGCTGACGGGCGTGCGTTCCATCGCCGGTTACGTACTCGACAACGCGGGCCGGCGCGCCATCGTGGTGTTCATCGTCAACCATCCCAACGCCGGCAAAGCCCAGCCGGTGCAGGATGCACTGCTCAAATGGGTCTACAGCCGGCGGTGAATCTCGAAAGGCGGTAAGCGGAAGACTTTTGGTGCGCCGGGAAGTTCGCGTCACCCTTCACGATCCACGATCCACGAATCACGATTACTCAGAGTCCCAGCTCGCCCCACAGCGCATCGACGCGGCGCTTTACATCGTCGCTCATCACGATCGGTTCGCCCCATGAGCGCGCGGTTTCGGCCGGCCACTTATTGGTCGCGTCTATGCCCATTTTGGAACCCAGACCGGACACCGGGCTCGCGAAATCGAGATAGTCGATGGGCGTGTTTTCCGCGATCAGCGTGTCGCGGGCCGGATCGACGCGGGTCGTCAGAGCCCAGATCACTTCCTTCCAGTCGCGCACGTTGACGTCGTCGTCGGTGACGATAATGAACTTGGTGTACATGAACTGCCGCAGGAAGCTCCACACACCGAACATCACGCGCTTGGCGTGGCCCGGATACTGCTTTTTGATGCTCACGATCGCCATGCGATACGAGCAGCCTTCAGGCGGCAGATAAAAATCCACAATCTCCGGAAACTGTTTCACCAGCAGCGGCACGAACACTTCATTCAGCGCCATCCCGAGCACCGCCGGTTCGTCGGGAGGTTTGCCGGTATAGGTACTGTGATAAACCGGATTGCTGCGCATGGTCATGCGCTCTATGGTAAATACCGGGAAGCGGTCGGTTTCATTGTAGTAGCCGGTGTGGTCACCGAACGGGCCTTCCATGGCGGTCTCGCCGGGATAAATAAACCCTTCGAGCACGATCTCGGCGCGCGCCGGCACCTGCAGGTCATGGGACAGGCATTTGACGATTTCGGTTTTGGCGCCGCGCAGCAGCCCGGCAAACTGGTACTCGGACAGCGTGTCGGGCACTGGCGTCACCGCACCGAGCATGGTCGCCGGGTCCGCGCCCAGCGCCACCGCGACCGGGAACGGCGCGCGCGGATGCGCAAGGCTGTGGTCGCGAAAATCGAGCGCGCCGCCGCGGTGCGCGAGCCAGCGCATGATGACCTTGTTGGGGGCGATCACCTGCTGGCGGTAGATGCCCAGATTCTGGCGCGGCTTGTGCGGTCCGCGGGTGACCGTCAGCCCCCAGGTAATCAGCGGCGCCGCATCTCCCGGCCAGCAGGTCTGGATTGGCAGCCGGGACAAGTCGACCGCCGCTCCCTCCCATACCGTTTCCTGGCACGGCGCGTGCGAGACCACTCGCGGACTCATTGTAAGTATTTGTTTTAATAGAGGTATTTTATTCCAGGCGTCCTTCAGCCCGCGCGGCGGCTCAGGCGCCTTGAGCGTGGCCAGCAGCTCGCCGATGCCGCGCAGCGCCTTGAGCGGGTCCGCGTCCGCCGCCACGCCCATGCCCAGCGCCACGCGCTTCACCGTGCCGAACAGGTTGCCGAGCACCGGCATCGTGTAACCGCGCGGTTTTTCGAACAACAGCGCCGGGCCCTCGGTCTTCAGCACGCGGTCGCAGATTTCCGTCATCTCGAGTTTGGGATCGACCTCGACGGCGATGCGCTTGAGTTCACCGCACGCTTCGAGCTGGGTCAGGAAATCACGCAGGTCTTGATAGGCCATGGCTAAGAATCCCTAATCTCACGAAAACAGGCGGACACGAAAATGCAGGTCGAGCGCAAGGCCGGCAAAAATCGCGAGCCCGACCCAGTTGTTGTGCAGGAACGCCCTGAAGCATAGGCTGCGGTCGCGTCCCCGGATCAGCCGGTACTGGTAACTCGTCAGCACCGCCGCCGCCGCCACGCCGCAGAAATACAGTATGCCCAGACGCTGCCACCAGCCGATCCCCGCCATCATGATGAGGAACACGGCGTGCGCCGCCATGACCCCCGCCACATCGTAGCGCCCGAGCAGCAGCGCCGACGATTTGACGCCGATGCGCCGGTCGTCGTCGCGATCCACCATCGCGTACTCGGTGTCGTAGGCGATGGCCCAGAACATGTTGGCGATCAGCAGCACCCAGGCCACCGCGGGTATCCTGCCCTGCTGCGCGGCATAGGCCATCGGGATCGCGAAGCCGAACGCGATGCCGAGCCAGGCCTGCGGGAACGAGAAAACCCGCTTGAGGAAAGGATAGATGACGGCGAGCCCAACCGCGGCGAACGACAGCATCACGGTAAGCCGGTTCAACTGCAGCACCAGCGCAAACGCGATGAGCATCAAAACCGCGGCGAGCGCCAGCGCCTCCCACGGCCGGATCAGCCCCGCCGCCAGCGGACGGTCGCGGGTGCGTTCGACATGCGGGTCGAACTTGCGGTCGGCGAAATCGTTGATGACGCAGCCGGCCGAGCGCATCAGGACGGTGCCGACGAAAAAAATCAGCAGGATGTCGAAATTGGGCACGCCGCGCCGCGCGAACCACAGGCCCCACAGCGCCGGCCACAGCAGCAGCAGGATGCCGATCGGCTTGTCCAGCCGCATCAGTTTTTCGTAGGCGTTAATGCGCTGACTAAAAGTCACAGCTTCAAAATCCCCGGCAGGAACACTTCGCTCACCAGTATAGGCGATTTATGCAGCGCGAATAACGAGCGCCGTGCCCACAAGGTCGCCGGCGTGCCGTGCAGCCCGGCGCTGGCCCGCCGGTGCAGTTCATGATGGCGGCCGAGCTTTTTCTGCCGCAACGGATAGCGCCGGATGCGGGGATCGGCAAACAGCGCCGCGCCCAGCGGCCGCGAGCCCATCCCCGCCAGCCGCCGCCATGCGCCGCGCAGGTCACGCGCGGCTATTACGCTGTGCGCGAACACGACCGGGGTGCGGCGGCAATACAGATAGACCTCGCGTACCAGCACGCGGGTGTGCCGCGGAAACACGAAGCGTTCATCCCGGTTGGCACGGCGCATGCCCTGAAACACGACTTTCACACTCAGTGCCGGGCAGCGGTCCTGAATGCGGCGCGTCAGCGAACCGCGATCGCGCAGCCATGGCCGGCAAGCGCCGGCTGCGGACGGCGAGCGGCACCACAAGGTATCGCGGGGGATGGATTTCACGGCACAGGCAGTCGGTTCATGCCGCCATTATCGCAGATCGGCCGTTTGTTCTAATTGCAAAGGCGCAAAGACGCAGAGAAAACCGAAGACAGGTCAAGCAACAAGATACGGATTGAAAATTCACACTATCGGTTTAATTATCCCGGCATGAAAACGTCTCCGCAGGAGGTAATCAAAGAAACTTTGCGCCTTTGCGCCTCTGCGGTGAAGGTGTTCGTCTTAAACTTTCAGAAATTCGTTTTTTGCGCCCAGCCACCGCGCCAGATGAGCATGCGCCGCATCCGGGTGATCCTGCAGCAGCGCCGGCGCGGCATCGCGCGCGGCGTCGAGCAAATCGGTGTCGACCGCGAGATCGGCGAACCGCAACAACGGCACCCCGCTTTGGCGTGCACCCAGCAGTTCTCCGGGCCCGCGCAACCTCAGGTCGTGCCGCGCGACTTCGAAGCCGTCATTGTTTTCATAAATGATCTTGAGGCGTTCCCGCGCGGTCTCGGTCAGCGGATTCTGGTAGAGCAGGATGCACGTGCTTTTTTCCGCGCCGCGGCCGATGCGCCCCCGCAACTGGTGCATCTGCGACAAGCCCATGCGCTCGGCATGCTCGATCACCATCAGCGACGCGTTGGGCACGTCGACCCCGACCTCGATCACGGTGGTCGCCACCAGCAGCTGGATTTCCCCGCGCTGGAACGCCTGCATCGCTGCGGTTTTCTCCTCGCCTTTCAACCGGCCATGCACCAGCCCGACCTTGAGTTCCGGGAAAGTCTGCAACAACACCGCGTGGGTATCGAGCGCAGTCTGCAGTTGCAGCGTTTCCGATTCTTCAATTAAAGGACATACCCAGTACGCCTGGCTACCGGCCATGCAGGCATCGCGCACGCGCTGGATCACTTCGGGGCGCCGCGATTCGGCGATGAGACGCGTGGCGACCGGCGTGCGGCCGGGCGGCAATTCGTCAATCACCGACACATCGAGATCGGCGTAGTAGCTCATCGCCAGCGTGCGCGGAATCGGCGTCGCGCTCATCATCAGCTGGTGAGGCTGCGCCCCCTTGTTGGGCCGGGTTCCCTTCATGCGCAGCGCCAGCCGCTGATGCACACCGAAACGGTGCTGCTCGTCGATGACCGCGAGCGCGAGATTGTGGAACTCGACCTCGTCCTGAAACAGCGCGTGGGTGCCGATCGCCACCATGGCCTCGCCCGAGGCGACGCGTTCGAGCGCCTCACGCTTTTGTTTCTGGCGCAGGCTGCCCGCGAGCCAGGCCACGCTCACACCCAGCCCTTCAAGCCAGGCTGAAAATTTGCGATAGTGTTGCTCGGCGAGGATTTCGGTCGGCGCCATGATCGCCACCTGATAGCCGTTTTCCACGCACTGCAGGGCGGCAAGCGCGGCCACCACGGTCTTGCCGCTGCCGACATCCCCCTGCAGCAGGCGCTGCATCGGATAGGGCTGGACGAGATCGTGCCGGATTTGCGCCAGCGCTTTTTGCTGGGCGGACGTGAGCTTGAACGGCAGCGTTTCCTGCAGCGCATGCGTGAGCCGGTTTTGCGGCCGCAATGCCGGTGCGCCGGCGGCCCGGCGCCGGCGGTGGTGCAAACGCATCGACAGCTGTTGCGCCAGCAACTCGTCGAACTTGATCCTGCGCCACGCCGGATGCCGCCGTTCCTGGAGTTCGGACTGCGCCACGTCCGGCGGCGGATTGTGCAGAAACAACACCGACTCGCGAAACAGTGGCAGCCGGTGCGTCTCGATAACCGACTCCGGCAGCGTGTCAGACAAATCGCAATCAGCCAGCGCACGCCCGATCAGACGCCGCAGCGTCTCCTGGCCCAGGCCGGCAGTGGTCGGGTAGACCGGGGTCAGCGCGCTCGACACCGGCTCATCGGCGGCCACCACCCGGTATTTCGGATGCACCATCTCGTCGCCGAAAAACCCCTGGCGGATTTCGCCAAACGCGCGCACCCGCACGCCCTCAGCAAACTGCTTTTGCTGGCTGGTGTAAAAATTGAGAAACCGCAGCGTCAGCACGCCGCTGCCATCTTCGATATGGCAGACCAGCTGGCGCCGGGGCCGGTACTTGACCTCGCACGTGACCACCCTGCCCTCGACCAGCACGCTCTGTCCCTGCGGCGCCTCATTGATGGGATAAAGACGGGTTTCGTCGTCGTACCGCAGCGGCAGATGCAGCACCAACTCGCTCTTTGCTGCAATGCCGAGCTTGGCGAGCCGCGTCAGGATGGTTTTGTTCAACCCTGACAGTGATGGGTGATGAGTAGGCGTGCCGGTCGTCCTGGTTTTCACTCCTCACTCCTCACACCTTGCTCCTCACTCAAGATGCATAATGGCATCAATCTCCACCAGCGCCTCGCGCGGCAGGCTGGCCACGCCGATCGCGGCGCGCGCAGGATAGGGCGCGGTAAAAAACGTCGCCATGATTTCGTTGACGCGGGCGAAGTGCTTGAGATCGGTCAGGTACACGGTGAGCCTGACGCAATCGTTGAGGCCACCGCCAGCAGCCGCGGTCACCGCCTTGAGATTTTCGAGTACGCGGGTAATTTGCGCATCGATACCCGCTGCCATCTCCATGGTTGCCGGATCGAGCCCGATCTGGCCCGAGAGATAAACGGTGTTGCCGCAGCGCACCGCCTGCGAATACGTGCCGATGGCCTTGGGTGCGGCGTCGGTATGGATGACCTGTCTTGCCATGGGGTGCTCTCCCGTAGAGTCTGATTTTCTGGTGGAAGCGGACGGTGTTCTGACGCCGCCGAGTCTCGCTATCATGATGCGGCCGCGCCGGGATTTCAATGTTTGGCGGATGCCCGGACCGTAACCGGACAGCAATCCAGTACCGTCATCACGAAAAAGGGCTATTGACAATATACATCACATTGTGATATATATTCTACGTGCTTCGTATCGGAACGCATCCGATGCCGGCTTATCTTTTGGATAAATCCTGACCCCGCCCGGTCCGCCTCGCCACAGGAGTAATGCCATGAGCCCGTCGCAAATGCCGAAGATGATCCTGTCGTTTCACGAGGGGTGGGACGAACTGATCAGAATTCATCCGTCCATGACCCGCATGTTTGCCTGGGTGGTTTTGCCCTTATCTTTGTTGCCGCCCGCGATGATCTATTACGCCGGGAGCAATTACGGTGATATTTTCTCCGCGGGAGTTTCACCGAGCCAGTGGCAAACCGCCGCCGGAGTATTCTTTCTTGCCGAGTTGCTCACCGTTCCGCTTATTGCGTGGATAATGTACCTTACCTGCCGTCTGAATGACGTTGCTGTCGATTATCACGTGTGCTTCACCCTCGCCGCGATTGCGCCCATCCCAATGTGGCTTTCATCGCTGGTGCTGTTCATTCCGAATCTCCTTGTATGCGTCATCGTAGGCGCATTAGGCCTGCTTGCCTCGCTGCTGATCACCTACCGCGGGATATTCGCGCTGTTTCGCATGCATGAAGAAACCCGGGCCATGCAGATGGCAACTGTAGTCACCGGCGCGGGTTTGCTGGCATGGCTGGTGCTGATGCAGATCGTGTTGATTCACTGAAGCAAAGAAAGGACGCCGCCAGGCGTCCGCGCTTCGCTTGCCGCTGCGGGCAAATTGGGCCACGATACCGGGTATCTCCGGTTTTCCTTCCGCCCGATGGACGCTCCGTGCAAAAACCTGATGCCCGCCCCCTGAACAAACGTGATTTCGAGACGCTTGCGGATTTTCGTTATCAAATACGAAAATTCGTCAGATTCAGCGAGCAGCTCGCGCTCAAGCACGGCATCAAACCGCGACAGTACCTGTTGCTGCTGCAAATCAAGGGGTATCCCGGCCGCGACTGGGCGACGGTCGGAGAACTGGCGGAGCGGCTGCAGGCGCAACATCACGGTGTAGTCGCGTTGATTTCGCGCTGCGAAAAACTCGGTTTTGTCGAGCGCCGCCGTTCTTCGGAGGACCGGCGGCGAATCGAAGTCCGCCTGCTCGAGAAAGGCGATAGATTGCTCAATAAGCTGGCGCGCCTGCACCGTGCCGAATTGTTATCGCTGCAAGGCCGTTTCGTCGTTCCCAATATTCGGACATTCGACCACCAGTAATTGATCTCTGTCACCCTGGCGCGCCCCGTGTTTGGTGTATGAAGCAAGCGAGTAAATAAACTCTCAAGCAATGACTGGCAATCTGCGAGCAAGTCGGATTGCTGACTTTTCTTCACGCGTGTTTTAAGACCCTCGATCTCACAAATTAAAAAAGCCACCAAACGGCGGCTTTTTTAAATTTGGTGGAGACGAGGAGGATCGAACTCCCGACCTCCGCATTGCGAACGCGGCGCTCTCCCAGCTGAGCTACGTCCCCACTTGATTGCAGCCCGGCATTCTACAACGAGTTGCGGTCCCCGGACAAACCCGAATCCGGGCACACTCCTCAGCCCCGGTTTTGGCGCTTTTCCGGGCCAGGGGCCGGAGCCCCCTTCGCGCCGGCGCGATAAGCCCAGACCAGCATCGCCGCACCGGCCACCACCATCGGCGCCGACAGCCACTGCCCCATCGACCAGCCGAGCGCCAGCAAGCCGAGGAAACCATCAGGTTCGCGCGTGTATTCGACGCCGAAGCGGAACACGCCGTAGCCGATCAGGAACAGCGCCGACACCGCGCCGCGCGCCCGGGGCCGGGCCGAAAACCACCACAACAGTACGAATAATACGACGCCTTCGAGCGCGAACTCGTAGAGTTGCGAGGGGTGCCGCGGCACGCGATCGACGTTGGGAAACACCGTCGCCCACGGCACAGTAGCCGGCCGCCCCCACAATTCCGCATTGATGAAATTACCGAGGCGCCCGGCAGCAAGACCCAGCGGCACCAGCGGCGCGATGAAATCGGTAATCCGCAGCCAGTCCAGGCGCCGGCTGCGCGCGAACCACCACAGCGCCAGCACCACGCCGAGAAACCCGCCGTGAAACGACATGCCGCCTTCCCACACGTAAAAGATCTTCCACGGCGTCGCCAGATAGTCGCCGAATTTGTAGAACAGCACATAGCCGAAGCGACCGCCGAGGATGGTGCCGAGGATGCCGTAGAACAACGCATCTTCGAAGTCCTTGAAGCTCCACACGCCCTGCGGCTGGGCGCGGATGCGCTGCCGGCCGAACCACCAGACCAGGGCGAAGCCCACCAGATACATCAGCCCATACCAGCGCACGGCGAGCGGGCCCAGTTGTATCGCGATCGGGTCAAATTGCGGGTGGATGAGCATTTGGAGTGAGGCGGCTTGGGTTAAAATAACGACCTTCATTATACGTGCATTGTTTTCCCGGAGAGTTCCCCATGCCGCTCAATAAACGCAGTCAGCTCATCACCCAGGGCATCGCCCGCTCGCCCAACCGCGCCATGCTGCGCGCCGTCGGCTTCGGCGACAACGATTTCCAGAAACCGATCGTAGGTGTCGCCAACGGCCACTCCACGATGAATCCGTGCAACGCCGGCATCCAGCCGCTGGTCGACCGCGCGATGGCTGCGCTCAAGGACGCCGGCGCCATGCCCCAGGTGTTCGGCGTGCCGACCGTCACCGACGGCATCGGCATGGGCACCGAAGCCATGAAATATTCGCTGGTCTCGCGCGAAGTGATCGCTGATTGCATCGAGACCGCGGTCAACGGCCAGGCGATGGACGGCGTGCTGGTGTGCGGCGGCTGCGACAAGAACATGCCGGGCGGCATGATCGCGATGCTGCGCATGAATGTGCCCGGCATCTATGTCTATGCCGGCACCATCAAGCCCGGCAAGTGGAAAGGACAGGATCTGACCATCGTCAGCTCGTTCGAGGCGGTCGGCGCGTTCGCCGCGGGCAAGATGAGCAAGGAAGATTTCGTCGGCATCGAAAAGCACGCGTGCCCGTCGGTCGGCGCCTGCGGCGGCATGTACACCGCCAACACCATGTCGTCTTCGTTCGAAGCCCTGGGCATGAGCCTGCTGGGTTCCTCGCAAATGGCTTCGCCCGATGCCGAGAAAGCGGATTCCGCCGCGCAATCGGCGCAGGTGCTGGTCAACGCCATCAAAAACGACATCAAGCCGCGCGACATCGTCACCCGCAAGTCGATAGAAAACGCGGTGGCGTTGATCATGGCCACCGGCGGCTCGACCAACGCGGTGCTGCATTTTCTCGCGATCGCCCATGCTGCGGAGGTCAAATGGAGCATCGACGACTTCGAACGCATGCGCAAGAAAGTGCCCGTGTTATGCGATCTCAAACCGTCGGGCCGTTACGTCGCGGTCGATTTCCATCGTGCGGGCGGCGTGCCGCAGGTGCTGAAAATGCTGCTCAAACAGGGCTTGCTCAACGGCGACTGCCTGACCATCACCGGCAGGACGCTCGCCCAGGAACTGAAAAACGTGCCAGATGCACCGCGCAAAGATCAGGACGTGATCCGTCCCTGGAACAATCCGCTGTATGCGCACGGGCACCTGGCCATCCTCAAGGGCAATCTTGCGCCGGAAGGCTGTGTCGCCAAAATCACGGGGTTGAAGTCGCCCAAGATCACCGGACCGGCGCGGGTGTTCGATTCCGAACCCAAGGTGATGGCAGCGATCATGGCCAAGAAGATCAAAGCGGGCGACGTTCTCGTCATTCGTTATGAAGGCCCGAAGGGCGGCCCCGGCATGCAGGAAATGCTGGCGCCAACGGGCGCGCTGATCGGTCAGGGTTTGGGCGAGTCAGTCGGGCTCATTACCGACGGCCGCTTCTCGGGCGGCACCTGGGGCATGGTGGTCGGCCACGTCGCACCCGAGGCGTTTGTCGGCGGGCCGATCGCGCTCGTCAAGAACGGCGATTCGATCACCATCGACGCGGACAAGCTGCTGATCCAGCTCAACGTGCCGGCCAAAGAACTCGCGGCGCGCAAAAAGAAATGGAAGCAGCCCAAGCCGCGTTACACGCGCGGTGCGCTGGCCAAGTACACCAAGCTGGTCTCCACGGCCAGCAAGGGCGCGGTCACCGACTGATGCGCCACTGGCAGCGCTAGGCTGCTGCCAGCGCCTGTTCGAGATCGGCGATGATGTCGTCGATATGCTCGATGCCGAGCGACAGGCGCACCATGTCCGTACTGACGCCGGCGCTCGCCAGTTCCTGCGGTGACAGCTGGCGGTGCGTGGTGGACGCCGGGTGGCAGGCGAGCGATTTGGCGTCGCCGATATTCACCAGCCGCGTGACCAGCTTCAGTGCATCGATGAATTTCGCACCGCCTGCGCTGCCGGTCTTGATACCAAAACTGAGGATGCCGGAAGCGCGGCCGCCCATGTATTTGTCAACCAGCGGTTTGTCCGGATGGTCGGACAGTCCGGCATAGCGCACCCATCCGACTTTCTTGTGCTTCTGTAAAAACTGCGCCGCCGCCAGTGCATTGTCACAGATACGGTCCATGCGCACGGCGAGGGTCTCTATGCCCTGAAGAATCAGGAAGGCGTTGAACGGCGAGAGCGCGGCGCCCATGTTGCGCAAAGGCACGACGCGTGCGCGCCCGATATAGGCCGCCGCCCCCAGCGCCTCCGTGTAGACCACGCCGTGATAGGACACGTCGGGTTCGTTCAGGCGGCGGAATTTCTGCTTGTGGTCGGCCCACGGAAAATTGCCGGAATCGACGATCGCGCCACCGATCGAATTACCGTGCCCTCCCAGGTATTTGGTCAGAGAATGCACCACGATGTCGGCGCCGTGCTCGAACGGCCGGCACAAGTACGGCGTGGGCACGGTATTGTCGACGATCACCGGCACGCCGCGAGCGTGCGCAATCTCAGCGAGCGCGCCGAAATCGACCACATTGCCCAGCGGATTGCCCACGGACTCGCAGAACACGGCCTTGGTTTTCGCGTCGATCAGTTTTTCCCAGGCTTTCGGCTCGCGATAATCGGCAAAGCGCACCTCAATACCGTATTGCGGAAAGGTGTGCGCAAACAAATTGTACGTGCCGCCATACAAGGCGCTAGAAGTCACGATGTTGTCGCCCGCCTCGGCGATCGTCATGATGGCGTAGGTAATGGCCGACATGCCGGAGGCAAGCCCCAGCCCGGCGATTCCGCCTTCGAGTTCGGCAACGCGCTTCTCCAGCACATCGGTCGTCGGATTCATGATCCGGGTGTAAATATTGCCCTGCACCTTCAGATCGAACAGGTCGGCGCCGTGTTGCGTGCTGTCGAATGCGTACGAGGTGGTCTGATAAATGGGGACAGCGACCGCTTTGGTCGTGGGATCCGGCGAGTAGCCGCCATGCACGGCAATGGTGTCAATTTTCATTCGAGACGCTCCGCGGTCGTTGAGAATAAACCAGGGCATTATAGATGCAGGCCCCGGGAATACGAATGGTGTGCCTACAGTTATTAGGCATCGTAACTTGTTGATTATATGAGTTATTAATATAGTCTGTCGACGGCGCAGCAGCGTCACGTCAGACGCGGCAGCAGACCGGTCAGCTGCAGAAAAATCAGCACAATCGCCAGCGGCACGACGTAACGCAATGTGAGGCGCCATACCGCATACAGCGTCGCGTCCAGGTTGAGTTCCTGGCGGGAATGGCCCGCTTTCATCACCCATGCCGCGAACACCGCGATCAATACGCCGCCCAGCGGCAACAGGATATTTGACGACAGATAATCGAGCGCATCGAAGATCCCCAGCCCGAACAGCGTCACACCCCGCCATGCGTTGAACGACAACACCACTGCTACGCCCAGCAGCCAGGCCGCCGTACCCAGCAGCGCGCTCGCACGCGGCCGGGTCAACCGCGTATTCTCGGTGATCCACGCCGTGGCCGGTTCGAGCAGGGCGATGGAGGAGGTCCAGGCCGCAAACACCAGCAGCACGAAAAACAGGCTGCCGATCAGCGCGCCGCCCGCCATGTCGCCAAAGGCAATCGGCAGGGTCTGCAACACCAGCCCCGGCCCGGCAGCGGGTTCGAGATGGTGCGCGAACACGATGGAAAAAATCGCCAGTCCCGCCAGCAACGCCACCACCGTGTCCATCGCCGCCACCGCGACGCTGGCGCGCACGATGGACGTGTCGCGCTTGAGGTAGGAGCCGTAGACCATCATCGAACCCATGCCCAGGCTTAGCGAGAAAAAGGCCTGACCCATCGCGGCCAGCGTGACCCCGGGCGTGATTTTCGCGAAGTCCGCATGAAACAGGAATGCCGCGGCGCGGCCGGCTTCGCCCCAGATCAATCCGTAGACGAGCAAAAACAGCAGGATTGCGAACAGCGCGGGCATCAGCAGTTTGTTGGCGCGTTCCAGTCCGTGCGCCACGCCACCGCCGACGATGGCTGCCGTCATCAGCATGAACACGCTGTGCCACAACAGCATGCGTTGCGGATCGGCAAGCAGTGCGCTCAGGCGCGACTGCGCGGCCGCGGAATCGAGACCCGCGAAACCGCCGCCGGCGCCCAGCACCAGGTAATCGAGCATCCAGCCCGCCACCACGCTGTAAAAAGACAGGATCAGCAAGCCGGTGATGACACCGGTCACACCAAGCGCGCGCCACGCTGCAGATGCGCCGGCCTCGCGCGCCAGCACGGCCATGGCATCGACCGGATTGCGCTGTGCCCGGCGCCCGAGCATGATCTCGGCCATCAACAGCGGCAAACCGATGGCCGCGATACACACCAGATAGATCAGCACGAACGCGCCGCCGCCGCTCTCGCCGGCCATGTACGGAAACTTCCAGATATTGCCGAGCCCGACCGCCGAGCCGGTGGCCGCCAGAATAAAGGCCCAGCGGCTCGACCAATGGGCGCGGCGGGCGCCGGCGTTGCGTATCATTATTTTTGCTGGCCTCCATACATAGCCGTCATTATCCCCTATCAGGCGTGTGGTTCGTGCCGCGGGCGCTTTGTGACAGAATCAAACGTTGTGTATAAACATCTGATCGCCCGCTTTGCCGCGAACCTAACACACGATCATGCCCAACCGCCTCGCCACTCAAACCAGCCCTTACCTGCAGCAACACGCCGATAATCCGGTCGACTGGCAGCCGTGGGACGGTGACGCGCTGAAACTTGCGCGCGAACAGGATAAACCGATTTTGTTGTCTATCGGTTATTCCGCCTGTCACTGGTGTCATGTGATGGCGCACGAATCGTTCGAAGACCCGGACGTCGCGGCGGCAATGAACCGCGATTACATCAACATCAAGGTCGATCGCGAAGAACGCCCCGACCTCGACCAGATCTACCAGACCGCACACGCCATGCTGACGCAAAGAAACGGCGGCTGGCCGCTCACCATGTTCCTGATGCCGGATGGCACGCCGTTTTTCGGCGGCACTTATTTCCCGAAAACCCCGCGCTACGGCATGCCCGGGTTCCTGGACATGCTGCCCAGGATCGCCGCCGCTTACCGCGAAAAACGCGATGACATCGGCAGGCAAAACGCAGCATTGATGGCAGCGCTGGGCCGCACCCTGCCGGTTACCGGCCACGACGAACCGCCTGCCATGGATGCCACGCCGCTGGCGGCCGCGGTGACATCGTTCGCCCGGGTGTTTGACGAGGTTCACGGCGGGATCGGCGCCGCGCCCAAATTTCCCCATCCGTTCGAACTCGAATTCTGCCTGCGCCGTCATGCGCGCGATGGCGACGAGATCGCGCTGTCCATTGCGCGCCTGACGCTGACCAAAATGGCCGAAGGCGGCATCTATGATCAACTGGGCGGCGGCTTTTGCCGTTACAGCGTGGATGAGTACTGGGCCATCCCGCATTTCGAGAAAATGCTCTACGACAACGGCCCGCTGCTGGCGCTCTACAGCGACGCCTGGCGCGTCACGCAGCACTCCTTGTTCAAAACAGTGGCGGCCGAGACCGCGGCCTGGGTGATGCGCGACATGCAGTCACCGGAAGGCGGCTACTACTCTTCGCTTGACGCCGACTCCGAGCACGAGGAAGGCAAGTTCTATGTCTGGTCGCCCGCCACGGTAAAAGCGCTGGTGACGGACGGGGAATATGCGGTCATCGCGCCGCATTACGGGCTCGCGGGCGGCCCGAACTTCGAAGGGAAATACTGGCACCTGCGCGTGGAAACGCCACTGGCGCAGGTCGCACAACGACTCGGTGCACCCCTTCCCGAGTGTGCGTCACGGCTCGCCTCGGCGCGCGGGAAACTGCTGGCTGCGCGTGGACAGCGCATCTGGCCGGGACGCGACGAAAAAGTGCTGGTGAGCTGGAACGCGCTGATGATCAGGGGCATGGCGCGCGCCGCGCGTGTCTTCGACGAACCCGCCTGGCTGCAATCGGCGCAGCGCGCAACCGATTTCATCCGCAGCGTGATGTGGCGTGACGGTCGCCTGCTGGCCACGCACAAGGATGGCAGGGCCCATCTCAACGCCTATCTCGACGATCACGCCTTCCTGCTCGATGCCTTGATCGAATTGATGCAAATCGAGTTTCGGCGAACCGATCTTGATTTCGCGCGCGATCTGGCCGAACTGCTGCTGGCGCAGTTCGAGGACAAGGAGAACGGCGGCTTTTTCTTTGTCAGTCACGACCACGAAAAACTGATACACCGCGCCAAGTCCGGCCACGATAACGCGACCCCGTCGGGCAACGGCGTGACTTCGATCGCGCTGCAACGCCTCGGACACCTCATGGGCGAACCGCGCTATCTCGCCGCTGCCGAACGCACACTCCGGCTGTTCTATCCGGCGCTGGCACAAAACCCCGGCAGCTTCGTGAGCCTCGCCACGGCGCTTGAAGAATGGCTGACGCCGCCATCCATCGTCATACTGCGGGGCCCGGCCGGCGCAGCCGGGGAATGGCAGCGTGCACTCACCGCGACGTACCGCCCGGATACGCTCATTATCGGTATCCCCGAAAATCTCCAGCACCTGCCGCCGGCTCTCGATAAGCCCGCGGCTGCCGGACAGAACGGCAGCGGGGTGAGCGCCTGGTTATGCCGGGGCGTCACCTGCCTTCCGCCTATCTTTGATTGCACGGTCCTCGAACGCGCGCTCCACGGAGCCGCCCCGGATCAAAGTCCGTAGCGACTCTCCTGTGACGTATACGCCTGACGCGCGTTTAAAAGTATCCATTTCTACGTTACAATGCGCGGGATTTTTAAACTCCCCAAGGGACCTACGATGAAAGCACTGTTTATGGCGCTTGCCACAGCAGCCGGCCTGATGTTCGCAACCATAACGTTTGCTGCCGACGCGGGCGAAAGCCTCACCAAAAGCTCCGGATGCACTGCCTGCCATTCGGTGGACAAAAAACTGGTCGGCCCGGCCTACAAGGATGTCGCCGCCAAATATAAAAATGACAAAGGCGCAGAAGCGGCGCTGGTCAAAAAAGTAAAAGCCGGCGGCAAAGGGGCGTGGGGTGAAGTGCCCATGCCGCCCCATATGCATGTGAAAGACGACAACATCAAGTCCATGGTGCACTGGATACTCACGATCAAATAGGACACGCTTGTCTCAGTAAAAAATGCCGGCGGGGCCGGCTTTTTTATTGGCCGCGCCGGTTCCAGCGTGAGTGTCTGCCTGGAAATTGACAAGGCAAAATCCGCCACGGATAATGATTTTTTACGCAACAACAACCATTTACCGATAAGGGGCAGTCATGAAACGCAGGCATTTGCTGAGCGTGGTAGCGGCGCTGGCGCTGGCCGTCATTTACGGGTGCGGCAAAGAAGCGCCGCCACCCGCCCCCAAGGCAGCGGCGCCGGCCGCTGCCCCCGCCCCCGAAATGATTACGGTTAAAATCGGTTCGGCCTCGCCGCTGACAGGCCCGCAGGCGCACATCGGCATCGATATCAGGAATGGCGTGCAGTTGGCGGTCGAGGACCTGAATGCAGCCGGCGTTGAAATCGGCGGCAAAAAAGTGAAATTCGAGATGGTCGCCGAAGACGACGAGGCGAATCCCACCAAAGCCACCACGGTCGCCCAAAAGCTCGCCGACGCCAAAGTCGCCGCAGTCGTGGGGCACTTCAACTCGGGCGCCTCCATACCGGCATCGAAAATCTACGCCGATGCCGGCATTCCGCAGATTTCGCCCTCTTCGACCAACCCGAAATACACCCAGCAAGGCTTCAAAACCACCTTCAGGGTCGTTGCCCACGATGACCAGCAGGGTCCGACGCTGGGCAAATTCGCGATCGAAAAACTCAAGGCGAAGTCCATCGCCATCATCGATGACAGCACGGCCTACGGTCAGGGTCTGGCCGACGCGTTCGAGGCCACGGCAAGAGCCGCTGGCGCAAAAATCGTTGCTCGCGAACATACCACCGACAAGGACACCGATTTCTCCGCCATCCTGACCAAGATCAAGGGCCGCAAACCCGATCTCATCATGTTCGGCGGCATAGACCCGCAGGCCGGCCCGATGGTAAAGCAGATGGTATCGCTCGGCATCAAGGCCAAGTTCATCGGCGGCGATGGCATGCAGACCCCCAACTTCATCAAACTTGCCGGCGATGCCGCTGAAGGCATGATGGCCTCCATGCCCGGCCTGCCCAAAGACCAGATGCCGGGCGGCAAGGCGTTTGTCGAGAAATACAAAGCAAAATTCAACGCCGAGGTCGAACTGTTCGCACCCATGGGCTATGACGCGGTGATGGTTTTTGTGGAAGCCATGAAGCGCGCAGCATCAGCCGACCCCGCGAAGTTTCTCCCCGAAGTCGGTAACACCAATCACCAGGGCGTGATCGGACCGATTGCCTTTGACGACAAAGGCGATCTCAAGAACGGGCCGATCACCATTTACGTGGTGAAGGGCGGAAAGTGGGAAGCGCTGGAAACTGTGACGCCGGGCGCACCCGAGTCGGCCGAACCCAAGGCAGCGGAAAAGAGCGACGCCGCCAAGAAGTAAGGCGCCCCGCATAGCCTGCGGTTCACGCGGGTCATCAAGCCACAAGAGAAACGGCACCCCTGCGGTGCCGTTTCCATGTCATGTAGACTTGCGCCATGGACATTTTCCTGCAGCAACTCATCAACGGCCTGGTCCTGGGCAGCATTTACGCGCTGGTGGCGCTCGGCTACACCATGGTCTACGGCATCCTGGGGCTGATTAATTTCGCCCATGGCGACATCGTCATGGTCGGCGCACTGGTCACCCTCACGGTGACCCAGGCGCTGGCCGGGAGCGGCCTGCCGGCGCCCGTGATTCTGCTGATTGCAGCGTGCGCTGCCATCGCGGTTTGCATACTGCTGGGGATTTCGATGGAACGTGTCGCTTATCGCCCGTTGCGGCGCGCGCCCCGGCTGGCGCCGCTGATTACCGCGATCGGCATTTCCATGCTGCTGCAATATTCGGCGGCGCTGATCTGGGGCAAACAATATATGCCCATGCCCGAACTGATCAAAACCGACCATTACGCCGTGGCCGGCGCCCAGTTCACGGGGCTGCAGGCCTTTATTTTCCTGCTTGCCTGCGCGGTCATGGCAGGTCTGCTGTGGTTTATCAAAACAAGCCGCATCGGCCAGGCCATGCGCGCCACCGAGCAAAATCCGGATGTCGCCGGGCTCATGGGCATCGACACCAACCGCATCATCTCCTTCACGTTCCTGCTGGGCTCCGCGCTGGGCGCCCTCGCCGGCGTCATGGTCGTGTTGTATTACGGACTGGGCCATTATTTCATGGGCTTCATGCTCGGCATGAAAGCGTTCACCGCCGCGGTGCTGGGCGGGATCGGCAATGTGCCCGGCGCGATGCTCGGCGGCATGCTGCTCGGCCTCATCGAAAGCCTCGCATCAGGCTACATCGGCGACCTGACCGGCGGCGTACTGGGCAGCAATTACCGCGATATTTTCGCGTTCCTGGTGCTGATTCTGGTGCTGGTGCTCAGGCCCTCCGGACTCATGGGGCAACGCGTGAGTGACCGCGCGTGAATCCTGTCGCGACCCGCCGCGCGCTTTCACCGCGCCAGCGCTGGCTCGCGTACCTCGTCATCGCCGCGCTCCTGCTGGCGCTGCCGTTTGCGGTGGACGCCCTGCTGGGTCGTGCCTGGGTTCGCATCATCGATGTGGCATTGCTGTTCATCCTGCTCGCACTCGGGCTTAACATCGTGGTCGGCTACGCCGGACTGCTCGATCTCGGCTACATCGCTTTTTTCGCCGTCGGCGCCTACAGCTACGCGCTGCTCGCCTCGCCTCAATTCGGGATTCACGGCTCGTTTCTGCTGCTGCTGCCGCTGGGAGCGCTGGTGGCCGGGGTCTTCGGCATCGTGCTCGGTGCGCCCACGTTGAGACTGCGCGGCGATTATCTCGCCATCGTCACACTCGGCTTTGGCGAAATCATCCGCATCTTCCTCAATAACCTGAACCGCCCGGTCAACATCACCAACGGGCCGCAAGGCATCACGCTGATCGACCCGCTGCAATTCGGCGGCATAGCGCTGAACCAATCCTATTCAGTCGGCGGCCTGACCATCGCGCCGGTGCACGGTTATTACTTTGTCTTCCTCGCGTGCGCGCTGCTCGCGATCATCATATCGCTGCGGCTTGAGGATTCGCGCATCGGCCGCGCCTGGGTCGCCATTCGCGAGGACGAAGTTGCGGCCAGCGCCATGGGCATCAACACCCGCAACATCAAGTTGCTGGCCTTTGCCATGGGCGCAACCTTCGGCGGGATTTCAGGCGGGCTGTTCGCTTCCTTTCAGGGTTTTATCAGTCCCGAAAGCTTCACCCTGCTCGATTCGATCATGGTGCTGTGCATGGTGGTGCTCGGCGGCATGGGTAATGTGGGTGGGGTCGTGTTGGGCGCGATACTGCTGACAGCGCTCCCTGAAGCCCTGCGCTACGTGGGCCAGCTGCAGCAGGCGTGGTTCGGCGCCGTTTATATCGACCCCTCGGATCTGCGTATGCTGCTGTTCGGGCTGGCGCTGGTGCTGATGATGCTGTTCCGTCCCGCGGGGCTGTGGCCTTCGAGCACGCGCCGCCGTGAATTTGCCATTGAAGACGAAGCCGGCGACGAGGAGCGGGCTAATGCCTGAACCTGCGCCCCTGCTGTCCGTGGCCGGTATTACCAAGTCTTTTGGCGGCCTCGCCGCGCTTACCGAAGTGTCGCTCGAGGTCAGGCGCGGCGAGATCTTCGGCCTGATCGGCCCCAATGGCGCCGGCAAAACCACGCTGTTCAACGTTCTGACCGGGCTGTATCAGCCGGATCGCGGCGATTTCATTTTTGACGGCGAACGCCTCGTCGGACTCAAACCCCATCATGTCGCGGCTTATGGCATTGCCCGCACGTTTCAGAACATACGCCTGTTCGGCAACATGTCCGCGCTTGAAAACGTCATGGTCGGACGCCATGTCCGCACTCGCAGCGGCGTTTTCGGCGCTATTTTGCGCACTGCCGCGACCCGCAGCGAAGAAGCGGCTATCGTGCGCCGCGCCTACGAGCTGCTCGATTATGTCGGTATCGTGCAGCACGCCGGTGGGCTGGCGCGCCATTTATCCTATGGCGATCAGCGACGGCTGGAGATCGCGCGCGCGCTCGCCACCGAGCCGCTGCTGCTGGCGCTGGATGAACCTGCCGCCGGCATGAACGCCACGGAAACCAACGAGCTCAAGCGCCTGCTGGAAAAAATCCGCGGCGACGGCGTCACGCTGCTGCTGATCGAGCACGATGTCAAACTGGTGATGGGCCTGTGCGACCGCGTGGCCGTGCTCGATTACGGCAAAAAAATCGCCGAGGGCGCGCCGGCCGCGGTGCGGCGCGACCCCGCGGTCATCGAAGCCTATCTGGGAGGCTCGCTTGCTTGAAGTCAGGGGCCTGAAAGTCGCTTACGGCGGGATCAATGCCGTCAAAGGCATAGACCTTGACGTCAAGCGCGGCGAATTGGTCACGCTAATCGGCGCCAATGGCGCCGGCAAGACCTCGACGCTGAAGGCGCTCACCGGCCTTCATAAACCCATTTCCGGTCATATCTACTATAATAACAACGAGATAACAGCGCAGCCGCCGTTCCGACTGGTGCGGCAGGGTATCGCGCTGGTGCCGGAAGGGCGCGGCGTGTTTGCGCGGCTGACGGTGGAAGAAAATATCGCAATGGGAGCGTACAGCCGTGTTGACCGTGAACAGATCGCTGCAGACCAGGATCGCGTGTACGCATTGTTTCCGCGCCTTGCCGAGCGGCGCAGGCAACTGGCCGGAACGCTGTCCGGCGGAGAGCAGCAGATGCTCGCCATAGGCCGGGCCCTGATGAGCCGGCCCCAGCTGCTGTTGCTCGATGAGCCGAGCATGGGCCTGGCCCCGCTGATGGTGCACAAGATATTCGAAACCATACGCGCCATTGCCGCGGAAGGCGTCACGCTGCTGCTCGTCGAGCAGAACGCCAGGCTCGCCCTTGAGGTCTGCCATCGGGGCTATGTCATGGAAAGCGGCACCATCACCCTCGCGGATAGTGCGACGGCATTACTCAGCAATCCCCAGGTACGACAGGCTTATCTTGGCGAATGACGCGATAGACACGGCAATTGAAACACCGGCCGCCGGCCGGCATTCGACACGGATCGAAATCCCCGTGCGCGGGATAGCCGCGGTTATTGCTGGCGTTGCTCTCGCCGGCCTGCTCGCATTCCTCTATATCAAGACCCAGGGCGTCGACATCAGGCGCCAGAATGAGGCGCTGAGCAGTTTGCGCGCACTGAAAGAAATCGACGTGCGCTGGGACATCGAGTCCTTGCGGGCGCGCACCGGGCTGGGCGAACCGCCGTCTGCTGCCAGCGACCACGGCGCGGCGATCCTCGGCCGCGTCCAGCAGGATCTTGCTGCGTCCGCTCGCGACCTCGACAGCCCCGCGCTAGCGCATGGTCTGCCCGATCTTGAGAAAGCGTTTACCGAAAAAGCCGAACTCATGGCGCAGTTCAGAACAGCCAACGCCGAGGCGAGGCAGGCGTTACAGCTCGTGATGGCCGCCGACAACGAGTTTGCCGGCCTGGTGCGCGGCGCGTGGCGCACCTATCCGCAGCGCGAGCGGCTGGTCGCCGCGGAAAATGTCGTCACTCAGTTGCTCGCCAGCGCTCAGAAATATTATTTCGCGCCGGAAGATGCGCGGCGCAAAGACCTTGAGATCAGCGCCGCCGATCTTCGTGAATCGGCGGCTCCGTTTCCCCAGGCCCTGCGCGACGGGATCACCCGTCTCGATGGTCATATCGGGAAGCTGCTCAGCACCAAACCGGTTGAACAGCAACTGTTTCAGCGCGTGTCCTTTCTCACTGCCGGGCCGCGCGTGGACAGTCTGACCAATGCCTTCAGTCTCGAACTCGAACAAATCCTCGTCGAGCGTCAGCGTTATCGGGTTTATCTGATCGCCTTCTCGGCGGCGCTGCTGGTCCTGATCGGCTACCTCGCGACGCGGTTGTTTGCCAGCTACCGCCTGCTCAATGCGGCGAATCGCGCGCTGCATGCCGCCAATGAAGGCCTCGAGCAGCGGGTCGCGGAACGCACCCTCGAGCTGTCCGAAGCGCTGGCCCGGCTCAAAGACTCGGAAGCACAGCTGATCCAGACTGAAAAAATGTCATCTCTGGGCCAGATGGTCGCCGGCATTGCGCATGAAATCAACACCCCGCTCGCATATATCAAGAATGGTTTGGGCTCGGTCAGAAACCGGTTGCCGGAACTGGTGCTGTTGATTTCCGAAAGCGAAAAATTGCTGGCGATGCTGCAGGCCGGAAATGCCGACCCGCATCAGTTGTCCCGGCAGTTCGCCCTGACACAAACTCAGATTCGGGAATTCCGGGATCACCAGGGGCTCGAGGAATTGCTGGCGCTGGTGAATGACGGATTGCACGGCATAGGCCAGATTTCGGATATCGTCGCCAACCTCAAGGATTTCAGCCGGCTCGACCGCAGCAAAGTGGCGCTGTTCAATGTGAACGACGGCGTGGAGAGCACCCTGAAGCTGGCGAAGCACGAGATCAAGCAGCTTACCGTCACCAAGCAACTCGGCGATGTGCCGCATATCACCTGTTCTCCGTCGCAGATCAACCAGGTGCTCCTCAACCTGATCCACAACGCCATCCAGGCGATCGAATCAGATCACGGGGCCATCACGATCACGACCCGCAAAGAAGGCGCGGATCGCGTTGCCGTGGAAATAGAAGACAATGGCAAAGGAATCACACCGGAAGCGCTTCCCAAAATCTTTGATCCATTTTTCACCACCAAGGATGTCGGCGAAGGCACGGGACTGGGCCTGTCTATCGTTTACAAGATCGTCAAGCGCCACGGCGGCAAAATAAGCGTCGATACCAAAGTCGGTGTCGGCACCAAGTTCACGGTGGTGCTGCCGGTGACGCCGCCGCAACCGGTCGAGCTGGCGGCCTTGGCGGCAATCCGATAACGGCATGGACATACCCAAGAAAATCGGCAAGTACGACATCCAGGGCATCCTCGGCAAGGGGGGCATGGGCGTGGTCTACCGGGCTTTCGATCCGGCGATCCAGCGCCAAGTCGCGATCAAGACCATTACCAAGTCGACAATGGATCCCTCGGAACTGCAATACGCGCTGACACGCTTTCGTCATGAGGCGCAGGCTGTGGGTCGGCTCACGCATCCGCGCATTGCCGCAATTTACGATTATGGCGAAGATCTGGAACTCGCTTATATCGTGATGGAACTGGTTAACGGCGATACCCTGTTCCATCACCTGCGGGACAATGCGCACTTCGGTCTCAAGGAGATCGGCGAGATCATCCGCCAGCTGCTCGACGGCCTCGACTATGCCCACAACCAGGGCGTGGTTCACAGAGACATCAAGCCCTCCAACATCCTGATCAACGACGACGGCCGCATCAAGATCAGTGATTTCGGCATCGCGCGACTCGACACTTCGACGCTGACCCAGGTCGGCGAGATCATGGGTTCGCCAAGTTACATGTCGCCCGAGCAGATTCTCGGCACCGAGGCCGGCGCACGCAGTGATATCTACTCGGTCGGCGTGATTGCCTACGAGTTGCTCGCCGGCGCCAAGCCCTTCACCGGCAGCAATCTCGAAGTCATGCGCCAGGCCATGAATGAGCAGCCGGCAAATCCGTCGGAGCTCAACACCAGGATTTCGGTGCAGCTTGACTGGGCAACGCTGAAGGCGCTCGCGAAAAAACCCGAGGACCGGTTTCAGACGGCGCGCGAATTCTCGGACGCCTTCACCAAGGGCATCGCCGCCAGCCTGCGCATCTTTCCCACCGCTTCCGCCGTGACCGATGATTCGCCCACGCAGCGCATCGATCCGAATCTGATCAATGCCGCGCGCCTGCTTTCCGGGATGCAACAGACCCAGCCGCCGCCCGTGGATGCGCCCACCGAGCCCAGGATTACGACCATTGCAGGCGGCGGCGCCCCCCTTGATACCAGCAGCAAAAATGCACGCGTGCTGTTCGTCGATGACGAAGAACGCATCCTGACCGCGCTGCGCTCAGTTTTCCGCACCAGTTACCACGTGTTCACCGCGACCAATGGTCCGGAGGCGCTGGAGTTCGTCAAAAAATTCAAGCCCCATGTCGTGGTGAGCGACCAGCGCATGCCGGACATGCTGGGCGTCGAGTTGCTGAGCCAGGTCAAGGCGGTCGCGCCCAATGCGGTGCGCATCCTGCTGACAGGCTATTCGGACCTGGCCGCGATCGTCGGCTCCATCAACGACGGCGAGGTTTTCCGCTTCATCAGCAAGCCGTGGGACAACCAGGAAATCCGCAAAGTCATGGCCGAGGCTGTCGCCATAGCGATGGAACTTGCCGACACTTCCGCGTCTCCTGCTATCGTGCCTGACCCCATGACCGCGGGCATCCTGGTGGTGGACGCCGATCAGGCGGTGTTTCGCGCCACCAAGGAGCTGTTTAGCGGGACCGGCTGCCCGGTAGTCAGCGCCAATACCCTGGATGACGCTTTCGGCATCATGGCATCGCAGGAAATCGCGCTGGTTCTTGCCGATATCGAAAGCGGCGGCCCCGAAACCATCGCCGCATTCAAGCTGCTCAAGCAGGAGCACCCGGAAATTCTCACCATTGCGCTCACGACCACGTCTGATTCGGAGCTGGTGATCGACCTGATCAACGAAGCCCAGATTTTTCGTTTTCTGAACAAGCCGGTCAACCTCAAGCTGCTCAAGCAGCACGCGCAGGCGGCATTGACGCGCTACCAGACCTTCAAGCAGACGCCCGTGCTGACGCACCGGCATCGCGTTGAAAGCACCAAAATCGACAGTTCAATCAGCGAGAAAATTATCGGGCGCGTGCGGTCGATCAAAGGCTGGTTTGCCCCGGAATAGCCGCTGACCCCGTCGCGACTTAGATCCAGTCTTTAGCGACCAGAAATTCCGCGTACAAATTTGCTTCAGGGGTCCCGGGTTCCGGGTTCCAGTCGTAGCGCCAGCTGACCTGGGGCGGCAGCGACATCAATATCGATTCGGTGCGCCCGCCCGACTGCAGGCCAAACAGTGTGCCGCGATCGTAGACCAGGTTGAATTCCACGTAGCGCCCGCGGCGATAACACTGGAAGTCGCGCTCCCGTTCACCAAACGCGAGGTCTTTCCTGCGCTCGACGATGGGTAGATAGGCCTCCAGGAAATGATCGCCGACGCTGCGCATGAGCCCAAAACAGGACTCGAAGTCGGGCTTATTGAGGTCGTCAAAAAAAATCCCGCCGATGCCGCGCGGTTCTTGGCGGTGTTTCAGAAAAAAATACTCGTCGCACCATTTCTTGTAGCGCGGATAACAGTCGGACCCGAACGGCAGGAGCGCACTGCGGCAGGTGCGGTGAAAGTGGACCGCGTCTTCTTCGAACGGATAGTACGGGGTGAGGTCCATGCCGCCGCCAAACCACCATACCGGCGCGGCATCGTTTTTCTCAGCGACGAAAAAGCGCACGTTCATATGCACAGTGGGCACATGGGGATTGCGGGGGTGGAGTACCAGCGACACCCCCAGCGCCTGGAACGAACGGCCCGCCAGTTCCGGACGCGAGGCGGAGGCCGAAGGCGGCAGATTCAATCCGAACACATGGGAGAAGCTGACGCCGGCGCGTTCGAAGACTTTTCCGTTTTCGAGCAGCTGAGAAATGCCGCCGCCGCCCTGTTCGCGTTCCCACCTGTCGCGCCGGAACGCTGTTCCGTCAGTTGCCGCAAGTTGCGTGACGATCTGCTGTTGCAGACCGAGCAGGTACTGCTTGACGCGGGCTGTGTCCACAGGCGGGAGTATCAACCGGCGAACGCGTCCCGGTCGCGCATATAGCCGCGCTGGGTTTGTTCCGGATTGCGGTTGATGAAGGTGCGGCCCCACAGCGGATGCCTGAGGCTGCGCACCTCATGCTCGATCTCAAACAACTTGGCGCCGGTCTCCAGATCGAAAATATCCCGGAAGCGGTATTGGTGCTGATCGCTCTCTTCGCTGATCAGGTCGTGCTGTTTGAGAAAATGATGCGGGCCCGAGAAGTCGGCGACATAAATTGCAATATGGTGGCCGTCATAAGGCGGCAGTGGCGCGTCATTTTCGCGGAAAATCAGCGCCTGATTGCGGCCGGCTGGGATTGTCGCGCTGGTCTCATCCTGTGCCAGCATACTGGCCACACCAAAGGCCTGCTCATAAAACCGCGCAATGCCGGGCGCCGCCCCGCGCGGCACATTAAACTCCACATAAGGCATGCCCAGCGTCATATCGCCAAAACGCGACGACGGCGCAAAACAGTGCAGCCGGTTACCCCAGGGGCAGTTCACTGCCAGGTATCCATTCTGCTCGGTAAAACCGAAGCGGGTATTGACGAGCTTGGCGCGCACTGCGGAGAGCCGCGCCTTGAGCGCTTCAAGATCAGGCACCACCAGTCCGACATGGCCGCGCAGCACGTGCTGGCCGCGCGTCGGCAGATGAAACTGCTGATGGCCAAGGTTGATCCACATGTTCTCGTCACCGACCATCATATACGGGTCGCGGGTGAAGCCCATGCCCGCCGCATAAAATAACTGGGCGAGCCGCTGGTCCGGGATCGCCAGATTGACGTGCTCGAGCGCGATGATGTTGCCGACGTTTTCCTGGGTCCGGTCATACTGCGGCGTGGTTGTCATGAAAAAAACCTATTTAGCGGTCTGGCGGGCCGGTGCGCCGCCACGGGCCTCAATGGCGCGATGACCGATATCGCGCCGAAGCTGCATGCCTTCAAAACGGATGCCCTCGGCGGCTTCATAGGCGCGGGCCTGCGCGGTTTTCACGTTGTGGCCCAGCGCGGTGACGCACAACACGCGCCCGCCGCTGGTGACGACCTGCTTGTCTTTTAACGCGGTTCCGGCGTGAAACACGTGGGCATCCTCGCAGTTATCGTTTGTAAGTCCTTGTATTATATCATCTTTTACTGGATTGTCAGGATAACCTCGCGCCGCCAGCACCACCCCCAGCGCAACCCGCGGATCCCATTCGGCTTCAACGCGGTCGAGTTCGCCGCGGATCGCGGACTCAATCAGCATCACCAGATCGCTCTTGAGCCGCATCATGATGGGCTGGGTTTCGGGATCCCCCATGCGGCAGTTGAATTCGAGCACCATGATCTGGCCGTCTTTGCCTATCATCAGGCCGGCATACAGAAACCCGAGATACGGCACGCCGTCTTTTTCCATGCCGTTGATCGCGGGCTGTATGACTTCGCGCATGACCCTCGCGTGCATGCTGGGCGTAATAACGGGTGCGGGGGAATAAGCGCCCATGCCGCCGGTATTGGGCCCTTCATCGCCATCCCTTAACCGCTTGTGATCCTGGCTGCTGGCCAGCGGCAGCGCATGGCGGCCGTCGCACAGCACGATGAAGCTGGCTTCCTCGCCGTCGAGAAACTGCTCGATGACTACGCGCGCGCCCGCCGCACCCATTTTATTGTCGACCAGCATCATGTCGACCGCAGCGTGCGCCTGCGCCAGATCGGTGGCCACGACCACGCCCTTGCCGGCGGCAAGCCCGTCGGCCTTGATGACGATAGGCGCACCCTGGCGGTCGATATACGCGTGGGCCAGCTGCGCATCGCTAAAAGTCGCGTAGGCTGCCGTTGGAATGCCATGGCGCGCCATGAATGACTTGGCGTAGTCTTTGGAGCTCTCGAGCTGGGCCGCCCGCTGGGTCGGCCCAAAAATCTTAAGTCCGGCGGCCTGAAATGCGTCCACCACGCCTTCCGCCAGCGGCGTTTCCGGACCGACTACCGTGATGGCAATCGCTTCTTTCCGGGCAAAATCGATCAACTCGGGAATGGCGGTGACCGCGACATTGACTACCCCCACCTCGGTCGCGGTACCCGCGTTGCCGGGCGCAACGAACACGCGGGACACGCGCGGCGATTGCGCCAGCCGCCACGCCAGCGCGTGCTCGCGTCCGCCGGAACCGATGACGAGAATCTTCATTTGATGGTGAGGAGCAAGGAGTGAGGAGTGAGGTGGAGCGCCGCTATGCGGCGCGCAGTATCGAGCCGGGTTCGCCTCACGCCTGACACCTCTCGCCTCACGCTATTAGTGGCGGAAATGCCGAAAGCCGGTAAACACCATCGCCATGCCATGTTCATCGGCAGCAGCAATGACTTCCTCGTCGCGCAGGCTGCCGCCGGGCTGGATGATGGCAGTGGCGCCGGCCTCGGCCACGACATCGACACCATCACGGAACGGAAAAAATGCGTCGGATGCGACCACCGAGTCCTTAAGCGCAAGGCCGGCATGGGCGGCCTTGATCGAGGCAATGCGCGCCGAGTCGACGCGGCTCATCTGGCCGGCGCCAACGCCGAGCGTGCGGCCATCTACGCAGAACACGATGGCATTTGATTTGACATACTTGGCCACGCGCCAGGCAAAAAGCAGGTCGCTCAACTGTTTGGCGCTGGGCTTGCGCTGGGTGACAACTTTAAGCTGCGACTCGGTGACATTCAGATTGTCAGGCGTCTGGGCCAGCAATCCGCCGCCTACACGTTTTAATTCCAGCGTGTTGCCGCCGGAGGCAAGCGCGACAGTCAGCACCCGGATGTTCGGTTTTTGCGAGAAAATCGCGGCAGCTTCTTCTGACACCCGCGGCGCAATCACCACCTCGACGAATTGTTGCGATACGGCTTCTGCAGTCGCTGCGTCGAGGTCGCGATTAAAGGCGATGATTCCGCCAAATGCCGAGGTCGGATCCGTTGCAAAGGCGTTGCGGTACGCCTCCGTCAGGCTGGCGCCGATCGCAGCGCCGCAGGGATTGGCATGCTTGACGATCACACACGCGGCCTGCTCAAAGGTCTTCACGCACTCCCACGCCGCATCGGCATCGGCGATATTGTTGTATGACAGGGCCTTGCCCTGCAATTGCGTGTAAGCGCCGAGGCCGCCCGGCGCGGGATCGAGGTCTCGATAAAAAGCCGCATGCTGGTGCGGATTTTCTCCGTAGCGCAGCGCCTGCACCAGTTCAAACTGCAGATTAAGCCGCGTTGGAAATGGGTCGCGCTGTCCAGCGGCGTCGAGCGCCGTCAGGTAATTGCTGATCGCGCCATCATAGGCCGCGGTGTGCGAAAACGCTTTCCGGGCCAGGGCAAACCGCATCTCCGCGCCTATCGCACCGCTAGTCGACGCCATTTCGCGCAGCAAGGGGGCGTAGTCCGCCGGATCGGTCACGACCGCGACATGCTGATAGTTCTTGGCCGCGCTGCGTACCATCGCCGGCCCGCCAATATCGATATTCTCTATGGCTTCGGCAAGCGCGCAGTCCGGCTTCGCCACGGTCTGGCTGAAAGGATAGAGGTTGACCACCACCAGGTCGATGGCTGGAATGCCCGCGTCCTGCATCGCCCCCATATGCGCGGGAACATCGCGCCGCGCGAGTATGCCGGCATGGACCCGCGGATGCAGTGTTTTCACGCGCCCGTCCAGCATCTCCGGAAACCCGGTGTAGTCGCCGACCTCGGTGACGCTGAGTCCCGCCGCTTTAAGCAGCTTGGCTGTGCCACCGGTAGAAATCAGCATCACACCAAAATCCTGCAACCCGCGCGCAAACTCGACGACGCCGGCCTTGTCGGATACGCTGATCAACGCCTGTTTGATGACGGCCATAATCAGGAGCGGGTGAACAATGAATAACGGGAAAACTCAACCCGTTTGCAATTTGCCATTGACTGTTTACCCTAGAATTTGATGCCGTGCGACTTCATCTTCTTGCGCAGGGTGTTGCGATTTATCCCCAGCATGTCCGCGGCATGGGTCTGGTTGCCGCGCACCCGATGCAGCACCGTCTCCAGCAGCGGCTTTTCAACGCAGTTGATGACCATGTCGTAGACACAACTGGGTTTTTCGCCGTCCAGATCCTTGAAATAGCCTTCTATCGCCCGCCGTACCACGCGTGTCATTTCATTCTCATTCATCATGCTGCAAGTTCCTCGACATAAGACAACCACCGCCCCTGGCTGGCGAGCTTCCCGAAAAATTCATCCACCGCAAGCCGCTGCTCGCCACAGGTCTGCAGTTGATTCATGGCATGGCGAAATGACGCCGATCCGGCCAACCCCCTTGTGTACCAGGAGATGTGCTTGCGCGCGATACGCACGCCGGTAACTTCGCCATAAAAGCCATAAAGGTCGTGCAGGTGCGCCACCAGCACGCGGTGTATTTCCGAGACTTCCGGTGGCGGCAGCATTTTACCGGTCTGAAGGAAATGACTGATCTCGCGGAATATCCACGGCCGCCCCTGCGCTGCGCGTCCGATCATCACCCCATCGGCGCCGGTGTAATCCAGCACTTCCTTGACGCGCTGCGGCGTCCCAATGTCGCCGTTGGCGATCACCGGAATGCCAATCCGCGACTTGACCTCGGCGATGGTGTCGAACTCGGCCTCGCCGGAAAAACCGCAGGCCCGGGTCCGGCCGTGTATCGCCAGTGCCTGTATGCCCGAATACTCGGCAATTCTCGCCACGGCCAGCGCGTTTTTGTTATCGCGGTCCCAGCCAGTGCGGATTTTGAGCGTCACCGGTGCGTTGACCGCGCCGACCACGGCCTCGAGGATGCGCCTGACCAGGGGCTCGTCTTTCAACAGCGCTGAACCGGCCATGACGTTGCACACCTTTTTCGCCGGGCAGCCCATGTTGATATCGATAATCTGCGCACCGCGGTCAACGTTATACTTCGCCGCCTCGGCCAGCATGTTCGGGTCGGCTCCGGCAATTTGCACTGAAATCGGATCGGCCTCACCCTCATGATTGGCGCGCCGCCGGGTCTTCTCCGATCCGTACAGCAGCGAATTGCTGGCCACCATTTCCGATACCGCCATGCCTGCTCCCATGGCTTTGCACAGCTGGCGGAACGGCCGGTCGGTCACTCCGGCCATGGGCGCAACAATCAGATTGTTCTTGAGTTGATAGGGGCCGATTTGCATCGGGTACTTTTATTGTTTGAGAAAGGGCGTAATTGTAAACGCTGTGCTGCTGCATGAAAAGCAAAATCGCCTATTTTTTGCACAGTACTGTGACAAATGCACAGGCATAAGCTGTGCCAAGGCGCCATGAAAAAAGAACTGCTAGCGAAAGTAGGCGCTTACCAAAAAGATTTCACGCAGAGTCTTTGCTTCATTACACACTAAACCCCGCATTCAGCCGCGCGCACCGAAAGTCATACGGCGCACAACGAAATTTTTCAGCGGAGGGACGCAGCCGAGCAGCACAAGGCCTGCGCCGCGCGCAGCCCTGAGTGGCGCGATATCGTTGGAAAACATCCGGACCAGGGAGTCTGTAAACCAAATGCCGCCACCGCGGTCAAGACGGCGCCGCGCAGCGTAGGCCTTAAGCATTCCCGGTTCGCCAAGCGCCTCGCGGCCACTACGCAGCGCTTCCTCCGCCAACTCCCAGGCGTCGCGCAAGCCAAGATTAAAGCCCTGGCCCGCCACCGGGTGCAGCGTCTGGGCCGCGTTGCCAATGAGAATCGCTCGCTTTTTCGTGACCTGTGTTACATAGCGCAGCGCCAGCGGAAACAATGAGCGCTTACCCTCGATGGCCAGGGCACCCAGGCGTTTGCCGAAATGCCGCTCAAGCTGTGCCACAAATTCGGCCGGCGCGAGCCCGCACAACGCTTGCGCCTGTTCATGTTCCGCGCTCCAGATCAGCGCCAGATCATCGCCCGATGGCAGCAACGCAATCGGCCCGCCGCTGGTAAACCGCTCGAATGCCGTGTTGCGATGCGGCAACTCACTATGCAGGCGGGTCGTCACTGCAGACTGCCGGTAATCAACGCTGCGCATGTCGGCCACCCCATCGAGCGCACCACCGTCAGCGGCGACAGCCAGCCTCGCTCTCACTGACTGCTGAACGCCGCCCGCCGTAAACTCAACTTCAGATACCGCCTCAACATCGCGGATTGCAGACACGTTTGCACCGGTTATGTAGCGCAGCGCCGTCCCCCGGTCTTGCAGTGCGTTGTGTAATGTCGCGTGCAGTTGCATGTAATCGGCAACATACCCGAGCGCGGGCAACCGGGCTTCGGCGGCGGTAAGCGCCGCGCGCCCGAAACCGGCTTGCTGGGAAATGTGGATGCGATCGATCGCGGTCACAGGCGCGAGCGCCGCCCAGACACCCAGGCGCTCGAGTATCAGCCGGCTGCCGTACGACAATGCGAGCGGCCGCGGATCACTGGCGCGCTCGCCGGCGGGGCGCGCCTCGAGCAGCGTCACTTCCAGTCCGCTGCCGGACAGCGCCAGCGCCAGCGCCGCACCAACCGGCCCGCCGCCTATGATCACAACATCCGCAGCATCATTCATTCCGGGACCGCATCAGGGCTTCAATTTCGTTGATGCTTTTCGGCGCGGCGCGGGTCAACACTTCGTGCCCGTTTGCCGTAACCACAACATCGTCCTCGATACGCACGCCGATGTCGACGAATTGAGCCGGCACGCCATCGCCGGCGCGAATATAACAGCCGGGTTCCACCGTCAGTACCATGCCCGGCTGCAGTTCGCGCCACCGGCCATCGCGTTTGTATTCACCGGCATCGTGAACATCCAGCCCCAACCAGTGTCCGGTGCGGTGCATGTAAAATTTCTTGTAGGCTTCGGTTTCTATAGCCTGCTCGACGCTGCCGGTTAGCAGGCCCAGATCGACAAATCCTTGCGCCAGAACCCCCACCGCCGCCTCGTGCGGCTTATCCCAGGTGTTGCCCGGTCTGATTTCGGCCATCGCTGCCGCCTGCGCCGCCAGCACCAGCTGATAGACGTCTTTCTGCGGACCGCTGAATTTTCCATTCACCGGAAAAGTGCGGGTGATGTCCGACGCATAGCCATCCAGCTCGCAACCGGCGTCGATCAACAGCAGATCGCCGTCAACGAGCGCGCCCGCGTTTTCTACGTAGTGCAAAACGCAGGCATGGGCGCCGGCCGCCACAATCGGCGTGTAAGCCGGAGCCTGCGCGCCGCACCGCCTAAATTCATGCAGCAATTCCGCCTCGATTTCGTATTCGGTGCGCCCTGGTCGCGCCGCCTGCATCGCGCGCCGATGCGCACCGGCTGAAATCTCTGCCGCCCGCCGCATGACAGCTATTTCCTCCGTGCTCTTGATCACCCGCATTTCATCCAGGAGGGCGCGCACATCCATGATGTCACGAGGCGCCGTGACTCCGCTGCGGGCGCGGTTACGCACCTCATTTACCCATCCGACCACCCGCGCATCCCAGGCGCTGTCGCTGCCGAGATGGCAGAACAGCGAGGCCTGGTTTTCCAGCAATCCGGGCATCATCTCGTCAAGCAAGGTGATCGAATACGCCTCATCGAAACCAAATGATTCCTTGGCCGCGGCGGCTCCGTACCGGAAGCCCTCCCACACTTCGCGCTCGGGATGCTTGTCCCGGCAGAACAGCAGGCTTTTCGGCTGTTCTCCGGCCACAACCACCAGCACTGCTTCAGGCTCCCTGAATTCACACAGATAATAAAAATAGCTGTCGAAACGGAACGGGTAATGTGCATCGCGGTTTCGCATGCGCTCGGGCGCGGTGGGGATGACCGCCACTCCGTTTTTCATCTGTTCCGCGAGCAGGGAACGGCGGCGCGCATAGATGCTAGTTTCGCTCATTGGTATACCCATTCCTGAAACTGGTAATTAGACGTTGCCGGGAGGCTGAACGCAAGCATGTCAATCGTCGTCCGCGAGGTACTGGGCATCGAGCAGCTGCGCCCAGCTGTGCTCCAGCGGCCCGATTTTTTCTATGACCCGCCGCAGCGACTCAAGGTCCGTCCGAAAGGCCTCAAGATCGCAGCCGCCATCGATGCTGCCGGCTGCGCGCTCGAGTTCGTTAAGGCAGTCGCGAAGATTGAGGGCGGAAGCCAGGGCGTTTTTAAGCTGCTCGCGGGGATGTGGTATCCAGGCGCGATCGGCAACCAGGCTCTTTAGTCTTTCCCCTGCTTCGAGCACGCGTTTTCTAAGCCGGGCAGTTGCCCCGAGGCGTGATGACCTGAGATCGCCCCACACGGCAAGCTCCATCGCGGCTCGCCAGGCTTGCCGTGCCGCGGCCTCCCAATCCGGATCGATTGCCAGCGCCTCTTTGACCGCTTCCGGATCCACGTTATTGACTCAACTGCCGCTCGAGCGCGGCCAGGCGCTCGGGCGTGCCAACGTCAAACCACCGCCCCGGGTAATGCTCGCCGCTTACCTTGCCCTCAGCAATCGGTCCGCGCAACAGCGCGGCCAGCGGAAACTTCGCTCCGCGGTCGATGGCGGCAAACAGCGCCGGGTGGTAAAGCCCGATACCGCTGAACGTCAGGCGCGGTCCGCCCTCTGCCGCGATCAGTTGCTGGCTAAGGCAGAAATCCCCTGCCGGATGATGCGCAGGATTATCGACCAGCACCAGGTGCGCAAGAATACCCGCGTGCGACGGGCTGGCTGCCGTTGCCACCAGGCGGGCGTAGTCAAACTCGCTGAATACGTCGGCATTGACCACCAGAAACGGTTCGCCGCTCAGCAGCGGCAATGCGTAGGCGATGCCGCCGGCGGTTCCCAGGGCTTCGCCTTCATGGGAGTAAGCCAGGCGCGCACCGTACTGCGCGCCATCCCCCAATGCGGTCTCGATCATGGCGCCAAGATGGGACACATTGATCACGATCTCGGAAATTCCCGCCCGCACCAGCTTATGAATCTGCCATGCAATCAGCGGCATGCCTGCCACCGGCAGCAGCGGTTTGGGCGTGTGGTCGGTCAGCGGACGCATGCGCTCGCCACGTCCCGCCGCAAGTATCATCGCTTTCATTCGACCTGGCCTAAAACGTGTAACCGGCAGTTGCGTTCCGGTTCTCCATCTGGTCAAACAGGCGGGCCAGCGGCGCCAGCGCAGCATAGCGCGCGCACACTGCCCGTACATACCCCACGAAACGCGGCGTGTCCGCCAGATAGCCGGGTTTGCCGTCACGGTAATTGATGCGCGCGAATATGCCCAGCACTTTGAGATGACGCTGCAGGCCCATCCATTCGAATCCACGATAGAACTGGCCGAAATCCGCATTGACCGGCAGACCCGCTCGTCCGGCTTTTTCCCAGTAGCGCACCGTCCAGTCCAGCACGCGTTCCTCATCCCAGCTTATGAACGCATCCTTGAACAGGGACACGACATCATAAGTAATCGGGCCAAATACTGCGTCCTGGAAATCGAGCACCCCTGGATTGGGATCGGACACCATCAGATTGCGCGGCATGTAATCGCGATGCACGAACACGCTCGGTTGCTCGAGATTGTTGCCAACGATCAGCGCCGTGATCTCCGCCAGGGCGCGGCGCTGTTCGGCGCTCAGCGTTACGCCCAGATGACGCCCGATGTACCACTCCGGAAACAGCGCCAGCTCGCGCTGGAGCAGGGCCTCATCATAAGCGGGAAGCACCCCGGGGCGACTGGCAAGCTGCAGCCGGAGCAGCGCTTCGATTGCGTCACCGAACAATTCGTCGGCGTTGGCCTCATTGAGCGCCTTGAGATACGTCGTGGCGCCCAGATCAGTGAGCAGCAGGAAGCCGCGGTCAAGATCCTGCGCCAGGACTTCCGGCACATTCAACCCCGCCGCCCGCATCAGGGTGGCAACACTCACGAAAGGGCGGCAGTCTTCGCTCTCGGGCGGCGCATCCATGACGATCCACGACCGTCCTTCGGCGGATAGGCGAAAATAGCGCCTGAAGCTGGCATCCTCGGACGCCGGCGTCAATGAAAACGAGTCTTTTGCAAATCGCCGGGCCAGCCAATTCTGCAGCAGATCCAGGCGCTGATCATTATGCACGGTCAACGGTTGCCTAAATGGGAAATTTGTGCGATTTTAGCACCTCGCTCCGATCCACCTCCCCCCCACGATGCATACGTTCCGAATAATGCGCGTCACGCTGGCTGTCTTGTGCGCGTTGCCGCTCGCTGCCGCAGCCCAGGAGGGGCTTACACTCAAATCTCAACCCTCGCTCATTCTGATCCCGCCCTCCAACACCGATGCGGTGCCCTTGTTCATCGAGGCTGACAACCTCCGGGGGCGTAACGACAGGGAAACCGAGGCTGAGGGCGACGTCAGGCTGCGCAAGCGCGGCAAGGCCATATTTGCCGACTGGCTGCGTTATGACAAGCCGGAAGACGAGATCACCGCTGTGGGCAATGTGCGTATCGATCAGCGCGGCGACGTAACCGAAGGTGACCGGCTGCACTTTAACCTTGAAACAGAGCGCGGTTTCATGGACAAGTCGCGTTACTCGCTCACCCCGGCGGCCCCGGTTGCTCCGCCTGTTGCCGGCTTCCCGCCGTTCGCCGCGACCGACGCTCGCGGCTCAGCTGAGCGCCTGCTGTTTGAAGGGCCCAGGCTCTACCGTGCCCAAATGGCGCAATACACGACCTGTGCGCCGGGCAATGATGACTGGTTCATCCGCGCCCGGGACCTGCTGATCGACAAGGACCACGACCTCGGCGTGGCGCGCGATGCAAGCATCGTGTTCATGGGCGTGCCGATTTTTTACTCGCCCTACCTGTCGTTCTCGCTGCACCAGGAGCGCAAATCGGGATTCCTCACCCCAACTTACGGCAGCACGAGCACCAGCGGAGCTGAATTTACGCTGCCGTATTACTGGAATATCGCTCCCAATCGCGATGCCACGATCTCGCCGCGCATAATGACCAAACGCGGCGTGCAGCTCAACACCGAATTCCGCTATCTCGATCCACGCTACAACGGGCAGCTCCAGGTTGAATATTTGCCCAACGATAATCTCGCCCGCCTGGACCGCAGCGGTGTTTTCTTCAAGCATTCGCAGGCACTGCCCTATGGCTGGGACGGGGCGCTCGATTTGCAGACAGTCTCGGACGACAAGTACTTCACCGATCTCGCGACCCTGTCCACCGTGACTTCGCAAACGGTGTTGCCCCGCCAGGGCTCGCTTTCGCGCAGCGGAACCTGGGGCCAGGGAGGGACCTATGGCTTTAGCGCACTGGTGCAACGCTGGCAGACGCTGCAGGTCGACCCGCTGGCGCCAATCACTTCACCCTATACCCGCCAGCCGCAATTGATGCTGACCGCCTACAACCAGAATATTCTGCGCAGCGACTTTGATTTTGTCGGCAATTTTGTCGATTTCAATCACCCCACCCTGGTCAACGGCCAGCGCTACATGGCGTACCCCAGCCTGAGTCTGCCGCTGCAAACTTCATACGCTTATGTCACGCCAAAAATCGGCGTAAACCTTGCGCATTACGCGCTCGATAAAAACACCACTACTTTACCCAATACGTCACGTGCAGTACCGATTTTCAGTGCCGAAAGCAGCCTGGTGCTCGAACGCGACACCAGCGCCTACGGACAGCGCCTGACGCAGACGCTGGAACCCAAGCTCTACTACGTTTATATCCCGTACCGGGATCAAAGCCGGATACCAAACTTCGAGAGCGGATTGCAGGACATCAATTTCGCAACGATTTATTCCGAAAACCAGTTCAGCGGGTACGACCGCATCAACGATGCCAACCAGGTCACGCTGGGTGTTACTTCGCGCTTCCTCAACGCCGACAATGGCGTCGAACGACTGCGCGTGGGCGTAGCCCAGCGCTATTATTTCCGGCCGCAGGAGGTGACGCTGCCGGGAGTGCCGCCGCGCTCCGCCCAGCGATCGACATCCGACCTGCTCGCCGCCGTCAGCGGCACCGTCGCTCCGTACTGGACCGCGGAAGGCGGTTGGCAATACAACACCGATCTGTCGCAAACGCAGCGGGCGAACATCGGCGCGCGCTATCAGCCGCAGCCCGGCAAAGTCCTTAATCTGACTTACCGCCACACCGCAGACGTGCTCAAGCAAACCGACATCTCGGCGCAATGGCCGCTGTCCAGCCAGTGGTCCGCCGTCGGCCGCTGGAACTATTCAGTGCTGGACAAGCGCACGGTCGAGGCACTGGCCGGGGTTGAATATAACGGTGGCTGCTGGGTCTTCCGCGCTGTCGCGCACCGCTTTGTGACGGCCACGCAGGAGGTCTCGACGTCGATATTTCTGCAGCTGGAATTGAACGGCGTGTCGCGTATCGGCTCTAACCCATTGGATGTATTACGGCGTAATATCAGCGGCTATGGCCACCAGTACAGCCAGCCTCAGCGGGCCGAGGATTATTATCTGCCATTTCGTTAATTTTGATGATCATTTTCTCACCAACAGATCAGGCCATATCCTTGTATAAGCATTTTCCCCACTGCACAGCGGCAGTCCTTGCCTGCGTGCTTGCACTGAATCCGGCGGCCGCGCAGACTCAGAAGCCGCGACAGATTATCAGCATTGACCGCATCGTCGCCGTGATCGATGACGAGGTGATCACCCGTCTCGACCTTGCGGAGCGCATCAAGATTGCACAACGGCAGCTGCAGCAGCAGGGGACCTCGCCACCGCCAGAGGCCGTGCTCGAACGCCAGATCCTCGACCGCATGATAAGCGACCGCGTCCAGCTTCAGCATGCGAAGGTGACTGGATTGCGCATCGACGATACGGAGCTCGAGCGCGCGATTGGCCGTATCGCACAGGAAAACCGGCTTTCCCTGGCGGATCTGCGCACGGCGATAGAAAAGGGCGGCGTCCCATTTGCCAGTTTCCGCGAAGACATCCGCAACGAGATCGTGATGGCGCGTCTGCGCGAACGGGAAGTCGACAATAAAATTGTGGTCACTGATGGGGAAATTGATAATTTCATCAAGACCCAGCAGGCGCAGGAGGGCAAGGGTGACGAATTCAACCTGTCGCATATTCTGGTTGTCGTGCCGGAAAATGCCAGCCCCGAGCAGATTCAGCAGCGTCTAAGCCGCGCCGAACAGGCGCTCGCACAACTCAAGGGCGGGGCGGATTTCCGCCAGGTCGCCGCAGCCTTCTCGGAAGCGCCGGATGCGCTGCAGGGTGGGCTGCTGGGCTGGCGGGAGTCAGCGCGCCTGCCGGAGATCTACATCGATGCGCTCAAGCCCATGCGCATCGGCGATCTCAGCCCCGTTTTGCGCAGCGCCAACGGCTTTCACATACTCAAGCTTAACGACCAGCGCGGCGCCACCTCTCCGGTAATCGTGCAGCAGACCCGCGCCCGGCATATCCTGATCAAAACCAACGAACTGGTCTCCGAAAATGACGCGCGCGCCCGGCTCCTTGCGCTTAAGGAACGGCTCGAAAACAAGGCCGACTTCGCCGAGCTTGCGCGCGTGCATTCGGAAGATGGCAGCGCCGTCAAAGGCGGCGAACTGGGCTGGCTGTCGCCCGGCGACACGGTGCCGGAGTTCGAGCGGGCCATGGACGCGCTGAAACCCGGTGACATCAGCGCGCCGGTGCGCTCGCCGTTCGGCTGGCATGTGATCCAGGTGATGGAACGGCGCAACGAGGACATGTCCAAGGAACGGCAACGCCTTGCAGCCCGCCAGGTATTGCGTGAGCGCAAATCGGACGAGGCCTATCATGAGTGGGTGCGGCAGTTGCGCGACCGGTCATTCATCGATATCCGGCTCGAGGAAAAATAGCTCTGGTTCAGGGCCTGTTACCCCTTGCCACATGAGTGCGGGCGCTTGCTTTACACTAGGCGCTAATTGCACGACCTAGGTAACGCGTCATCCAACGCTCAAACTCCAGTTTGCCTGTCATTGCCGTTACCGCGGGGGAACCCGCCGGGATCGGTCCTGATTTGTGCGTCATGCTGGCACAGCACAGCCTGCCGGCGCGCATCGTCGTCATTGCCGACCGGCAATTGCTGCTAGCGCGCGCCCAGGCACTGAAACAACCGCTGAAAATCACCGAATTTTCGCACGGCGCCCCGGTGCAGGCGGATTCCGGCGAGCTTCTGATTCGGCATGTCGAACTGGCGGTTCCGGCGCGGGCCGGCAAACCCGACCCGGCTAACAGCGCCTACGTGCTGCGAACGCTCGAAATTGCCACAGACGGTTGTCGCAGCGGCCTGTTCGATGCCATGGCCACGGCACCGGTGCACAAGGGCGTGATCAATGACGCCGGTTTTGCGTTCACCGGGCACACCGAGTTTCTCGCCGCGCGCACCGCGACACCGCGGGTGGTCATGATGCTTGCGGGCGGCGGCATGCGGGTGGCGCTTGCCACCACCCATCTCGCGCTCAAAGACGTCCCCGGCGGCATTACCCGGGAAGGCCTGGAGCAAACACTGCGCATCGTGCAGCGCGATCTTATCGAGCGCTTTGCGATCGCGCGGCCGCGGATTGCGGTTGCAGGCCTCAATCCGCACGCCGGCGAAGGCGGATATCTGGGGCGCGAGGAAATCGACGTCATCGCCCCGGTGCTCGCGGCGTTGCGTACAGAAGGTTTCGATCTGATCGGCCCCCTGCCCGCCGATACCCTGTTCCATCCCGAACGGCTTAAACATTATGACTGCGTGCTGGCGATGTATCACGACCAGGGGTTGCCGGTGCTTAAATACGCGAGCTTCGGTTCGGGCGTCAATGTCACACTCGGGCTGCCGATCATCCGCACTTCCGTCGATCATGGCACGGCGCTCGAGCTTGCCGGCACCGGCCAAGCCGAGGTCGGCAGCCTGATCGAGGCGATCCGGCTGGCGGCCGAGCTCGTCGCGCGTGGAAAACAACGCGGCGCGTTGACGGCCTAGCTTTACCCCCGTGACCAAACACATCCCAAGACGGCGGTTTGGCCAGAACTTTCTGGTCGATGACGTCGTTATTGCCGGCATTATCGCCGCAATATCGCCGCAACCAAATGATTTAATTGTAGAAATAGGCCCTGGACTGGGCGCATTGACCGGTCCGCTGCTGGCCGGCGTCAAGCATATGCACGTGATTGAAATCGATCGCGACATTGTCGGGCAGCTGAAACAAGATTTTTTGTCACAGCAGCTCACGATACACGAGGGCGATGCGCTCAAATTCGATTTCGCCACGCTCGGCTCGGATTTGCGCGTGATTGGCAATCTGCCCTACAACATCTCGACCCCTATTTTGTTTCATCTAGCGCAAAGCTCGGCTCACCTTCGCGACATCCACGTCATGCTGCAAAAGGAAGTGGTGGAACGCATGGTGGCACTGCCGTCCACATCGGAATATGGACGGCTGTCCGTCATGCTGCAATACCAGTTCACGATGGATAAAGTGCTTGACGTGCCGGCGGAGGCCTTCCGTCCCGCGCCCAAAGTCGAGTCGGCGGTGGTGCGCATGCTGCCACGCCGGCATGCGCCTGCCTGCGACGAAGCATTGCTTGCGCACGTGGTTGCCAAAGCGTTCGGCCAGCGCCGAAAAATGCTGCGCAATGCGTTAAAAGGGGTGTTCGAGGCGGAAGATTTTGCCGCGCTCGGTCTCGATCCGGGGGGGCGCGCGGAAAATCTGGCGGTCGGTGATTTCGTCCGGGCGACGAATTATCTGGCGGGCAAGCAGCGCTGATTGCGCGTTAGCGCTGCCGCATGGACGCTCATCCTGCCTTTTTCTGGACAAACTCTATTTTATAACCGTCGGGGTCCTCGACAAATGCAATCACTGTCGTGCCATGCTTCATCGGCCCGGCTTCGCGGGTGACTTTGCCGCCCTGCTTTTTCACGGCTTCGCACGCCATGTAGGCATCCTCGACCTCGAGCGCAACGTGGCCATAGCCGGCGCCCAGATCGTAGCTTGTCGTGTCCCAGTTATGGGTAAGTTCAAGCACTGCCGCGCGTGATTCATCATCGTAGCCGACAAAAGCGTTGGTGAAACGCCCGCCGGGATAATCCGAGCGCCGCAGCAGCTTCATGCCCAGCACCTGGGTATAGAACGCGATTGAGCGCTCGAGATCGCCAACGCGGATCATGGTATGCAGGATTCTCATATTTGCACCATTTCGAAATCGTCCTTGCGCGCACCGCACTCCGGGCACGTCCAGTTCATCGGGATGTTCTCCCATGGGGTGCCGGGGGCGATGCCCTCGTCAGGCAACCCTGCGGCTTCGTCGTAAATGAAGCCGCATATCAGACACATGTAAGTCTTGAGCACATCGGCCTTGGCGGTTGTCATGGTGTTATCGGAATTAAGCTAAAATCGCATTTTAAACGAATCGCCCCGTCTCCTCACCCCTATCCCGCCATTGCTCACGCGATCATACCCGCCCATGCCCGATCTGCCTCCCATCGTCCTCGTTTTCGCCGCAACCGACCCCAGCGGCGGCGCTGGACTGCAGGCCGATATCATGACGCTGTCGAGCATGGGATGCCATCCGCTGTCATGCGTGACCGCCATCACCATCCAGGACACGATGGGCGTAGAAGATGTGATGCCGATCGATCCCGAGTGGGTCGCTGACCAGGCGCGCGCGGTGCTGGAAGACATGCCGGTGGCCGCGTTCAAGATCGGCATGCTGGGCAGTATCGAGGCCATCGCGTTTATCGCGGAAGTCGTGTCCGACTACCCGGATATCCCGCTGATACTCGACCCGGTGCTGGCTTCCGGCCGCGGCGACGAACTTGCCACCGACGAAATGGTCCAGGGCATACGCGAACTGCTGGTGCCGCAGACCACCATACTCACGCCCAATAGCCTGGAGGCGCGGCGGCTCGCCACCGATGACGGCGACGACAACGACAACCCCGACCTCGCGGAGTGCGCAAAACGCCTGATTGCGAGCGGTTGCGAATACGTGCTGATCACGGGCACTCACGAGAATACGCCGCAAGTCGTCAATACGCTGTACGGTCACGAAGGCATCGTGCGCAGTGATTCGTGGCAGCGGTTGCCGGGAAATTTTCACGGCTCGGGCTGCACCCTCGCTTCAGCCATCGCAGCCACCATCGCCAACGGCCTGTCGGTCGCCGAAGGCGTCAAAGATGCCCAGGAATACACCTGGCAGACACTCAGGTCCGCATTCCGGCCCGGCATGGGTCAGTACATCCCGGACCGCCTGTTTTGGGCACGCGAAGACGAGCCCGATGACAGCGGCCGCAGCGAGCAATAGGGGTCAATCGGGGTCATGCTTAAGCACTCGAGGAACCGGCTCTCCGGGCTGTACGTCGTCACGCCAGACGACGACGATACCGGCCGGCTTTTGCTTCGGGTCAAGTCAGCGCTCACTGGCGGCGCGGTGCTGGTGCAATACCGCAACAAGCGCGCACCCGCCGCATTGCAGCACGAACAGGCCCGTGCAGTGCTTGCGCTGTGCCGCCAGCACCATGCGCCGCTCATTATCAACGACGATCTCGAGCTGGCGCTGGCGATTGACGCCGACGGCTTACACCTGGGCGGCGATGACGGTTCGGTCGTGACAGCGCGCCAAGCACTCGGGCCGCAAAAGCTGATAGGCGCATCATGCTATAACCTCATGGACCGGGCGCTCGCCGCCGTGCATGAAGGCGCCGACTATGTCGCCTTCGGCAGCTTCTTCGCTTCCGGCGTCAAGCCCGGCGCCGCGCATGCGCCGCTCGATCTGCTGGTGGAGGCAAAGCATAAGGTGTCGCTGCCTGTGGTCGCGATCGGCGGCATCACCCTTGCCAACGCTCCACAACTGATTGCAGCTGGCGCTGACATGGTGGCGGTCATTTCGGCGCTGTTCGACGCCGCTGACATAACCATTGCAGCACAACAATTCAACTTTTTATTCAACAAACCATGAAACGCAGCCAAACACTTTTCAAACATGCCCAGATCCACATCCCGGGCGGAGTCAACTCCCCGGTACGCGCCTTCAGATCGGTGGGGGGCACGCCGCTTTTTTTCCAGCGTGGCAAGGGCGCGCTGGTGTGGGATGCCGACGGCAACAACTACATCGACTATGTCGGCTCGTGGGGGCCGCTTATCGTCGGCCATGCTCATCCCGACGTGGTCAAGGCCGTCGGGCAGGCTGCTGCCAAAGGGCTGTCCTTTGGCGCCCCGACTGAAACCGAGATCGAAATGGCAGACCTCATCTGCAGGCTGGTGCCGTCGATAGAACAAGTGCGCCTGGTCAGTTCGGGCACCGAGGCGACGATGAGCGCGATTAGGCTCGCACGGGGCTTTACCGGGCGCAGCAAGATCATCAAATTCGAAGGCTGTTACCACGGTCACGCCGACGCGCTGCTGGTCAAGGCCGGTTCCGGCGCGCTTACTCTGGGCCAGCCTTCTTCGGCCGGCGTGCCGCCCGAGACCGCGGCGCATACCCTGGTGCTCGATTACAACGACGGGATCGCGCTGGAACAGACGTTCGAGCGCGAAGGGGGCAGCATTGCGGCCGTTATCGTCGAACCGGTGGCAGGCAATATGAACCTTGTCGCGCCGCGCCCGGGCTTCCTTGAATTGCTGCGCACGCTTTGCTCAAAACACGGCGCCGTGCTGATTTTCGACGAAGTGATGACCGGTTTCCGGGTTGCGCTCGGCGGAGCGCAAGGTCTTTTCAGCATCAAGCCCGATTTAACTACGCTCGGCAAAGTAATCGGCGGCGGCATGCCGGTCGGCGCTTTCGGCGGCCGGCGCGACATCATGCAATGCATCGCGCCGCTGGGCCCGGTGTACCAGGCTGGCACGCTCTCCGGCAATCCGGTCGCGGTGGCGGCAGGATTGGCTACGCTCAAACTCATACAGGCTCCGGCGTTCTTCACCAGGCTCGAGGCCGCTACGCACCAGCTGTGCGACGGGCTGACCGCCGCCGCGCGCGCGCAGGGAATTGCATTTTCGGCACAGAACGTGGGGGGCATGTTCGGGCTCTACTTCCGCGACGCGCCACCTTCAAGTTACGCCGAAGTCATGGAATGCGACAAGGATGCGTTCAATCGATTTTTTCACGCCATGCTCGCCGCCGGCGTCTATTTTGCACCGTCGGCATACGAGGCGGGTTTCGTCTCGGCTGCGCACGGTGCGGCGGAAATAGAGAAAACCATCAGCACTGCCACGGCCGTTTTTGCCGACATCCGCAGCGGCGTCTGAACGCCCCGGCAGGCGACAGCGTTCGTCACATGGAAAAAACGCGCCTCTCCAAGCTGATGTCCGAGCAGGGCCTGTGCTCGCGCAGAGAGGCTGACAGCTATATCGAACGCGGCTGGGTGCTGGTCGATGGTATGGTGGTGACCGAGCTTGGCACCAAAATCTATCCCACCCAGAAAATTACGCTGACCGCAGCGGCGCAAACCACCCAGCTTGCCCGCGTCACCATCCTGCTCAACAAGCCGATAGGCTATGTATCGGGACAGGCCGAACAGAATTACCGGCCGGCCATTACGCTGATTAGCGCAGCCACCCGCTTCAGCGGCGACCGTTCACCGCTGAAGTTCAGCCCGCAGCATCTGCGGGGGCTGGCGCCCGCGGGACGACTTGATATCGATTCGCTAGGGTTGTTGGTACTTACCCAGGACGGTCGCATTGCCAAGCAACTCATAGGCGAAGACGCCCGAATGGAGAAGGAATATCTGGTGCGCGTCGAAGGCACGCTGACGAAAAGCGGACTGGCCCTGCTTAATCACGGCTTGAGCCTGGACGGCGTTGTGCTGAGGCCAGCCGAAGTGCGGTGGCAGAATGAGGATCAGCTGCGCTTCATTTTGCGACAGGGCCGGAAACGCCAGATCCGCCGCATGTGCGAACTCGTCGGCCTCAACGTCACCGGGCTCAAACGCGTGCGCATCGGCAACATCAAGCTGGGCGATCTGCCCCCGGGGCAATGGCGATATCTGCGCGAGGACGAGCGCTTCTGATCGCCAGACGCAAACCCCTACCGCCATAAAACCTCAAACCGATTCCCGCATGGGGTAGCAGCGCGCGCGCTCCGATGCTAAGGTGCTAAGGTGAAACCCAAACAACATGCGAAGCATGCCTGACTAGCGATTTTCTTTTGAACCGCAATGGGGATCCGGCAATGCAAATCCTGAGCGACTGGGGCACCGCTATCAACACAGCCTTCGCGCAATTTGTCGAGCGTGCCGCCCAGTATTTACCCAGCATCCTGGGTGCGTTTCTGTTGCTGTTGACCGGCTGGATCATCGCGCGCGTGTTACGCACCCTGGCCATTCGTGCCGCAGTGATCGCCGACCGCATGCTGTCCCGTTTGTCCGCCACCGGAAGCACCGAGCGCGCCAAACTGCCGCCGTCCTCGGCAAAAATCCTCGGCAGCATTGTCTTCTGGGTAGTCCTGCTGTTTTTTGTCACTGCGGCGACCCAGGTGCTGGGCCTGAACGCATTTGCGGCATGGCTTGCCGGCGTGGTGGGCTACATGCCCACGCTGTTTGCCGGGGCGCTCATCATCGCCGCGGGTTTCCTGCTGAGCAGGCTGGCGCGCGATCTGGTGGTGGCGACGTCCGCCATCGCCGGCCCAAAGCAGCGCGAACTGCTGGGACGCACGGTGCAGGCGATCATTCTGGTTACCGCGCTGCTGGTGGGCGCTGATCAGATCGGGATCAAGGTCACATTCCTGGTGATCATCGCCGCGGCCGCGGGTGGAACCATGGCCGCTTCCGTGGCTCTTGCGTTAAGCCTGGGGGCTCGCAACTATGTGGCAAACCTGATCGGCGGCCACCATCTGCGACAGACGTTTTCAGTCGGTCAAACCGTGAAAATAGCCGGTTTTGAAGGCCGCATCCTCGAACTCACGCCGGTTGCCGTGATACTGGAAACCGAGGAAGGCCGGGTTACCCTGCCGGCCAAGGTGTTCGGCGAAGAACCCATCGTATTGAAGATCGGGGAGCGCTGATCATGGCCGGCACGGAAGACTTGTCCTTCGCCTTCCTCGAATCGCATCCAGCGGACGCGGCACGAGTGCTGGAGCGCATCGCTTCGCAGAATGTGGCGGCATTGCTGATGGATGCACCGGTGCGACTTACCGCGCCAGCGTTGCGGGCGATGCTGCCGCTGCACGTTGCGCGTTGCCTTGACACCCTTGCCGATGACACCGTCTCGGGTCTGCTGCGCGCCATGGGGCCGCAGGCCGGTGTTGCGGTGCTGCACTACGTCCCCGAGTCCCGGCGCAACGCCTTGCTTGCGCAATTGCCCACCGCGCTGGCGATGGCGTTCCGTCTGCTGCTCGGTTACCCGGAAGATACCGTCGGTGCCTGGATGGATCCGCGGGTATTGGCCTTGCCCGCAGACACGACGGCCGAAACCGCGCTCAATCGGCTGCGCGAAGCGGAGGGAGAAAGCGCTGTCAGCATATTCGTGATCGGACCGGGCCAGCGCCTGCTGGGTCAGGCCGATTTGCCCGAAGTGCTGCGCGCGGCAGCCGAAACGCCATTGTCCAAAGTGATGCACCAGGCAACCTACACGCTGCCTGCGCGCGCGGCCATTCGCGCTGTTGGGGAACATGCGGGCTGGGACGATTATCAAATGCTGCCCGTGGTCGAGCGCGAAGACCGTTTCGTCGGCGCGCTGGATCGCGGCGTGCTGGCCCGCGCACTGCTGCGCACCCGGCACGCCCAGCCCGGCGGCGGCTACGACGACCTGGTCGCCAACGTTGCCGGCGGCTACTGGCTGGGCGTGGCGAGTCTGATCCAGCTGGTCGTGGCATTGATTCCGGTCACACCGCCCCAGCAGAATGGAGGATCCTATGAACGCTAGCGCCAGCGCCGCAGTCGCGGCGCTCAATCTGCGCTTTCTGCTCGATTATCCGGGAGAGGCCGCACGCCGTCTGGAACTGATGCGTGCCGAAGAGGTGGCCGGGCTGCTGGCAGCACAACCACCGCACGCCGTGGTACCGGTATGGGAACAACTGGCGTCCGACGTCGAGCAATCAGTAATCGAACTGCTGCCGGACGACATGGTGCGGCATTTGCTGACCGAACTGGAGCCGGCGCTCGCTGTGGCGCTGCTGGTCCGTCTGGAGCCGGAACCACGTCAGCACTGCCTGGCTCTGCTCGACCCGCAGGTTGTGGCCGAACTCAAAAAACTGATGGATTATCCGCCGGATTCCGCCGGGCAACTGATGGATCCGCGGGTGGTGACGCTGCGCTCCGAATTCACGGTTCAAGAGGCATTGACGCGGCTAAGAGCGCTGAAGCGGCGCGATGTGCACGAAATTTTTCTGGTGGACAATGCAGGGCATCTCGAAGGCCGGGTGCAAATCCAGGATCTGGCGATGGCCGAGCCCGACCTGACGCTGCAACGGCTGCGGCGCAAGATTACGGGAGTGGTAACCGACGTTGCGCCGCGCGAAGAAGTGGTGGAACTGCTGGAGCGCAGCGATATTACCGATCTGCCGGTGGTCGACTTTTCCGGCCGCCTGGTCGGCGTCATCCGCCAGTCCGCACTGGTGTCCGCCGTGCAGGAAGAGGCCAGCATCGACATGCTGACCATGGTGGGCGCCAGCAAGGACGAGCGCGCGCTATCCGGGGTGGGGTTCGCGGTGAAAAAACGCCTGCCCTGGCTGCAGATCAATCTGCTGACCGCTTTTCTGGCGGCATCGGTGGTTGGACTGTTCGAGGGTACCATCGCCAAATTCACCGCACTCGCCGTACTGCTGCCGGTGGTTGCGGGGCAATCCGGCAACGCCGGCGCCCAGGCGCTGGCGGTAACCATGCGCGGGCTGGTGCTGCGTGAAATCAGCCTGCGCCACTGGCCTAAAGTCGTATTCAAGGAAATCGGCGTCGGCTTTCTCAACGGCCTGGCCATCGCTGCCACCACCGCACTGGGCGTCTACGTCTGGAGCCGCTCCATCGGATTGGTACTCATCATCTCCGCCGCAATGGTGATCTCCATGGTCGCAGCGGGTTTTGCCGGCGCATTGGTGCCCATCGCATTGAGCCGTTTCGGCCAGGATCCTGCGCAATCCTCGTCCATCATTCTGACCACCGTCACCGATGTCGTTGGATTTTTCTCTTTTCTCGGTATTGCAACGCTCCTGTCAGGCATGTTGTTACAGACCCCAGGATAAATAATAACAATATAAACAAATGGTTAATCCGACTCCTGTCCCGGTGCGCTGAAGCAACCGCGCCTGGTCACCAGAATAAAAAAAGGGTGGCCACGGCTACCCTTTTTGTTAAACCTGCTGCGGCGATGCTATGCGAGATCAGCGCAACCCTGAAATATACTCGGCGACCGCACTGATTTCCTTGTCGGAGAGCTTCGCCGCAACCTTACGCATCATGTCGTTCGGGTCATTGGCGCGTTCGCCGGAGCGAAAGGCCTTGAGTTGCGTCGCGAGATACTCGGAATGCTGGCCGGCAAGCCGCGGGTACTGCGCCGGCATCCCCGCGCCGTTGGGCGAGTGGCAGGAGGCACAAGCTGCCACACCCTTGCTCATGACGCCACCACGATAAATGGACTGGCCCAGCTTGGCCAGCTCGGGATCGCGCGCAGAGCGGGGTTTGGGTTTCTGGCTGGAGTAAAATGCGGCCAGATGGGTCATGTCCTCAGCGGACAGCGGAGCGGCCATTCCGCCCATCACTGGGTTGACGCGCTCGGCGGCTTTGCCCGCCTGAGATTTGAAATTCATCAACTGCTTGAGCAGGTATTCGGGATGTTGTCCGGCGAGAACAGGATTGATTGCGATGGTGCTGTTACCATTCTCGCCATGGCAACCGGCGCAGATCTTGGTCGCAGTGTCCTGCGCCTTGGCGGGACCGTTCTGGGCGTAAGCCGGCGACGAAATGAGTGCGCTGGCGACCAGCGCCGCGGCCGCGGCCAGGGGGAATCTCATACTTGCTCCTTACTGCCTTGCTTGGACGGAAAAGCGCGTATTGTACAATAGCCGGTGTGAAACAAGCCAGTTTTGCCACTAAAACAACAACTCATGACATTCTTTGCACAAGCCGTTTTTTTCAAATCTGTATACGATCTGAGCGAACTGCCCCCGGATGAGGGGGCCGAGATCGCTTTTGCAGGTCGCTCCAATGCCGGAAAATCTACCGCGCTCAACGCCATCGTCAACCGGAAACGACTGGCGTTTACCAGCAAAACACCAGGCCGCACCCAAACGATAAACTTTTTCAATATCGGGCCGCAGCGCCATCTCGTCGACTTGCCGGGATACGGCTTTGCCGCTGTTCCGCTCAAGGAAAAACGCCACTGGGGTGAATTGATCAGCAGTTACCTGCAGATCCGAACGTCTTTGCGCGGGCTGGTGCTCATCATGGATGCGCGCCATCCCTTTACCGAACTCGACCGCCTGCTGCTGGACTGGATTGTGCCCCTGCAAAAACCGGCGCACGTGTTGCTGACCAAGGCCGATAAACTGGGCAATCAGGAGGCGGCGGCAACGTTGCGTGCCGCTCAGGCCGAAGCCGACCGGTATCCCCTGTGCAGCGTTCAGCTGTTTTCAGGCGCAACCGGCCTGGGCGTCGTCGCGGCCCAGAAAACCCTCGCACAGTGGTTTCGGCCGCAGAAATAAAAAACCCCCGGTTAAAGGGGAGTAAAACCGGGGGTCAAAAGCCTTAATAAAGATTAAGGCGCCCGCTCAGGGAGGAGAAGCGGGGGACGATAAAACATCGTCTTAAAACTAAGACGGTTATAATTGTGATTAGTTCCCGCGCCGTGCTCAAATAATTTGACCAATTTTTCAAACGATTAGGAAACCCATGCCAACATTAGGCTTATTTCCCCGCCGCCGTATGCGCCGTATGCGACGCGACGAGTTCTCGCGCCGGATGATGCGCGAGACCCGCCTCACGACCGATGACCTGATTTATCCGGTGTTTGTACTCGATGGGAAAAACCGCGTCGAGCCGGTGCCCTCCATGCCCGGGGTCAATCGCTACACTCTGGACAAACTGCTGCCTCACATCGAACACTGCGTAAAGCTCGGGATCCCCGCGGTCGCGTTATTCCCGGTAATCGAACGCAGCCTGAAAACCGCCGATGGCCGCGAAGCGGTCAACCCCAAAGGATTGGTCCCGCGCGCGGTCGCCGCGCTGAAAAAGCGCTACCCGCGCCTGGGCGTAATCACCGATGTCGCGCTCGACCCCTATACCACCCACGGTCATGACGGCGTGCTGGACCGTTCGGGCTACGTGCTCAACGATGAGACCATCACCATTTTGGAGAAGCAGGCCCTGGTCAACGCCGAGGCGGGCGTCGACATTCTCGCGCCATCGGACATGATGGACGGTCGCATTGGCGCCCTCCGCGTCGCGCTCGACAAAAAAGGGTTTATCCATACCCGGATACTCGCGTATTCGGCGAAATTTGCCTCGGGATTCTATGGCCCGTTCCGCGATGCGGTCGGATCAGCCAGACACCTTGGGCGTGGCGACAAATACAGCTACCAGATGGATCCTGCAAACAGCGAAGAGGCGCTGCGTGAGGTTGCGCTTGATCTCGAAGAAGGCGCCGACATGGTGATGATAAAACCAGGACTGCCCTATCTTGACATCGTGCGCCGCGTAAAAGAAACCTTCAGGGTTCCGACTTATGTGTACCAGGTCAGCGGCGAGTATGCGATGCTCAGAGCCGCAATAGGCAACGGCTGGCTCGATGAAAGGCAGTGCATCATGGAAACCCTGCTTGCCTTCAAGCGGGCGGGCGCCGACGGCATCCTCACTTATTTTTCCATCGACGCGGCGCGCTGGCTCAAAGAATCTTGATTGCGCCCTGGCCGCGCCTGATGCACACCCCGGATTTCATCAGGTCAGCGGCGCATCGGTTTCGGCCAGCAGCATTGCCACTTCCCGCAGCTTTGCACGATCGATGGCTTTGCCTTCCGGGCTGGTTTTGAGCGGCGATCGCAGATCGCGCAGCGCTAAAACCGTAAACAGAATATCGATGCCCTCGTCGTTAACCGCAAACACCGGAAACGTCTGGAATTTGTCTTCGGCGTACAGCCGGACTTGCGCACTCTTATAAGGAATCTGGCGGTCGATCAGGTAAAGCTCGACCGCCTTGGCGTTGTCGGCGAAAAGCTGAATGTCGATGTCGGCGTACTTGCCGGCATTGCCATTGAGCACCGAGCCGGTGAGGTACGGATTGAACTGGGCCAGTTCGCGCATGACCTTGAGCGCTTTCCTGCGCAACTCGAGCAGACGGGCACGCTGCTCGTCCGGACGGTAAAGTTGCCGGTGGCTGCTCAGCGCAGCATCGATCTCTTCGTTAGTAGGGAGCTGCCTCGTGTCGGGCGCGCCCGCCTGCCGCGCCGCTTTGCGCTTGGCCAGCGCATAGTCTTCGATGCCGTCTTCGGCCATCAGCCGCGCCGCGAGATGCGCAATGCGGCTGCGCTCGTCATTACGGCCGCGATCCCTGGACATGACCCGCTCCTCAGAACAACTGGTTTCTGACCTCTTCCGGCGGCCTGTCGGCTCCGGGAGCTAGGCCGCCGGCAGGGGCCGCGCCGGGCAGAAACTCCTGGTAAAAAAAATCGGCGACCCCAGGTTGGCCGTCGGCAACGCGTAACCCCGTATCCGGATTGACGCGTACCGACAACACGCCTTCCGGCGCAGCCAGCTGCCGCTCAGGGGTGCCTTTCAGGACTGCGCCCATGTACCCCATCCAGATCGGCAGCGCGGCGCTGCCCCCGGTTTCGTTGCGTCCCAGCGTTTGCGGCGTATCGAATCCGATCCATGCCACCGCAACCAGATTAGTGTTGAACCCGCAGAACCAGGCATCGATGAAATCGTTGGTGGTGCCGGTCTTGCCTGCGAGATCATCGCGACCAAGCTTCATGGCGCGCGTCGCGGTACCCCTCTTCACCACGTCTCGCATGATGCTGGTCATGATGAACGCGTTTCGCGCATCTATCACGCGCTCCGCGCCTTCTTCCGCGCTTTGCGGTTTGGCCTGAATTAACACGTTGCCGCGGGCATCCTCTACACGCTCGACAAAGTAAGGCAGGACGCGATAACCGCCGTTGGCAAAAATGGAATACGCGGCAACCATCTGCATCGGCGTTACGTTGCCGGCACCGAGCGCCATGGTGAGATAGGGTGGATGCAGCTTGGGGTCGAAGCCAAAACGCGTGACGTAGTCCTGGGCATACTGCGGCCCGATCGCCTGCAAAATCCGCACCGAGACCAGGTTCTTGGATTTAACCAACCCCGTCCGCATGCTCATCGGACCGTCAAATTTACCGTCGTAGTTTTTAGGTTCCCAGGGTTCCGACCCGGTCTGCGCCGCGGTAAACGTAAGGGGCGCATCGTTGATCACGGTCGCTGCGGTAAAGCCCTTTTCCAGCGCCGCCGAGTAGATGAAGGGCTTGAAGCTTGACCCGGGCTGGCGCAGTGCCTGCGTCACATGGTTATATTGGCTGAGGTTAAAGTCAAACCCGCCCACCAGCGCCCGAATCGCGCCGTCTCGCGGATCCACAGCAACCAGCGACGACTCAACCGCCGGCAACTGCGCTATCTGCCAGCGGCCTTTTTCGTCCTTCTGCACACGGACGATGGCGCCGCGCCGGATACGCTGATTCGGGGTCGCCTTTTCGCTCAGCATACGGCTCGCGAACTTGAGCCCGTCCTCGGTAATGGTCAGAATTTCACCGCCTTTGCGGTAGGCTTTGACCTGTCTGGAGCTCGCTTCTATGACGACAGTGGCAATAAGGTCATCATAATCAATCGTGTCCTGCAAAGCGTCCTCAAGCGCCTCGTCGCTGGGTTGAGCCGGCAGTTCGGCAAAGCCTTCCGGCCCGCGATACCCGTGCCGCCGGTCGTATTCCAGCACGCCGCGGCGCAGCGCCACATAAGCTGCATCCTGATGCGAGGCAAGAATCGTGGTATAGACGCGGATACCCTTGGTGTAGGCATCGTCCTTGTAGCGTTCAAAGATAAGCTGCCTTACCATTTCCGCCAGATAATCAGCCCGGACCGAAGAATCGCCGATGTCTTTTTTTAAAACCAGCTCCTGTTTCTCGGCCTGAACGAACTGATCATCGGTGATCGCCCCCAGAGAACGCATGCGGGCAAGTACATAGTGCTGCCGTTGCTTGGCGCGCTTGGGGTTGACTATGGGATTAAAGCGCGAGGGCGCCTTGGGCAGCCCGGCCAGCATCGCGTACTCGGCTAAAGAGAGTTTATCGAGCGGGCGGCCGAAATAAATCTGAGCGGCAGCGGCGAAACCGTAGGCACGCTGACCCAGATAGATTTGGTTGATATACAGCTCGAGAATCTGATCCTTGGTCAGGTTATGCTCGATCTTGAACGCAAGCAACATCTCGTTAAACTTGCGCGCCAGGGTTTTTTCTTTTGATAAGAAGAAGTTACGCGCAACCTGCATGGTGATGGTGGAAGCCCCCTGCCGCACCCCCCCGGACACAAAATTTGACATCGCGGCGCGCACCACCCCAATGTAATCAACGCCTCTGTGCTGGTAAAAGCGCTCATCCTCGGCGGCAAGAATGGCGGCGACCATGGGCTTGGGCACGGCCTCCATGGCAACCACCGCGCGGCGCTCCTCGCCAAATTCCCCGATCAGCTTGCCGTCGGCACTGAAAACCCGCAGCGGGATTTTGGGCTGGTAATCTGTAAGGACTTCGAGCGAGGGTAGCGCCGGATAAATCAACACGACGGCAAATGCGAAGAGGAATGTGGCTGCGGTGATGCAAAAAAGCAACAACATCGCGGGAAACGCCCACCAACGTAAGGTCATAGTATTTAGCGGCGTTTAATGAATAAAAACTGATAATAAACAATAGGTTGCATAATATTTCTCAAACCGTGAACCATCGCACAGCACATCGTCGCGTCAACACGCTATCTTTTTGAGTGGCTCGCCATTATAAAAACTATTCGGTATAAAGGAAACGGCAACGAATTACTTTACACCTTGCATAGTTGTTGCTAACATTTAAAGTAAATTATAGGCAAATTGCCCTACCAACCTATGCTCAAAGGAAAATTCAGCTTCGACTTTAAAGCGCTTGAAGCGTTATTCAAGCCGCGTGCTGTCGCCATTATCGGCACAGACATCAGCTCGTCCTCCATCAAGATGGTCGAACTCTCCGAAGTCAAAGGTGCATTTCGTGTCGAGCGCTACGCCATTGAGCCGCTCGCCAGGGACTCGGTGGTCGATGGCAACATCAATAATCTCGACGCCGTCAGCGAAACCCTCAGGCGTTGTCATAAACGAATGGGGAGCAAACTCAAGAATCTCGCGATGGCATTGCCCAACGCCGCCGTCATCAGCAAAAAAATCCTGGTCCCGGCCGGCCAGCGCGAGGAAGACCTCGAGCTTCAGGTTGAAACCGAGGCCAATCAATATATTCCGTTCTCCCTCGACGAAGTCAATCTGGACTTTCAGGTAGTGGGTCCGGCGCCGAACAGTCCGGAGGATGTCGAGGTGATGATCGCGGCTTCGCGCAAGGACAAAATCGAAGATCGCGTCGCCGTTGCTGAGGCTGCAGGGCTTAAGACCATGGTCATGGACGTCGATATTTTTGCCAGCCAGTCCGCATTTGAACTCATCGAATCCCAGTTTCCAGACAATGGGAAAGACCAGAACATCGCCATTGTGGAAATTGGCTCGACCATGATGAACGTCAACGTCCTGCGCAACGGGCAGTCGATTTACCTGCGCGAGCAACCGTTTGGCGGCCATCAACTCACCCAGGAAATTCAAAATAAGTACGGGCTTTCCCAGGAGGAAGCTGAAGCCGCAAAACGGGTCGGCGGATTGCCGGATGATTATGAAACGGAAGTGCTGCACCCCTTCATGGACATGCTCGCCCTGGAGGTCGCCCGCGCCCTGCAGTTTTTCTTTACTTCGACGCAGTTTAACCAGGTCGACCATATTTTGCTGGCCGGGGGTTGTGCTGCGATTCCGGGCATAGCCGAGTCCGTGTTCAAGCGGACCCAGGTCAACACTGTCGTTGCCAACCCGTTTGCAAACATGGAGTTGTCGCCGGTAATCCGGCCCAAGATTTTATTGCAGGATGCGCCGTCCTTGATGGTCGCCTGCGGCCTCGCGATGCGGAGGTTTGATCCATCATGATCCGCATCAACCTGCTGCCACATCGGGAGATGCGGCGCAAACAACAGCAAGAACAGTTTTTCATCCTGCTTGCCGGCTTCGCCGCCATTGGCGTGGGTGTCTGGTTTGTGGTCCACACCTATTTGAGCGACGCGATTGACGAGCAGAGCAGCCGGAACAAGTATCTTCAGGGAGAAATCGTAAAGCTTGACAAGCAGATTGAGGAGATCAAAGCGCTCAAGGAGCAGATCGCCTCGCTCCTGGCCCGCAAAAAGGTTGTTGAAACTTTGCAGAGCAATCGTTCGGAAGTGGTGCACCTGCTCGACCAGATGGTCCGGCAACTGCCCGACGGCATCTATCTGAGAAGCATCAAACAGACCGGCAACAAGGTTACGATCACGGGATTAACCCAGTCACAGGCGCGCGTGTCGACCCTGATGCGCAACCTTGAAGGTTCCCGGCAACTTGAAAATCCGGGGCTGATTGAAATCAAGGCGGTGGCTGTGGGCGGTTCCCGGCTCAATCAGTTCACCATGACCATTGATGTCACGCGGAGCAAACCCGAGGAGCCGATCCAAGCCAAGCCGGCACCCAAACCACCCGTGGCAAAAAGGTAGCGCAGCATGACTCTTGATGACCTCAGAAATCTGGACCCGAAAAAAATTGGCTCGTGGCCTGTCTTGCCAAAAATTGGCGCGCTGCTTCTTGTATTGCTGCTGATCCTGGGGGCAAGTTATTGGTTCGACTGGCAACACCAGATTGAACAGATCGAAAGCGAAAAACAAAAAGAGCAGAAATTGCGGACGGAATTTCTCGACAAAAAGAAACAGGCCGTCGCACTCCCCGACTACCTCAAACAAAACGAGGACATCGAAAAACAGTTTGGTGCGCTGCTTAAGCAACTTCCGGGGAAATCGGAGATGGACGCGTTGCTAACCGATATTAACCAGGCCGGGCTGGGCCGCGGCCTGCAGTTCGAGTTGTTCAAGCCAGCCATGCAGGAAACCAAAGCGGACTTCTATGCGGAATTGCCGATCACCATCAAGGTTTCCGGTAATTATCACGACATCGGCGCATTCGCGAGCGACATCGGCAAGCTGTCACGGATCGTGACGCTAAACAATATCGCCCTGGAGTCCACCAAAGACAATGTGCTGATCTTGGACGCCACCGCCAAGACGTTCCGCTATCTCGACGACGACGAAGTTGCACAAAAGAGAAAGACGGCTGTCAAAGGCAAGCCCGCGGCGAAGAAAAAATGATGCGCAAAACGTTCATCGCACTGGCCGGATGCCTGGCGCTAGCCGCATGTAGCGGGGAGCAACACTCCGATTTGAAACAGTTTGTCAAAGACTCCGACAACCTGCCGCGCGGGCTCATTCCGCCCCTGCCCGAAGCCAAACCCTACGAACCGTTCACTTACGACGCTTTCAATCTCACGGATCCGTTCCGGCCGCGCAAAATCGAGCCGCCAAAAACCGCCGCCGTGCCTGGAAGCCTGCAGCCAGACTTCAACCGCCGGCGGGAGCCGCTCGAGGCCTATCCGCTTGAAAATCTCAAGATGGTGGGTACGTTGCAGCAGAAAAAAGACATTTTTGCGTTGATCCGCACTCCTGACAACAATCTGTTTCGGGTTAAGGCGGGAAACTACGTGGGCCAGAACTTCGGGCGCATCAGCACCATTTCTGAATCAAACATCAAGCTCAAGGAGATTGTTCAGGACAGCAGCGGCAGCTGGGAAGAGAAGGTGCAGATGCTGCAGCTGCAGGATGAACAGGAGGCCAAAAAATGAAGCTTTTCACAATCTATAGAGTCTATCTGAAGCATGCAGCGCTTGCGCTGGCTTTTGCATGTGCAAGCGTCAGCGCATCAGCGCAGACGGCTAACAGTATCGAGGCCGTCAATGTTTCGGCCCAGCAGGGGGGGAAAATCATCGTCAAAGTTACGCTGAAGAACCCGCCCGCGAACCCGCCTGCGGGATTTACCATCAACAACCCGCCGCGCATCGCATTTGATTTCCCGAATACCAGCAATGCGCTGGGCCGCAGCCTGCAGGATATCGGCGAAGGCGACCTGCGCAAAATCAATGTTGTACAGGCCGGGGATCGCACTCGAATGGTGCTGGAACTGGCGAAAAACACCAGTTACGACACGCAAATCGTTGGCAATTCACTGCTTATCACCCTCCAGGACACCGCGGGGGCAACAGCAACACCTGCCGGGATCACCCAGCACTTTGCGGAAGCGCGTCCCGGCGGGCAGAAATCCAGCCTGCGTGACATCGACTTTCGACGGGGTCGTAATGGCGAGGGGCGCATCACGGTCGATTTGTCCGACAATGCGGTGGGTATCGATGTCCGTCAACAAGGCCGGCAACTCATTGTCGATTTTATTAATACCGCCCTGCCCAAGAACCTCGAGCGACGACTCGATGTGATCGACTTTGGCACCCCGGTTCAAACCATCGATGCGCTCACACAGTCGGGAAATGCGCGCATAGTGATAGAGCCGAAAGGCAACTGGGAACACTCGGCTTACCAGACCGATAACCGGTTTATTATCGAGGTAAAGCAAGCGATAGAGGATCCGAACCGGCTGGTCCGTCCGGGATACTCGGGCGAGAAGCTGTCGCTGAATTTCCAGAACGTCGAAGTGCGTGCCGTGCTTCAGGTGATCGCTGATTTCACCGGGCTCAACGTCATTACCAGCGACACCGTATCCGGCAACCTGACGCTGCGCTTAAAAGACGTTCCCTGGGACCAGGCGCTGGACATCATCCTGCAGAGCAAGGGCCTCGATATGCGCAAGACCGGCAACGTTGTCTGGATTGCCCCGCGCGACGAGCTGGCTACCAGGGAAAAGCTGGCGCTCGAATCTCAGCAGCAAATTTCCGACCTGGAGCCGACGCGCACGGAAAGCTTCCAGCTCAACTACCAGAAAGCCGACGCATTCCAAAAGATCCTGGCCGACGACAAGCAGCGCATTCTGTCCAAGCGCGGCAGTGCGGTCGTAGATGCCCGTACCAACACCATCTTTATCCAGGACACGCCGACTCGCCTGGAGGAAGTCAGAAAACTCATCCGCAAGGTTGACGTAGCCGTACGGCAAGTGATGATAGAGTCACGCATCGTCGAAGCCTCTGACACCTTCAGCCGCAATATTGGCGTGCGGCTCGGTTATCATGACAACTCTTCCCCTCAGAACCAAGGCGCTTCCATCGGTTCCGCAAACAGCGGCGTTCGCTCGACAGTCGGCGGTAGCCTCAATGACACCGGCTTTCACACCGGGCAGATCGCGACAGCCCCAGACTTCACTCAATCCCTGGGCGTTAACCTGCCGGGAGGCGGCATCGGCGGCGCGCCTGCCGGGGTGTTCTCATTCCTGCTGTTCAACGACAAAGCGACGCGCTTTCTTAACCTCGAGCTCACGGCGCTGCAGGCCGACGGCAAGGGCAAGATCATCTCCAGTCCGCGCGTCATTACTGCCGATCAGGTCGAGGCCACCATCGAGCAGGGCACGGAGATCCCGTACCAACAGGCCACCTCCAGCGGTGCAACTTCCGTGTCATTCAAAAAGGCGACGCTGTCACTGATGGTCAAGCCGCAGATCACGCCTGACGACAAGGTAATCATGAACCTGAAGGTGCACAAAGACAGCGTCGGTACCACCACCACCGCGGGGCCGTCAATCGATACCAAGCAGATCAACACCCAGGTGCTGGTCGAAAATGGCGGCACGGTCGTCATCGGCGGCATCTACACCCAGGAAGAGCGTTCGACCACCACCAAAGTGCCGGTGCTGGGCGACCTGCCCTATGTTGGCTTTCTGTTCAAGAACAACCAGCGGGTAGACGACCGTCGAGAGCTTCTGATCTTTATTACACCGAAGATCATCAAGGACAGCCTGAGCCTGCGTCAGTAACCATGTCTGTTTTTTAATAAAGCGGCGGATTCCGCCGCTTTTTTTTGTTGGTTACACAACAGGTTATGCCATACGCGGCGATTCCGTTAGAATCGGTGTATGTGCACGGCCAGCGAAAACAACACCGTTCCCGATAGCCCGCCGAACAATATTTATTTAATCGGTCTGATGGGTGCTGGAAAGACGTCGGTAGGCAGAATGCTGGCGCGGCGGCTGAACAAGACTTTTTATGACGCCGACCATGAAATAGAGCGTGGCACCGGGGTCCGCATTCCGTTGATTTTTGAAATTGAAGGCGAAAGCGGCTTTCGGGACCGTGAAAGCAAATTGCTTGCCGAATTGGTCAAGGCGGAAAACATCGTCCTGGCTACAGGCGGTGGCGCGGTAATCTCCGAAATTAATCGCAGGGCGCTTGCGGCGCATGGAACGGTCGTTTACCTGCGCGCCAGCGTCAAGGATTTGTGGCAGCGAACCCGTCACGACAAGAACCGCCCACTGCTGCAAACTGAAAACCCCATGGCGAAGCTGCAGGAATTGTATGCGCAGCGCGACCCGCTTTATCGCGAAATTGCCGATATCATTATCGATACCGGCAGCCAGAGTTTAAGCGCACTCGTGCACCAGCTCGAGCAAAAACTGGTACAACATAAACGCGGGCCGGCAAGCACCCCGGATGATGCATTGCGCGCCAACTGACCTCGCAAAGTGACCTCATGCAGACCCTGACCGTAGCCCTCGGTGATCGCAGCTACCCGATCCATATCGGGGTTGGCCTCATTCATAAAACCCAATTGATTGCGGCAAACCTGCCCCAGAAAAAAGTTGCCGTTATTACCAACGCGACCATAGCGCCGCTTTACCTTGCAACCCTGACCTCCGCGCTGAAATCAGGCGGCATCGAAGTTGTCAGCATCGTGCTCCCCGATGGTGAGGCTTACAAAAACTGGGAAACGCTTAACCGGATTTTTGATGCGTTGTTGACGAACCGCTGCGAGCGCAAGACCACCCTGATTGCCCTGGGCGGCGGGGTTATCGGCGACCTGACCGGGTTCGCTGCCGCTGTCTACCTGCGTGGCGTGCCGTACATCCAGGTACCGACAACGCTGCTTGCCCTGGTCGATTCAGCCGTGGGCGGCAAAACCGCGATCAATCACCCGCTTGGTAAAAATATGGTCGGCGCATTTTATCAGCCCCGCGCGGTGATCGCCGACACCGAGACGCTGAATACGCTGCCGGAGCGGGAGCTTGCGGCGGGGATTGCGGAAACCATCAAATACGGGCTGATTCGTGACCCGGAATTTTTCGTCTGGCTGGAGAAAAACATCGCGAGACTTTTGGCGTGCGAGCCGGATGCCCTTGCCTACGCGGTTGAGCGATCGTGCCGCAACAAGGCTGAAATTGTAGCGCTTGATGAGCACGAACACGGTGTGCGCACCCTGCTTAACCTTGGGCATACGTTTGGCCATGCGATTGAAGCCGGCCTCGGATATGGTACATGGTTGCACGGTGAAGCGGTCGCGGCCGGCATGGTGCTGGCCGCAGAACTGTCGCAGCAGATGGGACTAATCTCGCGCCAGGATGTCACGCGGGTAACCGCATTGCTCGCTCGCGCCAAGCTGCCGGTTTCTGCTCCTGAATTGGGTGTAGAGCGCTACCTTGACCTGATGGGGCACGACAAAAAAGTCGAGGGTGGAAAAGTCCGCTTTGTACTTCTGAAAAGCATAGGCGAGGCCTTTGTCACCGACCTCGTGCCTGATGCGGCGCTCCGCGATATCCTTGTCAGACGCACGGTAAATGCCTGAGCGTATCCCCTATGCGGCGGATCCGCGCCGCTCGCGAGGCCGGCGTCATCTGGAAGCAGCGCCTAGCGGCCGCAGCGAATACCAGCGCGATCGCGACCGCATTATTCACTCCACGGCGTTCCGTCGCCTCGAATACAAAACGCAAGTGTTCGTCAACCACGAGGGTGATTTGTTTCGAACCCGGCTCACCCATAGCCTGGAAGTTGCACAACTTGCGCGATCTGTTGCGCGCAGCCTCAGGCTGGACGAGGATCTTACCGAAGCCATTGCGCTTGCTCACGATCTTGGCCACACGCCGTTCGGCCACTCGGGCCAGGATGCGCTTAACGCCTGCATGGCAAAATATGGCGGGTTCGAGCACAACCTACAGTCCCTGCGCGTAGTCGACCTGCTTGAGCAACGCTATGGCGCGTTCGACGGACTTAATCTCACCTTCGAGACGCGCGAAGGCATACTGAAGCATTGTTCGCAGAAAAACGCCCGGGCGCTGGGTGACGTCGGCGAGCGTTTCATCCGGAAGCTGCAGCCTACGCTGGAAGCGCAGATCGCAAATCTGGCGGACGAGATTGCCTACAATAATCATGATGTTGATGATGGCTTGCGTTCAGGATTACTCACGCTAGAGCAACTGGCCGGAATCAGGATTTTTTCCCGGCATATGAAATCGGCTTTGCGCGAGTTCCCAAAACTGAATGACCGGCGTCTCGTGCATGAAACCGTGCGTCGTATGATAGGCACGCTGGTGACCGATCTGACCCGGCAAAGCACGCTCAATATCCGGGATCGGGCGCCGGCTGATTTAACGGCAGTTCGCTCAACGCCGCCGCTGATATCGTTCAGCACAAAGATTAAACTCGAGCAGCAGGAACTCAAGCAGTTCCTGCGCCAGAATCTTTACCAGCATTACCGCGTGGCGCGCATGAGCACCAAGGCCCGGCGCATCGTGACCGAATTGTTTGGCGCTTTCCGAGACGACCCCAAGCTGCTTCCGCCTGAATCCCAGGCTCGTGCCCGCGAGGATAACGCACGCGCCATCGCCGACTATATTGCGGGCATGACCGACCGCTACGCTATTCGCGAATACCGTCGGTTATTCGCTGTCGACGCCGCCTGATCCGCGGTTGCGGCAGCGCACCGTGCAGCCGACCCAGTCCCGCCAACGGTTGATGTACCCCCCCGAACCGGGTAAACTTCGCAGGTTTCACCCCAGCTTTAACCAGCCTTTCCGCAGCTGTTGCGGCAGCGCAGCAATGTGTGCGCAACTGCTTGTGCTGAAAAGGCTTTATTTGACGAGGGCGCAGCGTGTCTCAATCCGGTCTGCCAGCTTCACAGGGGCTTTACAATCCAGCAAACGAGCATGATGCGTGCGGCGTCGGCTTTATTGCGAACATCAAGGGCAAGAAAAGCCACGAGATCGTCGAACTGGGACTGCAGCTCCTGAAAAATCTGACCCACCGTGGCGCGGTGGGTGCAGATCCGCTGGCCGGCGACGGCGCAGGAATATTGCTGCAGATTCCCGACAAATTTTTCCGCGAGGAAATGTCGCAGCACGGCATCAAGCTGCCGCCCCTCGGGCAGTACGGCGTCGGCATGGTGTTCCTGCCGCAGGAACCGGCTTCGCGCCTGGCGTGCGAATATGAAATCGAGCGCGCGATCAAAGACGAGGGCCAGATTCCACTCGGCTGGCGCGACGTGCCTTGTGACAACTCCGGCCTGGGTGAGTCGGTCAAAAAAATCGAGCCGGTGATCCGTCAGGTGTTCGTCGGTCGCGGCCCGGGCGTCACCGTCACCGACGCGCTTGAGCGCAAACTCTACATAATCCGCAAATCATTCGGTCATGCGATCCGGGCACTCAAGCTCGCGCATGGCGAAGAATTCTACGCTCCGACCCTATCTGCGCGCACCATCGGCTACAAAGGAATGCTGCTCGCCGGCCAAGTCGGCAAGTACTACAAGGACCTGCAGGATCCGCGCGTTGTATCGGCGCTGGCGCTCGTCCACCAGCGTTTCTCGACCAACACCTTCCCGACGTGGCAACTGGCGCATCCATTCCGCATGATCGCGCACAACGGCGAGATCAATACCCTGCGCGGCAACGTCAACTGGCTGCGCGCGCGCCAGGGTGCAATCTCGAGCCCGGTCCTGGGCAAGGACCTCGACAAGCTGTGGCCGCTGATTTACGACGGCCAGTCGGACTCGGCTTCTTTCGATAACGCGCTGGAACTGCTGGCGATGAGTGGTTATTCGATTGCGCATTCCGTAATGATGATGATCCCGGAAGCGTGGGAAGGCCACACGCTGATGGATACCAGCCGCCGTGCGTTCTACGAATACCACGCCGCGATGATGGAGCCATGGGACGGTCCGGCGGCAATCGCCTTTACCGACGGCCGCCAGATCGGCGCCACGCTCGATCGCAACGGCCTGCGGCCGGCGCGCTATATCGTCACCGATGATGATCTGGTAATCATGGCTTCAGAGGCTGGCGTGCTGCCGATACCCGAGGAGCGGATCATCAAGAAATGGCGTCTGCAGCCGGGTAAGATGTTCCTGGTCGATCTGGAGAAGGGCCGCATCATCGACGACAAGGAACTGAAGGATACACTGGCCTCCGCCAAGCCTTACACCGAATGGATGGAGCGCATCCGCATCAGGCTTGACGATGTGGAGAGCGACATGCACCAGCCTGAGCGTTCCAACGTGCCGCTACTGGATCGCCAGCAGGCCTTCGCCTATACCCAGGAAGACCTCAAGTTCCTGATGACCCCCATGGCGACCAATGGCGAAGAGGCGACCGGCTCGATGGGCAATGACTCACCGCTGGCCGTGTTGTCGGGCAAGAACAAGACGCTTTATCACTACTTCAAGCAGTTGTTTGCCCAGGTCACTAACCCGCCGATCGATCCGATTCGCGAGGAACTGGTGACTTCGCTCGTTTCGTTCATCGGGCCCAAACCCAACCTGCTCGGCATCGACGAGATGAATCCGCCGATCCGCCTCGAGGTGGGCCAGCCTGTGCTCGACTTCTTCGAAATGGAGAAGATCCGTAACATCGACCGCTATACCGACGGCAAATTCAAATCCTTCGAGCTCGATATCTGTTACCCCGTAGCCTGGGGCAAGGAAGCGATCGAAGCGCGGTTGGCGAGCCTGTGTGCCCAGGCCGAAGACGCGGCGCGCGCGGGTTACAGCGTAATGATCATCTCCGACCGGTGCGTCGACCGCGACCACGTGGCGATTCCCGCGCCGCTGGCGTTATCGGCCATCCACCAGCATCTGGTCAACAAAGGCCTGCGTACCACTGCCGGCCTGGTTGTCGAGACCGGCTCGGCACGCGAAGTTCATCATTTCGCCCTGCTTGCCGGCTACGGCGCGGAAGCGGTACATCCCTATCTGGCCCTAGAATCGTTACTCGATCTGGCCGAAAAAAATCAATTGGGTGACGACGTAGATGGCAAGAAGGCCATCAAAAACTTTGTCAAGGCGGTCGGCAAGGGTCTGCGCAAAGTCATGTCCAAAATGGGTATTTCGACTTACATGTCTTACACCGGCGCCCAGATTTTCGAAGCCGTGGGGCTTTCCAAATCGCTGGTAGACAAATACTTCACCGGCACCACCTCAAGCGTGGAAGGCATAGGCGTGTTCGAGGTGGCGGAAGAGGCCGTCCGTATCCACAATGCCGCCTTTGGTGAAGACCCGGTGTTGGCGGGCACGCTCGACGCCGGAGGCGAATACGCGTGGCGCCTGCGTGGCGAAGAACACATGTGGACGCCGGATGCCATCGCCAAACTGCAGCATTCGGCGCGGAATAACAGCTACGCGACGTACAAGGAGTACGCGCAGCTCATCAACGACCAGTCGACGCGTCACATGACATTGCGCGGCCTGTTCGAGTTCAAATTCGATCAGTGCACGCCGGTGCCGATCGAGGAAGTAGAGCCCGCCGCCGAGATCGTCAAGCGTTTTTCGACCGGCGCCATGTCGCTGGGGTCGATCTCCACCGAAGCGCACACCACACTGGCTATCGCGATGAACCGTCTCGGCGGCAAGTCGAACACCGGCGAAGGCGGCGAAGACCGCAATCGCTATGCCCCGGTCAAGGCAGGCGAAACGCTGGCCTCGCGCCTGGGCAAAGGTAATGTCGAGCACGATATCGAACTCAAGGCGGGCGACTCCCTCAAATCGAAAATAAAACAGGTCGCCTCCGGCCGTTTCGGTGTCACCACAGAGTATCTGGTGAGCGCCGAGCAGATCCAGATCAAAATGGCGCAGGGCGCCAAGCCTGGCGAAGGCGGCCAGCTTCCGGGACGCAAGGTGTCTGAATACATCGCGCAGCTGCGCTACGCCACGCCGGGCGTGGAATTGATATCGCCGCCGCCGCACCATGACATTTACTCGATCGAGGATCTGGCGCAGCTCATACACGATCTCAAGAACGCTAATCCTGCCGCCTCGATCAGCGTCAAGCTGGTCTCGGAGGTCGGCGTCGGCACCGTTGCGGCGGGCGTCGCCAAAGCCAAGGCCGACCATGTCACCATTTCCGGGCACGACGGCGGCACCGGCGCCTCACCATGGTCGTCGATCAAGCACGCCGGCACGCCGTGGGAACTGGGTCTCGCCGAAACACAGCAGACGCTGGTACTTAACCGCCTGCGCGGCCGGATTGCGGTGCAAGCCGACGGCCAGATGAAAACCGGCCGCGATGTCATCGTAGGCGCGCTGCTCGGCGCCGACGAGTTCGGATTTTCCACCGCGCCTCTGGTGACCGAGGGCTGCAACATGATGCGCAAGTGTCATCTGAATACCTGTCCGGTCGGTGTCGCCACCCAGGATCCTGTATTGCGCAGTAAGTTCCGGGGTAAGCCCGAGCACGTGATCAATTATTTCTTCTTTGTGGCGGAAGAACTCCGTGAGTTGATGGCGAGACTCGGGATCCGCAAATTCAGCGATCTGATCGGCCGCTCCGATCTGCTCGAAACCAGGAAGGGCATCGAGCACTGGAAAGCGAAGGGTCTCGACTTCTCCAGGATTTTCTACCAGCCCCAGGTCGGGGCTGAAGTGGCGCGCTACAAATGCGAAGAGCAGGACCACGGCCTGGAAAAAGCGCTTGATTACCGGTTAATCGAGCTCTCCAAACCAGCGTTCGAGCGCGGCGAGAACGTGACGATCGACATGCCGATCCGTAACATCAATCGCACGGTCGGAACCATGCTGTCGAGCGCGATCGCCACGCGTTATGGTCACGAAGGGTTGCCGGACGACACGATCCATATCCGTTTCGCCGGTTCTGCCGGCCAGAGTTTTGGCGCTTTCCTTGCCAAAGGCGTGACGCTGGACCTCATCGGTGACACCAACGATTACTGCGGCAAGGGGTTGTCGGGCGGTCGCATATCGGTGCAGCCTTCGCCCAAGTTCCGCGGCGAACCGCGGGACAACATCATCACCGGCAACGTCGTGCTCTACGGCGCGATCGCCGGCGAGGCCTATTTCCGCGGCGTGGCGGGCGAACGCTTTGCCGTGCGCAACTCGGGCGCACGCGCGGTTGTGCAGGGCGTAGGCGACCACGGCTGCGAGTACATGACCGGCGGCACAGTGGTCGTGCTGGGCCTGACCGGGCGTAATTTCGCGGCCGGCATGTCGGGCGGCATTGCCTACGTGCTCGACGAAGACGGCACGTTTGAATCGCGCTGCAATCTTGCCATGGTCAAGCTTGAGTCTGTGCTGGCTGCGGCCGAACAGGAGGCCAAGATTGCGCGTGATGTCTGGCATTTGGGCGAGACCGACGAGGCGATGCTCAAGCACATGATCGAAAAACACGTGAAATATACCGGCAGCGCTCAGGCGCAGCACATTCTCGATCATTGGCCGCAATCCCGGGCCAAATTCGTCAAGGTTTTTCCCAACGAATACCGGCGCGCGCTGGGCGAGATGGCCGCGAAAAGCAAGAAAATCGCTGCCTAGCACCTCTAGTGCAGAGGACACCGGCATCGTCAAGAGCAGGCGGCCCGGTGTCCTTCGTAATGTTTGTGGATGGAGTTTTTTGAGGCTGAATCAAGATGGGCAAGATCACTGGATTCATGGAATTTGAGCGCCTGTCAGAGCCGTCCGAGCAGGCCCGGGAGCGAGTCAAGCACTGGCGCGAATTCGTCCATCATTTGAGCGACGATCAGGCCGCCGTCCAGGGCGCTCGCTGCATGGACTGCGGCACCCCGTTTTGCATGAGCGGATGTCCCATCAACAACATCATCCCGGACTGGAATGATCTCGTCTTCAAGCAGGACTGGAAACAGGCGCTCGACACGCTGCATTCAACCAATAACTTTCCGGAATTCACCGGGCGCGTCTGTCCCGCGCCGTGCGAAGCGGCGTGCACGCTCAACATCAACAATGACGCGGTCGGCATCAAGTCCATCGAACATGCCATCATAGACAAGGGTTGGGAGATGGGCTGGGTGCTGCCCGCGCCCTCCAAACGCAAGACCGGGAAGCGCATTGCGGTTGTCGGTTCCGGACCCGCCGGGCTGGCCTGCGCCCAGCAACTTGCCCGCGCCGGTCATGATGTCGTGGTATTCGAAAAAGCCGACCGCATTGGCGGACTGCTGCGCTACGGCATTCCCGATTTCAAGATGGAAAAAAACCTGATCGACCGGCGCTTCGAGCAGATGCGCGCTGAAGGGATTGAATTTCGTGTCAATCAGAATGTCGGCACAGACATCCCGGCGAAACAGCTCGTTGATGAATTCGACGCCATGGTGCTTAGCGGCGGCGCGGAAAAACCGCGGGACCTGCCGGTGCCCGGGCGTGAACTCGGCGGCATACATTTTGCCATGGAATTTTTACCTCAACAGAACAAGGTCGTAGCCGGGGATGTCATTCCGGATCAACTCCTGGCCACCGGAAAACATGTGGTGGTCATCGGCGGGGGCGACACCGGCTCTGATTGTGTCGGGACTTCGAACCGACATGGCGCCAAGTCCGTGACCCAGTTTGAGCTGTTGCCGCAACCACCGGAACATGAAAACAAGCCCATGGTCTGGCCTTACTGGCCGGTAAAACTGCGCACCTCTTCCTCACAGGAGGAGGGTTGCAACCGTGACTGGTCGGTCGCAACCAAACGTTTCGAGGGCAGGAACGGCAAAGTCGAGAAACTGGTCGCAGCGCGCGTCGAATGGAAAGACGGCGCGATGCAAGAAATCCCGGGGTCTGAATTTGAACTGAAGGCCGACCTGGTTTTGCTCGCGATGGGGTTTCTGGGGCCGCAGCAGGAGGGTCTGCTGCAGGAAATGGGTGTCGCGAATGACGCGCGCGGCAATGTCGTGGCGGACACCGAAAATTACCGAACCTCACTGCCCAAAGTGTTCGCAGCTGGCGACATCCGGCGCGGCCAGTCCCTGGTGGTGTGGGCCATACGCGAAGGGCGTCAATGCGCGCGCGCCGTCGATGAGTTCCTGATGGGTTCATCAGAACTGCCGCGCTGAATCATTTAATGAACCCGGCCTATTGCAAGTGACGAAACTCAAAAACGACACGCTGATCCGCGCGCTGCTCAGGCAGCCCACGCCATACACGCCCGTGTGGGTCATGCGGCAGGCGGGGCGTTATCTCCCCGAATACAACCAGACGCGCGCGCGCGCCGGAAATTTTCTGGGTCTGTGCAAGAATCCGGACTATGCGACTGAGGTTACGATGCAGCCCCTGGCGCGCTATGCGCTGGATGCCGCGATCGTGTTTTCCGACATCCTGACCATCCCCGACGCCATGGGCCTGGGCCTTTATTTTGCCGATGGCGAAGGCCCGAAATTCGAGCGACCTTTGCGTGAAGAGTGGGAAATCCGCAATTTGCGCGTTCCCGACCCCTCTGTACATCTGCGTTATGTGATTGATGCCGTGTCCCAGATCCGGCGTGCACTGGCCGACGAAGTGCCTCTCATCGGCTTTTCAGGAAGCCCATTCACGCTTGCCTGCTATATGATAGAAGGTGGAGCGAGCGCTGACTTTCGCCTTGTCAAAACCATGCTCTACCAGCAGCCGGCGCTATTACACCATATCCTCGATATTAATAGCCGTGCCGTGATCGATTACCTGAACGCGCAGATCGAGGCCGGTGCTCAGGCTGTGATGATTTTCGATACCTGGGGCGGCGCGCTTGCCGATGCCGCGTATCGCGAGTTTTCTCTGGCCTATCTGCAACGCATCATTGCCGGTCTCAAGCGCGAGCACGATGGCGCGATCATCCCCAGCATCGTATTTACCAAGGGTGGCGGCCTGTGGCTGGAGGATATTGCTGCCATAGGCTGCGACGGCGTGGGGCTGGACTGGACCGTGAATATCGGTGCTGCCCGGCGGCGCGTGGGTGACCGCGTTGCGTTACAGGGCAATCTTGATCCTGCCGTCCTGTTTGCCGAGCCGGCAATCATCCGCGGGCAGGTACAGCAGGTTCTCGACGCCTATGGTCACGGCAGCGGACATATCTTTAATCTGGGACATGGCATCTCGCAGTTTACGCCGCCGGAGCACGTTGCGACGCTGGTCGATGCGGTACACGAGTTGAGCCGGGCTCATCACTGACCGGGCCCACGCCCGGCTTCGGCAGGCGCCGGCTCAGGAAACTTATACACAACAAGGCCTTGCCAGCGTTCCGCCAGAGAGATGGCATGCCTCGACAAACGCCAAACTCTAAGTAATTGTTATTATTGAAATAATCTATCGCGTTCCTGGCGCATCGCATCTAGTCTGGGGCCGCCCCTGTTGCTATTCTGAAGCCAGGGCGCCTTTATCAACCAAATTATCCACAAGACAATGTGAATAACAGGAAAATTGTTAAGCATATAAACCGGTTGCCGCGGGTTTACAGAATCGGCGCGAGCCATTTACGGTAACTTTCTGCATTTCCCTCTGGCAGGCAGATGAAAATCATCCGTGTCGGGCTAGACGTGCCCGTGGACCAGCTCTTCGATTACCGCTGTGACGATGCGCAGGACAATGACGTCGGCCGCCGCGTGCTGGTGCCTTTCGGAAAAAAAACGCAGGTCGGGGTGATACTCGGCATCGCCGAGACGTCCGCCGTACCGCCCCAGCGGTTACGTGCAGCACAGCACGTCCTGCGCGACGAACTCCCGCTCACCGCCGACGATCTGCGTCTGCTCAAATTTGCCAGCACCTATTATCACTACGGCTGCGGTGCGGTGATCATGAATTCACTGCCGGTACGCCTGCGCCGCATCACCTCGCCGCGCCATATTCCCGGGTCTTATGCGCTGACTGCGGCGGGTGAAGCGGCTGACCTGAACCAACTGCCGGCACGGGCAGTTGTGAAGCGCCGTCTGCTGGCGCTGTTCAAACAACAGCGCAGCCTTGATAGCGCCACGATCCGCGCTGTCGCGGCCTCCGCCCCCGGCGCGCTCAAGCAGTTGCTTGCATTGTCCTGGGTTGAACCCCGGGACAGTGCTGCGCCGCCGTCCTCCACGACTGATGTGCCGGAGGCGGTTGCCGGCCCGCCGCTTAACCTGGCACAAGACGAGGCGGTGCGCGCTATATGTGCCCGCCTTGATGGATTCAGCGCATTTTTGCTGCTTGGAATCACCGGCAGCGGCAAGACCGAGGTCTATCTGCGCGTCATCGACGCCGTGCTGCGCGCCGGGCGCCAGGCGCTGTTACTGGTTCCCGAGATCGCATTGACGCCGCAGCTCGACGCCATGGTGCGCGATCGCTTTCCCGGCGTTGCGCTGACCAGTCTGCACAGCGGACTCAATGAAAACGAGCGGCTGGCCCACTGGCGCGCGGTTCAGTCGGGCGGTGCGCGTATCGTACTGGGCACGCGTCTAGCCGTATTCGCGCCGCTGCCACAACTGGGCCTCATCGTCGTCGACGAGGAGCATGACGCGTCGTACAAGCAGATGGACGGTCTGCGCTACTCGGCGCGCGATCTTGCCGTCGTGCGCGCCCAGCAGCGCGGCGTACCCGTGATCCTCGGCTCGGCCACGCCGGCACTGGAAACCTATTACAACGCTGAAAGCGGCAGGTACCGTTTACTTGAACTGCCCCAGCGCATCAATGCCGCGCCGCCACGCATAGACTGCATCAGCACCCGTGACCAGAAACCTGCCGATGGCCTGACGCCGCGCCTGCTGGCCGCGATTGCCGAGCGCATCGCGCGCGGCGAGCAAAGTCTGGTGTTCATCAATCGTCGCGGCTATGCACCCGTGTTGATGTGTCACGCCTGCGGCTGGCTGTCGAATTGCCATCGCTGTTCCGCGCAGCTTGTGCTGCATTTGCGCGACCGCCAATTACGCTGCCATCATTGCGGCCACCTGGCGCCGGTTCCCGTGACCTGCCCGGAGTGTGGCAACGCCGAACTCGCGCCGCTGGGTCAGGGCACCCAGCGTGTCGAGGCAGCGCTGACCCAGCGCTTTCCGGATGCGCGCATCCTGCGCATCGACCGCGACAGCACGCGGGGCCGCCACACCTGGCGTGCGATGAGGAATCAGATTCATGCGCGTGAGGTAGACATCCTGGTCGGCACCCAGATTCTTGCCAAAGGACATGACTTTCCGCATCTGAGTCTGGTCGGCATACTCAACGCCGACAGTCTGCTCTACAGTGCTGATTTTCGCGCGCCGGAGCGGCTGTTTGCGCTGTTGAGCCAGGTCTCGGGGCGAGCCGGTCGCGCCGACATCCAGGGCGAGGTGCTGATACAAACAGCGTTTCCGCAACATCCGCTCTACGCCGCGTTGCGCAGCGAGGACTTCGCCTCATTTGCGCGCAGCCTGCTCGCCGAGCGGCGGCAAGCCGGCTTTCCGCCGTTTGTCTATCAGGCACTGCTGCGCGCAGAAGCGCCCAAGCTTGAAACCGCGCTCGCCTTTCTCGAGGCCGCTGCGCAGATCGGAAAAACATTATCGCCGCGCATGACGATCTATGATCCCGTCCCCGCAGGCATGATGCGGCTGGCCGGACGTGAACGCGCGCAACTGCTGGTGCAGTGCGATTCGCGTTCTGAGCTGCAGAGTTTTTTGGCCGCCTGGCAGGGGAGGCTCGCCGAGCCCCCTCTGCGCCGCGCACGCTGGTCGCTGGACGTCGACCCGCTCGCATTCTGAAGCCGCATTCAAGTGCGGGCCGTCATGATAAAATCACGCCTTTTCAATCACTTTCCATACCTGCTCCGAATCACCTTCAGCCCTTGCTGAGAGGCCGGGCAAGGCGGCAAAACTCATGACCTCAGCATTACCTACAGACGCAAGAGCGCACATCGCAGAACTGCTCTCCCGCGCGCTCGAAAGCGTCGCGCCGGAGGCGGTTGGCGTGAGTATCGTCCTCGAGCACCCGAAGCTCGCGCAGCACGGGGATTATGCCTGCAACGTTGCGCTGCAACTCGCCAAGTCCCTGAAATGCGCTCCGCGTGACATCGCCGTCAGGCTGATCGCCGCACTGCCTGCCTCGCCTTGCCTGGAAAAAGCCGAAATTGCCGGTGCCGGATTCATCAATCTTTTTCTCAAGCGCTCGTTCAAGCAAAGCATCGTTAACCAGATCCTGGGTCTGCGGCAGGCGTACGGCCAGAACAATCTGGGCGCCAACAAGAAAATCCAGATCGAATTTGTCTCGGCCAACCCGACCGGCCCGCTGCATGTCGGGCATGGCCGCGGCGCGGCTTTTGGGGCGAGTCTGGCCAATGTGCTTGCCGCCGCGGGTTTCGATGTCGCGCGCGAATACTACGTCAACGACGCCGGCCGGCAGATGGATATCCTGGCGTTATCGACCTGGCTGCGCTATCTGGAGATTGCCGGCGAAACCGCGCCGTTTCCGCCCAATGCGTATCAGGGGGAGTATGTGCGCGATATGGCGCGCCAGATATTTGCCGCACACGAACGGCATTATGTCCGTCCCGTCACGCAAGTGCTTGCAGGGGTACCGGATGTCGCGGCTGATGCCGAAGCGCACCTCGACGCCTTGATCGCCAACGCCAAAAAACTTCTTGGCGGTGATTACGAATACATACACGGCCATGCGCTCAATGAGCAGCTGGCCGACTGCCGCGATGATCTGACGGAATTCGGCGTCGGCTTTGATCACTGGTTCTCCGAGCGCACGCTCTATGATTCGGGCCTGGTCGAGCGCGCCGTTGCGAAGCTCGAGGAGCACGGTCACGTTTACCTGCAGGACGGCGCCAGGTGGTTTCGCTCATCGCATTTCGGCGACGAGAAGGACCGCGTGGTCCAGCGCGAGAATGGTCAATATACCTATTTTGCCTCGGATATCGCCTATCACCTGAATAAATTCGAGCGCGGTTTCGATCTCATCATAGACGTCTGGGGCGCCGATCATCATGGCTATATCCCCCGCGTCGAAGGCGCGCTCGAAGCGCTCGGTCTCGACAAGAAAAGGTTGACGGTGGCGTTGGTGCAATTCGCCGTGCTCTACCGCAATGGCCAGAAAGTATCGATGTCGACCCGCTCCGGCGAATTCGTGACGCTGCGGGAGCTGCGGCGCGAGGTCGGCAACGACGCGGCACGCTTTTTCTACGTGCTGCGCAAAGGCGACCAGCATCTCGACTTCGACCTCGATCTGGCCAAATCACAAAGCAACGAAAATCCTGTTTATTACATCCAGTACGCCCATGCCCGGGTCTGCAGCGTGCTCGAGCAGTGGGGTGGCGATCCGGCGACGCTCGCGACTGTTGATCCTTCGGCCCTTGCCTCCGAACATGAGCTGTTGCTGCTGCAGCGGCTGATTGAATACCCGGAGGTTCTAGTCGTGGCGGTGCGCGATCTTGCGCCGCATGTGATCGCCTTTTTCCTCAAGGATCTTGCGGGAGAATTCCACAGTTACTACAACTCGACGCGAGTGCTGGTGGACGATGAGCCGGTGCGGCTGGCGCGGCTGGCGCTGGTAACCGCGGTGCGCCAGACACTGCACAATGGTCTTATGCTGCTGGGTGTTTCCGCGCCTGAAAAAATGTAAGATACCCAGATATGAGCAAAGACTATAAGCGCCCGGAGCGCAAAAGCAGCGAACGCAGAAGCGGGAGTTCATTTCTGCTGGGGATTCTGGTCGGATTACTACTCGGCCTGGGCATTGCGCTGGGTGCTGCGTGGTATATCAACAAGATGCCGAGCCCGTTTCTGCGCAGCGCGCCAACCGCCAAAAACGAGCCCCCCAAACCCAGCGTGCCAGCGGCGCCGAAGGGCGAAGACAAGGCGGCCCCAGTTCTGGATGCCAAACCCCGGTTCGATTTCTACAAAATCCTGCCCGGCCGCGAAGAGCCCGCGACTGATCAGCAGCTTAAGGAGGCACAAAAACAGTCCACTGCCGCCAAAGAGGCCTTTTTTCTGCAGGCGGGTGCTTTTCCAAATGCGCCCGACGCCGACAATCTCAAGGCGCGGCTCGCACTCCTAGGAATAGAAGCCAGCATCCAGACCACGACGCTTCCCGATAAGGGGGTATGGCACCGCGTAAGGATAGGGCCATACACGAATGTCGAGGAACTCAATCGAGCCCGGGACACTCTCAAACAGAACGGTGTTGATACAACGCTGATTAAAGTCCGCGAATAAGCCCACCCACTCACGGAGAAAAAATGCGCCAAATTACCCGATTTATCGCCTACGCCGCGGCGGCCGTGTTCTTGTTTAGCCTGGCCGGCGGTGCTGCAGCCCAACTCGTCGCGGGCAAGGATTACCGGCCGATCTCCCCCCCGCAGCCCACCGACAGCGGCGCTAAAGTGGAAGTCCTCGAGTTTTTCTGGTACGGCTGCCCCCACTGCAACACCCTGCAACCCTCGCTGAAAGCCTGGCTCAAGAGCAAGCCCGCCGACGTCGAATTCAAACGCGTACCCGCCGTATTCCAGGATTCCTGGGTACCGCTCACCAAGGCGTTCTACGCCATAGACGCGATGGGCTTGACCGAAAAGCTGCACCATGACGTGTTCGCTGCAATCCACGTACAGAAAGCCCGTCTCCAGGAACCCAAGGTCCTGTTCGACTGGGTTGCCGATAAAGGGGTGGACAAGCAAAAATTCATCGATACCTACAACTCGTTCTCCGTGCAAGGCCGTGCCCAGCGCTCGATCGACATGACGCGAAACTACGATATCCCGGGCACACCGGCACTGACCATCGACGGCAAATACCTGACCGCACCGTCGATGACCCTGAAGGCTGACCGTAGCATAGACTATGACCGCTTTTTCCAGGTGGTCGATCAACTGATCGCGCAGGCGCGCAAAACTCGCGCCAGCAAATAGATCATCCCTATCCTCGAAGATCTGGTGCGGATGGCCCGCCAGCAACGCAGCGGCAAATAGCGACTGCCCACCGGTCCTTCGGGTCTCGGCTCATACTCACATGGCCCAGCCTGCTCCGAAACAAATCATCATCACCGGCGCGTCCAGCGGTATCGGCACCGCACTTGCCAGCGCTTACGCCGCCCCTGAAGCGCGCCTGGGTTTGATCGCCCGCCGTGAATCCGCGCTCCTGGCGCTTGCTGCGCGGCTCGATTGCCAGTGCTCTGTTTATCCCCTTGACGTGCGCGATGCGGCGGCGCTACAACGCGCCGCGGCAGATTTCATGACACGCTTTGGCTGTCCCGATGTCGTGATCGCCAACGCCGGCGTAAGCCAGGGCACGCTTACGCAATACGCCGAAGACCTGCCGGCGTTCCAGGCCACCCTTGATATCAACGTCATGGGGATGGTCAATACCTTTCAGCCGTTCCTGGCCGCGATGCGCGAAAAACGCAGCGGGGTGCTGGTCGGAATCGCCAGCGTGGCAGGATATCGCGGGCTCCCCGGGGCCGCGGCTTATTCCGCGTCCAAATCCGCGGCGATTTCTTATCTTGAAAGCCTGCGTGTCGAATTAAAACGCGATGGCGTGCAGGTCATCACCGTTTGTCCCGGCTACATTGCCACGCCCATGACCGAAAACAATCCGTATCCGATGCCGTTCATTATGAGTGCCGAGGCGGCGGCGCGTAAAATCGTTTCCATAATCCGGCGCAGAAAGTCATATGCAGTGTTCCCCTGGCAGATGGCATGGGTTGCGAGCTTGTTGCATATGCTGCCGAACTGGATATATGACCGGCTTTTTAGCAGGGCGCCGCACAAGCCCAGACGCGGGCACGGGTCCTGACGCCGCGCTCACTCCACCGTGACGGACTTGGCGAGGTTACGCGGTTTGTCGACATCGGTGCCGCGCAGCAGCGCGCAATGGTAGGCGAGCAGTTGTAACGGCAGGGTATAAATCAGCGGGGCCTGCAGCGGCTCCACATGCTCCGGCATCTCCAGCACATCCACCCCTTCGGACGGCCTGATGCCTGAAGACGGGTCTGCAAACACATAAAGATGGCCGCCGCGTGCGCGCACTTCCTGCAGATTGGACTTCAGCTTTTCCAGCAGTTCATTGTTCGGTGCGATCGCCACCACCGGCATGTTTGCATCCACCAATGCGAGCGGGCCGTGCTTCAACTCCCCGGAAGCATAGGCTTCGGCGTGGATGTAGCTGATCTCCTTGAGCTTGAGCGCCCCCTCCATGGCCACGGGCCAGAGTGCGCCCCGGCCGAGGAACAGCGCGTGCTCTTTGTCGACAAAACGCTCCGCCCAAGTCTGTATCCGCGGCGCCATCGCAAGCGTTTTTTCCATCATTTCAGGCACATGTTCCAGGAGCCTGACTGCAAGCGCTTCCTGTTTGGCAGCCAACCCGCGATGGCGCGCCAGCGCTACGCCAAACAACGCAAGCGCGGCGAGCTGGGTGGTAAACGCCTTGGTCGAGGCTACGCCGATTTCAGGCCCCGCCCGCGTCATCAGAGACATGTCGGCTTCGCGCACCAGCGAAGACTCGGGTACGTTGCAAATGGCGAGCGCGCCGAGATACCCCAGTTTTTTGGCCTCGCGCAATGCCGCAAGGGTGTCTGCAGTCTCACCCGACTGCGAGATGGCGATGAACAGCGTATCGGTCGGCACTACCGGCTGACGATAACGGTATTCGCTTGCCACTTCCACCGTGCAGGGCACTTTGGCCCATTGCTCGAGGTAGTAACGTGCAATCATGCCGGCGTGGTAACTGGTGCCGCAGGCGACGATATGTACGTTGCGGATTCTGGGAAGGAGGGCGGCCGCTTTAGGTCCCAGCGCGGCGTCCAGCACTTTGCCGTGAGCGGTGCGCTCGGAAAGCGTGTCGGCCACCGCGCGCGGCTGCTCGAAGATTTCCTTCTGCATATAGTGTTGATACTGCCCGAGCTCCACGGCGTCTGCCGAGAGCTCGGATTCGTGAAGCTTGCGTTCGACCGGCCGGCCGGAAATGTCGAGCAGGCTGATGCCGGCGCAGGATATGTCCGCGACATCGCCATCTTCGAGAAACTGGAAGCTGCGCGTCAGGGGCAACAGCGCCTGTACATCGGAAGCAATGAAGTTCTCGCCGTGGCCATGCCCGACCACGACCGGGCAACCCATGCGTGCCGCTATCAGGCGCTCAGTATCGTGCCTGCTCATCACCACAATCGCGTACGCGCCGCGCAACCGCTTGATGACCTGTTGGACCGCGCCGAGGAGATCCGCGCCGGTTTTGATATGCTCGTGGATCAGGTGGGCGATGACCTCGCTGTCGGTGTCCGAGTGGAGCTGATACCCCCTGGACTTGAGCTCCGCACCAAGCTCCTCGTAGTTTTCAATAATGCCGTTGTGAACGAGCGCAATGCCCTCTTCCGAGAAATGGGGGTGGGCATTTTTCTCGTATACGCCGCCGTGCGTCGCCCAGCGGGTGTGCGCGATGCCGCGCTGACCGGAAAGCGGTTGTTGTTCGATCGCTGCGGCGAGCATCTTCACCTTGCCCACAGTGCGGCGCCGGTCGAGTTTGCCGCGCGCATCCTGCACCGCGACGCCTGCGGAGTCGTAACCGCGGTATTCGAGGCGGCGCAGGCCTTCAACGAGCAGCGGGACTACATCCCGCTGCGCAATGGCGCCTACGATGCCGCACATGCTAAGACCTCGTGAGGGGAGAGGGGAGAAGGGAGAGGCGTGAGGCAGAAAACCATCGCAACGGGAAAGTAGACAGATTTCACTGTCTCTTCACATACAGTCCACCCCAATAGCCCTGTTTTCAACACCTTACTCCTCACTTCTCACTCCTCACTTTCTTTTGCGGCCGCTGCCAGCCCGGCTTGGTGACCTGCTCTGCTTTGGTAAACGTAAGCTTCCCTGGCGGCGCATCCTTAGTGATGGTTGCACCCGCGCCTATGGTGGCGCCCTTGCCGATGGTGACCGGCGCAACCAGCTGCACGTCCGAGCCTATGTGCACATCGTCCTCTATCACCGTGCGGTGCTTGTTGGCGCCATCGTAATTGCAGGTGATGGTCCCGGCACCGATATTGACATTGCGTCCCACCGTACTATCGCCGACATAGGCGAGATGATTGGCCTTGGAGTGCGCGGCAACCTCGCTGTTTTTGACCTCGACAAAATTGCCGATGTGCACATCCTCGCCCAATCGCGTTCCAGGGCGTATGCGGGCGTAGGGGCCAACGCGACAGCCTGCGCCTATCACTGCTTCGTCGATATGCGTGAACGGCTCGATGCGCGTGCCGGCGCCGATTTCGACATTCCTCAGTACGCAGTTAGCGCCGATTTCAACGTCCGCGCCCAGCGTGACCTTGCCTTCTAATACGCAGTTGATATCGATGCGCACATCAGTGCCGCACGTGAGCTGGCCGCGCACATCCAGCCGCAGCGGATCGGCCAGTGATACGCCCTGCTCGAGCAGGCGGTTCGCGGCCTGCGCCTGATAAAGACGCTCAAGCTGCGCCAGTTGCGTCTTGCTGTTGACCCCCATCATCTCCCACGCCTCGCGCGTCTTGGTGGTCTTGACCGCAACGCCATCGGCCAGCGCCAGCGCCACGATGTCGGTCAGATAGTACTCGCCCTGCGAATTGTGATTCTTTAGTTTACCCAGCCAGCCGGCGATTTTCCGGGTCGGCAGCGCCATGATGCCGGTATTGACTTCGCGGATTTTCCGCTCGGCTTTGCTGGCATCTTTTTCTTCCACGATTTTGGTTACACGGTCCGTTTTATCGCGCACGATGCGACCGTATCCGGTGGGCTCGTCAAGTTCGGCGGTCAGCACTACGACTCCCTTGGTGCGGTCCAGCATGGCCCCCAACGTCTCCGGCCGTACCAGCGGAACATCCCCATAAAGGACCAGAGTCGTGGCGGCCGCACTTAGATGCGGCAGCGCCTGCTGCAAAGCGTGGCCGGTTCCGAGTTGAGGTTCCTGTCTGGCGAACACTATATCGGGCGATTTCATCGTCTGCGGTACTTGCTCTCCACCATGACCGTAGACCACGCAGATACGCCCGGCGCCCAGGGCGCGCGCCGTCTCGATCACATGCGCAATGAGCGGCCGCCCGGCCAGCTCGTGCAGCACCTTGGGCCGGCGCGAATACATGCGCTTGCCCTGACCGGCAGCAAGAATTACGACATTGATCGCCATAGGAAAATTATCGCATAGCGTCACGAAGTGCGCTGCACGATATAGCGTTCGACGGCCTTGATTTGCGCCGCAGAGAGGTGCAGCCCGGCCTTGGTGCGCCGCCACAACACGTCTTCGGCGGTTTGCGCCCATTCGTAAGAGATAAAGTAGTCAATTTCGCTCGCGTACAGTCCCGCGCCGAAATGCTCGCCGAGGTCAGTCATGGCAGCAGCAGTACTTAGTACAAGGTAGGCATCGGTGCCATGGCGCCGCGCCAAAGCCAGACATAGCTCATCGGTCACCCACGGGAAATCGCGTTTTAGCCGGGAACGGGCAAACTTCTCCGGATCCCCGCCGTCCAGGTTGCCGCCTGGCAACGAGACCCCGGCCGTCCATGCGCCTGTCATTTGCGGAAACCGCGGCTCCAGTTTTTCCATCACGTGCTCCGCGAGCCGGCGATAAGTCGTTATCTTGCCACCAAAAATAGACAACGCCGGCGCCGCACCCGCTTGCTGGTCCACGTGCAGCACATAATCACGAGTCACGGCGGAGGGGTCTGCCGAGCCATCGTCGTACAGCGGCCGTATGCCGCAGTAACTCCAAACCACCTCGTGTGAGCTTACCTGGCGCAAGAAATAGCGGTTTATTGCGCGGCACAGATACGCGACTTCTTCGTCGCTGGCCTGGCACGGGCCCGGATCGCCGAGCAGTTCCACATCGGTGGTCCCGATCAGGGTGTAATGCTCCTGGTAGGGATACACGAAGATCACGCGCCGGTCATCATTCTGCAGTATGTAGGCATGCTCGCCTGGGTACAGACGTGGCACGACGATGTGGCTGCCTTTGACCAGCTTCAGACTGAACGCCACCGGCTGGCGCAGCACATTGGAAAGAAAGGTTCCCGCCCAGGGTCCGGCGGCGTTTACCAGCGCTTTGGCCACGACTTCGCTTTCAGTGCCATCAACGCTTCGCAGTGTCGCATGCCACCGATCCTGCTCCCGGTGCGCAGCTACGCAGGCCGTGCGCGTCAGCACGTCAGCGCCGAGGCCGGCTGCGGCACGTGCAGTCAGCACCACCAGCCGTGCGTCATCGACCCAACAATCGGAATAGATATACCCTTTATCCAGGCCGGGCTTGAGGCCGGCGTGGTAGGGCCCGCCGCGTAGCCGTATGCCGCGCGACCCGGGCAGCGTCTGGCGGCGCGCCAGATAATCATAGAGAAACAGCCCGGCGCGTATCATCCACGCCGGCCGCAACTCGGGCACGTGGGGCATGACAAAACGCATCGGACGAACGATATGCGGTGCGCACCTGAGCAATACTTCGCGCTCCGCAAGCGCTTCGGAAACCAGCCGGAACTCGAATGACTCCAGGTAGCGCAGACCGCCGTGGATCAGCTTGCTGCTGGCCGAGCTGGTCGCGGCGCCGAGATCGTCCTTCTCGCACAGCAGCACCTTCAGGCCCCGGCCTGCCGCATCACGCGCTATGCCGGCGCCGTTGATGCCGCCACCCACGATGAGCAGATCGATTTCTTTCATGGCGCGCGAACGCGGCTCCAATGCAAAAGAGGCAGCGTTGCGCTGCCTCTATCGTGAAAATCCAGCGGCTATCAGTGCTTCTTGCGCAGCTTGCGTATCGCCGCGAGCTGCGCAGCCAGCATGGCGACTTCGGCCTCGACCGTGGCCACTTCCTGTTTATCAACCGCGCTTTTACGCGCTTCCTCGGCGCGGGCCATGGCTTCCTGCGCCTTGGCTTCGTCGAGATCCTGGCCGCGAATCGCCGTGTCAGCCAGCACCGTCACCATAGCCGGCTGCACTTCAAGAATGCCGCCCGCGACGAAAATCAGCTCTTCGTCGGCGCCACCTGCCGGTTTGATGCGAACCGTGCCGGGCTTGATGCGCGTGATCAGCGGCGTATGTCGCGGATAAATGCCGAGTTCGCCCTCTTCGCCGGGCAGGACGACGAATTCCGCTTCTCCCGAAAAGATCGACTCTTCGGCGCTGACAACATCGACATGTATGGTATTTGCCATGTTTTTTTGTGATTGAGTAATTGAGTAATTGAGTGACTAAGCCATGAATTACTTAATCACTATTCACCTAATCACTGCAGTGTTTTCGCTTTTTCAACCGCTTCTTCTATCGGCCCCACCATGTAAAACGCCTGCTCGGGCAGGTGATCGTAATCGCCGTTAACGATGCCCTTGAAGCCCTTGATGGTGTCCTTGAGGGATACGTACTTGCCTTTCTGGCCGGTGAACACTTCGGCAACGTTGAACGGCTGCGACAGAAAACGCTGGATCTTGCGCGCGCGCGCCACCGCGAGCTTGTCCTCGGGCGAGAGCTCGTCCATACCGAGTATGGCGATGATGTCCCGGAGTTCCTTGTAGCGCTGCAATGTCATCTGCACCGCACGCGCCGTCGTATAGTGTTCATCACCCACCACGTGCGGGTCCATCTGGCGCGAGGTCGAATCGAGCGGATCCACCGCAGGATAGATGCCGAGCGACGCGATGTCGCGGGACAGCACCACGGTGGAATCTAGGTGGCCGAAGGTCGTGGCGGGGGAGGGATCGGTAAGGTCGTCGGCCGGGACGTATACCGCCTGGATCGACGTAATCGAACCGGTCTTGGTCGAGGTGATGCGTTCCTGCAAACGGCCCATTTCTTCGGCCAGTGTCGGCTGATAGCCCACGGCGGACGGCATACGGCCCAGCAGGGCAGAGACTTCGGTGCCGGCGAGCGTGAAGCGATAGATGTTGTCGATGAACAGCAGCACGTCGCGGCCTTCGTCGCGGAAAGCCTCGGCCATGGTTAACCCGGTCAGCGCCACTCGCAAACGGTTGCCGGGCGGCTCGTTCATCTGGCCGTAGACCAGCGCCACCTTGTCGAGCACATTCGACTCCTTCATCTCGTGGTAGAAGTCGTTGCCTTCGCGCGTGCGCTCGCCGACGCCGGCGAACACCGAATAACCCGAGTGTTCGGTCGCGATGTTGCGGATCAATTCCATCATGTTCACGGTCTTGCCGACACCGGCGCCACCGAACAGACCCACCTTGCCGCCCTTGGCGAACGGACAAATCAGATCGATCACTTTGATGCCGGTTTCGAGCAGTTCCTGCGACGGAGACAGCTCCTCATAGCTCGGCGCTTTGCGATGGATACTCATGCTCTTTTCGGCGCCCACGGGGCCGGCGTCGTCGATCGGGCGCCCGAGCACGTCCATGATACGGCCTAGCGTCTTCTCACCCACCGGCACCATGATCGGCGCACCAGTGCCGCTGACCATCATGCCGCGGCGCAGGCCGTCCGAAGAACCGAGCGCGATGGTACGCACCACGCCGTCGCCCAGCTGCTGCTGCACTTCCAGCGTCAGCTCCGCCCCTTCCATCTTGAGCGCTTCATAAATATGCGGCATCTGGTCGCGCGGAAATTCCACGTCTATCACCGCACCGATGCACTGAACGATTTTTCCTTGGCTCATCGCTATTTCCTAAAAGCTAAATTCAAAAATTTATCAAAACTTCGCGCGCTTGGCGGCTAATTCTCTTAAACTGCCGCCGCGCCCGCCACGATCTCCGACAACTCCTTGGTGATCGATGCCTGGCGCGACTTGTTGTAAATTAGCGTCAATTCGTCGATCACGCTGCCCGCATTGTCTGTTGCCGCTTTCATCGCCACCATGCGCGCCGACTGTTCGGACGCCATATTTTCCGTGATGGCCTGGTAAATCAGCGCCTCGATATAGCGTGTAAGCACTTGGTCCAGCACCGCCTTGGCATCGGGCTCATAGATATAATCCCAGTTGCCCTTGGGGGTGCCCAGCTTTTCGCCCGTCAGCGGTAACAGCTGCACCATGACCGGCTCTTGTTTCATCGTGTTGATGAAATTGGTGTAAAAAATCATCACCCGGTCGAAACGGTCGGCGATATAGCCATCGAGCATGATCTTGACCGCACCGATCAACTTCTCCATGTGCGGTTTGTCGCCGAGACCCGTCACGTGGGACGCCACCTTCGCGCCCAAGCGCTGCATGAAACCCAGGCCCTTGTTGCCAATCGCGCACACTTCAATCTCTTCGCCTTCCACTTCCCACGCTTTGATCTGGTTCAGCGCAAGCCGCAGCACGTTGGTATTAAGACCGCCGCACAGTCCTTTGTCCGTGGTCACGACGATGATGCCGATGCGCTTTGTGGTATCCCGGGCCAACAAAAATGGGTGGCGATACTCGGGATTGGCATGGCTGATATGCGCCGCAACGTTACGGATTTTCTCGCCGTACGGCCGCGCGGTGCGCATGCGTTCCTGCGCACGCCTCATTTTCGAGGCCGCAACCATTTCCATCGCTTTTGTGATCTTGCGCGTATTCTGTACGCTCTTGATCTTGGTGCGGATCTCTTTCGATCCCGGCATTGCAGTAAGTCCTTGCTAACTTAATGGGTCTGGCACGTCAGAACGTGCCGCTCTGCTTCCAGTCCTTCATCGCTTGGAGCAATTTTTCTTCATCTTCCTTGTTCAGGTCCTTGGTATCCTCGATGCGCTTTACCAAGTCGCCGAATTTATCCTTGATGTAGTCGCGCATGGAGCGCTCGGCGGAAAGCACTTTCTTTATCTCCACATCATCGAAAAAGCTGTTGTTTACGGCAAACAGCGTCAACGCCATTTCCCATACCTGCAACGGCTCGTACTGCGGCTGCTTCATGAGTTCAGTGACAAGGCGGCCGCGCTCGAGTTGCTTGCGCGTGGTTTCATCCAAATCCGAGGCGAACTGGGCAAATGCTGCAAGCTCGCGATATTGCGCCAGCGCGAGTCGCACGCCGCCGCCGAGTTTCTTGATGACCTTGGTCTGCGCCGCGCCGCCGACGCGGGACACCGAGACGCCGGCGTTGATCGCGGGCCGGATGCCGGCGTTGAACAAATCGGTTTCGAGGAAGATCTGGCCGTCGGTGATCGAGATCACGTTGGTCGGCACGAACGCCGTCACGTCGCCGGCCTGGGTCTCGATGATAGGCAGCGCGGTAAGCGAGCCGGTTTTTCCCTTGACTTCACCTTTGGTGAATTTTTCTACGTAATCCTCGTTGACGCGGGCCGCGCGCTCCAGCAGGCGCGAGTGCAGGTAAAACACGTCCCCCGGATAGGCCTCGCGCCCCGGCGGACGGCGCAGCAGCAGCGATACCTGACGATAAGCCCACGCCTGTTTGGTCAGATCATCATAAATAATCAGCGCGTCCTGGCCGCGGTCGCGGAAGTACTCGCCCATGGTGCAGCCGGAGTACGGTGCGATAAACTGCATCGCAGCCGAATCGGACGCCGCGGCGGCCACGACGATGGTGTAGGCCATGGCGCCGTGCTCTTCAAGTGTGCGGACCACGTTCTTGATCGATGACGCTTTCTGCCCGATCGCGACATAAATACAAAACAGGTTCTTGCCCTTCTGGTTGATGATGGTATCTATCGCGACGGCGGTCTTGCCGGTCTGCCGGTCGCCAATGATAAGTTCGCGCTGGCCGCGGCCGACCGGCACCATGGCGTCGATCGCCTTCAGGCCGGTTTGCACCGGCTGCGATACGGATTTGCGTGCGATCACTCCCGGCGCAACCTTTTCAATCACGTCGGTCAGCTTGGCGTTGATCGGGCCCTTGCCATCTATGGGTTGACCGAGCGAGTTCACCACGCGCCCGATCAGCTCGGGCCCTACCGGCACCTCCAGAATGCGCCCGGTCGTCTTGACGATGTCGCCTTCCGAAATATGCTCGTATTCGCCGAGCACCACCGAACCCACCGAGTCGCGCTCAAGGTTGAGTGCAAGACCAAAGGTATTGTTGGGAAACTCGAGCATTTCGCCCTGCATCACATCGGCCAGGCCGTGGATGCGGCAAATGCCGTCGGTAACGGAAATGACCGTGCCCTGGGTGCGCGCCTCGGTCGTGCCGGCCAGATTCTGAATCCGGCTTTTAATGAGTTCGCTGATCTCGGAAGGATTGAGTTGCATGTATAGCTCCTAGTGGGTAAGCGCGGCCGCCATTGCTTCGAGCTTGCCGCGCACCGTCGCATCTATAACCTTGTCGCCTACCATGATTTTTACGCCGCCGATCAGCTGAGGGTCGATCTCGACCCTGGCGCTGATCTTGCGCAGGTATTTAGTCTCGAGCCCGGCGACAAGCTGCCGGCTCTGTTCGTCGCTGATGGGCAGCGCAGAAATAATTTTCGCCTCGAGCGCGCCTTCGTGCTCGCGTTTGAGCGCCTGATACAAATCGTGAATCTGCGGCAGCAACTCGAGCCGGCCGTTATGCACCAGCACCTGCACGAAATTGCGGCCCAGGCCATCAAGCTTGTCGCCGGCGACATCCAGAACCAGACTTCCGATCTGTTGCGCAGTCAGGTTGGGATTGCCAACACACGCCTGCATCTGCGGATCCCGTGCCATCATTGCGAGCAGTTCCAGCATCCCGGCCCATCCAGCGAGATTGTTTTTTTCGCGCGCCAGTTTGTATACGGCTTCCGCATAAGGCCGGGCGATGGTGACCAGTTCTGCCATGTCGTTTCCTAGAACCGCCCTTGAATCTGGGTCAGCAGTTCCGCGTGCACCTTGGCGTCCACCTCACGGTTCAGAATCTGCTCGGCGCCGGCAACAACCAGCGCGGCAACCTGGGTGCGTAGCGCCTCTTTGGCGCGAAACACTTCTTGCTCGATTTCGGCCTTGGCGCCCGTCAGCAAGCGCTCACCCTCGGTTTTCGCGACATTCTTCGCTTCTTCGACAATCTGGGACGCGCGTTTGTCAGCCTGGACCAGCAGTTCCTGGGCTTTATGCCGCGCCTCGACCAGAATTTCTTCGGTGCGCTTGGCCGCCTGCTCGAGTTCCTGCCTGCCGCGTTCGGCGGCGGCCAGACCATCGGCAATCTGTTTCTGACGTTCGTGCATCGCCCGCTGCAGCGGCGGCCACACGAACTTCATCGTGAACCATATGAACAGGCCGAACCAGACGGCCTGCCCTATGAGAGTAGCGTTGATATCCACGCGTGTCTCCTACTGCTTGTAGTTGTGGAAATTAGCCGCCAATGGATTTCTGCACCACCGCGATATACGGATTGGCGAACAGCAGGTACAGCGCGATACCGACACCGATCATGGTCACCGCGTCGAGCAGGCCGGCGACGATGAACATCTTGACCTGCAGCGTCGGGATCATTTCCGGCTGGCGCGCCGCGCCCTCCAGAAAGCGGCCGCCAAGAATACCGAAGCCGATGGCGGTTCCCAGCGCACCCGAACCAATCAGGATCGCAACCGCGATCGATACATTGCCCAACAAAAGCGAGAGTTCCATTTTTTCTCCTTACTCGTAATAAATGTGTAGCAAAACCCTTTAGTGACTCTCATGCGCCATCGCCATATAGACGATGGTCAACATCATGAACACAAATGCCTGAAGCGTAATGATCAGAATGTGGAAGATCGCCCACGGCACCGCCAGCAGCGGTTGTGCCAGGCCGAGCAGCGCGATCAGGATGAACACCATTTCTCCGGCGTACATATTGCCGAACAACCGCAGTGCAAGCGAAATTGGCTTGGCCAGATCCTCGATAACCCTGAACATAATATTGATTGGAAACAACCACTTACCAAACGGCACCGTAAGCACCTCACGGGTATACCCGCCGAAGCCCTTGACCTTGAGGTTGTAGAACATCATCAGCAGGAACACCGTGATCGACATCGCAAACGTGGCGTTGGGATCGGTCGTCGGCACCACCTTCAGATAGGGAACGCCGGTCAACCCCAACAGCGAGGGCAGGAAGTCGACGGGGATCAGGTCCATCGCGTTCATGACGAAGACCCAGACGAAAATCGTGATGGCGAGCGGCGTAATCAACTCGCTCTTACCGTGGAACGTATCACGCACCTGCGCGTCGATCATGTTCACGGTCATTTCAATAAAATTCTGCAACGGCCCGGGCACGCCCGCCGTTGCGCCACGTGCGACACGCCACATCAGGCCAAACACCATCATGCCCAGCAGTCCCGAAATGATCAGGGTGTCGAGATGCAGCGACCAGAAACCCGTGCCAACCTTGAGGTTGGTAAGGTGGTGAACGATATATTCGGTGGAGGTCTGGCCCTGGGTGCTCATAATGTCGAGTTATGCGAATAACAGCGCCGCCCAATACACCATCAACGTGGCGGCATAAGTCAAAAACAGCGGCAACGCGGCAATATCCCTGAACAGCACGAACGTCGCCCCGAACAACACCACGGTGGCGGCGAGTTTGTAGAACTCTGCCCGATACTGCGCCTTTACCGCTTCCCCTGGATCCCCGCCGCGAGATGCGAACATCCTGCGCACGTACACATAAGCGGTGGCAACCCCGATTGCACCACCGATCAGCGCCGACCATGCTGCGCGCGCCTCGCCCCCCATGAGCAGCACCAGCACCACGGCGGCAAGCGTGACCGCCATCTGCGCGCCAAGGATGCGGCGGATCGTTTTCATCGATCGACTTCCATCACGGCGCCACAACCGCCCCGCTGGACCCCGCTCAAAAAAGACTTAGATTTTATTACGTTGCGGCAGGGAGTGTCAATGAATGTTGCGATGCGGCAGGGCCGGGCTAGCCATTGCGCCGCAGTTTTGACAACAAGGCATCAAGTTGATCCAGGCTGCCATAGGCGATGATCAGCTTGCCGCTGCCTTTTTTCGCGCCGGTTTTGATGCTCACCGTGGTACCGAGCCGGTCCGACAGATCCGACTCCAGGCGGACGATATCGCGGTCGGGTTGCTGGAGCGCCCGGTGGGCCGGTGGCTTTCTGATCTGGCCGCCGACGCGTTTCTCGACCTCGCGTACCGAAAGCTGTTTGGCCACGACTTCGCGCGCCAGTTCGAGCTGGCGGCCCGCCGGCAATGCCAGCAATGCCCGGGCGTGGCCCATATCGAGTTTGCCTTGGGCAAGAAGCTCGCGCACTGGTGGGGCGAGTTCAAGCAACCGCAGCAGGTTGGTCACTGCCGCGCGTGAGCGCCCCACCGCCTCTGCCGCGGTCGCGTGGGTCATGCCGAACTCCTGGATCAGGCGCTGAATGCCGTGTGCCTCCTCCAGACAGTTCAGATCTTCGCGCTGGATATTCTCGATCAGTGCTACCGCCAGCGCCTGCTGGTCCGGGATTTCACGCACCAGCGCCGGCACGCTGGCAAGGCCGGCAATACGCGCCGCGCGCCAGCGACGTTCCCCCGCGACGATTTCGTAGCGGCCGCCTGTGATGGGCCGCACCAATATCGGTTGCATCACGCCCTGGCTTTTAATCGACTCCGCGAGTTCCTTCAGCGTGTCCTGATCCATGCGAATGCGCGGCTGATACTTGCCCGGTTGCAGCGCGTCGATTGCCAGCTCGCGCATCGATTCTTCGCCCGGCACTGCCGCCGGCTCATCGCCACCCAATAGCGCGTCGAGCCCCCGTCCCAAACCTTTTTGTCTCGCCATGATTGTGCCTTCTTTATGCGGCAGGTACGTCCCGGCCCAGCATTTCTCCCGCCAGGTCGATATACGCCTGCGCGCCCTTCGAATTGCGGTCGAACTTGAGCGCGGGCAGCCCATAACTGGGCGCCTCCGCGAGCCGTATGTTGCGCGGGATCACGGTGCGGTAAACCTTGTCGCCGAAATGCTGCTCGAGCTGCGCCGAGACCTGTTGCGCGAGTGTGTTGCGGGGGTCGTACATGGTGCGCAGCAGCCCCTCGATTTGTAAACCGGGATTCAGGTGAGTGCGCACTTTCTTGATGGTCTGCACCAGGTCGCTCAGGCCCTCGAGTGCGTAATACTCGCATTGCATGGGGATCATGACCGCATGCGCAGCGGTTAGCCCGTTCACCGTCAGCAGGTTCAGCGCCGGCGGGCAGTCGATGAGAATGAAATCGTAACTTGCTTCCACGGTGGCCAGCGCTTCCTTGAGCCGCATCTCACGGCGCTCGAGGTCGACCATTTCGACCTCGGCGCCGGCAAGTTCCCGGTTCGCCGGAATCACATCGTAATCGCCATTTACGGAATGCTGCAGCACCTCCGCGAGGGTGCGGTCGCCGAGCAACACCGGGTAAATCGTCAGCGCCAGATTGCGCTTGTCGACGCCGCTGCCCATGGTAGCGTTGCCCTGCGGGTCGAGATCGACCAGCAGTACTCGCTTATGGGCTGCTGCCAGACTTGCGGCCAGATTCACGCCGGTGGTGGTCTTGCCTACACCGCCCTTCTGATTGGTGATGGCGAGTATTTTGCTCATTGCGTTTCCAGGATTTGCGGCTGTATTAACACCAAGTGCCGCTCCGCCGCCAGCCCCGGCACGGCAAGCGGGATGACATCGCGCAATTGATATCCGCCAGAGACTTGGGCGAGCTCCTCATAGGGGTGCACGCCTTTCATTGCAACTATCGTGCCCTCTTTGGCGCACAGCCGGCCGGCGGCGGCCAGAAATTCGGGCAAGCCCGAAAATGCCCGCGAGATCACGATATCGAACCGGGCGGGCGGGTGCCATGCTTCCGCCCGCTCGCACACCACGGTAACGCGGTCCAGTCCGAGTTCGATGGCGGCCTGCCTGAGGAACGCCGCTTTCTTGTGATTGGCTTCCAGCAGCGTAACCTGCAACTGCGGCAGCGCCAGAGCCAGCGGGATGCCCGGGAGCCCGGCACCGCTGCCAACGTCAACCAGGGTGCGTGCAGCAGCGACATGCGGTGCAACGGCCAGGCAGTCGAGTAGATGCTGGCCCAGCATATTTTCGGCCTCGCGCACCGCCGTCAGGTTGTAGACCTTGTTCCATTTCTGGATCAACGCCAGGTAATCGAGCAGTGTCCGCTGGGTTTTCTCAGGCAGGGCCAGGCGCAGATCGGCAACGCCTTGCGCCAGCTTCTCGGCCAGAGTCATGCGATCTTTTGCTTCGGCGTAAATCCGCGCTTCGCATGCACCAACAGGACCGAGACCGCCGCCGGCGTGATGCCCGATATACGCGCTGCCTGGCCCAGGGTTTCCGGCCTGAACTGGTTGAGCTTTTGCTGCACCTCTGCCGTCAGACCGCGCACCTGGGTGTAATCCACATCTTGTGGCAGTCGCGTGCTTTCGTAATGCTCCTGGCGCTCGATTTCCTCGCGCTGGCGTTCGATATAGCCGTGATACTTGGCCTGGATCTCGACTTGTTCGGCTGCCAGGATATCCACGATTCCAGGTCCGGCTCCGGGCAGAGTCATCAGCGCCGCATAGCTCACGTCCGGTCGCCGCAATAATTCCAGCAGCGGATACTCGCGCTCTATCGCCTGGCCCAGCACACGCTCAGCGTCGGCCTGCGCCACCAGTTTAGGATTGACCCAGGTGGTCTTAAGCCGCTCCTGCTCGCGCGCGATGGCATCCCGCTTGCGGCTGAAGGCGTCCCAGCGGCGGTCATCAACCACACCCAGGCTGCGGCCGATTTCAGTCAGCCGCAGATCGGCATTGTCTTCGCGCAGGGACAGGCGGTACTCGGCGCGACTGGTGAACATACGGTAGGGCTCGGAGACGCCGCGGGTAATGAGATCATCGACCAGCACGCCGAGATAAGCTTCGTTGCGCTTCGGGCACCAGGGTGCGCGTTCCTTGACCAATAACGCGGCGTTGATGCCCGCCAGCAGGCCCTGCGCTGCCGCTTCCTCGTAGCCGGTGGTGCCGTTGATCTGACCGGCGAAGAACAACCCCGCTATCGCGCGGGTTTCGAGCGAGCTTTTCAGCCCGCGCGGATCAAAATAATCGTACTCGATGGCATAGCCGGGACGCATCAGAAATGCGTTTTCCAAACCCTTGATCGAGCGCACCAGCGCATGCTGTATGTCAAAAGGCAGGCTCGTCGATATGCCATTGGGATAAAACTCATTGACCGTCAGACCTTCCGGCTCGAGGAAAATCTGGTGCGACTGCTTGTCCGCGAAGCGCGTGATCTTGTCCTCGATCGAGGGACAGTAGCGCGGGCCTATGCCCTCGATCACGCCGGTGAACAGCGGCGAGCGGTCGAGCCCGCCGCGGATGATGTCGTGGGTGTGAGCATTGGTGTGGGTAATCCAGCACGGCAATTGTGGCGGATGCTGTTCGCGTGAGCCCAGGAACGAAAACACCGGGGTCGGCTGGTCGCCGGGTTGCTCGGTCATTACCGAAAAATCGATGGTGCGCCCGTCGATGCGCGGCGGCGTGCCGGTTTTCAGCCGGCCCACCGGCAGCTTCATTTCGCGCAGCCGCTGCGCCAGACTGACGGACGGCGGGTCGCCGGCCCGCCCCGCCTGATAATTCTCCAGGCCGACATGTACGCGCCCCGCCAGAAACGTACCCGCCGTAAGCACCACCGCGCGCGCCGAGAATTTCAGTCCGATCTGGGTCACCACCCCGGTCACGCGGTCGCCTTCGAGTATCAGGTCGTCGACAGCCTGCTGAAAAATTCGCAGATGGGGTTGGTTCTCGAGCCGGCCGCGGACCGCTTTTCTGTAAAGCACGCGGTCTGCCTGCGCGCGCGTGGCGCGCACCGCCGGCCCTTTGCTGGAATTGAGTATGCGGAATTGTATCCCCGCCTCATCCGTGGCCGCCGCCATGGCGCCGCCCAGCGCATCGACCTCCTTGACCAGGTGCCCCTTGCCGATGCCGCCGATGGACGGGTTGCACGACATTTGCCCCAGAGTTTCGATATTGTGGGTGAGCAGCAGGGTATTGCAACCCAGGCGGGCGCAGGCGAGCGCCGCTTCGGTGCCGGCATGACCGCCACCAATTACAATTATATCAAATTTTTCAATGTGTTGCATTTGATCGCCGTACTTGCCGACAGGGCGTGGAATCATAGCCTATTTTGCACAGAAAATGAAGCGCTGAGCGTAATTTGCGCGCCGTGTTTCACGTGAAACAAAGATCTGCGTTCACATCCCTCTCGTCGGCCCCTCGGCTCAACTGAGGAACCCCGCCCCGGGCTAGGTAGCCTGCGCCTGGCTTCAACCCGGTTTCTGGTGCGGTTTACTACTTATTGTGGCTGGCGTGACAAGTGATCCGGTCGTCTGGCCGGGACCGTGCAAGCACGATTACTATCTATATGTTTTAGCGCTGTTTTATGTGGTGTCGAGCGAAGAATGTTTCACGTGGAACGCCGGTGGCGACGCTATTTTCCAATACAAAACCGCGAAAATATCTCCCCCAGCAAATCGTCTGCCGTAAATTCTCCGGTGATACTGGACAATTTCTCCTGTGCCAGCCGCAATTCTTCGGCAAGCAGCTCGGGGCGCTTGCCGAGCGTTGCTGCGCGCTGCAAAATCCCGTGCGCCTGATTAAGTGCCTGCAAGTGGCGCGCGCGCGCCATGAACGCCCCCTCGCCCGTGCTATGCCAGCCCACGGCTTCGAGCAAGGCTGCACGCAACAACTCGAGCCCTGCGCCGGTTTTAGCTGAAAGCCAGACCAGGGGCGCTGATTCCACGGTCTCGCGCACGGGCCGGTGACCGGCGAGATCGATCTTGTTCATCACGCGCAGACAGGGCAGGCGTTGCGGCAATTTTTCCAGGATGGCGCGGTCTTCAGGTTTTTCACCGCTTGTCGCATCTATAAGCAGCAGCACCAAGTCGGCTTTTTCTATGGCCTGCCACGTCCGCGCGATCCCGATTTTTTCCACCGGGTCCACGGAGTCACGCAGTCCTGCGGTATCAATGATGTGCGCCGGCACGCCGCCCAAGTCTATGGTCTGACGGACAGCGTCGCGTGTCGTGCCCGGGATGTCGGTGACAATCGCCAGATCCTCCCCCGCCAACCGATTAAGCAGGCTGGACTTGCCGACATTGGGTTGGCCTGCCAGTACGATATGTATGCCTTCGCGCAACAAGCTGCCTTGGCGTGAGGCGTCAAGCACTGCGTCGAGTAGCTGCTGCGCCCGATGCAGCCGCCCCTCTGCGTCCGATTGCTTGAGAAAATCGATGTCTTCCTCGGGAAAGTCCAGCGTCGCCTCAACCAGGGCGCGAAGCTCGATCAGCGCTCGCGTCAATACGTGGATGCGCTCCGAAAACTGGCCGCGCAACGAGCGGACGGCGCAGCGAGCGGCCTCGGCGGTGGTCGCATCGATCAAGTCGGCCACGCTCTCTGCCTGCGCCAGGTCGAGCTTGTCGTTAATGAAGGCGCGGCGTGTGAACTCGCCGGGCTCGGCAACGCGCGCACCGAGCTCCAGGCATCGTTTGAGAAGAAGTTGCAGCACGACAGGCCCGCCGTGACCGTGAAGCTCGAGCGTGTCTTCCCCGGTGTACGAATGCGGCTCTGGAAAGTAAAGCGCAAGCCCCTGGTCTATGGCCACACCATGCGAATCAAGAAACTCGCACAGCGTGGCGTGGCGCGGCACCAGTGTGCGGCCGGTGAGTTGTTCGGCCAACAATGACAGCTCGCGGCCCGACAGGCGGATGATGCCGATGCCGGCGCGCCCCGCTGCCGTCGCTATTGCGGCGATGATGTCGTTATCGGCCATGGCCGGCGAGTATACCGTTTCCACCGCCTCCGACTGCGGGCGGAATCGTGACGCGATCAGGTTTTGTGCGGTGCCTTGGCCTTGGCTTGTTCAAGACCCCGGTTGATATGCCACTGCTGGATAATGGACAGTACGTTGTTGACCAGCCAATACAGCACGAGCCCCGCCGGAAAGAAGAAAAAGAACACGCTGAAGGCCACCGGCATGATTTTCATGATCTTGGCCTGTATCGGGTCGGGCGGCTCCGGGTTGAGCTTGGTCTGGATAAGCATGGTTGCGCCCATCAAGACCGGCAGGACATACCACGGGTCCGGTGATGAAAGATCCTGTATCCAGAGCATGAACGGCGCATGGCGGAGCTCTACGCTGGCCAGAATCGCCCAATAAAGTGCAATGAAAACAGGTATTTGCACCACTATTGGCAAACAGCCCCCCAAGGGGTTGATTTTCTCGGTCTTGTACATCTCCATCATCGCCTGCTGCAGGCGCTGGCGGTCGTTGCCGTACTGTTCCTTGAGTTTTTGCATCTTGGGCGCCAGCACGCGCATCTTGCCCATCGAGCGGTAGCTCGCCTGAGACAAGGGATAGAACAATAACTTGATCAGCACGGTGAGCAGGATAATCGCAACACCCCAGTTGCCCACCCACTGGTAAAACCATGACAACACCCAAAACAGCGGCACGGCGACTACGGTAAGCCAGCCATAATCGATCGTCAGGTCCAGTCCGGGCGCCAGCTTGGCGATTTTGTCCTGTTCCTGCGGCCCGGCATACAACGGCACCGACAGCGATACGCTTTGCCCTGGCGCGATGGTGCCAACAGGAATGATCACCCCCGCCGCATACAGCCCGCCATCAAGATGCCGGGTGAAAAATTCGCGCGGGCTCCCGTTCTTGGGCAGCCATGCGCTGAAAAAATAATGCTGCAGCATGGCGACCCAGCCATCGTCGCTGTTCTTTTGATACGGCGTCTTGTTCTTCTCCATATCACTGAAGGCAACCTTCTGGAACTTGTCTTTCTCGGTATATACGGCCGCGCCAGTGTAGGTCGGCAACATCGCCGAGTCGCCCACGGGTGGTTTCCCGTCGCGCAACAGCTGAAAATAAGCAAAGGGCTGAATCGCCGCTGTGCCCGGATTGGTAATGTCGTAGGTGACGTCGATCACATAACTGCTGCGATGAAAGCGGTAGCTTTTCGTTACCTTCGCCCCGCTGCTGTCCACGGCGTCCAGCGTTACCGCCAGGTCCGCGGCACCATCCGCAAGTCGATATTCCCCCGGGCGCACTTTGAATTCCGAGCGATGTGTCGGCAATCCGCTTCCGATCAACCCGGACTGCGCGACGTAAACATGGTCCGGCCGGCTGTCGAACAGGACAAAATCCTTATTCTTGTCTTCCACGTCGCGATGTTGCTTGAATTCCAGGCGTCTCAGATCGCCGCCCGCGGCGTTGATTTCTGCCCGCAGAAAATCCGTTTCCACCTTTATGGTATCGCCCTTGACCAGGGCCGAAGCGCCTGTAGGCAGACTCGGGGCCGGACTCGGGCCCTGGGTTGCTACCAGCTTCTCGCCCGGGATCGGGGTTGGAGTCGCCTGGGGCGCCTGCTTGGTGTTGTTGCCCTGTTCTTTTGTGGTGCTCCCCTTATCTGTGGGCGCGCCAGCAGGCTGTTGATCCCTCTGCCATGCGTCGAGCAGCAGGAACACGGAGAACGAGAATACAAAAAAGAGGATCAGTCGTCGTGAGTCCATCGAGTCTGTCTGCTTATCAATTAACGGCCAAAACCGGCCTTGCTGCCCGTTAGGTGTTGCGGTCTTTGCTTATTCTGGCGAAAAGACCAAGCAAGTCATTGCGGGCGGTTGCATTGTCCAGTTTTGCCAGCGGTGAACGCAACTGAACCACTACATCGATAGCGGCGAGGCCTTCCTGAGACTGCCGGAATGCCTCTCTGACCAGCCGTTTGCCGCGATTGCGGTCAACTGCCCGGGGAAGCGCTTTCCTTGCGGCAATAATTCCCAGCCGTGCGACGGAAAAATTACTATGGGGATTGATGCGTACGACATACAGGCGGCTGGAAAAAGTCCGTCCATGCGCAAACACCGCCTCATATTCATGGCGCTGACGCAGGCGCTGCACGCGTGGCTCGAGGCGGGAACAAGCTTTCCCGCTTCATGGTGGTGTTTAAATTAAACCGCGAGCCGCGCGCGCCCTTTAGCGCGCCGCGCCCTGATGACCGCCCGGCCGCTGCGTGTTTTCATGCGGGCGCGGAATCCATGGGTGCGTGCCCTCCGGGTCTTGGAGGGTTGGTAGGTGCGTTTCATGTTCGCCTGCCTTTGATTGGTTTGAAAAACCCGTTATTACACCGCGTTTTGCATGGTTGTGTCAATCCGGGCCACTTCTGGACTGAGATGGCCCGCGGCGAGGATAGTTGTGGATAACTCACCGCAAAAACGCTAAAATCCACTATGGTTTTCTCTCCCTCCGGGCTCAAAAAATAACCGGTCTACGCCGAGCAAGATGAACAGTTTTTGGCGCCACTGCCTGTCTCAATTCGAGCAAGAACTTCCGGCCCAACAGTATAGAACATGGATAAAACCACTCAAGTTCTCTACGGACGGCAAGGCAGTTCTGACGCTTGTTGCGCCCAACCGGTTTGTCCTGCAGTGGATACGCGATAAGTTCTACTCCCGAATCCAGGAGTTGGCCAAGGAAAGAATCAAGCATCCTGTGGAGATCCGCCTGCTGCTGGCAGAAAAAGAATCGACAAGTCCGGCTGCGCCCGTCGTGGTTGCTCCCACCGCACCCAAACCCGGCACACGGGACATCTCCCGACTCAATGCCGCATTTACGTTTGACACCTTCGTCACCGGCAAGGCGAATGATCTTGCGCGCGCCGCAGCGACCCAGGTCGCCGAGCGCCCGGGGACCGCATACAACCCGTTGTTTATTTATGGCGGGGTTGGCCTGGGCAAGACGCACCTGATTCAAGCCATAGGCAACCATCTACACGCCCGGAACCCGGAAAGCAAAATCCGCTATATCCATGCGGAACAGTACGTATCCGACGTTGTCCGCGCCTACCAGCACAAAGCGTTTGACGACTTCAAGCGGTATTATCATTCCCTTGATTTGCTGCTGGTCGATGACATCCAGTTTTTCAGCGGAAAGAGCCGAACCCAGGAAGAGTTTTTCTACGCCTTCAACGCCCTTATCGAATCACACAAGCAGCTCGTTATTACCTGTGATACCTACCCGAAGGAAATTTCGGGCATAGAAAACCGCCTGATTTCCCGGTTTGGCTGGGGTCTCACGGTTGCGGTCGAACCCCCGGAATTGGAAATGCGCGTCGCAATCCTGCTTAAGAAAGCCGAAGCTGAGGCCATCACACTCGACGAAACCGTTGCTTTCTTTCTCGCGAAACACATCCAGTCCAACGTCCGCGAACTGGAGGGCGGCTTAAAACGCGTCCTCGCCTATTCAAGGTTCTCCGGTCAGGAGTTGTCCGTTGATCTATGCCGGGAAGCTTTGCGTGATCTGCTCGCGATTCAGAACCGGCAGGTTTCTATCGAAAACATTCAGCGGACCGTTGCGGATTATTACAAAATTAAAGTGTCCGAAATGTATTCTAAGAAAAGAACCCGGAATGTTGCGCGACCCAGACAGGTTGCCATGGCCCTGGCCAAAGAACTTACCCAACTCAGCCTACCAGACATCGGCGAGGCCTTTGGCGGGCGCGACCATACCACCGTTCTCCACGCCTGCCGTAAAATTTCATCACTCAAAGCTACCAATGGCGACATCACTCGCGACATCAATTCTCTTTTGAAAGTTTTACGCTGTTAGTGTTTTGTGGACAGATTGTGCATAAGTGGCTTTCCGGGGCAACAATAAAAATGTATCCACAAACGATACAAAACAATCCTAACCCAAAAACACAGAGTCATATCAAGTTATGTTGCTGATAACAAAAGGGGCCTTCAACGATCCACAGGCCGCGAGCGTCTCTATTACTACTATTATTTAAAGAATATAAATATGAAGCTAATACAAGCCAAGCGCGACGAACTCCTGAAACCACTACAAGCCGTAACTGGAATCGTTGAAAAACGCCATACGCTTCCTATCCTGTCCAACGTCATGATTGAGAAAAATCAGGAAAGCATGACCCTGGTTGCGACGGACCTTGAAATTCAAATATCCACGAGCTTTAACGTCGAAGGTAAAAAAACCGAAGACGCCAGCCTGACAGTCTCAGCGAGAAAACTGCAGGATATTCTGCGCGCACTGCCCGATGAGGCAGAAGCCATTTTAGATTTCCAGAACAACCGTCTGCAGGTCCGCTCCGGAAAAAGCCGCTTTAACCTGCAAACGTTGCCGGCCAATGACTTCCCCAAACTGGCGGATCCGGGCATCGTCCTAGCCAAGGTTGTCATGCCGCAGAAAGAATTAAAAAGTCTTTTGATGCTGGTCCAGTATGCAATGGCCCAACAGGACATCCGGTATTATTTGAACGGGCTTTTGCTGGTGCTTGACGAAGCGATGATTAAAGTCGTCGCTACGGACGGACATCGTCTGAGCTTTGCCTCTGGTGTGCTTCCACAAGCACACGAAAAAACTGAAGTCATCCTGCCGAGAAAAGCTGTTTTGGAACTGTCAAAGCAATTACAGGACAGCGCCGACCAGGTGGAAATAGAACTGTTCCCGAACCAGGTCAAGTTCAGGTTCTCCGGCATCGAACTCGTGACAAAAATAATCGACGGGAAGTTTCCCGACTATACCCGTGTTATCCCCTCTAATTATGAGAAGCACATCATCCTGGATCGCGCTTCATTGCTGCATACCCTGCAACGCGCGGCTATCCTTTCAAACGAGAAATTTCGTGGCGTGAGGTGGATGCTGACAGCCAACAGCTTGCGTATTTCCTGTACCAACAACGAGCAGGAAGAGGCGCAAGAGGAGATTGAAATCACGTATGCAGGCGACCCCCTGGATGTTGGTTTCAACATCACCTACCTGCTCGATATACTCAATAACGTGCAGGGTGAAACAGTTGACTGTGCGTTCGGGGATGCCAACAGCAGCATGTTGATTACCATGCCAAACATAGCGGGCTTTCAGTATGTCGTAATGCCGATGAGAATTTAAGGGTAACCAAACAAGATGAGCAATAACGAACAAGCGCCCAAGGGCGCAGAGGAATACGACTCGAGCAGCATTAAAGTGCTCAAAGGACTTGATGCCGTACGAAAGCGCCCGGGCATGTATATCGGCGACACCAGCGACGGCACAGGTCTTCATCACATGGTTTTTGAGGTCCTGGATAATGCGATCGACGAAGCACTGGCAGGCCATTGCAATGAAATTTCAATAACCATACACACAGATAATTCGATCAGCGTGGTCGACAACGGCCGGGGTATACCGACAGATATCCAGGCTGACGATGAAGAAAAGCGGTCGTCAGCAGAAGTGGTCATGACCGAACTCCATGCTGGCGGAAAGTTCGACAATAATTCATACAAGATCTCCGGGGGCCTGCATGGCGTAGGGGTGTCTGTCGTTAATGCTCTGTCAGAGTGGTTGCGTTTGTCGATACGCCGCGATGGCAAACTCCACGAGATGGAATTCCGTATGGGAAAACCAACGGGCCCGCTCAAAGTCACAGGAAAATCGGAGCGGCGGGGAACAGAAGTCCACTTTCTTGCCAGCAAGGAAATCTTTGGAAACATCGAGTTCCATCATGACATTCTGGCAAAGCGCCTGAGGGAACTTTCATTTTTGAACGACGGCGTAAAAATATCGTTGATTGATCAACGCACCGGAAAAGAAGAGAAATTCGCTTTCAGCGGCGGCGTCAAAGGGTTCGTCGAGTATATGAACCGGGCCAAGAATGTGCTGCATCCGAACGCCTTGTATGCAAAGGGAGAAAAAGACGGAATAACCGTCGAGGTGTCAATGCAGTGGAATGATTCATATCAGGAATCGATGCAGTGCTTCACCAATAACATTCCCCAGCGTGACGGAGGCACCCATCTTACGGGGTTGCGCGCCGCTATGACGCGCACCCTGAATCAATACATTGAGAATAACGATCTCGCCAAAAAAGCCAGGGTGGAAACCTCGGGCGACGACATGAAAGAAGGGCTGACTGCGGTGCTGTCCGTAAAAGTGCCTGAACCGAAATTTTCTTCGCAAACCAAGGACAAGCTGGTCTCCTCTGAAGTCAGGCCGGTGGTGGAAGAAATTGTAGCCCAGAAACTGATGGAGTTTTTGCTCGAGAAACCGGTCGACGCCAAGGTTATTTGCAGCAAAATCGTCGATGCGGCGCGCGCCAGGGAAGCGGCCCGCAAGGCCCGCGAACTGACCCGCCGCAAAGGGGTGCTCGATTCATTCGGGCTCTCCGGAAAACTTGCAGACTGCCAGGAACGGGACCCGGCGAAATGCGAGCTTTACATCGTCGAGGGCGACTCCGCGGGCGGCTCGGCCAAGCAGGGGCGGGATCGAAAGTTCCAGGCCATCCTGCCGTTGCGCGGCAAGATACTCAACGTCGAACGCGCGCGCTTTGACAAGCTCCTGTCGTCCCAGGAAATAATTACGCTGATCAGCGTTCTGGGTACCGGGATAGGCAAGGATGAATACGCGCCGGACAAGCTACGCTATCACCGGATCATCATCATGACCGATGCCGACGTCGATGGCTCGCACATCCGGACATTGCTGCTGACTTTTTTCTACCGGCAGATGCCCGAACTGGTCGAGCGCGGACACATCTATATTGCCCAGCCGCCGCTGTACAAGATCAAGCACGGCAAGCAAGAGCGCTATCTTAAGGACGAACACGAGTTGAAGCAGTACTTGTTAAAACTGGCGCTTTCCGAGGCGGAGCTTTTCCCCGCCGCGAACGCACAACCGCTTACCAAGGAAGCGCTTGAAGTGGTTGCGAAGGAATATTTGCTGGCCGAGGCGGTTATTGAGCGCGTCAGCCGTCTGGTTGACGAGGAGGTATTACACGCGCTGCTCAAGCATCCGATTGCACTGGACCTTGGCGACGAAAGCGCGGCGCGCAAAAGCGCGGCGGCGCTCTCCGCGCTTCTTACTGGAAAAAATATCCGGATCGAGGCGCTGTACAACGAAAAAAGCGAACGCCATATGCTGGCCATCAACCGTACCCAGCACGGCATTGTGCACCGTCGGGCCATCGACTTTGATTTTGTGCAAAGCGGGGATTACGCCCAGATCGTGCGCACAGGCGAAGTACTACAGGGTCTGCTCGGCGAAGGCGCCTATATCAAGCGTGGTGAACACAGCCATCCCGTGGCCGAGTTCCGGGACGCGATTGAGTGGATTCTAGATGAAGTTCAGCGCGGCGTCAGTGCGCAGCGGTACAAGGGTCTGGGCGAAATGAACCCGGAACAGTTGTGGGATACCACCATGGATCCCAAGTCGAGACGCTTGCTGCGCATCCAGATTGAGGACGCCATCAGCGCCGATGAAATCTTCACGACGCTCATGGGTGACGCCGTGGAGCCGCGCCGCAACTTTATCGAAAGCAACGCGCTGGGCGCGCGCAACCTCGACATCTGATCCTGTGCAAACCGCCGCCGCTACTTGGCGGCGGCGGTTTTCCGGGGTTTCTTCGCGGCTTTCTTTTTCGCGGTCTTGGGCGAAGCAGCCTTGGTTAAGGCGGTCTTTGCAATTGCGGGCGCCTTGGCTGCGCGGGCTGCGAACTCGAAGCCGATCTTGCCGTCATCTTTTTTGACAAGGAAGGCCTTGAACTTGCGGCCATTGCGGTTTGAAACAAACCCGTCGAGCAAGTCGGTCTTGCCGTCGGCCAGGAGTTTTTGCATCTGATCGCGGCCGATTTCCTGGCGCAGTATGATCTTTCCGGAACGAAAATCGCATTTTTTCAGAGGCGCATTTTCGCAAAGGTAGCTCATGCCGTGCTCAAAAACCGAGGCGCCGCATTTCGGGCAGTGTCCGAGCGGCTGCTGGTCTGAAAAATCAACCGTTACCGGCTCATCGCCATTCTGGTCCTGACCAAAATCGAACTCGAGTTTGTGGTTTTTTATTTCTTCATCGAACACAATCCGGAGCATGGACGCAAACGGCAGCCCCCTCTTGGACCGAAAGCCCTGGAGGGGTCCCAGCGTCCGGTTTTTCAGCAGCGCCTCGACTTCCTCGATTTCGAACTGCCGGCCACCGGGCGTCTTGCTGATCGAGAACGAGCAGCGATCGCACGAGAAGCGCTTGTAATTTTCTTTTACGACCCCGCCACAGTTCGGGCACGGGGTCGCGAGCGTGGCGTAATCCCCGGGAATTGTGTCGCTGTTATATTCCTTTGCGCGCCTGACGATGTTCTGCGTCATTTTCGCAATCTCGAGCATGAACTCGTCACGCTTGAGTTTGCCCAGTTCTATCAACGATAGTTTGTATTCCCATTCACCGGTAAGTTCAGGCTGGGTAAGCTCATTCACGCCCAGGCCATTAAGCAAGGTCATCAGCTGGAAGGCTTTCGCCGTGGGGATGAGTTCGCGCCCTTCGCGGAACATATATTTTTCGGCGATCAGGCCTTCGATAGTCGCGGCCCGGGTTGCGGGCGTGCCGAGGCCCTTCTGGGCCATGGCCTCGCGCAGTTCGTCGTCCTCGATGAGTTTCCCCGCGCCCTCCATTGCGGAAAGCAGCGTTGCTTCCGTAAAGCGCGCCGGCGGTTTGGTTGCCAGGCCCACGGCTTCGACGCGATGGGTCGCGGGCTTTTCGCCCTTGGCCACAGGCACGAGCGTCGCGTCCCCTTCCTGGACCTCTTTGCCGTAAATGGCGAGCCACCCGGGTTTGACCAGAACTTTGCCCTCGGTCTTGAACTGATGGCGCATGACTTCGGTAATACGGGTCGTCACGAGAGATTCGGCCGTGGGAAAGAACACCGCCAGAAAGCGCTTCGTCACCAGGTCATAGACTTTCTGCTGGACTTCGTTGAGGCTCTTGGATTCCTGGGTGGTCGGGATGATTGCAAAGTGATCGGTAATTTTAGTGTTGTCAAAAATGCGCTTGTTCGGCCGCACCCAGCCGCCTTTGAGGATCTGGCGCGCGAATTCAGCATAGGCTTTCTGATCCGACAAAGCCTCCAGCGTTGGCTTCAATGTGCCGATATAGTCTTCAGGCAGGTGCCTTGATCCGGTGCGTGGATAAGTAAGCACCTTATGGCGTTCGTATAATTCCTGGGCAATAGACAAAGTCGTCTTCGCCGAAAAACCGAAACGCGCGTTTGCCTCGCGTTGCAGAGAAGTCAGATCGAACAACATGGGTGACAATTGTGATGAGGGCTTGGACTCCTCGGTAACTGTGCCTGACTTGCCGCGGCAGGCCTCGGCTATGGCCTCGGCATCCTGCTTGCTCCACAGACGGTTTTCCCTGCGCTCGGGATCATCCTCTTCGCGCTTGAATTTGGCGTCGAACCAGCGGCCATCATAGCTGCCGGCAGAAGCGATAAATTCCGCTTTGACTTCCCAGTAATCACGCGACACGAAGCGCTTGATCTTTTTTTCGCGCTCCACGACGATGGCCAGCGTCGGTGTCTGCACGCGTCCCACGGTCGTCAGAAAAAAGCCCCCGCTCTTGCTATTAAACGCGGTCATTGCCCGCGTGCCATTGATGCCGACGATCCAGTCGGCCTCGCTGCGGCTGCGGGCCGCGCTCGCCAGCGGTTGCATTTCTTCATCCGAGCGCAGGTGCCCGAATCCCTCCCGGATTGCCGCGGGTGTCATGGATTGCAACCAAAGCCGCTTGATGGGCAGCTTGGTTTTCGTCGCCTGCGCGATATAGCGGAAGATGAGTTCGCCCTCGCGGCCCGCGTCACAGGCGTTGATGAGACCGGACACGTCCTTGCGTTTGATGAGTTTCGCCAGTGTCTTCAACCGGCCCTCGCTGCGGGCGATCGGCAGCAGATCGAAATGCGGCGGAATCATGGGTAGATGAGCAAAACTCCATTTTCCGCGCTTGACCTCAAATTCTTCGGGTACGGCGATTTCAAGCAGATGTCCGACCGCCGAGGACAGCACGTAGTTATCGCTCTCATAGTAGTCCTCGTGGCGCGCAAAGCCCCCCAAGACCCGGGCTATGTCGCCCGCGACGGATGGTTTTTCGGCGATGATCAGCTGTTTTGGCATGGTGTTTTCTGAAACTTTTGTTTAGAGCGTATGGTGCGAGCTGGTTCTCGCAAGGGACACAAAAAGAGCGCACGATAATAAGAATAAAAGGTGGCAATAGCAAGCCGCGTGCGCCGCGGCATCCGAAACCAAGGCGGTAAATCACGCCGCAATGTGGCGCGTAGCCGTTGTTTTCTATGGAATGTTGGCTCAAGGGGCGAGCCGGTCAGCAACGGTGATAAAAGTCACACGCGAGACCATGCGAACGCGTCAGATGATGCGTTGAAACCGTCCGCCGGGAAGTGCCGCAATGCGGCCGTCGATCTCAAGTTGTGTGAGCAGAGGCAACGCCACGTCGCAGTTAAATCCGCAGCGTTCGCACAGCGTGTCGATGTCGCAGGGATAAAAACCGAGTTGATCGAGCAGCAGTTGAGTTTGGGAATCTGCCGCAGCCAAGACCGCGGGAGAGTGTGCGGCGGGGGCGGTCATCCCGAGTTCTTCGAGGATGTCCTGCGCGCTTTCGGCAAGTTTCGCGCCCTGTTTGATCAGTGCATGGCAGCCTTTCGACAGCGGCGAGTGTATCGATCCGGGGATCGCAAAAACATCCTTCCCCTGCTCGTTGGCAAGACGCGCCGTAATCAGCGAGCCGCTTTGCAACGCGGCCTCGACGACCAGACAGCCGCAAGCCATGCCGCTGATGAGGCGATTGCGTCGCGGGAAATTTGCCCCGCGCGCGGGGGTGCCCAGCGGGTACTCCGATAAAATCACGCCCTCAACGGCAAGACGGTGCGCAAGATCACGATTGCGTGCGGGGTAAACGATGTCAAGCCCGGTGCCAACAACGGCAACACTGCTTGCCGCGCCCGCAAGACCGCCGCGGTGCGCCGCCGCATCGATGCCAAGCGCAAGACCGCTGATGATGGTCAACCCGGCATCAGAAAGCGCCTTGGCGAAAGATTCTGCGTTGGCCATGCCTTGCGGGGACGCGCTGCGACTGCCGACGATAGCCAGCGACCTGCGGTTGAGCAACTCGGCGCGGCCTTTTATATAGATTAGCAGCGGTGGATCCGGTGTTTCCAGCAGTGCCTGCGGATATTCTGCATCTGCCAGCGTAATGACATGGTTGGCCGGGTCTTCCAGCCAGGCAGTCACCGCACCAAGGGTTTCCTCGCTCGCCCCGTCTCGTATGATCGCGGCCGTTTCCGCCGGGACAAATGTTAATAGCGCAGCGCGACTTGCCGAAAATATTTGCTGAGGGGAACCAAAACTAAGAAGTAGCCGGCGCAGCGACCGGTCGCCAAGCCCCGGGATCAGGCTTAGCCTCAGCCATAATGCGAGGTCATTATCAAGAGCCATGGGCGGCGAGAACAACCAACACGCGCCGCGCCGCGTGAGGCGCCAGGGTCAGGGATTGGTGACGACGTCCAGCACCGACACTGGCCGCGATGCCTGCATTATCAGGCCGAACGCCGCGCGGTCAAAGGTGCGGAATACCATCACCAGCCCATAACGCTCGTCTGGAAGTTGAGTGACTTCTATGTCCTTCGCAGATCCGGACACGGGGAAAACAGGGCCATCCCTGGGTGGCAGGCGCTGGCCGTAATAGCTGCGCAGTTCATCACTTCCCGTCGGTCCGCTACGCCCGTAGATGGGTTGTGTGCGGTGGGTATATTGGCCGCTGCTCTGGCTGCGGTATATCGCCAGTACATGCCCGACTTCGAGCCCGTCCGCGCTGCCTTTGGATAGCGCAACAATGGATGACGGGCCGGTTTCCCGCAAATTGCCGTAAGCGGAAACGATGCGGGCTTTGATGGTTTTCTGGGGCGCGCGCGGCACGTAGGCAAAGGTCGGCCTCTCCTTGGATGCGGGTAGCAGGCGGTCATCCTGATAGATTTCCTGTGTCGACTTGATGATGTCTATCGTAGCGACATCCTTGCCATAATCGCGAACCCGCCCTTCGCCCAGATACAGGGTCTCATATCCCAGGGTTTCATTGGTTTCAGGATCAATCAGCGGATCCCCGCGGCGAAAAATCTGCCAGAACTCGCCTTTGTCTTTCGTAATTCCCTGAACATAGGCGGTATTCCCCGCGCCAAGCGCGACGCGGTTTTCCTCGGTGGCGACGATGCGTGCAGCCGTATCAAGTTCGGTTTGGCCCACCACCAGCGGTTGCGACAAAAAAGGCGCTATTGCCGCCGGCGAAATGCTGGGCACGGCACGCGCTTCCAGCGGTTCTATGCGGACCTTGGGCGAGAGCTTGACGGTGTCGAGCTTCACAAGCTGCAGCGCAGCCTGTTCCGCCGAGCGATCGAGCACCAGGACATCTCCGGGGTAGATGCGGTGGGGGTTTTTGATCTGGTCCTGGTTCATTTTCCATAACTCTGGCCAGCGCCACGGCTCTTTGAGATAGCGGCCGGAAATGCTCCACAACGTATCGCCCTCAACCACGGTATAACGCTCAGGGGCGGTTTCTTTGAGCGCCCCAGCGTCGGCGGCCATCGCCTGAATGACCGGAGCCAACAGCAAAAACAGCGATATAATTAGTCTAGTCACGAAGCACCCCGCAATGTACAAGCCTTATGCTCAACATAAGGTAATGGATTAAATTCTGCATCTAGCTGATTAAATTAGCAAGTTTTTTATGGCTTTACTTCCTATCCTGCACTATCCCGATCCGCGCCTACATACCATCGCCTCCGAGGTGCATGAGGTAAGTGGCAGTATTCGTCAATTAATCAAAGACATGGCGCAAACCATGTATGCCGCCCCCGGAGTCGGCCTGGCTGCCACGCAAGTCGACGTTCATCAGCGCATCATCGTGGTCGATATTTCGGAAACGCACGATCAGCTCAAAGCGTTGATCAACCCGAAAATTCTTGAAGCCAGCGGGGAAGCCGAGTGTGAAGAAGGATGTCTTTCCGTGCCCGGCATCTACGAAAAAGTGCGGCGCGCCGAACGCATCAAGGTGACTGCGCTTAATCCCGAGGGCAAGCCGTTCGTGCTCGAGGCCGAGGGGCTGCTGGCGGTGTGCATACAGCATGAAATGGATCATCTGGTCGGCAAGGTGTTTGTCGAATATCTTTCGCGCCTGAAGCAGCAGCGCATTCTTGCAAAACTCAGGAAACAACAACGCGAAACGATGTAGTGTTGCGTGCTCTTGAAAAGGCGCTGCCGTCCGTTAGCAACACAGCGCTTATTTTGCGGTCGCGGCGGCAGCGACCACCAGGGCGTATGTCGCGTTTTGTGCAGACAACCCCCGCTCGTCATTGGGGACCACCCTGATTGAAAGTGGGTTTGTGCCGTAAAATGGCGCCACAACCCCCGAGATAAGGCAGTGGACAAATCAACCGCGCGCAGCCGGGCTGCCACGGTCCAGCCCATAAGATCATTCATGAAAATTGTATTTGCCGGCACCCCTGACTTTGCCGCGGCAGCCCTTGAAGCGCTGTTGGGCGCAGGACATGCCATCGCGTTGGTCCTGACCCAGCCCGACCGGCCCGCGGGCCGCGGGTTGCAGGCACGGGCATCCGCTGTAAAACAATTGGCGCTGGATCACGCGCTGCCTGTGCTTCAGCCGGTGACACTCAGAGATCAGAAAACCGCCGAAACCATGACCGAACTTGCACCAGACGTCCTTATCGTTGCGGCGTACGGGTTGATGGTGCCGCAGACGATGCTCGATATTCCGCGCTTGGGCGGCATCAATATCCACGCGTCGCTGCTGCCGCGCTGGCGGGGGGCGGCCCCCATACAGCGCGCGATCCTGGCGGGCGACGCCAACACCGGGATCACCATTATGCAGATGGATGCCGGACTCGATACCGGCGCGATCCTGTTTCAGGAGACGCTTGCCATTGGCGCCGAAGAGACAGCCCAGGCGTTGCATGACCGGTTGGCCAAACTTGGCGGGCGGCTTATTGTGTGCGCGCTCGCCGCCCCGCTCGTGCCCCGCATCCAGGACGACACGCTGGCCACGTATGCCCATAAGATCACCAAACAGGAGGCGCTAATCGAATGGAGCGAGAGTGCCGAGGTCATCGCGCGCAAGGTGCGTGCATTCAACCCCGTTCCCGGTGCAGCATCCGCGGTCGGCGACACGTTCATCAAGATCTGGCGCGCCCAGGTCGAACCCGGAGTAAGTGCAGCCCCGGGCGTGGTGTGTGAGTCTGGCGCCGCCGGGGTCGTTGTCGGCTGTGGCCAGGGGGGCTTGCGCCTGCTGGAGTTGCAGCGCGCCGGCGGCAAGCGCCTGCCGGCAACGGCTTTTCTTGCCGGTTTTGACTTGGCGCCTGGCGCGAGCCTCGGGGCCTGATGGACGACATCCAGAGCCTTGCCAGCGGTGTCGTCAGCCACGTGCTGGCGGGCCGCAGTCTGGATTCCGAACTGGCGACGCTGTGGCGTGGCAATCCCGGTTTATCGGCGCAGCAGCGCGCGGCAACCCAGGATATTTGTTTTGGCACGCTGCGTTTTCTCGGCCTCATCGATGCCCTGCTCATGGCGTTGCTCGATAAACCGCTGCGCGACGAGAAGCTGCGCGGTTTGTTGCGGGTCGCGCTGTATCAACTCGAATACACGAGCGCCGCACCGCACGCGATAGTCGATCATGCGGTTCGCGCCTGCGAGCGGCTCGGGTTGACCTCGGCGAAAGGCCTGGCCAATGCCGTGCTGCGTAATTTTCTGCGGCGCCGCGCGGCGCTGTTGATCGAGGCGCGGAGCACTGACGCCGGGCGCTATTCTTACCCGCAGTGGTGGATCGCCAAACTGCGCGAGCAATATCCGGCTCAGCACGAAACGATACTTGACGCCGGCAATCTTCATCCGCCGATGACCCTGCGCGTGAACCGCCGCCGCGTCTCGGCCGAGGAGTATCTGGAACGCCTGATGAGCCAGGGCATTGCCGCTCAGTCGCTCGGCGCCGAGGCGATTCGACTTGAGGATCCGCAGCCGGTTGAGCGCATCCCCGGTTTTGCGGATGGCTGGGTGTCGGTGCAGGATGCGGCTGCCCAACTCGCAGCGCCATTTCTTGCGGCAGATGCGGGCATGCGGGTGCTCGATGCGTGCTCGGCGCCGGGAGGCAAGGCCGCGCATATTCTAGAGCGCGCCCAAGTTGACCTGATTGCGCTGGATGCCGATGCCGCCAGACTTGAGCGTGTAACGGGAAATCTCGGGCGCCTCGGGCTTGACGCGCGGGTGGTCTGCGGCGACGCCTGCGAGCCGGCGGCGTGGTGGGATGGCCGGCCGTTCGACCGCATTCTAGCAGACGTGCCGTGCTCTGCTTCCGGGGTTGTCCGCCGCCACCCCGACATCAAGTGGCTGCGCCGAGCAGCCGATATCGCCCGGTTTGCCGAGCGGCAGCGCCTCATGCTGGAGGCCTTGTGGCGGTTGCTCGCCAGTGATGGTAAATTGCTGTACGCAACGTGCTCGGTGTTTCACGAGGAAAATCAGCTGCAGATAGCGCAATTTCTGGAGCATCATCGTGACGCGCGACGCCTGACCCTTCCCGCGCCCGAACTCCAATTACAACAGGTTGCTGGGCAACTGCTTCCGGATCAATGGCATGACGGTTTTTTCTATGCGCTGTTGCAGAAGGAGTGACCTGCTCGCGGTCCTTGCCGCGCTATGGCTGACATTCGCCAGCGACGCCCCTGTTCGCGCCGAAGGCATAGAAGTCAGGAAAGCGGCGTTGTCCATTGTTGACGACAGCTACGTGCTCGATGCCGACTTCACCATTGTATTGACGCCGCCGCTCGAAGAGGCGTTGAACAAGGGTGTTTCCCTGTTTTTTTTGTTTGAATTCGAACTGATACGCTCGCGCTGGTACTGGTTCAACGAAAAAATCGCCTATACCCAACAGCAGTATCGCCTGTCTTACAACGCGCTGACCCGCCAATACCGGATCGGGGCCGGGAATCTTTATCAAAATTTCCCCACCCTGGGCGAAGCGCTGGATGTCATGAGCCGCGTGCGGCGGCGTGAAGACGCCGACCCCGGCGCGCGCGCCAAAAAAGAAACCTATACCGCGGCGGTGCGCCTGCGGCTGGATACCACGCAATTGCCCAAGCCTTTTCAGATCAACGCCCTGGGTTCGCGCGACTGGAACATCGGGACGGACTGGTATCGCTGGACGGTGACACCGTGACGAGTAAAGCGGCACTGCGGCCGGGGTTTTCCCGGTACGGGATCAGGTATTTATTAATCCTGGGCATCGGTTTCGGCGCGGTCGCGCTGTTCCTGCTCGCGACCGCCAGCGCGAACACGGCGCTGTTCTCCGAGCATTATTCGCTGCTGCTGATGATCAACGGCGGCATCGCGCTGGCGCTCGCGGCGCTGGTCGGCTACCAGTTGCTGACCCTCAGACGCCGGCTCCGCGCCGGGGTCTTCGGCGCAAGACTTACGCTGCGACTGGTGTTGCTGTTCGCGCTGATGGCCGTTTTGCCGGGTGCGCTGATCTATGGCGTATCCGTGCAATTTCTGGGAAAAAGTATCGAATCCTGGTTCGAAGTGCGTGTCGACACGGCGTTAGAAGGCGGACTCAACATCAGCCGCAATGCGCTTGATGGCCTGCTCAAAGACCTTACCGCGAAAGCTGATTCGATAGCGCTCCAGATGTCGATGCGGTCACCTGCCGAGCAGGCGGCCGTGCTGAACACCCTGCGCGAACAGGCAGGTGTTAAGGAAGCAACACTGTTCACGGCGCGCGGCAAAGTGATCACCTACTCGGGCGGTGATCGCACGGCGTTGATTCCGGATCCGCCGGGTGCGGCGGCGTTGCGCCAGATCCGGCTGCAGAAAACCTACAGCGCCGTCGAAGCGGTGGCCGAGCGCGGGCTGGTCCTGCGGGTGCTGGTGCCGGTCAGTGTGGTTTCCCTGGCAGAGGATGCGCGTGTGCTGCAGTTGCTGCAGCCTGTGCCGAAGCAGCTGGCGCAGGACGCCGAGACGGTGCAGGCAGGATACCGCGAGTACCAAGAACTCACGCTGTCGCGTCTCGGGCTGAAACGCCTCTACGGCATCACCTTGACGCTGGCCCTGTTGCTCGCGCTTTTATCTTCTCTCTCGCTGGCTTTCGTGCTCTCGGAACGGCTTTCCGCACCACTTGGCATCCTGGTTGAGGGTACGCGGGCCGTGGCCCAGGGGGACTTCAGTCAGCGCGCGGCGGTAGCCAGCAGCGACGAGTTGGGCATGCTGACACAGTCCTTCAACAGCATGACGCTGCAGCTTGCCGACACGCGCGCCCGGGCAGATAGCAACCAGGCGCAGCTGGCGCACGCAAAAACCTATCTGGAAAGCATCCTGGCGAGCCTGTCTGCAGGCGTTCTTGCTTTTGACGGGGCCTTGCGTTTGCGGTCGGCCAATCCCAGCGCGGGACAAATGCTGGCAACGGACCTGTCTCAACTGCTCGGCCGCGATCTCGCTGAATGGAATGCCCATGACGCCGCGCTTGGCGGATTGGCGCACACGATACGCGCGGGATTTGAAGACGCGGATACGGCCGAATGGGAGCAGCAGATCGAGCGCCAATTGCCGGAGGGCGCCCAGGTGTTGTTGTTGCGTGGCACGCATTTGCCGCAAAGCGAGGAAACCGGCAGTATTGTGGTCTTCGACGACATTACCCACTTGCTGCAGGCGCAGCGCGATGCGGCGTGGGCCGAGGTGGCCCGGAGGCTCGCGCACGAGATCAAGAACCCGCTGACCCCGATTCAGCTGTCAGCCGAACGGCTGCAGCACAAGCTTGCCACCAAGCTCGCGACTGAGGATGCTGAAATTCTCACGCGCTCGACCCAGACTATCGTCAATCAGGTCACGGCGTTGAAGCGCATGGTCGATGCATTCAGCCAGTATGCGCGCGCACCCGAGCCATCGATGAAGGCGCTTGATTTGAACAAGCTGGTGCGTGAAGTGCTGACGCTCTACGAAACGCTGGGTTCCAGCATCCGGCTTGAACTCGCGCCCCACCTGCCGCCCGTGATAGGCGACACCACCCAGATGCGACAGGTGATACATAATCTGCTGCAGAATGCTCAGGATGCGCTTGCCGATATCCCCGATCCCCGCATCGTGCTCGTCAGCGAAGCAACCGCCAACGCGGTGCGGTTCACAGTAACGGACAACGGCAGCGGTTTTCCCGAGCACCTGATGAAACGGGTATTCGAGCCGTACGTGACTACGAAACCCAAAGGCACCGGCTTGGGGTTGGTAATCGTCAAAAAAATTGTCGAAGAACACGGCGGCGAGATCGCCATTTCCAACCTGGTGCCGCGCGGCGCGCGCGTCACGCTGTCGTTCCCAATTGCCGCGGCGCGCAATGCCGGACACCAGTCCGCCGCATAGATGAAGGTGTAAACTGAGTATAACGCTTATGCAACAAATTCTTGTCGTAGACGATGAAATCGGCATCCGCGAGCTGCTGTCTGAAATTCTCTCGGATGAAGGGTACCAGGTGAGGTTGGCGGAAAATGCCGCGGAGGCCCGCGCCTACCGCAATCGCAGCCGGCCGGACCTGGTGTTGCTCGACATCTGGATGCCCGATACCGACGGCATTACGCTGCTGCGCGAATGGTCGAGCGCCGGCCTTCTGACTATGCCGGTGGTGATGATGTCCGGTCACGGCACGATCGATACCGCGGTGGAGGCGACGCGCATCGGCGCCTATGATTTTCTGGAAAAACCCGTCGCGCTCCAGAAACTGCTGGCGACCGTAGGGCGGGCGCTGAACCACGGCGAGCAGCAGCCCCAGGCTGCGCTGTCGCTGGCCAGCCTGGGGCGCGGGCCGCTTGCCGTCGAACTCAAGCAGCGGCTCGAACGGATCGCCAACCTCAGGACCCCGCTGCTGCTTACCGCCGAACCGGGGTGTGGCGTCGAATTGTGCGCCCGCTTTCTGCACCCGCGCAATACGCCTTGGGTCGTGCCCGAAGCGACAGTGCTGCTGGCCGATGCGCCCCTCGATCTATTGAGCCAGGCGCGGGAGGGAACGTTATTTGTGCATGACGTCGCCGGGATCAACAAGGTAGAGCAGAAAGGGTTGCTGCTGCTCCTGGGCAAGCTCGATCGCTACAATGTAAGGGTTATCTGCGGGGCATCGCGCCACCTGCCGGATCTCGTAGCGCAGAGCGCGTTCGACGAGAGGCTGTACGGCATTCTGTCGGCAACGACCATCAGGGTGCCCAGCCTGCGTGAGCACCGGGAAGACGTTCCGGATCTTGCAAACCTCGTGCTGACGGGCATGGTCGAGGCCAAGGAAGTGCCGCCGCGACAATTTTCAACAGCTGCGCTGAACGCGCTGAGAAATTACGACTGGCCCGGCAACTTTGCGCAATTGCAAAGCGTGGTGCAGACGTTGGCGCACACGGTCGCGGCAGAGCAGATCAGTCTCGAAGACGTCAATCTTGCGCTGCCCCGGCCGGCTTTCGCGGGGTCGGCGACGGAAAACCTGTCGCTTGATCTGCCGCTGCGCGATGCGCGCGACGCCTTCGAGCGGGTTTACTTCGAGCACCATATCGGCAAGGAGGGCGGCAATATCAGCCGCGTGGCCGAAAGCGTAGGCTTGGAGCGCACCCACCTTTACCGCAAGCTCAAGCAACTCGGCATCAAGCTCGCGCGCAAGCCCGAGGAGTAGCCGGACCACTCAAGTCCGCCGCCGGGTTCTCTTCGCTGCCGGCTTCTTTTCTGCGGGGTGAAGCGCCGAGGCGGCGCGCGTCAGCAGAAACTCGCGGAATGCGCGGGCCACGGGAGACAAGCGTTTGTCCCTGCCGTGCACGATATACCACTTGCGCATGACCGGCATCTCGACCACGTCGAGCATGACAAGGCGCCCGGTCTGCAGCTCGAGCTCGACGGTGTGCAGCGACAGGAAACCGATCCCCATTCCTGCCATCGCCGCTTGTTTAATGGTCTCGTCGCTGCTGATCTCCATGGTTGCGTTCACGCTCATGGCGTGATCACGGAATACGCGCTCCATCAACGCGCGGGTGCCCGAACCGGGTTCGCGGACAAGAAAATTCTCCCTGGATAACGCCTTGAGCGGAATGCGGCGCTTATCGGCAAGCGGATGATCCGGGCAGGCGATGATGGCATGCGGGTTGCGCGCGAACGGTTCGGCAACAATGCCCAGGCCTTGCGGTGGATGGCCCATGATCGCAAGATCGATTTCGTTATCGAGCAACCGTTGCAGCAACTGAGCGCGGTTATTTACCGCGAGCTTGAGCTTGACTCCAGGATACAAACCGCAAAATTGCGCGAGGAATCCCGGGGCGAAGTATTTTGCGGTGCTGATCAGCGTGATATCGAGCGTGCCCTGATTGACGCCTTGCAGCGCGGCCAGGGACTGTTGCGCTTCCTCCATTTCCCGCATGACCGCCTGGGCGTGGACCAGCAAGGCGCGGCCGGCTTCGGTCAGGAAGATTTTTTTCCCCAGGTGTTCGAGTAGCGGCTGACTTGCGAACTGCTCGATTTGCTTGATCTGCATGGAGACCGCGGGCTGGGTCAGATGCAGTTCTTCAGCTGCGCGCGAAAAGCTCAAGTGGCGCGCGACCGCATCAAATATTCGAAGTTGTCTCAGGGTGACGCGCTTCATCGGGGGGGGGCAAGATATAAATAATATTGATTATAACTCTAAATATATTTGAATGTTCCTTATCCTGTTGGGCGGCTATGATCGCTTCGGCAAAGTAAACAGAGAAGGAGGAACGCGATGGTCTCAACCCGCAGCAGCACTGTTCGAGATGTCAGCAAACGTTACCAGGCCGGCGTCATGAAGTACGCCCAGATGGGCTACTGGGAACCGGACTACCAGCCCAAGGAAACCGATGTGCTGGCGATGTTCCGCATCACGCCACAGGATGGTGTGGATGCCGAAGAGGCCGCGGCAGCGGTAGCCGGCGAGTCTTCCACTGCAACCTGGACCGTGGTGTGGACTGACCGGCTGACCGCCTCCGAGGCCTATCGCGCCAAGGCGTACAAAGTAGAGTCCGTGCCGGGCAGCCCAGGACAATATTTTGCCTATATCGCCTACGATCTTGATTTGTTCGAACCGGGCTCGATCGCCAATCTCACGGCGTCTATCATCGGCAATGTGTTTGGATTCAAACCGCTCAAAGCGCTGCGCCTGGAGGATATGCGGCTTCCGGTTGCTTATGTGACGACTTTTGACGGGCCGCCGACCGGGATCGTGGTCGAGCGCGAGCGGCTCGACAAGTTCGGCCGGCCTCTGCTCGGTGCCACGGTCAAACCCAAACTCGGACTGTCGGGCAAGAACTACGGACGAGTGGTTTACGAGGCGCTGAAAGGCGGGCTCGACTTTACCAAAGACGACGAGAACACCAACTCGCAGCCCTTTATGCACTGGCGTGATCGTTTCCTCTACTGCATGGAGGCGGTGAACCACGCTCAGGCCACGACTGGCGAGATCAAAGGCACGTACCTCAACGTGACCGCCGCGACCATGGAGGACATGTACGAACGCGCCGAATTTGCCCGGGAACTGGGCAGTAACATCGTGATGATCGACCTGGTGATCGGATACACGGCGATCCAGTCCATGGCCAAGTGGTGCCGCAGGAACGACATGATTCTGCACCTGCACCGCGCCGGTCACTCGACGTACACTCGGCAGAAGACCCACGGCATATCGTTCCGCGTAATTTGCAAGTGGATGCGACTCGCCGGCGTTGATCATATCCATGCCGGAACGGTGGTCGGCAAGCTGGAGGGCGATCCGTTCTCGGTGCAGGGTTACTACAACGTGCTGCGCGAGATGCACAACCCGGTCGATCTGCAGCGCGGCCTGTTCTTTGAGCAGAGCTGGGGCGGCCTGCGCAAGGTGATGCCCGTCGCATCAGGCGGCATCCACGCAGGGCAGATGCATCAGCTTCTGAGCTATTTCGGCGATGATGTGGTGCTGCAATTCGGCGGCGGCACCATTGGCCATCCGATGGGGATAGCCGCCGGCGCAACGGCCAACCGGGTTGCGCTCGAAGCGATGGTATTCGCGAGGAATGAAGGCCGCGAAATCTGGAATGAAGGGCCCGACATTCTGGTGCAGGCGGCACGCCACTGCGCGCCGCTCAAGGCGGCGCTCGATACCTGGGGCGAGGTGAGCTTCAATTATGCCAGCACCGATACGCCTGACTTTGTTCCCACCGCGACCGCAGCCTGAATGCAAGGAGAGAACCATGCGACTGACACAAGGCACGTTTTCCTTCCTGCCCGATCTGAGCGATGACCAGATCCGGGCGCAGATCGAGTATTGCCTGACAAATGGTTGGGCGGTGTCGCTGGAATACACCGATGACCCGCATCCCCGCAATACGTACTGGGAGATGTACGGCAACCCGATGTTTGACATCAAAGACGCGGCCGGCATCATGACCGAATTGCAGGCATGCCGCAAAACCTTTCCGCGGCATTACATCAAGCTTAATGCCTTCGATTCGACCCGCGGGGTGGAGTCGCTGAAGCTGTCGTTCATTGTGCAGCGGCCGGGGCAGGAGCCCGGCTTCGTACTTCAAAGGGAAGAGGGCAAGGGCCGAATCCAGCGCTACACGCTGCGCGCTTATGCAACCCAGCAACCGGAAAACCAGCGGTACTAGGCCGCACCGGTGTCCACGGCCAACCGTGCCGGCACCAGGACGATACCCGTCACAAGAGGATCTGTAAGGCATGCCGGCAAACGAGACATCGCTCCAGGCGCCCGAAGCGGAAAGCCGCATCGATATCGATGCTGTCCTGCGCGAATCGCGCGTCGAAGAAGTGCTCGAGCGGCTGGAGCGCGAGCTGATCGGCTTGCGCCCCGTCAAGACGCGCATCAAGGAGATCGCCGCACTGTTGCTGGTGGACAAGCTGCGTGGAAAATTTGGTCTCAGCGCCGGCCCGCCCAGCCTGCACATGTGCTTCACCGGCAACCCCGGCACCGGCAAAACCACGGTGGCGCTGCGCATGGCAGAAATACTGCACGTACTCGGTTATTCACGGAAAGGCCATCTGGTTGCCGTCACGCGCGACGACCTGGTCGGGCAGTATATCGGTCACACGGCGCCAAAGACCCGCGAGGTGCTAAAGCGCGCCATGGGCGGTGTGCTGTTCATCGATGAAGCGTACTACCTGTACAAGCCGGAGAACGAACGCGACTACGGGCAGGAAGCGATCGAGATTCTGTTGCAGGTGATGGAGAACCAGCGTGACGATCTGGTGGTGATCCTGGCTGGGTATAAAGATCGCATGCAGCGGTTTTTCGAAAGTAATCCCGGCTTGTCTTCGCGTATCGCGCACCATATCGACTTCCCCGATTACAACGGGGAAGAACTGTTTGAGATAGCGGAACTGATGCTGACCGATATGCAGTATCAGCTGAACGAAGAGGCAAGGCGTGCGCTCGTCGAATACATTACGCTGCGCCGCGGTCAGCCGCATTTTGCGAATGCGCGGTCGATTCGAAATGCGCTGGACCGCACGCGACTGCGCCATGCGAACCGCTTGTTCGCCAACCGCGGTGGCGTTCTGACGCGGGAGGACCTGGTAACAATTTCTGCCGAAGACATCCGGGCCAGCCGCGTATTTCTAAGTTCCGGGGAAGGAAAGCGCCACGAATCCTGATCTGATGAATGCTGTGGTTGCCGCCAGGCGCTCACAGAGTGGCGAAAACAAGGAAGCCCGATAATGCTGACCATTGCCCGCACCACGCTGACACAATTTCTGATAGAGGAACGCCGCCAACATCCGGGCGCAACCGGCGAGTTAAACGCCTTGATTCTCGATATCGCGCTCGCCTGCAAGGCCATTGCCAAGGCGGTGGCGCACGGCGCGCTTGCCGGCGTGCTCGGCGATGCCGCCAGTTCGAACATCCAGGGCGAAACGCAGAAGAAGCTGGACGTGATCGCCAATGAAATATTTCTGCGTAGCGCGGAGTGGGACGGGCATCTTGGCGGCATGCTGTCGGAGGAAATGGCGGAACCGGCGCGTATCCCGCCGCAATATCCCAAAGGCAAGTATCTTCTGGCATTCGATCCGCTGGACGGCTCCAGCAATGTCGACGTCAACGTGGCCGTCGGCAGCATTTTCTCAATCCTGCATGCGCCGCAGCCGGGGGTTGATGCGAGCGCCGAAGATTTCCTTCAACCCGGTGCGCGCCAGGTCTGCGCCGGCTACGCTATCTACGGACCTGCCACCATGCTGGTGCTCACTGTCGGCACTGGCACGCATGGATTCACGCTCGACCCCCAGTTATTAGAGTTTATTCTGACACATCGTGGAATCCGCATTCCCGCCGACACCCATGAATTTGCCATCAATGCCTCGAACAGCCGGTTCTGGCAGCCGGCAGTGAAACGCTACGTCGACGAATGTCTTGCCGGAAAGAGCGGCGCGCGGGATAAGGACTTCAACATGAGATGGGTGGCATCGCTGGTGGCGGAGCTGCATCGCATTCTGATGCGCGGCGGCGTTTTTTTGTATCCCCGCGACTCGAAAGACCCGAAGAAACCAGGCCGGTTGCGCCTGCTGTATGAAGCCAACCCGGTGGCATTTCTGGTTGAGCAGGCGGGCGGGCGTGCGAGCAGCGGTTACACCCGCATACTCGACACGCAACCCGAGGCGCCACACCAGAGAATCGGGTTTATTTTCGGTTCAGCCAACGAAGTCGAGCGCATAGAAAAATATCACCGGGAGCCCGACGCGCGCGAATATGACGCACCGCTGTTCGGCGCGCGCGGCCTGTTCCGTTAACCAGCCTGAACCTGAGAAAATCATTATGTCGATCAAGCACCCCATCATCGCCATTACCGGCTCCTCCGGCGCTGGCACGACCTCGGTATCGAAAATTTTCGAGCAGATCTTTCGCCGCGAAGGCGTGAAAGCGGCGTTTATCGAAGGTGATGCCTTTCATCGCTACGACCGTACCGAGATGAAGCAGAAAATGGCCGAGGAAGTGGCCCGCGGCAACCACCAATATAGCCATTTTGGCCCGGAAGCGAATTTGTTTCAGGAACTGGAGACGCTGTTCAGGCAATACGGCGAGAACGGCACGGGACGCACGCGCAAGTACCTGCATGATGACGAAGAGGCGGCGCCTTATGGGCAGAAGCCCGGCACTTTTACGGGCTGGGAAGATTTGCCCCAGGACGCGGACCTCCTGTTCTATGAAGGGCTGCATGGCGCTGCGGTTACCGAAACCGTGGATATTGCGAGCCACGTCGATCTGCTGATCGGCGTGGTGCCGGTAATCAACCTGGAGTGGACCCAGAAACTGCACCGCGACCGCACCGCGCGCCGCCATACCACCGAGGCGGTGACCGACACCATCCTGCGCCGCATGCACGACTACGTGCACTACATCTGCCCGCAGTTCTCGCGCACCCACATCAATTTTCAGCGCGTGCCGACCGTGGACACCTCCAATCCTTTCACCGCGCGCTTTATCCCGACGCCGGACGAGAGTTTTCTGGTGATCCGGTTTGCCAACCCTCGGGGTATCGATTTCCCATACCTGCTTTCAATGATGCAGGATTCGTTCATGTCGCGGGCGAATACCATCGTAGCCCCGGGAGGCAAGATGGATCTGGCGATGCAGCTGATTTTCACCCCCATGATCTGGCGGCTGATGGATCGTCGCCGCAAGGCGCTGGGTCGCTGAAACCTCATCAATAAAACAAACAGGAATTTAAATGGCTTTAATATCCATGCGTCAACTGCTGGACCACGCCGCGGAGCACGACTACGGTGTGCCGGCATTTAATGTCAACAACCTGGAACAAATTCAGGCGGTGATGCGGGCCGCGGACGAGTGCGGGAGCCCGGTGATTCTGCAGGGCTCAGCGGGTGCGCGTAAATACGCGGGCGAAGCCTTCCTGCGGCACCTGGTGCTCGCCGCGGTCGAAAGTTATCCGCATATCCCGGTGGTGCTGCATCAGGACCATGGCGCCAGCCCGGCCGTATGCCAGCGCTCGATCCGTTCCGGCTTCACCAGTGTGATGATGGACGGGTCATTGCACGAGGACATGAAAACGCCGGCGTCCTATGATTACAACGTCGAGGTGACGCAGCGCGTAGTCGAGACGGCGCATGCTGTCGGCGTTTCAGTCGAAGGTGAATTGGGTTGTCTCGGCTCCCTGGAGTCGGGCCTGGCCGGGGAGGAAGACGGGTCGGGCGCTGAAGGCGCATTGTCGCACTCGCAACTGCTGACCGATCCCGAGCAGGCCGCGGACTTCGTCAAGCGAACCGATGTGGATGCGCTGGCCATTGCCATCGGCACGTCGCACGGCGCCTATAAATTCACGCGCAAGCCTACCGGCGACATTCTGGCGATCGACCGAATCAAGGCGATTCACGCCCGCATTCCCAATACCCATCTGGTGATGCACGGATCGAGCAGCGTGCCCCAGGAATGGCTGGACGTGATCCGTGAGCATGGTGGAGAGATCAGGGAAACCTACGGCGTGCCGGTCGAGGAAATCCAGCAGGGCATCAAGCACGGCGTGCGCAAAATTAACATCGATACCGATATCCGCCTGGCGATGACCGGCGCCATGCGCCGCCGTATGGCGACCGAGCGCGCGGAGTTCGATCCCCGCAAATTCCTCGGGGATGCGCTCGACGCCGCAAAACAGATCTGTAAGGCGCGTTTCATTGCTTTCGGCAGCGCGGGCAAGGCGCCTAAGATCACGCCGATCAGCCTGGACACGCTCGCCGATCAGTATGCAAGCGGGAAGCTGCGCGCGATCTCGACCTGACCGCAGGTGTAATCCCGGTTGAGTCAGGTGCCGAAAGTGGCCAAAGGCCACGGTTTCGCCCATAATTACGTGACTTTCGCGACACCCCCTGCAAGGAAACCTGATGAGTTCTCGTGTTGATCTGGCGAACGCCATCCGTGCGCTCGCGATGGATGCGGTGCAAAAAGCGAATTCCGGCCATCCCGGCATGCCGATGGGCATGGCTGACATCGCCGAAGTGCTATGGAATCACCACCTGCACCACAATCCTGCAAATCCGGGCTGGCCCAACCGCGACCGTTTCGTGCTTTCCAACGGCCATGGCTCCATGCTGTTGTATGCGCTGCTGCACCTGACCGGCTACGACTTGTCGCTGGACGACCTGAAACGTTTCCGGCAATTGCATTCCAAAACCCCGGGGCATCCTGAATACGGTTGCGCGCCCGGCGTGGAAACCACCACCGGCCCGCTGGGCCAGGGGCTGGCCAATGCAGTGGGCATGGCCATTGCGGAGCGCGCGCTGGCCGCCGAGTTCAACCGCGACGGCCACACGATCGTCGACCACCATACCTATGCGTTTGCCGGCGACGGCTGCCTGATGGAGGGCATCTCTCATGAGGCATGCGCGCTTGCCGGCACACTCGGACTCTCCAAGCTGATCGCGATTTACGACGACAACGGCATCTCGATCGATTCCGAAAAAGGGCAAATCAAGCAGTGGTACACCGACGACGTCAAGCGCCGCTTCGAGGCCTACGGCTGGCGCGTGATCCCGAATGTGGACGGCCACGACCCCGAGGCGGTCGACAAGGCGATCCGCAAGGCGAAACGTGAAAATGCCAAACCGACGCTGATTTGCGCTAAAACGATCATCGGCAAAGGCGCGCCCAACAAGCAGAACACCGGCTCGGCACACGGCGCCGCGCTGGGCGATAAGGAAGTCGCGGCAACGCGCGAGGCGATCGGCTGGCCTTATCCCCCATTTGTAATCCCGCAGTCCGTTTACGAGGGTTGGGATGCGCGCAAGCGCGGCGCGGCCGCAGAACGCCGCTGGAAGCGGCTCATGGCCGGATACGAAAAACAATACCCGGCCGAAGCGGCCGAGTTTAAACGCCGCATGGCGGGGGAACTGCCGGCAATCTGGAAGGCGCATTGCGAGACCGTGCTTGCCCAGGTGAACGCAAAGGCCGAGACTATCGCCACCCGCAAGGCTTCGCAGAACATGATCGAAGCACTGGCGCCGGCATTGCCCGAGCTGATCGGCGGTTCGGCCGATCTTGCCAGCTCCAATCTGACGCTATGGTCGGGATCGAAGGCGATTGGGCGCGAAGGCGGCGGCAACTACATTTTCTTCGGCGTGCGTGAGTTCGGCATGGCCGGTATCGTCAACGGACTGGCGCTGCATGGCGGGCTGATTCCCTACTGCGCGACGTTTCTGGTCTTTTCCGACTACGCGCGCAACGCACTGCGTGTCGCCGCGCTGATGAAGGTGCGTTCCATCTTCGTGTTTACCCATGACTCGATCGGGTTGGGCGAGGACGGGCCCACGCACCAGCCAATTGAGCACGCGGCGAGCCTGCGCTTGATACCCAACATGGATGTCTGGCGGCCCTGTGATTCGGCCGAGTCCGCTGTCGCTTGGATGGCGACGGTGGAACGTCGCGACGGGCCGAGCAGCCTGCTGTTCTCGCGCCAGAATTTGCCGTTTCAGCAGCGCAACCCCGAGCAGATGGGCATGATTGCACACGGCGGGTACGTGTTGTCGGAGGCACAGGGTGGAACCCCGGCGGCGGTCATCATTGCCACGGGCTCCGAGGTACAGCTGGCGCTGGACGCACAGAAGACGCTGGCAGCCGGGGGCGTCGCGGTGCGCGTGGTGTCCATGCCCTCGACGACCGTGTTTGACCGCCAGGATGCGGCCTACCGGGAAGCGGTGCTGCCGCGCGGCGTGCCGCGGGTCGCGGTCGAAGCCGGGGTCTCCGCTGGCTGGTACAAGTATGTCGGGCTGGAAGGCGCCGTGATCGGTATCGACCGCTTCGGCGAGTCGGCCCCTGCCGGGGAGCTATTCAAGTTTTTCGGTATCACCGCAGAAAACGTGGCCGCGGCCGTAAAAGGCGTTTTATGATCCTGCCGGGTGCAAGCGATTTGCGCTGAATCAAGGAAAACTCGGTTTCCGGCAGTAAAATTTCAGTTTTCGTACCGTAAGAAATTCGATGACCATCAAAGTTGCGATAAACGGCTGCGGCCGGAATCGTCAACGGGCTGGCGCTGTATGTAGGGCTGATATCCTGCGGTGCGACGTTGCGGTAGCTGTGCGGGGTTTGTTGTAAACGATTTTTCAGCGGATTATTTTGGGGGCATCATGGCAATCAAAGTAGGCATCAACGGATTTGGGCGCATCGGTCGGATGGTGTTTCGCGCGGCGGCGCTGGATTTTCCCGACATCGAAATCGTCGGGATCAACGACTTGCTCGAGCCGGATTATCTGGCCTACATGTTGCGTTACGACTCCGTGCACGGCCGTTTCAAGGGTGACATCTCCGTCGACGGCAATACGCTGATCGTCAACGGCAAGAAAATCCGTTTGACCGCGCTCAAGGATCCGACCGAGCTGAAATGGAACGAAGTGGGCGCGGAGGTGGTGATCGAATCCACCGGGTTGTTCCTCGACAAGGCCACCGCGCAGAAGCACCTTGCTGCCGGAGCGAAGAAAGTCATTCTGTCGGCGCCGTCCAAAGACGACACGCCGATGTTCGTATTCGGCGTCAATGACAAGACATATGCCGGGCAGACGATTATCTCCAATGCTTCGTGTACCACCAATTGTCTCGCGCCGGTGGCCAAGGTGCTGAACGATACCTGGGGCATCAAGCGCGGGCTGATGACCACGGTGCACGCGGCGACCGCGACCCAGAAAACCGTCGACGGACCGTCGAACAAGGACTGGCGCGGCGGGCGCGGCATCCTGGAAAACATCATTCCGTCGTCCACGGGTGCGGCCAAGGCCGTGGGCGTGGTGATCCCGGAACTCAACAAGAAGCTCACCGGCATGGCCTTCCGCGTGCCGACTTCCGACGTCTCTGTGGTGGACCTGACGGTCGAGCTGAACAAGCCCGCGACCTACGCTGAAATCTGCGCCGCGATGAAAGCCGCTTCGGAGGGCGCCATGAAAGGCGTGCTGGGATATACCGAAGACAAGGTCGTGTCCACCGACTTCCGTGACGAAACCTGCACTTCGGTATTCGATGCCGGGGCGGGTATTGCGCTGGACAGCACGTTCGTGAAGGTGGTGGCCTGGTACGACAACGAGTGGGGCTATTCCAGCAAAGTGCTGGAGATGGTGCGGGTGGTTACCAAGTAAGCACAGCGAAAACGGTGCGGCTATGACATTTCTGAGGCTTACCGATCTTCCGCTGGCCGGCAAGCGCGTACTGATCCGCGCCGATCTCAATGTGCCGCAGGACGATGCCGGCAACATCACCGAAGACACGCGCATTCGCGCGTCCGTTGCCGGCATCAAACATGCAGTGAAGGCCGGCGCCGCCGTGATGGTGACTTCCCATCTCGGCCGGCCGACCGAAGGCGCGCTCAAACCCGGGGACACGCTGGCGCCCATCGCAAAACGGTTGTCCGAACTGCTGGGCCAGCCGGTACGGCTGGTGCAGAACTGGGTCGACGGCGGATTCGACGTCAAATTCGGCGAAGTCGTGCTGCTGGAAAACTGCCGCGCCAACAAAGGTGAAAAGAAAAACGATGACGCTCTGGCGCGCAAAATGGCGGCGTTGTGCGATGTCTATGCCAACGATGCTTTCGGTACCGCGCACCGCGCCGAAGCCACCACGCACGGCATTGCCAAATACGCCAGGACAGCCTGTGCCGGCCCGCTGATGGCGGCGGAAATCGACGCACTGTCCCGGGCGCTGGAAAATCCGGCGCGGCCGCTGGTGGCGATCGTCGGCGGCGCCAAGGTGTCGACCAAGCTCACCATATTGGCGGCGCTTGCTCACAAGGTGGATCAGCTGATCGTGGGCGGGGGCATCGCCAATACCTTTCTGCTGGCAGCAGGCAACAAGATAGGCAAATCGCTCGCCGAACCCGAGTTGACGGGGGAAGCGAAGAAAATCATCGAAATCATCAAAGCCAAGGGCGGCGCGGTACCGGTGCCGGCCGACCTCGTGTGTGCCAAGGAATTCTCGGCAACCGCGCGCGCCGAGACCAAGGCGGCGAAGGACGTCGCGGATGACGACCTGATACTCGACATCGGCCCTCAGTCAGCGCGGCTGCTGGCAGACCTCATCAGCAAGGCCGGGACCGTCGTATGGAACGGCCCGGTCGGGGTTTTCGAGTTCGATCAGTTCGGCGGCGGCACCCGGACCATCGCCGAAGCCGTAGCCCAGTCGAAAGCGTTTTCCATTGCCGGCGGCGGCGACACCCTGGCGGCCGTGGCTAAATACGGCATCACGGACAAAATTTCCTACATCTCGACTGGCGGTGGCGCCTTCCTGGAGTTTCTCGAAGGCAAAAAATTGCCGGCGATAGACATACTCGAACAGCGCGCCGCCGCATCCTGACGCGGCGGCTTCCCAGTAAGAACAAGCATGGGATTTGAGCCGCCCAGGCGCCGATACACCTAACCCTGAACTTTGAACCTTGAACCTTGAACCTACATAGTATGCCCCGCCGCACCAAAATCGTCGCCACACTCGGCCCGGCCTCCAGCGACCCTGGGATACTCGCGCTCATGATCGCGGCCGGGGTTGACGTCGTGCGCGTGAATTTTTCCCACGGCTCCGCCGCCGAGCACCGCAGGCTGGTTGCGACGGTGCGGGCGCTCGCGCTCAAGGCGGGGCGCGCGGTGGGCGTGCTGGTCGATCTGCAGGGGCCGAAGATCCGCATCGGGAAATTCCAGGAAGGCAGGGTCACGCTGCTTGCGGGAGCGAAATTCGTGCTCGATGCCGGGTGCGACATCGGCGACGAGAACATCGTAGGCCTGGACTATAAAAATCTGCCCAAAGATGTGCGCGCCGGCGACACGCTGCTGCTGGACGACGGGCGCATCGTGCTCGGGGTGTCGTCTATCCGGGGAGCGCGCATCAATTGCGTGGTCGAGCAGGGCGGGATCCTGTCGAACAACAAAGGCATCAATCGCAAAGGCGGCGGTCTTACCGCGCCGGCGCTGACCCAGAAAGACAAGCGGGACATCAAGCTCGCCGCCGAACTCAGGGCAGATTTTCTGGGGGTGTCTTTTCCGCGCTCGGGAGCGGACATACGCTGGGCGCGCAAGCTTATGCGCAAGGCTGGGGGCAACAGCCTGATCGTGGCCAAAATAGAGCGCGCCGAGGCGATTGCCGCTCTGGAAGAAATTCTCGATGCCTCCGACGCCATCATGGTGGCGCGCGGCGATCTTGCCGTAGAGGTGGGCGACGCCGTGGTGCCGGCACTGCAGAAGCGCATGATTCGCATGGCGCGCGATAAAAACAAGGCGGTGATCACTGCAACCCAGATGATGGAGTCGATGATCACCAACCCGATTCCGACCCGGGCCGAGGTATCGGACGTCGCCAACGCCGTGCTCGATGGCACCGACGCAGTCATGTTATCGGCCGAGACCGCCGCCGGCAGATATCCGGTCGAAACCGTAGCCGCGATGGCGCGGGTATGCGTGGAAGCAGAGAAAGAGGATACGCTGGGCACGGAGCGGCGGCGCGCGGACCCGCCCACCGATGTCGAAGAGGCGATCGCGCGCGCAACCATGTTCAGCACCAATAGTCTCAACATCAAGGCGGTGGCGGCGATGACGCAAAGCGGCAAGACCGTGCTGCTGATGTCTCGCATGTACTTGACGGTGCCGATCTATGCGCTGAGCTCGGTGACTGAGACGCGCCGGCGGGTGACGCTGTTCCGCGGCGTCTATCCTATCAAGTTCAAGGGCGCCCGCGACCCGGAAAAGGCGTTGATCATGGCCGAGGATGAACTGCTGAAGCGGGGCGCGGTGAAAAACGGGGACTACATCGTATTTACCATAGGCGAGCCTTTCGGCAAGGCCGGCGGCACCAATACCATGAAGATAGTTAAAGTCGGCGAGCTCCGGCGGGCGTAAACCCCCGTGATTAGTGATTAGTGATTAGCAGAAAGGCGTTTGTAGTAAAATAAGCGTCCAGATTTATCTTTCCTGATTTATCCATTGAGCAGCAGGAGGTCACCATGTCAGCACATGAACTCGCAACCGTTGCCAAGGCCATGGTTGCCCCGGGTAAAGGCATACTTGCCGCCGATGAGAGCACCGGCACCATAGCGAAACGTTTTGCCGGCATCAAAGTCGAAAATACCGAGGAAAACCGCCGCGCTTATCGTGACATGCTGTTCACGGCCAAGGGCGTGTCGCAAGCCATCAGCGGCGTGATTCTTTATGATGAGACGCTGCGCCAGAAATCTGCCGACGGCACGCCCTTCGCGGAACTGCTGGCCAAAAACGGCATTCTGCCGGGGATCAAAGTCGACGCCGGCGCCAAAGAGCTTGCGTTTTGTGCAGGAGAAACAGTAACCGAGGGCCTGGACGGACTTGCCAAACGCTGCGCGGAATATGTGAAGCTGGGCGCGAAGTTCGCGAAATGGCGGGCCGTGATCACCATCGGCCGGGACATACCAAGCTCGACCTGCATCGCCGCCAACGCCCATGCCCTTGCCCGTTATGCGGCGATTTGTCAGGCCGCGGGCCTGGTGCCCATCGTCGAACCGGAAGTGCTGATGGACGGCGACCACACCATCGAGCGCTGCGAAGAAGTCACCGAATGGACGCTGAATGCCGTCTACGAAGCGCTCTACCTGAACCGCGTCACTCTGGAGCACTCGGTGCTGAAGCCCAGCATGGTGATCTCCGGCAAAGGCTGCGCGCGGCAGGCGGGCGTGGACGAAGTTGCCGAGCGCACCGTGCGCATCCTCAAGCGCACGGTTCCGGCCGCTGTCGCCGGCATCGTCTTCCTGTCGGGCGGCCAGAGCGACGAGCTGGCGACCGCGCACCTCAATGCCATGAACCGGATGTTTGCCGGCAACCTGCCGTGGCCGCTGTCGTTTTCATACGGCCGCGCACTGCAACAGCCCTGCCTCAAAGCCTGGAGGGGCAGCGCGTCCAACGTCCCTGCTGCTCAGGCGGCATTGCTGCATCGTTCGCGCATGAACAGCCTGGCCACGCTCGGGAAATATCAGGCGGGCCTGGAAAAACAGGGCCTCGCAGCCTGATACCCGTAAGCGTCATTACCGGATTCCTGGGCAGCGGCAAGACCACGCTGCTCAACCGCCTGCTGCGCGATCCGGGAATGGCGGGCGCGGTGGTCATCATCAATGAGTTCGGCGAGGTCGGTCTCGATCATCTGCTGGTTGCGACCCCCAACGAAAATACGATAGTGTTGTCCAGCGGCTGTATCTGCTGCACAGTGCGCGGCGATCTCGTCGATACGCTGCGCGGGTTGTTCGCTCGGCGCCGCAAGGGTGAGATCCCGGCGTTCGACCGGATCGTAATCGAAACCACCGGACTGGCCAATCCGGTGCCCATACTCCAGACGGTGGTGATAGACGAAGTGCTGGCGCCGCAACTTGTTCTCGACAGCGTGGTCACGCTGGTTGATGCCGTCAACGGCGCGTCGCAGCTTGCCCAATACGCCGAGGCGGTCAAACAGGTGGCGGTTGCCGACCGGCTGCTGATCACCAAGACGGATCTTGCCGCCCCCGCCCCGGTCGATGCGCTGCGCGCAGACCTGGCGCGGATCAACCCCGCGGTGCAAATGCACACGGTGGCGCACGGCGAGATTGCGCCGGAAAGCCTGTTTGCCCGCGGACAGGATGCCGCTGCCCGCAGAAGCGATATCGCGCGCTGGCTGGCTGCGCCCGCAGTAAGCCTAGCCGATAATAAATGCGGTGACGGTGCCGCGACGAATCATGACCACCGTATCCAGACCTTCAGCATTCATCTCGACGAACCAGTGAGCGCAGCAGGTTTGACGGCATGGCTTACCGCGCTTACTTCCCTGCGCGGCGCCAAACTGCTGCGCGTGAAAGGCCTGCTCAATGTCGAGGGCGCGCCGGTAGTGATCCATGCCGTGCAGACGTTGATCCACGAACCGCAGACGCTTGAGAACTGGCCCGACGAGGAACGGCGATCGCGCCTGGTGTTCATCACGCGCGACATGCCGCGCGAGGCGATCGAGGCCACGCTCGACGTGCTGCGCTGGCAGGGCGCATCCAGACAGCCGCGGCAGATGCTGGACCCCCAGGCTTATGCAAAATTTCGTGCGGCGATGGAGAAGTTCCACTAAATGGTCGCTTGCTTGACAAGCAGACGGCAATTATTTAGTTTCAACGGCCTGCTGCAAACGCTTACATAAGCGGTTGGCCGCAACGGACTCAAGGAGGAGCGCAAAAGATGTTTGATTACAAAGTGGCCGAACCGAAAGGCGCGACCAAAGTCATCAAGGGCGGCATGCTGATCGACGGCAACGGCGGCAAGCCGCTCAAGAATCCGGTCATCGTGCTCGAAGGGCGCCGCATCAAGCAGGTCGGCACCCAGGGCGAGGTCAAAATCCCGGCGCGCGCCGAGGTCATCGACTGCGGCAAGCTGACCCTGATGCCCGGGCTGATGGACGTGCATCTGCACACCATGATGTTCAACTGCCTGACCTTCAACAACTACCGCGTTGCGCAATGGGAGATCACCCCCGAGCTGCAGCAAATGTACGGCCTGTTCCATGCGCAGCTGTGCTTCGACATGGGGTTCACCACGCTGCGCGACCTCGGGCTCAATTCCAGCCGCGGCCTGCTCACGCCCCACTTGTGCGCGGTGCGCGATTCGATCAACGCCGGCGTCATCGAAGGCCCGCGCATGCTCATCGGCGGGTTTACCACCATCACCGGCTCGCACCTCGACCTGATTCAGCCGCGCGCCATGCAGCGCCTCGGCTTTCAGACCGCCGATGGCCCGTGGGAGTTAAGAAAGCTTGCGCGCACCAACCTGCTCACCGGCTGTGACGTGGTCAAGACCTGCGCCACCGGCGGCGGCGGCACGGACAAGGAAGAGCCCGATATCCGCAACATGACGCAGGAGGAGATCGACGCCATCGTCGACGAGGCACACGCCTTCCACAAAGTCGCCGCGGTGCACTGCTTTACTCCCGCAGGCCAGCGCATGGCGCTGCAGGCGGGCGCCGATACGATAGAGCATATGGTGTTCTCGGACGAGGAAACGGTCGACATGATCGCCCAATCGGGCGTATGGATGACCCCGACGCTGCTGCATCGCACCGATCATGCGATCGATAAGCGCAAGGATCAGGGCACCTCGATGTTTGTGATCAACAAGATGAAGGCGCTGCAGCCGTACTGCTTCGAGACGTTCCAGAAAATGCACAAAGCCGGGGTCAACATCGCCATGGGCACCGACATGGGTTTTGATCCGGAGATGGGCACCAATGCGCGCGAGCTCGAAATCTACGTCAAGCTCGGCATGACGCCGATGGAAGCGATTCTTTCCGCGACCCGCAACGCGGCGCGCGCCATCAAGATGGACAAGGAACTCGGCACGGTGGAAGCGGGCAAGCTCGCCGACATTATCGCCGTCAAAGGCGACCCGCTCAAGAACATCGCCGTGCTGCAGGAGAAGAAGAACATCCAGATGGTGATGAAGGAAGGCCGGGTCTACGCCGACCGCCGCGACGGAAAAAGCAGGAACGTGGTGAACGTCAATCCGGGCGATTGGAAAATCATCGATTACTTGTAATCTCGTGAGATGTGGAGCACAGCGCTCCCAAGCAATAAACCCTTATAAAGGTAACAACCATGGCAGCAGCTAAAAAACGTTCCACCAAAAGCAAGGCCGTCACCCCGGCCAAGGCCGCGGGGGCGAAGACCAAGACCGCAGGCGCAATCAAAGCCGGTGACGGCAAATACCAGTTCCGCATGGCCGCGCTCAAGAAAGTCCCGGCCGGCACCGGCTATTCGACGTCGCACGGCGGCGTGGTCGAGGGCAAGCGCATGCTGGTGGGCTACATCCACAAGCCGCGCGGCACCGGCTCGCGCATGCACTCGCACAAGAACGAGCAGTTCAACCTCGTGGTGCAAGGCACGCTCAAAGGCTCGGTCAACGGCAAGCGCGTGGTGGCGCCGGCAGGCACCCTCATCTACATCCCGGCCAACGCGCCGCATACCCTCGTGTCCACCCAGGATGAAGACGTGATTTTCATCGCGATCAAGGATCTGTCGCACGGCATTATCGGCAAGGCGGTGGACGGCACCATGACGGGGCCGCACTACGACCCGGGCTACGCGCCCAAGACGCGCCGGCGCTAAACGCGTTTGCGCTACCGGGGGTGGTGGCCTCGAGACCCTTTCCGGCCCATCACGGGCGCATCAATATACTAATTAAAACAATAGCATAGCCTCGCCCGTCCGGCGCCGCTTCCGGCCGTGCCCCGGACTGACGCGACCTCACGCCAGTGCCTGATCACAGTGCATCAGGCTGACCCGTATGCACGGATTGAAACCGGTGATATCGTGCGTATCGATCCCGGTCGCAAAAAAATTTCGTGATGAACAAGAAATGATCGGCTGAAATCACGGTGCATTAGAGGAGGCAATGAGCAACACCCGTGTCACGGGTTTCGCGGCCCTGTGCTGGTGCGCCGCCGCACCCGGTCATCGGCCCCCGATCAATATACCGCCCTGATCCACAACGAGCTCGAGAAATGGACGCAGGCCATCACGGCAGCAGCAAAGGCAAATAATCCAACCACAGAAGAGGACTATGCATTTGATTCAGAAAGCGGCGCTGTTTCTGTTGCTGGCGGCAGGCGGCGCAACCGTAATTGCACAGCCCTATCCGACCAAGCCCATCCGTATCCTCGTTGCGTACACCCCTGCCGGCACCACCGACATCCTGGCGCGCGCCCTCGGCCAGAAAATGACCGAGCACTGGGGTCAGCCCGTGATCGTCGAGAACCGCCCCGGCGCCGCCGGCAATATCGGCACTGAACTCGCGGCGCGCGCGACGCCCGACGGCTACACGCTGATCATGGGCACCGCCGGCACTCACAGCGTCAACCCCAATCTCTACCGCAAACTCAACTGGGACCCGCTCAAGAGTTTCGAGGCGATCAGCCTGGTCGCGATGGTGCCCAATATCATGGTGGTCAACAATGCCGTGCCGGTGAAAAGCGTCAAGGAGTTGATCGCCTATGCCAAGGCCAATCCCGGCAAAATCAACTACGGCTCGCCCGGCAACGGCAGCACCGCGCACCTGTCGATGGAGCTATTCAAAAGCATGACGGGCACCAATCTCGTGCACATTCCCTACAAGGGCAGCGCTCCGGTGCTGGCCGATCTGATGGGCGGCCAGATCTCGGTGACGATCGACAACATCCCGCCCTATCTGCCGCAGGTCAAAGCCGGGAAAATCCGGGCGCTGGCGGTAAGCCCCGCCAAGCGCTCGCCGGCGGCGCCCGATCTGCCGACCATAGCCGAAGCCGGGGTACCGGGCTACGACTCGGGCGCATGGTTCGGCTTGCTCGCGCCGGCGCACACGCCGAAGGCGATCGTCAACCAGCTCTTTGTCGAGACCGCGCGCATCCTGAGGATTCCGGAGGTCGCCGAGCGCCTGTCTGCCCTCGGCGCCGAGCCGGTCGGCAGCACGCCCGCAGAATTCACCGCGCTCATCAAGTCCGAAAATACGAAGTGGGCGAAAGTGATCAAGGAAGCCCACGTCCAACTGCAGTAGCTGAAAAACGAGTGATTGGTGATTGGTGATAAGTAAAACCATGAAGGCGGTTGGCTTTTTCACATTACCAATTACTAATCACCGGGCAAGTCTCAGCGTTCGTCGAACGCTTTTTTGACGTTAACGTGACCGAGTCTCAGCGTTCGTCGAACAGTCATAGCGTGCCTTGGAAGGGTTTATGTTCATGTCGGTATGGGAGTTCATGGAGCAGGGGCTGGT
>JAUXMZ010000034.1 GCA_030683105.1 Burkholderiales bacterium | reverse complement strand
CGATGAGACGCGAAGTCAGAATTTCTTTTTCTGAAGGACGGCCTTCGCGCTTGAAAAACCCGCCGGGTATCTTGCCGGCGGCATAAGTACGTTCCTGATAATCGACGGTAAGCGGCAGGAAATCTTTCCCGGAATCGGCTTTCTTGTTGCCGACGACCGTGACCAGCACTACCGTATCATCCATATTGACCATCACCGCACCGCTGGCCTGGCGTGCGATTTCGCCTGTTTCCAGCGTCAGGCTGTGGCGTCCATACATCAATGTCTTTTTAATATGATTCAAAATAGTTTCCTTTTCCTGAAAACAAAAAAGACCGCGCATTCGCGGTCTTCAGCTTGTCGGTCATACCACGCGCGCAACAGGACTCACTTGCCACGCCCGCACCGGGAACAACTTGATTTCGAACGCCACACCATCCATGGCGGAGGTTGATTACTTGCGCAATCCGAGCCGTTCAATCAATGCTTTATACTGCGAGACTTTGGTTTTTTTCAAATAATCCAGTAACTTACGACGACGGCTCACCATGCGCAACAGACCACGACGCGAATGGTGATCCTTGACGTGGGCCTTGAAGTGATCCGTGAGATCGGTGATCCGGGCTGTCAACAAGGCAACCTGCACTTCGGGCGAACCGGTGTCGCCATTGGCCCGCTGGTAATCCTTGACCAACTGGGCCTTTTGTATGGTAGTGACCGACATTTTGCGCTTCTCCAGCTGAAAATCCCGCTATTTTACCCTCTAACCCCTCGTTTTCTCAAGCAATACTTTACGAGTTATTTATCGGGTGTAAATTCTGCGACTTAGGCCGCAGGGCTCTGGGCCAATAGCCGCCGCGCCACCATCCGGCCGGGTGCCTGGAATTCAACGATGCCGATGAATTCCTGCGCCGGACCGTATGCCCGCGCCAAGCCAACGGCAAGCACGTCAGCCCATTCTATCCCCCGCCCGCTTAGAATGTGCCGTGCCTGGTCCGGCCCAAGATCAAGGCGTGGCAACGGCAAGACGAGCGCGTCTACCGGCAACAACCGGGCCTCGCGCTGAGCTGGCGTCATGCGCTGCAAGTCGTCCACGGTGACCCCCCCCTGTTCCAACCGGAATTCGCCGACTGTAGTGCGCCTGAGCGCGGATAAACAGGCCCCGCAGCCCAAATCCCGGCCTATGTCTTCGGCCAGCACCCGGATATAAGTGCCTTTGCTGCATCGCACGGCAATTCTGAGTTCCCCGCCTTCGAACTCCAAAACGTCGAGAGAGAATATAGTTACCGGTCGGGGTTGCCGCGTCAGTTCCTCGCCGGCACGCGCATAGCTGTAAAGCGGCCGTCCCATGTGCTTTAACGCGCTGTACATCGGCGGCGTCTGCATGATATCGCCCCGATAACGCGGCAAAACCTGTTCGATATCGTCGCGTGTGGCATGGACGGCGGCCTGAGCGGTGATCTCGCCTTCCAAATCTCCTGTGGTGGTGGTCACGCCCAGCCGCAAGGTCGCCACGTAAGTTTTGTCGCTATCGAGCAGCATTTGGGAAAACTTGGTGGCATCACCAAAACACACAGGGAGCAGACCGCTCGCCAGGGGATCCAGCGTTCCGGTATGCCCGGCTTTCGCAGCCTGCAGCAGTCGTTTTACCGTGGTCACCGCAGTTTGGGAGCTGATGCCCAGTGGCTTGTCGAGGAGCAGTACACCGTCGATCCGCCGCCGCGGCTGCTTCTGCAGCGCGGGACTGGGCAGATCGGTGCCGGGGGTCACTTGTCGGCGGACCGGTCGAGATCGGACGCGACTGCAGCGTCTATCAGCTGCGACAGGCGCATCCCTTCTTCCACAGATACATCATAAGTAAAATGCAACTCCGGTACGATGCGCAGTTTCAGGCGATGCGCGAGTTGGCTGCGCAAAAAACCCGCAGCGTGCTGCAACGCACCCGTCACCTCTTCAGCCTTGGCCGAATCCCCCAGTTGCGTGAAGAACACCTTGGCGTGGGAATAATCGTGACTGACTTCGACATCGGTGATGGTAATCATGCCGACGCGGGGATCCTTGAGCTCGAGTCGGATGATGCCCGACAGCTCGCGCTGGATTTGCTCGGCGATACGCCGGCTGCGCGGATAATCTTTTGGCATGATGATAGTTTGGGCCGCCGTCCCGGGAACGGATCATACCGAACCCGGAACTGGCGTTACAACAGCGTCCTCGCCACTTCAACGACTTCGTAGGCCTCGAGCTGATCGCCCGCCTTGAGTTCGTTAAAATTCTTGATCGACAGCCCGCACTCAAAACCAGCCTTGACCTCGCGGGCATCGTCCTTGAAGCGCTTCAGCGAATCCAGTTCTCCGTCATAAATCACCACACTGTCTCGCAGCAAGCGGATCTTGGAGCTGCGTTTGATGAGGCCTTCCAGTACCATGCAACCAGCAACGGTGCCGATTTTCGAAATACGGTAGATTTCGCGCACCTCGACCAGGCCCAAGATGTTTTCCTTCTTTTCCGGAGACAGCATCCCGGAAAGCGCCGCCTTTATTTCGTCCACCGCATCGTAAATGATATTGTAATAGCGGATATCCACGCCGTTGCTTTCGGCCAGCTTGCGAGCCGCCGAATCCGCTCGGGTATTGAAACCAATCACAACCGCCTTCGACGCCAGAGCCAGGTTGATATCCGATTCTGTAATACCGCCTACGGCCGCATGAACAATATTGACCTTGACCTCCTCAGTGGAAATCTTGGTCAGCGCGTGCGACATGCCTTCAAACGAGCCCTGCACGTCAGCCTTGATGATCAGCGACAAGGATTTGGCGCTGCCCTCGCCCATATTCTCAAAAATGTTCTCAAGCTTCGCCGCCTGCTGTTTTGCAAGCTTGACGTCGCGGTATTTACCCTGACGGAACAATGCGATCTCGCGCGCTTTGCGCTCATCGCCAAGCACCTGCACTTCAGCTCCTGCGGCAGGCACGTCCGAAAGCCCCAGAATCTCCACCGGGATCGAAGGCCCGGCCTGTTCAATGGTTTTTCCGGTTTCATCCAGCAGCGCCCGAACCCGTCCGAATACCGCACCTGCCAGCAGCATATCGCCGCGTTTGAGTGTTCCCGATTGCACCAGAACCGACGCCACCGGACCGCGTCCTTTGTCGATGCGCGATTCTATGACGAGGCCTTTGGCCGGCGCATCCTTGGGCGCTTTCAGTTCCAGCACTTCGGCCTGCAGGAGAATGCTGTCGAGAAGCGTATCGATACCTTTGCCGGTCTTGGCGGATACCTCGACAAAAATGGTGTCGCCGCCCCACTCTTCAGGCACGACTTCCCGCGCAGCGAGATCCTGTTTGATGCGCTCCGGATTGGCGTCAGGTTTGTCAATTTTATTCAGGGCGACGATGATCGGAACTTTTGCCGCTTTGGCGTGATGAATGGCCTCTATCGTCTGCGGCATCACACCGTCATCCGCAGCAATGACCAGGATCACGATATCCGTGACCTTGGCGCCGCGGGCGCGCATCGCCGTAAACGCCTCGTGGCCGGGCGTATCGAGGAACGTGACCATGCCTTTCGCGGTCTCGACATGGTAGGCGCCAATATGCTGTGTGATGCCACCGGCTTCACCGCTTGCCACACGCGTACTGCGGATATGATCCAGCAGTGATGTCTTGCCATGGTCAACGTGACCCATCACGGTCACGACCGGTGCGCGCGGTTCGAGTTTAACGTCTGTTGGCGCAACAATAATCTCGGACAAAAATGCGTCAGGATCGTCGAGCTTGGCACGCTTCGCAACATGCCCCATCTCCTCGACCACGATCATTGCGGAATCCTGGTCTATCACCTGGTTGATTGTCACCATGGTGCCCAGCTTCATCAAAACCTTGATGACCTCTGCCGCCTTGACCGACATTTTGTGTGCCAATTCGCCAACAGTAAGGGTCTCAGGCACATGAATTTCCCGCACCACCGCCTCGGTCGGCGTGGCAAAAGCATGTTGCTGATCGGCTTCTTCCTTGTGGGCAGCGTGGCGCGCCTTGCGCTCGCGCCATCCCAGGCCGCCGCTCGAGTCACCACGTGTTTTGATACTGCGTTTTTTTACCGATTCATCCTTCCAGATAACCTGTTTGACCTGTTTCTTGGCGCTCTTTTTCTCTACTTTGCCCGTCTTCTCATCGGGTTTGACTTCAGGTTTGTGCAAAGTACCCTCGACTGGGGTCTCTGCCGCAACTGCTGGCGCAGCCGGTTTTTCCGGTACTGCTGCAGGCTTGGCATCCTCGGCCTTTGCTGTCACCTCGGCCTGCACCTTTGCCTTCTTGCGTATTGCCTGCTGTTTCTTCTCCGCATCCTCGGTTTGACGCGCCGTCAACGCAGCCTGCTTCTTGGCCTCAGTCGCGCGCAACGCAACCTGCTCGGCGTCAACAACCGGCTTGGATTCTGCAACCGCCGCCTCAGTCTCCGACGCATCGCGTTTTATCAGAACGCGTTTCTTGCGAACTTCAACCTGGATGGTGCGAGATTTTCCGGTGCTGTCCGATTTCTTGATCTCGGTGGTCTGTTTGCGCGTAAGCGTGATTTTCTGCTTGGCCTCTTTGCCGCCATGCACTTCGCGCAAATAATCCAGGAGCTGGGTCTTGTCCTTTTCGGTGAGCGGAGTCTCCTCGGTCAACGACTTCTTGATACCGGCCGCCCGCAGTTGTTCGAGCAGCAGCTCCGGGAGCAGCCCCAGTTCTTTTGCGAATTCTGTGATCTTGATTTGCGCCATTTATCTTTTCTTATGCGTTAGTTTCTTCGGCAAACCACGGCGCTCGTGCCGCCATAATCAACTGTTTGGCACGCTCGGCCTCGAGCTCCGTGAGTTCCACCAGATCGTCAGTGCCGAAATCCGCAAGGTCTTCCTGCGTGCTGATACCTTTCGAAGCAAGCAGGCGGGCAGTCTCGCTGTCCATGCCCTCGACTTTCATCAGGTCCTCGACATCGTGCTCAACCTTTTCTTCGCTGACAATGGCCTGCGTCAGCAGCGCATTGCGCGCGCGGCTGCGTAATTCGTTGACCGTGGTCTCGTCGAAAGATTCAATCTCGAGCATTTCGTCGATCGGCACGTACGCCACTTCTTCCAGCGTGGAAAACCCTTCCTGCGCCAGGATGTCCGCAACTTCTTCGTCGACGTCGAGCTTTTCCATGAAGATCGCGCGGATCTTGGTCGTCTCGTCCTCGGATTTTTTCTGTGATTCCTCGACCGTCATGAGGTTTAGTTCCCAGCCGGTCAATTCGCTCGCGAGCCGCACGTTCTGTCCGCTGCGGCCTATTGCCTGAGCCAGATTTTCTTCGTCGACGACGATGTCCATGCTGTGCGTCTCTTCGTCGACAACGATACCGCTGACTTCAGCCGGCGCCAGCGCGTTAATGACGAACTGTGCAG
>JAUXMZ010000020.1 GCA_030683105.1 Burkholderiales bacterium | reverse complement strand
GACACAGAGGACACAGAGGACACAGAGGAAGACCGAGCAAAAGCAATAACGACATGCGGACTATTGATATTGTTTTGGGCTGACTTCTGAATCAGCTCGCATGTCGTTATCCACGATATCGCGTTAATCTTCTCTGCCCTTTGCGTTCTTCATGTGAGTGCTTTCAGTTTTCTCTGTGTCCTCTGTGTCCTCTGTGGCATAGCTTTTACTAAACGAGGTGGCAAGTGAAAATACTGGTATTGCCCGGCGACGGCATCGGCCCCGAGATCACCACCGCCACGCTCACCGTGCTCGACCGCGCCAATGCGAAGTTCAGGCTCGGCCTCGAATGGCAGACGGAGGACATCGGCTACACCGCGCTGAAAAAACGCGGCTCGACGCTGCCCGACGCTGTGATGGAGGCGGCGCGCGCGGCACCCGGTGTGATACTCGGTCCGGTGTCCCATCTCGATTACCCTCCCCGCGATCAGGGTGGCATCAACCCCTCGGGTGAACTGCGAGTCAAACTCGATCTGTTCGCCAATATCCGTCCGGCGAAATCGCGCATGGGCGTGGGCCTCACTGGCAAGCCGGTCGACCTCGTGATTTTCCGCGAGTGCACCGAAGGGTTTTACGCCGACCGCAACATGCACATGGGCATAGGCGAGTTCATGCCGACCGAGGACATGGCGATTGCGGTGCGCAAGGTGACGGCCCGCCAGTGCATGAGAATTTCGCGGGTGGCCTTCGAGTGGGCGATGAAGCGGCGCAGGAAAGTCACCGCCGTGCACAAGGCCAATGTGCTCAAGATCTCGGATGGGTTGTTTCTGCGCGAAGTGCGCAAGGTGGCCGCAGAATTTCCCGAAGTGATACTCGAGGAGGTGATCGTCGACGCCATGGCGGCGCTGCTGGTGCGCGACCCGTCGCGCTTTGACTGCGTCGTCACCGGCAACATGTTTGGCGATATCCTCTCCGACGAAGCCTCTGAAATCTCCGGCGGCCTCGGCCTTGCAGGATCGATCATGGCAGGAGACGAACGATGTGTGGCGCAAGCCCAACATGGCTCGGCGCCTGACATCGCCGGTCAGGATAAAGCCAATCCGACGTCGCTGATCCTGTCTGCGGCCATGCTGCTGGAATGGATGGCGCCGCGGCACAACAATCCATCGTTTGCTGAAGCCGCTCGCGCGATCACGCAGGCTGTCGACAAGGCCATCCAGAATCCCACTTCGCGCACCGTAGACCTTGGGGGCAGGCTCGGCACCCAGGCTTTTGCCAAACATGTCGCGCACCTGATGGGCTAAAGAAGTTATGCCTGCGGCGGCCCCTTGAGCTCGACGACATTGTGTTCCGGGTCGTTAAGGTAGATCGACGGCCCATAACCATCGGCGCCGTAGCGTGTTCTCGCTTCATCGGGAACGACGCCGTGGGCAACCAAGTGCGAAATCAGCGCTGACTGGTCGAACGGCTCGATGCGCAGGCACAGATGATCCATGTTGCGCCCTTCCTTCCCAGGCGCAGCACCGCCTTTTAGCCCTAGCTTTCCATCGACCGCAACCAGGTCGATCAGCGACTGCCCGGCGCGCATCTGTGTGAGCCCCAGTTCTTCCCGTACGCGTTCGACACTGCAGCCGAGCACATCGCAGTAAAAGCGCATCATGCGCGGCATGTCGCTCACGCGCAGCACAACATGGTCAATGCCGAGGATCTGGATCATGGGGTCATTATCGCGGTTCTTGGGGCACCAATGAAAATGCCATCGCGTGTGACGCGATGGCATTTGGATCAGGCAACGACAAATAGAGTGCGAAGCGTTGAATATACGGTAAACTATTGTTTTATAACATATTTATTATTTATTGATGTCGCCCATGCACAGGTATTTCACTTCGAGAAACTCCTCCATGCCGTACTTGGAGCCCTCACGGCCTATGCCCGACTCTTTCATGCCGCCGAACGGCGCGACTTCAGTCGAAATGATTCCGACGTTGATGCCGATGATGCCGGATTCGATCGCCTCGGCGATGCGCCAGACACGGCCGATGTCGCGGCTGTAGAAGTAGGCTGCCAGGCCGTATTCGGTGTCGTTGGCCAGTTTGATCAACTCGTCCTCGGTCTTGAAGCGGTACAGCGGCGCCACCGGCCCAAAGGTTTCCTCGTGGGTGATTTTCATGCCGGGCGTGACGTCGGCCAGCACGGTGGGCTGGAAAAAACTGCCGCCCTTCTCGTGGCGTTTGCCGCCGGTCACGATACGCGCGCCTTTGGCCAGCGCATCGGCGATATGCTCTTCGACTTTCTCCACGCCTTTCATGTCGATCAGCGGGCCCTGCACCACGCCATTCTCCAGGCCATTGCCGACTTTCATCGCCGCGACTTTCTCGCCGAGTTTTTTCGCGAACTGGTCGTAGACCCCTTCCTGGATAAACATGCGGTTGGCACACACACAGGTCTGGCCGCTGTTGCGGTATTTGGACGCCATCGCGCCTTCAACCGCCGAGTCGATGTCGGCATCGTCGAACACGATGAACGGCGCATTGCCGCCAAGCTCGAGCGATACTTTCTTCACGGTGGTCGCGCACTGCTGCATCAGCACCTTGCCGACTTCGGTCGAGCCGGTGAAGGTGAACTTGCGCACCAGCGGATTGCCCGTGAGCTCCTTGCCTATCGGTCCCGAGGCGCCAGTGATCACCGACAGCACGCCCTTCGGAATACCGGCGCGCTCGGCCAGTTCGCACAAGGCGAGCGCGGAATACGGCGTCTGGGACGCCGGCTTGATCACCATGGTGCAGCCTGCGGCAAGCGCGGGTCCCGCCTTGCGCGTGATCATGGCGTTGGGAAAATTCCACGGCGTCACCGCCGCGCATACGCCTATCGGCTGCTTGATCACCACGATGCGGCGGTCGGCCACCGGCGACGGGATGGTGTCGCCATAGACGCGCTTGGCTTCCTCGGCAAACCATTCGATGAAAGACGCGCCATAAGCGATTTCGCCGCGCGATTCGGTGAGCGGCTTGCCCTGTTCCACCGTCATCAGTATCGCCAGGTCTTCCTGGTTCGCCATCATCAGGTCGTACCATTTGCGCAGGATGGACGAGCGTTCTTTGGCGGTTTTGGCGCGCCAAGCCGGCCACGCTGCATTGGCCGCCTCGATCGCGCGCCGCGTCTCGGCACCCCCCATCTTCGGCACCGTGCCCACCGGCACACCGTCAGCCGGGTTATTCACGGTCATGGTCGATTTATCGTCGGCATCGACCCATGCGCCATCGATGTAGCACTGCTGGCGGAACAGGCTCATGTCCTTCAACTGAAATGAGGGCTTCACTTTTTGTAACATTGCGGGATTCCTTGCATAGAAGATAGGAAAAACGAACGGTCCGCGGCAACCGGCAGAAACCGTAAAAATCGCATTCGATTATAGCAGAGCCGATGGCAACTGGTCAGGATCCAGCGCCCCAAAAACAGACCATACCGGCGCCTTCCTGCCCCTGATTCCCGGATCCATACCGTTATCCCCTTCGTCGTTTTGGTTTGAGTTACGCTTTGGCCTCCCGGCCCGCTTTTTCCCGTCTCCACCGGTTTGGCGTGGCTATCGACTCGGTCGCTCCCCATGACAGCGGCGGTCGGGGCCAATCAGGCTGCTGGCGGAAGACATCACCAACGCTGCGCTACCGGTCAGGGCAAGGAAAAGCGTGACTTAATTCCTCCTGCTGCCGCAGCGATGGCAATACCGCGATCCTAACATGGCCATACGCCATGACTTGGCATCCCGCGGCGTCAAGGTATGGCTTTCCGTTGCCCTGAAATGCTTGATATAATCAGGCTGGGTTTGGTTGCAGCAAACATTGATAATACAAAGAAAATTTGCAAATGCAGATGACAGACTCTTTTAACCGGCTGCGCGCACTTTTGGTGTGCGGGGTCGCCGCTTTGACGCTGCTGAGCGGTTGCGCCAACACCGGCAATGCGCGGGACCCGCTTGAGCCGGTCAACCGCGCCATCTACCATTTCAATGATGGCGTGGATAAAGCGGTGCTGAAGCCCGTGGCCGAAGCCTATCGCGAAGTGCTGCCGCAGTTCGTGCGCACCGGGGTCAGCAATTTCTTTTCCAACATCAACGACGTGCTCATCGCGCTCAACAATATGCTGCAGGGAAAACTGCCGGATGCGGTGTCCGACGCCGGGCGCGTCGTCATCAACACCACCGCCGGACTGCTGGGCGTACTCGACGTCGCCACCGAATTCGGCCTGCAAAAGCATGACGAGGATTTCGGCCAGACGCTCGGCCGCTGGGGTTTTGGCGATGGCCCGTACCTGGTGCTGCCGCTGTTCGGACCGAGCAATATGCGCGATGCGCTGGCGCGCTTTGTCGATTACCGGCTCGACCCCATCACTTACGTCGATCCATCGCGCGATCGCAATCTGTTGTTGATTGCCCGCCTGATCAACCGCCGCTCCGAACTGCTCGATACCAGCAGGATCCTGGAGACCGCTGCGCTCGATCCCTATGAATTCCTGCGCGACGCTTATTTGCAGCGCCGCCGCAATCTCGTCTACGACGGCAGCCCGCCGCCGGAAAAGGATGACGACAACGAAATCAGGATGAAGCCGCGCAGCCAGCGGCCCGATGCCGGACCGTATCACAGATCGGCGGATGCCCCTGTCGCCGTGAATTCGATACTGGTTAGCGGCGACCCCACCCCGGCCCAGCTTGAGGCCCTCGAGAAAGCAACGCGCGCAGCGCAACCTCCTGTCCTGCACGCCACGCGCTGACCGTCCAGGTTTCGGGTCAGTTCAGACGGGAAGCGACCTGCTGGAGTTCTGACACCTGCTGTTTCACGACATCGGCGTCATCCGCCCGGGGTTCCAGCTGCAGGTAATGACGCAAATCCATCAACGCAGCGCGGAAACATTCCAGTTTGAGATAGATTCTGCCGCGATCGCGGTATTCTGACGCCGCACCGGGTTCAACCGCAATGATGCGGTCGACCGCGGACAATGCTTTCATCATCTCGTCCTGGTTCATATAGATCCCCTTGAGGTTGCGCAGGATGCGCGCCAGAATTTCCTTGTTGCTGGCGGCGGTGATCATGCTCTTGACCACCTCAGGCGCGATATCAGTGCCGTTGCGCAGCGTGCGCAGGCGTTGGCGCAGATCTTCAATGCTGAGCGATGCGCCCCCGGCATAGGGATCCAGCACGATCGCCCCGTCGCGCACCGAACACTTGACGAGAAAGCTCCCGGGAAACGACACCCCCCGAAGCTTGAGTCCCGCGCGCCGCCCGATCTCGATATAAAGAATGGAAAGCGTGATCGGGATGCCCAGTTTGCGTTCAATGACATCGTTCAGGAAACTGTTGCGCGGGTCATAAAATTCCACGCTGTTGCCGGAAAAATTAAGCTCATCAAAAAAATAATGGTTGAGCGCGATGATGATCTCGGTCGGTGGAATGTCCTGGCGCAGGCGGCGCCTGAACTGCACAGCAAGATCCTCTATCCGCCCGAGATAGCCGTCGATGTCGAGTTGCTGGTATTCGCCGGCGGCAATTACCAGCGCAGCCTCCACGAGATTGACCTGTGGATCCGGCGCCGCCGCGATCCTCTGCCAGTGCTCGGCCGCCATCAATCCCATGTTTACACGCGCCGGGCCAGGGGCAGGTTCAGCAGCAGGTTCTGAGGCTTCATGCGCAGCGCGCCATCGGCGGTCATCCCCAGCCCCAGGAAGACCGGCGAGCCGGCAATTTCGCTGCGCAAAACCGACGGATCCGCGAAGTCGATACGGTACAGGCCAATGATGCGTTTCATGCGTTCCTCCCCGATCTCGCCGCCATTATAAATCTCGTTAAGCATGGCGGTCGCTTCGGCGTCGAGGCCGACATGCCACAACCACTCGCCGTCGGGAATTTCCCTGACCGGTCCAATCACCGTCTTCACGCCGTGAAAATGCGCGATCCAGCGCTCCAGCACGCGGCACAGCGCCAGGCTGCCGGGGCTCGCATAACTCAGATTCAGAACCGTATCATGGCGCTCGTCGCGGTTGAAGTACTCGGCGCTGTTCTTGTCATCGAGCACATCGAGTTCAACAGTCCTCACCGGCGCCTGCACTTCCGCGAGCAGGCGGCCCAGATTGCCGGGCACACCGCCGGTCGCATGCATGTCGACCGTCTCTTCATCAGCGAGCATGATCGCACCGTCCTTGACGCTGACGCGCTGTGCCCGGAACAACAACTCGGCGGCGCGCGCTTCGAGCCCGTCCTTGGTGCCCTCAAGCAGTCCGCGCAGGATCACCTGCGCCGTAAGGTGTATGAACAGCGGCGGCACCGCGATGTCGCGCCGGAACAGATCAAAATAAAACGTCTCCAGGTCGGGCGCGGCCAGCAACTGATCACGGAATCTGAGCATCACGCGGTAATTCTCGCGCGCATCGGCATCGGCGAGCGCCTCGATCTCCTGCTCCGATACCGGGCGGCGCGGATCGGCGATCAGCGTCTGGTACAACGCGCGTTCCGCATCGCAGGACTCGGGGATGGGCGCGAGTTCCGGCCGCGCGTAGTAGGCGCGCAGATAATCATCAGTCACCACGAGACGCCCGTCCGGGCCGCGCTGCAGCAGCGTGTAACCGCACTCTTCCCAGAAATCGACCATAATTATATTATATAATACAATGGCTTACTGTATACCGCCCGCTATGGCCTGGCGCCGCGCTTCAAGCGCCTCCCAGCGCACCAGGCATTGCATCAACTCGTCCTCGACAGCCGCATAGCGCAGTTGCAGCGCTTTCACCCGCTCGGGCTGGCCGCGGTAGAGCGCCGGGTCGGCAAGCTCGCCGGCGATGGTTTTCTGCTCCTGTTCGAGCGCCGAAATTTTTTGCGGCAGCGCCTCGAGTTCGCGCGTCTCCTTGTAACCCAGGCGCGCGGCGGCCGGGGGTGCGGCTTCGCGCCGTGCAGCGCCGCCTTTTTGCCGCGGCTTCGCCGCGATTGCCGCCGCTTTGTTTCTCACCCGCTGCCAGTCCGAATAGCCGCCCGCATATTCGCGCAGCACCCCGTCGCCCTCGAACGCGACCACCTGGGTCACCACATTGTCGAGGAAAGCGCGGTCATGGCTCACCACAAACAGCGTGCCGCTGTAGTCCTGCAGCAGCGACTCGAGCAGTTCGAGCGTCTCCAGGTCAAGATCGTTGGTCGGTTCATCCAATACCAGTACGTTGGCCGGCCGCGAGAACAGCCGCGCCAGCAGCAGGCGGTTGCGCTCGCCGCCGGACAGTGAAGATACTTTGGCGCGCGCGCGTTCCGGCGGGAACAGAAAATCACCAAGATAGCCGATCACATGCTTGCGCTCGCCGCCAATCTCGACAAACTCAGAACCCTGGGTGATGCACTCGACGAGCGTCAGACTGTCGTCGAGCTGCTCGCGCAGCTGATCGAAGTAGGCGACGGCAAGCTTGGTGCCGCGCCGCACCTTGCCTGCGTCCGGTTCAAGCTCGCCCAGGATCAGCTTGAGCAGCGTGGTCTTGCCGCAGCCGTTGGGGCCGATCAGACCCACCTTGTCGCCGCGCAGGATGCGCGTCGTAAACGTCTTGATCACCGGCCTGTCGCCGAAGCGCTTGGCGACATCGACGAGTTCGACCACCAGCTCTCCCGAACGGTCGCCCTGGTCCACCGTGAAACTGACCTGCCCGACCCGGTCGCGACGCGCGGTGCGCTCGCGGCGCAACTGCTCCAGTCTTCGCACCCGGCCTTCGTTGCGCGTTCGGCGCGCCTCTATGCCTTTGCGGATCCAGACTTCTTCCTGTGCCAGCAGCTTGTCGAAGCGCGCGTTGGTCACCGCCTCTGCATGCAGCATCTCCTCCTTGCGGCGCTGGTATTCGGTGAAGCCACCGTTAAAACTTGCCAGTTTTCCCCGGTCAAGCTCGATGGTACGCGTGGCCACGTTATCAAGAAAACGCCTGTCGTGTGTGATGAACAACACGCCGCCGTCATACCCCTTCAATAACTCCTCCAGCCACTCGATCGCCGTCACATCGAGATGATTGGTCGGTTCGTCGAGCAGCAGTAATTCAGGCTCGGCGACCAGCGCCTGCGCCAGCGCGACGCGCTTCCTGACGCCGCCGGACAGCGTTCCAATCACGGCATCCTCCGACAACCCGAGGCGGGCTATGGTCGCCTCGATGCGCGATCCGACGCTCCAGCCATCCACATGATCGAGCGCCTGCTGCAAATGCTGCAGTTGTTCGAGATCGGCTGCGTTGTGCGTATCACCGAACTGGTGCGACAGCGCGTGATATTCGAGCAGCAGGCTGCTCGCCTCGCCGACACCTTGCGCCACCGCCTCATACACCGTGTGCTGCGGATCGAGTTCGGGTTCCTGCTCGACGAATGCGATGCGCAGACCGCTGCCAAGCCGGACATGGCCGTCGTCGAGCGCCTGCTGGCCGGCGATGGCCTTGAGCAGGCTGGTCTTGCCGCTGCCGTTGCGGCCGATCAGCGCCACGCGCTCTCCGGCATCGAGCGTCAGATCAGCGTGATCGAGCAGCGGCACGTGGCCGAAGGCCAGGCAGGCCTGGTCAAGCGAGACTAAGGGCATAAATGGCTGTGATTGGTGATTGGTGATTGGTGATTGGTGAATGGGAAAAACACGGTTTCATGCCCACGGGGTAAAACACGCCGCGTAGCAGCTTGTTGTGGCGTAGGCCAGCCTTTAGCGTAAAAGGTGAGTATAGGGGGTGGGTTAATACCAATCACTAATCACCAATCACTAATTACTAATCACTACTTACCGCCTCTGCAATTTCGATCAGATTTTCATCCGGATCGCGGATATATACCGAGCGGATCGCAAAGCGCGCGCCAGTACGCACCACCGGCCCCTCCTCGATAGCGACATGGTGACTGGCAAGATGCGCGATGATCTCGTCAAGCGGGCGATCGGCCAGAAAACACAAGTCCAGCGATCCGGGGGTGGGCGTGCGCGCCTTAATGCCGGCATCGAAACCCGGCGGATGTATATTGAATTTCTGGTCCCCAAATTTCAGCGCGAGCCGGCCCTCGCCGTAACGCTCGAGCGTCATGCCGAGGACGCGAGTATAAAAATCGACACAGCGGTCGAGGTCACGCGTGGCAAGAACGATGTGGTCTATGCTTTTCAACATGGGGGAAACGCGGGAAACGCCGGTAAGGGTTTGTATAATAACACCCCGCGCCCCCGGCGCGCCGTGGAAAGCGCAGCCGCACCAACGCCGGAACTGCCGGAATCAAGCGACTGTCGCCGTTACCACGAAAGCGATCAGCTCGTGCTCAACCCACCCGCGTCAATGAACGCCCCCTCTATCTAACCCTCATGCCTTATTCATGCGGGCGAGCAGGGCTGAGGCGGTTTCTGCAGCCTCCTTCAGAACCTCGGCATGGTCCAGCGCGGTAAACCGGCCCGCACGCCGCATGACCCGCCCGTCGACGATCACCGTATCCACGTTGCCCGGCTGCGCGAACGAGACCAGCGCCTCGTAGGGATCACCCACGGGCGCCACGTTGATGTCACCCGTGCGCACCAGGATGATGTCTGCCCGCTTGCCGGGCGTCAGCGAACCGGTACGGTCGGCAATTCCCAGGTCAACCGCGCCATCGAGCGTGGCAAGCTGGACCAGCCGCTTCGAAGTCAGCGGCACGCGCGCTCCGACGCGATGCTGGTGCAGGTTGTAGAGAAAGCGCATGCACTGGAAAAAATCGACGTTGTAGCTGCCGGTGTGATCGATCGACATGCTGACCTTGACTCCGGCTTCCAGCAGTTCTGCCAGCTGGATGACACCAGAGCTTGCCGGACGCCGCGACTCGCCGACCGGCGACATGCTGTAACTCACGCCGCGCTCCTTCAGTATCTGGCGCTCCTCTGCGGTGGTCAGCAGCGGATGGACCAGCTGCACGTCGGGCCCCAGCATGCCGGCATCGTTCAGCGCCCTGATCGGGCTCGGTCCGGATGTATGCAGCGTGATCGGCAGACCGAGCGCACGCGCGCCGCCCCAGTCCGTCTTGACGATATCCATCGGGATGTTGCCGCGCAGCAGGTTCGCATCGGCGCCGACGTTGCGCGAACAGATGCCCATGGTAAGCATGCCGTCATTGGGCATCCACGCGCGCTTGGTTTTGGCAAGACCTTCGAGATCCATCGGCTTGTCATTGGGCATGCCCTGTGCCGGCCCGTAGGAAAAGCGCCCGCGCACCCCCATGTCGCGCATGGCGCGCAGTTCGGCATCTGCATGTTCGGGCGTGACAATGTTATGCGCCCAGTTGTGAACCGTGGTGGCGCCGGCGCTCAGCGCCTCTGAAAGTCCGAGCCGGACGCTGCAATAACTGTCTTCCGGCGTGTAGTGCGGTCCGAGACGGTTGGTAACAGGGAAGTAGCCGATTTTGGGATCATCGATACGGATGATCGGCCGGCATACGCTGGTCCACAGGTGCCAGTGCGTATCGATGAATCCAGGCATGCAGATCATGCCGCGAGCATCGATGGAGGACGCGGTCGGCGCGACGATGTCCTTTGCCACCGCAATAATTACGCCGTCGCGCACATACACGTCGCCGCGCGCAAAATCGCCGATCCCGGCGTCCATGGTCAGAATGGTGGCGCCGCGAATGACGAATTCTCCGCGGCCCGGAAGCGCCTTCGCGGAACGGGCCGCATTCGGTTCCCGGCCGCCCGAACCCGATTGCGCGAACAGCAGGCCGGAGGTCAAGCCTGTCGCCGCGAGTGCCGTTGCCGCCTTGAGAACTGTCCGCCGATCGATCTTCCGCTCGCTCATGCTCCCCCCTTATGGACTAAATATTCAATGGCCCGCACGGCAGTATCTATAGGCCCGGGAGCGCAGTCAATAGATGTTCTTCAGTCAGGAATTGCCGGGAATTGGCCGAAACTGCAACCCCGGCCGCGATGGGCCAGGCTTGAGAATTTAAGTACGGATGCCGTGCGCAGACATGCCGGCTTCAGGAGGCATGCAACCAGAATTTCTCAACATCCGGATGCATGTTTAATTCGATACAGACGGAGCGCCCGAATTCGAATGCGCCGGCATCCCTCAGCGCCTCCTGTTTTTGCTCAGACTCCAGGTCGACGAAACAATAAACCAGCCTGGAACGATCTATAAATATGTCTACCTTCCTGTAGTGTTGAGAACGTTGTGATGAGTTACCTCAACATGTTGTTTATAAATACTAAATACGGGGAAGTATCAGAACATGGAACGGCTGCCTTCGCTCAATTCAATTCGCATCTTCGAAACCGTGGCACGATTGCACAGTTACACCGCAGCAGCCAAGGAATTACATGTCGGCGTTTCCAGATATCCATGTGGAATTATCCGCAACGACGAATATCGCGGACTTTCTGCAAGGTCATTTCGATATCGGGTTCCGCTACCTGCGCGCCATCCCCTCGGGTCTGCATGCGGCCACAATCGGGACAAACCATATTTTCCCGATATGCAGTCCAGCGCTCATGACCGGGCCCCGCGCGCTACGCACACCGGCAGTCCAGCGCAACTTTTATTCAAAGCTTCCCAGCGTATAATACAAATGGTGATCCCTGGATCACTATTAGACATGCATAAATCGGGGGCGTGAGGCGGCGTAACAGGATTCAGCCGTACAGGATTTTCACGGGCCCAGACGCCCGACCGATCCTGGCGGACGAGCCGCCAGCAGATAACGGGGGTTAAGCATCCTCCCGCAACCACAAATCCTACAGGAGGATTAAGTGAAAAAATATGTACCGAACCCTGTTCACTTCTCCATGGACTGTGCGCGGCAAAATGGGCGGTGCGCGATCGTCCGGAAAAATATCCTTTTTCTGGACGACGGAAAAGAACACACCGCTATCGATTACTTGCAAAAGAAATGCGGGAATGTCGTGATCATGCCCGATACGTCGGACAAAGCGCAGACATGGCTGTACCATACCAGCTGCATGCGGATGACCGATGTGGTCATTCAGATCTTTCAGGATTCTCTGAAAGACCCTGTAAGCCTGCCGCAACCCGCGTCCGAGATGATGGTCGGCGAACTGCACCGCCGATGCGTCACTATCTCCTATGATGATTGCAAGGCAAAGGTCAAAGACTTCAGTTTCTAGCGCGTTCAGATCCGAACAGGCGACCACCGTGGCGGCTCATGCAGCGCTTCCTCCCGCCACAATTCCGCCACACTCAGTTGTGGCAATTAATGACCTACCCCTCACCACCGCGCCTTGCGATCCCCTGCAGTTCGACGGCTGTGGATTTCAGTCCGATGCCGGCGGGTCAGCTGTCGCCTAACTTTCGTGCGGGCCACGCATCTCCAACAATGCGGCCTCCACACGCCTCCACGCCCTCGCCTGCTCCTCGTCGCCGGCACGCTCAAAGGACACGGCCTTTTGAGCGGCCTCAGCGATGGCTTTGGCGCCGTGTGTTTCAAAAAGGTGGCGTGCAATTGCCGAAATATCAGCTGCATTCATCACGGGGCACCTCCAAAAAAACGTTTACACGAAAAATAATGCGCTGCCGCGCGACTGCCAGCTTTGACTCAAATCAAAAGGTGGTCTGATTTCATTAGAAGCAAACCCTGTGGAAGCGGGTTGCGGTAGCGTATAAATTCCCGCGAGTGGCTGGTGCGGGTCGAAGTCGAACATAACTTTGAGCTGTAGCCAGGCCGCGGAATGACGGTCTTCTGTGTGCCAGCGAACAGACGACCATCTGAAAGACCACGATTATCCGCTTACCTCCCGAGAGGGAGGCGCGGTCTTTTTTTGACTGCGTGAGGCGGCAATTTTCCGCCGAACAGACACGCGCAGCTCCCCTCTTCGGATCTTTGTAGGTTTGTCACGGAAATCAGCCATGTCCGAAACAGAAAGCGGCCCCACTCTCCCCGACGATGCCGGCAAGAAAAATGGCATCACCGAAGTGCAGCGCAAGGAAGCGTTGCTTAAAACGGGCGCCTTGCAGAACGCGATCCTCAACAGCGCCAATTTCTCCAGTATCGCCACTGACGCGAATGGCGTCATCCAGATCTTCAACGTCGGTGCGGAACGCATGCTGGGCTACACCACCGACGACGTGATTAACAAGATAACTCCGGCTGAGATTTCCGATCCGCAGGAAGTTATCGAGCGCGCCAAAGCGCTGAGCATCGAACTCGGAACCCTGATTACGCCGGGCTTCGAGGCATTGGTGTTCAAGGCCTCGCGCGGCATTGAAGACATTTACGAGCTGACCTACATCCGCAAGGATGGCAGCCGCTTCCCTGCGGTCGTATCAGTCACGGCATTGCGCGATGATCAGGATGGAATCATAGGCTACCTGCTGATCGGCACCGACAACACCGCCCGCAAGCAGATCGAGGCAGAGCAGAAGCAACTCAGTCAACGCCTGCGCGACCATCAGTTCTACACCCGCTCTTTGTTCGAATCCAACATCGACGCGCTGATGACCACCGATACGTCCGGCATCATTACGGACGTCAACAAACAGATGGAGGCGCTCACCGGGTGTACGCGTGACGAGCTGATCGGTGCGCCGTTCAAGAATTTCTTCACCGATCCGGAGCGGGCCGAGGCGGGCATCAAGCGGGTGCTGAGCGAAAAGAAGGTCACCAACTACGAGCTCACTGCGCGCGCCAGGGACGGCAAGGAAACGGTGGTGTCCTACAATGCGACCACCTTCTACGATCGCGACAGGCGGCTGCAGGGCGTGTTCGCCGCGGCGCGCGACATCACGGAGCGTAAGCAGGCAGAGGAGATGATACTCAATCTGGCTTTGCATGACGCATTGACCCGGCTGCCCAATCGCCGCCTGTTAAACGACCGCTTGAACCAATCGATGGCCGTCAGCAAACGTAGCGGTCGTTATGGCGCGCTGCTGTTCATGGATTTGGATAACTTCAAACCACTGAATGATACGCACGGACATTTCGTGGGCGATTTGCTGTTGGTGGAGGTGGCACGCCGCATCAGCAGTTGCGCACGCAAGGTGGACACCGTCGCGCGTTTCGGCGGCGATGAGTTTGTGGTGATGCTCGTTGAACTGGATGTGGACAAAACACAATCCACCACACAGTCCGGCATCATTGCTGAAAAGATCCGCGCGATCCTGGATGAACCCTATGTGCTGAAATTCAAGCTGGAGGGTCAAGAGGAAACAACCGTCGAGCATCATTGCACGTCGAGTATCGGCGTGACGCTGTTCCTCAATCACGAAGCCGGTGCGGTGGAAATCATCAAACAGGCCGATATGGCGATGTATCAAGCCAAAGAGGCCGGAGGCAATCAAATCCGCTTTTTCAACTTGCAAGACTGAATTGTTTGTGATGCCGTATCCAAAACAACGTTTATTCAGAATTCACTAATCTGGTTAGCTCATCGACTATGGCCCGCCGGGAGAGGCCGCAAAGGGCGTATTGCTTTCCCCTTACGGCTTGCTATATTGGCCTTTGCACTACTTTGATTAACCAAGTGCAAAACTGTTGCGGATCAAGGGAGTTGGCGCCCCGAAGATGAATCGGGCGTCCGGTTTGCCCGGCGAATCAGGTAAAATGCGGGTCACGCCCCGGTAGCTCAGTGGATAGAGCAGCCCCCTCCTAAGGGGCAGGTCGGACGTTCGATTCGTCTTCGGGGCGCCAAATATTTTTTCCGACTGGAGCTGAGTCATGCGTATACGCGCTGCCCTGTTTCTTTGCGGCCTAGCACTGGCCTTCCCCGCCCACGCCCAGCAACAGGTGGTGCGCCCGCCGATCGCCATCTATTGGATGAGCGTGGACACCATGAGCGGCATGGGTGCCGGCATGGGCGGCGGCATGAACGTCTCGAGCATGATGGGCGCGATGATGGGGGGTAGCGGCGGTGACGGTGCAACACGCACCATGCTCCTGCAACTGGGCTCGTCACAATCCGCCGCGGGCGAGCCGCGCGCCGCGCACGACATTCCCATCGGCCTCAACATGGGCCCGTCTCTGCCGCTTATCACCCCCAAGCGCGCCGCACCGGGCCGCAACGAGGATCTGCCCGAAGGCATGGAGCAACCCAAGGGCCGCATGAAAATCTACTGGGGCTGTGGCGACAAGGTGGGCGCGGGCCAGCCGGTGATCATCGACTTTGCCAAGGTCGCCGCAGGGCAGCGTCCGCCCAACATGGTGTCGCGCCGCATCGCCGGCGCATCGGGCCCGTCAGCCGGCAGGAACCGCACTTACAGCGACTGGCCCAACTCCGAGGATTCCAAGGCCGTCCCCGCCGGCGCCTCGCTGCGCGGCGAGCACCTAGTCAATGGCAATTACTCGCCTGAAATCAAATTTCCTATCGGGGAACGCCATGACTTCATGGCGCCGGTTTCATTTTCCCCGCTTGCAAAAACCGCGGCCGGCGGCATGCGCGTGCAATGGAAATCCGTTTCCGGCGCCACCGGTTATTTCGCCACCGCATTCGGCGGCACCGAGGGCTCGAACGACGTAATCATGTGGTCGTCGAGCGAAGTGCAGGAAATGGGCGGCGCGCTGATGGGCTTCGTGCCGCCCGCGGAGGTCGCGCGGCTGATCCGCGAAAAAGTGGTGATGACGCCGCAGACGACCGAATGCACGGTGCCCGGCCAGGTTGTGAAGGAAATGGGCGAAGGCGGCATGCTGCGCTTTGTGGCCTATGGCGATGAGCTCAATCTCGTGCATCCGCCGCGCCCACAGGATGTGAAACAACCGTGGGAACAGGTGTGGGCGGTCAAAGTGCGCCTGAAATCGAGTTCCGGCCTGATGCTGGCCGAGGGCATGGGCGGCATGGACGCCGATCCCGCTGAACGCAGGCCCGCGCAGGCGCGCCCCGATGCGCCTGCGCAAACTCAGCCGCAGAGCAGCGGCACCGCTGTCGAGCAAGGTGTACAGGAAGGGCTGAAAGCGCTCAAAGGACTGTTCGGACGTTGAGCAGATGCCGCAGCTCGGTGCTGCGGCAAGAAACTTTATCCTGTTTTCGGGTGTCTGTTTTTAGTGGCCCCGGGCGCGGATTACCGCGGCCGCCACACGATAACAGGGAATTCCATGCGTAATCTGCTAATTGCAATACTTGCCGCCCTGCTTTCCGTATCCGCTTTTGCCGATATTTTCCAGGACAGGGTTGACGAGGCGCTCGCCAAGGGCGATCCCGCGGCCGTGGTCAAGGAACTGGAAAACGACTCCTATCGCGGCAACATCAAAGCTGCATATCAGCTGGGTTTGTTTTACCGCGAAGGCAAGTTGGTGCCGAGGAATGACGCAGTGGCGATGGAATGGCTGGAGCAGGCCGCAAGCACGGACTGGATACGCTATCGCTTCAAGCTCGGCATGGCGGAAGCGCAGTATGAACTGGGCGTGATGCGGCGTGACGGACTGGGAAAACCGGTCGGCGCACAAGCCGCCGCGGAATGGTTCGAGCTTGCCGCCAACCAGGGCCACACGCTGGCGCAAATCTCTCTGGCCGAAATGTATCTCAAGGGACAGGGCGTGAGTGCGGACCCCGCACAGGCCTACTTCTGGTCATCGATCGCGGCTTACACACTGACCGGTTCCGATCTGGAACGCCCGCAAGCCACGAGCAAAGCTGCAAAAAACCTGCTCACCGCGGAACAGGTGAAAGAGCTCGATAAGTCAGTGGAAACCTGGTACCCGCGCTCAATCTAATTCTGCCTGGATTGCGCGTTCATTTCACACCCGCGCCATCACCCGGACGATTTCCTCCTGTTCGTCCTGAACTTTCGATACACTGATGCCATCCGTCCGCACAGCGGACGGGAAACTCAGCATGACTGTTTAAAATAAACAATAATAACAATAAGTTATAACTACACGAGGACCGCGCATGAAAACCCTACTGGTGGCGCTCGCCACATTGCTGTTATCACTTGGCGCATCAGCCGATGAATTTAAAGCCGCAGCCGACAAAGCCCTGGCCGCCGGCGAGCCTGCCGCAATTCTCAAGGCGCTGGAAAAGGAAATCTATCGCGGCAACATCGTCGCGGCCCAGCACCTGGGTTTTCTCTACCGCGACGGCAAGCATGTAAAACAGGATTACGCCCTGGCGCGCAAGTGGCTGGAAGTGGGCGCCTCGCATGACTGGAAACGCCTGAAGCACAAGCGCGGCCTGGCGGATGCGCAATATGCGCTGGGCATCATGCTGCGCGATGGTGTGGGCGGCAAGCCGGACATCCAGCAGGCGGCAAAGTGGCTGCACCAGGCCGCGGAGCAGGGGGATGCCCAGGCTCAGGTCACCCTCGCCCAACTGCATCTGGACGGCAAAGGCATCAAACAGGACATCGAACAGGCCTTCGTCTGGGCCAGCATCGCTACGAACTGGCTGACCGAGGCCGCAAAAAAAGAAGCTGAACACATCCGCGATCTGGCGCAAAAGCAGCTCAACCCCAGGCAGCTCGAAAACGCCGAGAAACTAGTCAGCACCTGGACGGCCAAGACGCTGTAATTCTGTAATTCGCGCCTTCATGGCGTGGCGTCCCTTTCGGGGCTCAATCAATTCGGGGATCAGACTCCCGTCAAATGCGAATTGGCGAGCGTCAGACGCTCGACCAGTATGCGCAGGAACGAGCGGTCAAAATTGAGGCGGCATAATTCGGAGGCGCGTTCGAGCGCCTCTATCCCTATGCGTATCATGCCGACGTCGCCGGCCGCCACGACGTCGGCCGTGCGCAACCGGCCGACTTCGCCGAAGTAAGCCATTTCACCCACGCACTCCCCGGCCTCGAGCATGGCGATCAGCTGCCCCTTGCGCATAACGCGCGCCTCGCCGCTCACCAGGATGCAGAAGTGGCCTCCCGGCTCGCCCTCCCGCATGATGACTTCGCCGGCAGCAGCGGTGCGCCATTCGCTGAACCGCAGCACCTCCCACAACTCGACGTCGCTGAAAGCGCGAAAGAACGACAGCGTGCGCAGCGTGTTGAATTGTCCGGTTTCAAATATCCCCAGCGTGGGCCGCGGCATGCCGCCGGCGGCGGCGGCGACCAGATCGTCCGAGAATTCCTGCCAGCTCTGATAACGCCGGTTCAGGTCGCGCTCCAGGGCGCGGCGCACGACTTCATCGATGCGCGGCGGAATGTCGCGGCGAAACGCGCTCGGCAGCGGCGGATCCTGGTTCAGCATCTGGTAGGCCAGGGCGGCGATGTTGGTGGCGCCGAAAGGCAGGCGGCCGGTCAGCAACTGAAACATCACCACGCCCAGCGCGTAAATGTCGGTCTGCAGGTTGAGCGGACGGTTCAGATGCTGCTCGGGCGACATATAGGCCGGCGTGCCCACGCCGTCGACGACGGTGCGGCTCGCCAGCAGCAGCGCAGCGGAACCGAAATCGGTGATCTTGATGTCGGTGCCGTCCCTGATCAGGATATTCGCCGGCTTGATGTCGCGGTGTATCACGCCCAGCCGCGAGGCAAAATCGAGCGCGCGGCTGCATTTATAGATGATCTCGATCACGTCGCCCAGACCGGGCAGGCTGTCGGAACTGGTCAAGCGCTGCAGCGTGCCGCCGCCGACGTATTCCATCACGATATACGCGGTATCCTCGGTGGCGGTCGCGTCGTAGATCTCGACGATATGTGGATGGATGATCTTTCCTGCAAGCGAGGCTTCGGTCAGGAACAGGCGGCGCAGGATGCGGCCGTTGTCCATGTCCCTCCACGCGTTCTGGGACACCAGTTTGACCGCGACGTCGCGATCAGCGAAGGTATCGCGGCACAGGAATACGCTGCTGGTGGTGCCATCGCCGAGTTTCTTCAGGATCTCGTACTTGCCGATTTTATGCATGACTCTCCAGCGGCACTTGTTAACCGCGGATTACTTGATCTTGCCGCCGAAGGTGCGTTTAAGGTTGTTGCGCTTCCAGTCTTCAGGCTTGCCGTGATAGCAACGCTTGTCGCGCGGCCCGTGAGTCGTCGTTTCGGGAAACGTGCTGTAGGCCGGGCTCTGCCTTGCCGGCTGCTTGACGTCGGTCGCGGGCTTGTCTTTATCTGTCATCGCCAACATCCTGCACTGTTACTCCCGTTCATCAAGCTGCATAAAAGGGACGCAGGCCATTTCTGGTCTTCAGCCGACGCCTCGACCGCCATCGTAGCATCTGCTCCGCTTGCCGCTCCAGATTACGCAATAACAATTCCGCTCAGCAAGGATGCGCCAGCGCAATTCAGCAGAATTTACTTCCTGGCATCTTTGGCTGCATCCTGGATTTTCTCGCCCGCCTTTTCGATCTGCTTACCTGCGTTCTCTACCGCCTTGTCCATCTCCTTGCCGGCGCGTTCCGCCGGGCCTTCCTTCTGGCAGCCCGATAGCCCTGATATCAGAATACCTGCTGCTAATACTACTGCGATATTCCTGCCTATTTTCATCATTTATATCTCCATTTCAGTATCTGGCTAATTTGATGCTGACATGACGCATGCGACGCACCGGCTGCGGATCACAATTGCCGCGCAGACGCTTATTATACTGTTGCTCACCTGCTTCCTGCCGGCCATTTACGACCAGCCCTAGTGTCCTGAATCTTTAATTCGCTGAACATTTTGTTCGTCTCTCTGTCTCACGGCAAGGTGAATACTCGGGAGGCGAAGAATGAGAAGAGGTCCGCGGCTTGCGCCAGCTGAGTTGACCGTGCAAGAGAACAATCAGCTAAGTATTCGCCGCGTTATGCGTTCGCGCTGTCGAAGGAAACAACATTGCGGCCTTGGCGGTTCAATCTTTGTTTTTTATTTTCAAGACCAGCTTACGCAACAACCCCAGCCCTTCAATACCGATGCGCCGCATCGCCCGGCAGCCACGCCGTGGGCGCGAGCGCCTGATCGTCGCTGATGCAGTCGATCACCACCGGCTTGTCCATCGCGAGTGCGCGCGGCAACAGGTCCTTCAGCTGCCCCGGCTTTTCCACTCTGAATGCTTTGCAGCCCAGCGCTTCCGCCACCTTGACCAGGTCGGCGTTTTTCTGAAACCGCCACAATTCCCCTGAGCGCTCGTCACGCTTTTCCTTGTAAGCCGAATTGACCAGCGGGATTTCCTGGTTGAGCGAGCTGTTGTTGTTGATGACGACCACGAGATTGATGCCGTGGCGCGCCGCAGTCTCCAGCTCCGGGAGGTGGTAATACAATCCGCCGTCGCCGGTGAAGCACACCACCGGCCGGTCGGGCAGCGCGCACTTCACCCCCATCGCGCCGGGCAATCCCCACCCGAGCGAGCCTTCACACCGTATGTAGCGCTGTCCGGGGCTGGTGATGTCCAGCATCTGCCCGGTCCACATCCCGGCATGTCCGGTGTCCGACACCACCACGCCGTCCGCCGGCAATGCCTGCGTGAGTTCCCTGCAGATACGCTCCGGCCGCATCGGCACCGCATCCGAAGCGAGCATCGGTTCCGCCTTCGCGCGCCATTCCCCGACGAGTTGCTGCATGCGGTCCGTCCACGCTTTCGTTGCCGCCGGGTCCTTGCGCTGCGCCGCGTCACACAGCTGGCGCAGCGTCACCCTGGCATCGCCCGCCAGCGCCACCGCATTGGGATAGTTGCGTCCTAACTGCGCGCCGTCTATGTCGAGCTGGATTACCGTCGTACCTGGCGCCGGAATTTTCCAGTCCGCGGTAAGCTGGCCGCCGGCATGGCTGCCGACGAAGAACACGAGATCGGCTTCCGACACGGCGCGGTTTGCGCACTCGCGCGAGTAGGAGCCGACCACGCCGACCGACAGCGGGTGACTGTCCAGGATGACGCCTTTGGCGGTAAGCGAAGTAGCGACCGGAATGCCCAGTTTTTCAGCCAGTTCCACGAGCTCGGCCTGCGCCCGGGATGCGACCACGCCACCGCCGGCGACGATCAGCGGTCTGAGCGCCTTCGCCAGCAGCGCGGCGGCTTGCCGCACGCGTTCCATTTCCGGGCCGGGACGAAACGCCGGCACCCGCGAGAATTGGGGCTCGACCAGCGGCTGCAGATCGCCCTCGCCTTCCACGCTCTGGCCATAGGGACCGCTCAATCTCAGGTGCACCGGCCCGGGCACACCCGAGGTCGCCACCCGGAACATCTGGCGCACCAGGTCCGGGAAGCGCGCCATGTCCTCGAGTTGCATGTTGAGCTTCGTGACTGAATCGAACTGGGTGATGTCCTCCACCTCCTGGTAGGCGTGGCGGTAGCGGCCCGCGGGCGCCGGGCCGCCGCTGATGGCGATCATCGGCGTGCACCCCATGTAGCCGTCGCGCAGTCCTGACGCGAGATTCGATGCGCCTATCTGCTGGGCCATGCACACCCCCGGCCTGCCGGTTGCGCGCGCGTAGCCGTCTGCCATGTACGCCGCCGCTTTCTCGCTGTGCGCCAGGATTCTGCGTATCCCCAGGCCATCCATCTCCGCCAACGAATCCATCAGTATCGTCGGCACGAAAAATACATGCGTGACGCCGTAGCCTTTCAGCATTTCGGCGAACAGGCGCGACCCGGTCATCCTGGGCATGAGCTGTCCTTCATCAGTGTGTTGGAAAGTATGGAATTTGAATAACAATAGCGTATCGCAAATATGACGTGCTGATGTCATGAAAGTAATAGTGCGTGCAGACGGTTGCCTCGCTGTTGCAATTGGAATAGATTGATGATCGGTCTGTTTTCACGCCGGCGTTCCGCTCGAAATGAAATCTTCTGTCGCATGGAAAAAAACGGGCGCCTGTCTGGGTCAACTCGCAATGCATATACCGCGTTGATTATCAAACCAGGCAAACACTTAACGGAGACGCCCATGACCACACGACGCCGCTTTCTCGTACAAAGCACCGCACTGACGGGAGCAGCCGTTCTGGCGGGCTGCGCCGGCATGGCCAGCCGGACTGCGCCGCGCGTGGCCCTGGCCGGTATCGACAGCCTGCCCGGAGAGGGACTTGAATTGCGCTTTATGCTCAAGTTACGGGTGCAGAACCCAAGTGATTCCGACCTGCGCTACGACGGAATCTGGGTAGAGATCGAGTTGCGCGGCCAGCCGCTGGCCAGCGGCGTCGCGCCAGTGACGGGTGTGGTGCCGCGTTTCAGCGACGCCGTGGTGATGCTGCCGGTCACCGCCTCGGGCTTGAGCATCGCGCGCCAGGCGATCACCCTGATTCGCGGCGCGCGCGAAGGCAATAACGTGGGACCGGTAACATACTTATTGCGCGGCCGGCTCGGCGGTTTGGGTCTGGGCGGCGGGGATTTCGAGTCGCGCGGCGAGATCGACCTTGGCAATCCCTGATCATAATCTGGAACAGACCGCTGTTTAGGTTCGGCCATCGCAGCCCCATAATTCAGGGTAAACCGGTCTGGCCCCGATCATTCAGATTTTACGGGTTGGCTAACCGGGGTGATCACGGCGATGATGGCGCAGGTATCTGAGCCGAGTGGAAATGATAGTTGTTTCCGCCCTGTTCCTTGGCGTGATACATCGCAGCATCCGCGTGCTTCAGTAGCGTTTGCATGTCCATGCCGTCCTCAGGGTAGGCGCTGATACCGATGGTCGCACCGATATGGTATTCCTGTGCCGCAAGGATAAACGGCCTTGCGACGGCCTCGAGAATTTTCTGCGCCACCATGCTGACGCCCGAAATTTGAGGTGGTTCCTCGATCAGCACAACAAACTCGTCCCCCCCCAGACGGCCGACGGAGTCGCTATCGCGCAGGCATCCGCGCAGTCGATCCGCGACCTCCTTGAGTACGAGGTCACCGGCGTCGTGGCCGAGCGTGTCGTTAATGTTCTTGAAACGGTCGAGATCGATGAACAGGACCGCCAGTTGCCTGTCGTTGCGACGCGCCTGGGCGAGCGCGTGAGCAAGACGCTCGTTGAACAAGGTGCGGTTAGGTAACCCGGTGAGTTCATCATAATTCGCGAGATGGCGAATCCGCTCCTCCGCCTGCCTGCGCGCCATAAACTGGCCGATCTGGTTGCCGATCGAATCCGCGATCTGGAGAAGCGATGCATCGGGTTCCCGAACGTCGCGGTGGAAGAATTCCATTACCCCGAGCACTTCACCGCCGAGCGACATGGGAAAGCCAAAGGCGCCGTGCAGACCGGCCTTGATCACCATATGCGCACGGTTAAAATCCTTTTCCTTCGAGATGTCTGCGATCCAGATCGGGCGCTGCGTGTTATAGACGCGCCGCACCAATCCCCGGTCCGGCGTCGATTCCGGATTTACGATCCGTTTTAAATTTTCCGCCATGAACTCGCGAATTTCGGGCTTGTCGATTCCCCAGCATTCGATGCAACGAAGAACCCCGGCTTCCTTGTCCATCTGCCAGCGTGCCCCGCAGTGCCACCCCATCGTCTCGCAGATAGTCCGGATAATCCTGGGGGTCGCCTCCGCCAGGGTGTCGGCCTCAGCTAGAATTCGGGTCACGGCGTGCTCCATCTTTTGCCGCTGATCCGCCAGTCTGCGCTCGGTGATATCGGTAAAGGTGGAGACGAGGCCGAACAGCTTCGTGCCCGACTCGTCGAACAGCGGCTGCACGTTTACCGAAAGCCACAACACGGTGCCGTCCGGCTTACTCAAACCTTGCACGACGTTGGATAGCATCTGCTTGTTACGTAGCGCCACATGGAGCGGGCGATCTTCGGCTGGAAACGGGGTTCCATCTTCTTGGATCGCCTGCCAGGCCGAGTCAAAAAGAACGTTTCCCAGCATCTGATCAAGTGTCCGGCCGAGGATGCGTTCCGCGCTGGCATTGCAGGCGACGATCTTCGCGTCCTTGTCGCGCAATACGACACCTTCCGCGATCGCGGCAATCACGGAGCGATATCTCTCTTCGCTCTCACGCAACGCCCTCTCCGTCTTCTTGCGTTTGCTGATATTCCGGTAGATGAACGATAGCGACACGACTTTGCCTGCCTCATCCATAGTTGGCGAAAACGTGACTGAGGTATCGATAAGGGAGCCGTCGCGGTGGCGGTGCATGGATTCGACTGCACCCACCTTTTCACCACGCATGACGCGTTCGATGAATGGCCGCACTTCGCCACGGCGCTCGGGGGGCACGAGGATAGTGATCGGCTTCCCGATTATCTCCTGTGCAGACCAGCCAAACATGCGTTCCGCGGCCTTGTTCCATGACTGGATGGCGCCGTCGATCGAACGGCTGATAATGGCGTCATTGGCATTATCGACGATGGCAGCCAGGTTGGCTCGGGCCTCTTCGCTGCGCTTGCGCTCGGTGATGTCGCGCACAATGGCTACGAAGCGCCGTTCCCCGACCGACTGCAGCACGAGCTGCATAACGATTTCCACCGGAATATCGTGCCCATTCTTGTGGCGGTGAACCGTATCAAAGGTAATTGAGGCCTGTGTACCGTCTATCAGCGGTTGCACCAGTTGCCGAAAGCTCTCCGGCGTGTACTCGGGCTTGAGGTCCAAAGGCGACATGGCGAGCAACTCGGCCTCGGTGTAGCCCACCTGCCGCTGCGCGCCCAGGTTCACATAATTGAAGCGGAAGTCTTCCATCCGGAACATGAAGACGCAGTCCAGCGTCTGGTCGAGCGCGTACTTGAAGCGGTAAAGTTCCGCTTCGCGCTCACCCAGCCTCTGCTCCACCCACTTGTGCTCAGGGATGATGCTTTTTCTGGCTGGGGTAGAGGCCCTGGTTTTCCTGGCTACCTTGTTGTTTGCCACGGACTTCCCATCGCTTTTGGTTGGAGTAACCGTGACAATAGGCCTTTTGATGCCAAAATGCGATCCTGGCTACTCTCAGCATCGTACGTGCCCGGGAAAAGTTAACCCGCCCCCAACTCACCCTCAGCCCAAAGGCATGACTTTGCGGCCGTAGACTTCGTTAAGCACCTGCGCAAGTCCGGTGTAGATGGCGAGGCCGCCGCACAGGATCCCTTCGTAACCCGCCACCACTTTAAGCGTTGCACTACCAGTGATGTCGCCGATGGCGAGCAGGAAAAACAGCACGGTCAGCGTCGCGAATATGGACTGCAGCGCCCGGTTGAGTCTGAGCGTGGCGATGAACATCACCGCCGTGAAGCCGCCCCACATGGCCAGATAGGTCGCCATCGGCGCTGCACCCGGCGCGGTGCCCAGGCCGAGTTTGGGCATGATCAGGATGCCGGCCAGACTGAGCCAGAAAAAGCCGTATGAGGTAAACGCCGTGGTGCCGAAGGTGTTGCCCTTGCGCCATTCCATGACGCCGGCGACGATCTGCGCCGAGCCGCCGTAGAAAACGCCCATGCTGAGGATCATCGCGTCGAGCGGATAGTAACCGGCGTTGTGGATGTTGAGCAGCACCGTCGTCAGCCCGAAGGCGAGCAATCCCAGTGGCGCGGGATTGGCGGTGGTGTCCGCGATGACGATGGAGGTGGGTAGCGGAGCTAGCGTTTGATCTGTGGCCATTTTGATCTCCACACAGACCGGTTTCAGGCGCGGTCTTCGCCCCCGACCGGGCGGTCGGAAGTTCTGGTACGCTAAGGGAAATTTACTCCAGCTGCCAACAAATGGCCTTGCTGTATATCAAATCCATTTCACTTTTCGCATGACATCCGGATGACGCGCTGCGTCTTTTCCGCCATCCCTCCCCCGAATGCTGGCAACGGTGTCAAGTCTTGCCTTATGTTTGCCCGGCAATCTTCCAAAACAAAGGCCAACATTAATGCTGGCCTTTGTCGTACACGTTCTCAATCGCACTTCACAGCGAGCTGAACTACAAACCCGATATGACGGCCGGGGTTGCAGCCAGCTCGCCGCGCTCGACCCGTTTCACGATGTCGTTCATTTTGGCATGAGTAGTCGCCGCCACGCCGATCTCCAGCCCGCGGGCCGCAACAAAACCGTTGATGAAATCGGTCTCGGTGCGGCGACCCTTGGCCATGTCCTGCGCCATCGAGGGACGCTGCTCGTCCGATCGCTTTTTCGCATTCTCGGTCAGGATATCGGTGATTTCGGTCAGCGCGTCCTGGCTGCCCTCCCCGGCCCGCGCCAGCGTCTCCGGCTCCATGCCGAGCATTCTCTCGAGCTGGTAGCCGAGCGCCTGGCCGACGCGCACCGCTTCGCTCCCGAGGCGAATCGACAGCCAGCGTGGCTCCTCGGCGCCATCGCGCTGGTTGCCGGACAGGCCGGTGGCGGCGGACAGGCCGTTGCGCATGGAATTGACGACAAGCTTGGACCAGCGCTCGCCCCACAGATTGGTCGTGACTTTGGCGCTGTCGGCGGATCGCAACAACTGCGCCACCTCTTCCGCGCGCGGCGACACGCGGCCGTGCACTTCGCCGACGCGGAACACGATGTGCTTGTCACCGCCTCTGGGCACGGTGCGCTTCACATGCCCCGGTGCATAAAGATCCGCCGCGACCAGGCTGGCGATGCAACCCAGCGTTTTGCCCCACCCGACGATGGCGGCGATGCGCTCTTCGTTGATGCAGTTCTGCAGCGAAACGCAGTAACCGTCGGGCGCGAGATACGGCTTGATCAGGTGCGTCGCCCATTCCGTGTCGTAGGATTTGACGCAGATGAAGGCGATGTCGATCGGCCCCTCCTTGCAGAATCGCTGCACGTCGGTGATGTGAAGCGCATTGACCTTGATCGAATGCGTCTCCTCCGGCGTCATGCCGGAGAGCTGCAGCCCGTGTGCGCGCATGTACTCGACATGCTCGGGCCAGGGATCGATCAGCGTGACATCGTGACCGGCGCGCGTCATGTGCCCGCCGGCATAGCCGCCGATCGCGCCTGCTCCCACTACGACAATTCGTTTACCCAATTCACACTCCACAGATTAAATGCGTTTGCCACAGAGGGCACAGAGCACACAGAGAAAAACTAAAATACATGCAAAACAATGAGATACAGAAATAGCTCGACTGAGAACCCAACCCTGCCAGGATATTTTTGGGTAGTGACCTTAAGGGGTTTCCCTCTGTGATCTCTGTGTTCTCTGTGGCTAATGTTTTTGCAATTTTTCGACGATCGCCGCAGTCATCCGCTTCGTCCCCGCCTCGCCGCCCAGATCGCGCGTGACATCGCGCTTCTCAACGAGCACCTTCGACAGTGCCGCATCGACGCGGTCGGCCGCAGCGGCTTCGCCGATGTAGCGCAGCAGCATCACCGACGACAGGATCATCGACAGCGGATTCGCCATGTCCTTGCCGGCGATGTCGGGCGCAGTGCCGTGCACTGCCTCGAACATCGCGTAGTCGTTTCCGAGATTCGCCCCCGGCGCCAACCCCAGCCCGCCGACGACTCCCGCCAGCAGGTCGGATACGATATCGCCATAGAGATTCGCGAGAAGCAGGCAGTCGAACGACTCCGGCTTGAGCACCAGTTCCATGCACAACGCGTCTATCACCCGGCTGTCGGCCGTGATGCCGGGATAACCGGCGAGCACTTCAAGCGACGTCTTCAGGAACAGGCCATCGGTGAGTTTGAGCACGTTGGATTTGTGCCCTATCGTGACGCGCTTGCGTCCCAGGCGCTGCATGTAATCGGCCGAGAATTTTGCCATGCGCTGGGTGGCGCCGCGCGTGATGATTTTGAGGGCTTCCGCCGTATCGTCGTCGACCATGCGCTCGCGGCCGAGATACAAATCCTCGCTGTTCTCGCGGAACAGCACGATGTCCACCCCGCTATAGCGCGAGGCGACGCCCGGATAGGATTTGACCGGGCGCACATTGGCGTAGAGCTCCAGTTCCTTGCGCAGCGCGATCGCCACACTCGGATACACCCGGGTCTCAGCGCCGCCGTCCGCGCGTTTGGTCTTGCGTTCCACGCGATAGGCTTCCCCGAACGGCGTGGCGGTCGGTCCTTTGAGCGCGATGCGCGTGCGCGCTATCGAGTCGAATACGCTTTCAGGCAGCGGGTTGCCGGTTTCCTCGCCCACTTTCATGCCTGCAGGGCGCACATCCCACTGCACCTGCACGCCTGCCGCCTCGATCACGGCACGCGCCGCGTCCGTCACTTCGGGGCCTATGCCATCACCTGGAATCAGTGTTATCTCGTGCACTTTGACCTGTCTCCCCTGGAATGAATCACTACACATTCATCAATCCGCGTCATCGGACGAACTTTTCAGCGCCTTCAGCCGCGGCAGGATGAATGGCATGGAAATGGAGATCACAGACAGCACCACCAGTGTTACGGTAATACCGCTGCTGACGAAAACCACCGGGTCGCCGCCGGATATCGTCATCGCCTGGCGGAACGACTGTTCCATGATGCCGCCCAGCACCAGCGACAGCACCAACGGCGCCACCGGGATATCGACCTTATCGAAAATATAGCCGACCACGCCGAAAGACAGGATCAGATAAAGATCGAGCATGCTGCCGCTGATGGCATAGGTGCCGATGACGGAGATCGCCACGATTATCGGATAGAGGATGCCGCTGGGAATATAGAGCAGGCGCACGAACAGCCCGATCAGTGGCAGGTTGAGGATAAGCAGCATGATGTTGCCGATGTACATGCTGTCTATCAAACCCCACACCAGGTCGGGACGATTCTGGAACAGCATCGGCCCGGGCTGTATGCCATACATGATGAACGCACCCAGCATCACCGCGGTAGCGCCGCCGCCGGGCACACCCAGAGTCAACAGCGGCACCAGCGCGCCGGCGGTATCGGAATTGTTTGCCGCTTCTGGCCCCGCGACGCCTTCGATCGCGCCCTGGCCGAAGGTTTCCGGATGTTTGGACAGCCGCTTTTCCGTCGTATAGGACAGGATGGACGCTATGGTGCCACCCGCACCCGGCAGCACCCCGATGACAAAGCCGATGATCCCGCCGCGCCAGATCGGCCCGACTGAGCGCTTCCACTCCTCCCGGGTCAACCACAGTTTGCCGGAAATGCGAATCATCTGGGGCGCGGTACCGTAATAGAGGTTCTCCATGCCGCGGAATACCTCGGCGACGGCAAACAATCCCACCACCACCACGATGAAGCCAATGCCGTCCTGGAATTCCGGGATGCCCGCGGTGTAGCGCGGCTGGCCGCTCTGCAGATCTATGCCTATGGTGGCGATCATCAGACCCAGGATGGTCGACAGCAGGCCTTTTGCGGGCGACTTTCCGGAAAGCGATGCCACCGCGGTCATCGCGAACAACATCAGCGTGAAATACTCCGCCGGGCCGAACTTGAGCGCCATCGAGGACAGCGGTATGGCGAACAGCGTCAGCGCCACCACGCCGATGGTGCCCGCGATAAAGGAGCCGATCGCGGACACCGCAAGTGCCGCGCCGGCGCGCCCTTTTTTCGCCATCTCGTAGCCATCGATGGAGGTCATGACCGAGGCCGCCTCACCCGGTGTGCGTATCAATATTGCCGTGGTCGAGCCGCCGTATTTGGTTCCATAGTAAATGCCGGCCATCATGATCAGCGCCGATGTCGGGTCCATGCCGAACGTCACCGGGATTAGCAGCGCGATCCCCGCCGAGGGGCCGATGCCCGGCAGGATGCCGATGATCGTGCCCAGAAAAACCCCCACAAACGTGTACCACAGGTTGATGGGTTGCAGGCAGACCGTGAAGCCGTTGAGAATGTGAGTCAGCGTTTCCATGCGCGGTCCGGCTCAGAACGGCAGGAGGCCGCGCGCAAGCGTGACACCGAGCAGTTGGGTGAACATGAAATAACTGATGAAACTGAACAACGCTGAGGTCAGCACATTGGTTTTGGGGTGGCCTTTATGGAAATACATCGTCATTGCCAGCAGGTAGAACGTGGTGGCGATCGCATAGCCCAGCCACTCGAAAACCATGAAATAAACGCCCGTCCAGATCGCCGCCGCGCCGACCACCAGGTAGTGACGCCATGCCAGCGGCGTCTTCGGTGCCGCATCGTGTGCGGCGACTTTTTTCGCCCGCAGCATTTCCAGCAGCAGGAGTCCGGCCGTGATCAGCAACCCTATTCCAAGCAGACGCGGAAAGGCCTTGGGTCCCAGCGGGTCGCCGATCTCGAGCATGGGAATTTGCGCGGTGGCGTAAAAATACACCGCGGCCAGTATCAGGGTGCTGATGAATATGACACGGTCAGCCATTGTGGATGTTCTCTCGGATATTGCGCGTGTCGCTGGTTCTAGGCAGCGATCACATCATGTTCTGCTGAGGCTTTATGACGATGGCACACCGCCGGATATCAGCGTGGGCCATCTTACCCAACATTAGCCATGCTGTCTTGGGGGTTTCCGGGCTTTGCACCGCATTGTGGAACTCTGGACAGGCTTGACACAGTGCAACACGATCAGTAGTTTATGTAATCTGATCTTATGTACCGCCGAGCCTAGGCGCCGCAGGCAAAAAACAGGTGTTTCTTCCCCCGCTTCCAAACTGTCAGCAGCCACCGCGCAACGAAAAATTGCCACCCAATGTGATTGATCCGGCGCTCTGCGCAAGATCCGGAGTGTAACTCCCCAGGAGGCCCGCATGAGCCACAATCTGTTCAATTCCCTCCAAGAATTCAAATTCGGCAGCAAGTCGGGTAAATACTATTCGCTGCCTGCGTTGGAAAAAGCCGGCCTTGGCAAAATTTCTCGTTTGCCGATAAGTCTGCGCGTCGTGCTGGAGTCCGCACTGCGGAATTTTGACGGCAAGAAGATCACCGAAGCCCATTTGAAAAGCTTCGCTGGGTGGAAGCCCAATGCCCAGCGCAGCGAGGAAGTGCCGCTGGTCGTCGCGCGCGTGCTGCTGCAGGACATGACCGGCGTGCCGCTGGTGGTGGACTTCGCCGCCATGCGCGAAGCCGCCAAAGCGCAGGGCAAGAACCCGGACATCATCGAGCCGCTGTGCCCGGCGCACCTGATCATGGATCACTCGGTGCAGATCGATACCTACGGCACCCCCGATGCGCTCAAGAAAAACATGGAAATCGAGTTCAAGCGCAATCGCGAGCGCTACGAGTTCCTGAAATGGAGCGCGCAGGCGTTCGAGACCTTCGAGATCATCCCGCCGGGCAATGGCATCTGCCACCAGATCAATCTCGAATACATCTCGCAAGTCGTCTGGCACAAGGGCGATATGTTCTATCCCGACAGCCTGGTCGGCATCGATTCGCACACCACCATGGTCAACGGCCTGGGCGTGCTCGGCTGGGGCGTGGGCGGCATCGAAGCCGAAGCTGCGATGCTGGGCCAGCCGATGTATTTCCTGGAACCCGACGTGGTGGGCGTCCACCTCACCGGTAAACTGCGCGACGGCGTGACCGCCACCGACCTGGTCCTGAAAATCGTCCAGGTGCTGCGCGAGAAAAAAGTCGTCGGCAAATTCGTCGAATTCTTTGGCGAGGGCGCGGCGTCACTGACGATCCCCGATCGCGCGACCATCGGCAATATGTCGCCGGAATACGGCGCGACCTGCGGCTTTTTCCCGGTCGACGACGTGTCCTGCGAATTCCTGCGCATGACGGGCCGCGGCGACATCGTGCCCGCGGTCAAGGCCTACTACCAAGCGCAGTGCATGTACGGCATGCCAAAGAAAGGCGATATCGACTACAGCGACGTGGTCGAGCTCGATATCTCGACAGTCAGGCCAGCCGTATCCGGCCCGCGCCGCCCGCACGACCGCCTCGACCTGGAAGAATTGAAGGGCAAGTTCAACGAGTTGATGGGCAAGCCCATGACCGACGGCGGCTACGGCAAGAGCGCCGACGCGATCGGCAAGCGCTTTGAAGTGAAGTTAAGCGACATGAAGGGCCCGCTCTCCGGCGGTGGCGCGCAGAACGGCGTCACCCCCGGGGCCCCGAGGAACGCGGTCGAGATGGTCGACAACCGGCCGACGCCCGACGTCGTGAAGGACCAGGACGCCGGTGCCGGCACCGGCACCATCGATATCGGCCACGGCGACGTGCTGATCTCCGCCATCACCTCTTGCACCAACACTTCGAATCCCGGCGTGCTGCTCGGCGCAGGACTGCTTGCCAAGAAGGCAGCGGAAAAAGGGCTGAAGCCCCACCGGCGCGTAAAGACCTCGCTCGGACCCGGCTCGCTGGCCGTGACCGAGTATTTGAAGAATGCGGGCCTGCTGCCCTATCTCGAGCAGCTTGGCTATTATGTCGCGGGCTACGGCTGCACCACCTGCATCGGCAACTCGGGACCGCTCGACGCCAAAATCGAAGAAGCGGTCGTCAAGAACGACGTGGTTGCGGCGGCCGTGCTTTCCGGCAACCGCAATTTCGAAGCGCGCATACATCAGAACATCCGCGCCAACTTCCTGATGAGCCCGCCGCTGGTGGTCGCATTCGGGATCGCCGGCACCGTCAACATCGACATGACCAAGGATCCGCTCGGCACGGGCAAGGACGGCAAACCGGTCTACCTGAAGGACATCTGGCCTTCGACGCAGGAAATCGCCGCGGTGATGAAGTACGCGACCGACCCCAATATGTACAAAAAATTGTTCTCGGCCTTTGGCGAAGGCAACCCGATGTGGGATGAGATCCCGGCCTCGGCCGGCGCGCTCTACAAGTGGGACGAGAAATCGACCTATGTCCGCCACCCGCCCTATTTCGACGGCTTCTCGATGAAACCGGGCAAAGCCTCCGGGGTCAAAGAGGCGCGCGTGCTCGGCATCTTCGGCGATTCGATCACCACCGATCACATCAGTCCCGCGGGCGGGATCAAGGCCACCTCGCCTGCCGGAAAATACCTTCAGGACCACGGCGTCGGTATCGGCGACTTCAACACCTACGGTGCGCGCCGCGGCAACCATGAAGTCATGATGCGCGGCACGTTCGCCAACGTGCGAATCAAGAACCTGATGGTGCCAGGCACCGAAGGCGGTGTCACCATACACCAACCTTCCGGCGAAAAGACCTCGATCTACGAAGCCGCCATGCGCTACAAAAAGGAAGGCGTGCCGTCGGTGGTGTTCGGCGGCGACGAATACGGCCAGGGTTCGTCACGCGACTGGGCTGCCAAGGGACCGCAGCTGCTCGGCGTGAAAGCCGTGATCGTGCGCAACTTCGAACGCATCCACCGCGCCAACCTGGTATTCATGGGCGTGCTGCCGTTGCAGTTCAAGGACGGCGCAAGCGCGCAAACGCTCAAGCTCGACGGCTCGGAAACCATCGACATCACCGGCATCGAAAATGGCATCACGCCGATGCAGGACATGACGATGGTCGTCCACCGCAAGAACGGGCAGACAGACAAGGTGGCGCTGCGGCTCAGGATAGACACGCCGATCGAAGTCGACTATTTCAATCACGGCGGCATCCTGCCGTATGTCTTGCGCGAACTGCTCGCGTAAGACATACGGCAATTGTAGATCAAGGAAAGCAGTCTGGTTGCGGGTATCTTGGCGCCTTGGCGTACCCCTCAAGGATGTATTGTGAAGAATCTTGGCGGTTCATGTTTTCAGGTTTCTTGGCGGCCTTTGCGGCTGATAGGCCTTGGCAGTTAATATTTTTTCGTTTTTGTCATCTATAATCCACCTGACATCATGACAGCCCACACCCTGATTGAACGCATCGCCGCCATCGTCGGCCCCCAGGGCCTGATCACCGATGCGCGCGACATGGAGCCCTACGTCGTCGACTGGCGCGGCTACTACCGCGGCGCATCACCCGCCGTCGTCCGGCCCGCCGACACCGCCCAGGTCGCCGCTGTCGTAAAACTCTGTGCCGAAACCCGCACCGCCATCGTGCCCCAGGGCGGCAACACCGGCATGTGCGGCGCCTCCGTTCCCCACGCCAACGGGCGCGAAATTGTCTTGTCGCTGGCCCGCATGGGCCGCGTGCTCGAAGTGGACGCGCTCAATAACACCGCCACCGTGGAAGCCGGTTGCGTGCTCGTCAACCTCCAACAGGCGGCAGCGGAACAGGACCGGCTATTTCCTTTGAGTCTGGGTGCTGAAGGCAGCTGCCAGATCGGCGGCAATCTCTCGACCAATGCCGGGGGCGTCAATGTGCTGCGCTACGGCAATGCGCGCGACCTCGTGCTGGGGCTGGAAGTCGTGCTGCCCGACGGCCGCATCTGGAACGGCCTGCGCGGGCTGCGCAAGGACAACACCGGTTACGATCTCAAGCACCTGTTCGTCGGCGCCGAGGGCACCCTGGGCATCATCACTGCCGCGGTGCTGAAAATTTTCCCGAGGCCGAAATCGACAGCGATCGCCTGGACTGCCGTGCCGCATCCGGAAGCCGCGCTGGAGCTGCTGTCTGTGCTGCGGCAGCGTTGCGGTGACCGGATATCGGCGTTCGAACTGCTGTCGCGCAACTGCCTCGAACTGGTGCTGCGCCACATTCCGGGCACCCGCGATCCGCTGCCTGTCGCGTATGACTGGTATGTGCTGACCGAACTCAGCGACACCGAAGACAACGGCACACTGCGTGAAGAACTGGAGCAGTCGCTGGCCGCCGCCATGGAACGCGACCTCGTGACCGATGCCGTGTTCGCCGAAAACCAGACCCAGGCGCAGGCGCTGTGGCGCATACGCGAGTCCATCCCCGAAGCGGCGCGTGCCGAAACCGGCATGCTCTACCGTCATGACATCGCGATCGCCGTCAGCCAAGTGCCGGCGTTCATCCGCGAGGCCAGCACCGAACTGGTGCGGCATTTCCCCGGCGCCCACATCATCTGTTTTGGCCATCTTGGTGATGGCAATCTGCACTACAACACGTTCGTCGCCGGCCGCAACCGCGACGACGCGGCGGCGCGCGACGCCCACGACGTCACCGAGGTGGTGTACGACCTGGTGCAGCGCTACCAGGGCAGCTTCAGCGCCGAGCACGGCATAGGCATGTACAAAGTCGAAGAGCTCAGGCAATACAAGAGCACAGTCGAGATGGAACTCATGCGCACCGTGAAACACGCGCTCGATCCGCTCGGCATCATGAATCCCGGCAAGGTCTTATAAAAGCGTGATTGAGTGATTTAGTAATTGAGTGATTAACCCCCATGAATCGTGCAATCACTAAATCACTTAATCACCGAATCACTTAATTACCCAATAACTCAATCGCAGGTTCAATCGAGGGAACTTTGGCCTGTCGTTCCCGACTAACACCGACCGGAGACTATATGGCTGAAAAAGTGGTGAAAAGCAACGCGGAGTGGCTCAAGCTCCTGACTGACGAGCAGTTTGATGTCACGCGCAGGAAGGGCACGGAGCACGCATTCAGCGGCGAGTATTGCGACAACCACAAGACGGGCATCTACCGCTGCGTGTGCTGCGGTGCCGAGCTGTTCCGCTCCACCGAAAAATTCGATTCCGGCAGCGGCTGGCCCAGTTTCTGGCAACCCGCGGTCAGGGACAACGTCAACACCGAGGACGATTACAGTCATCTCATGCGCCGCGTCGAAGTGACCTGCAATCACTGCGACGCGCATCTCGGGCATGTTTTCGAAGACGGTCCGCAGCCCACGGGGCTCCGCTATTGCATCAACTCGGCCTCGCTCAAGTTCGAGAAGGAATGACACAGCCCACACTACGGCAAACCTTCGAGAATGCTGCGCGCAGCGTGACCGAATCGTTTCAGCGCGCCGGGCCGTTCCCGGGCCAGGAGGTCACGCCGCCGCTGCTGATCGAAGCCATCGCCCAATGTCTGGATATCGCCTCCGGGAACGAAAAGGCCGGCGCGCTGCCGCCGCAGGAAGTAGACAAACTCGGCACGCATGCGCTTGAATGCGTTTCCGACCTCGCGTTATGGGCGCACCAACTCGGACTGGATACCGAACGCGATGCAATCGAGAATCTTGCGATCGATTTCGCACTATGGATAGCTGCCAACGGTGGCGTTATCAGCGTGCTCGAACCCGTGGTCAATGCGCTCGCCCGGCGCGCCAACTCCAGCCACACACCCGAGACACTGACCGCGCTCCTGCACCTTACTCACGAACTTGTCGCCCACGCCGATCCCCGGGCGGGAAACAGCCTGGAATCCGCCAATCCGGACCAGCCGTGGCGGATTCTTAATTTCAATCTGGCAATCATAGCCACGCGCACCCAGAAACCGGAGCTGATGAACGCGGCCTACGACCTGCTGGAACAGAACCTGCCGCACGAGTGCGCGGCATTCTATGAGGAAGGCCTTAACCAAGCGCAGAAGAGGGTTTACGAGCCGCAAGTACATGAAATCATGCAGCAACGCCTGGCCAAATGGACGACTCGGCACTAACACGCCATAATAGCGCCCCATGAAATTCCTATTCGATATCTTCCCGGTAATATTGTTTTTTGCCGCGTTCAAATTCTACGGCATCTATGTTGCAACGGCCATCGCCATTGCCGCCACCTTTGTACAGATCGGGTGGGTCTGGCTGCGCCACCGCAAAGTCGAGACCATGCAATGGGTCAGCCTGGGCGTGATTGTGGTCTTCGGCGGCGCCACGCTCCTGCTGCAGAATGAAACCTTCATCAAATGGAAGCCCACCGTGCTCTACTGGCTGTTTGCCTCGGCGCTGGCGGGCTCGTCCCTGTTGTTCGGAAAAAACCTGATCCGCGCCATGATGGAAAAACAGGTCACCCTCCCTGATTTTGTATGGACCAGGCTGCAGGTGAGCTGGATTATTTTTTTCGCGGCCATGGGCGTGCTCAACCTCTACGTCGCGTTCAACTACTCCACCGATACCTGGGTCAGCTTCAAACTGTTCGGCGGAATCGGCCTGATGCTGCTGTTCGTCGTGCTGCAGGGCATGATGATGGCAAAACATGTGCAAGAAGTGGAAAAGGAGCCCAAATAATGCTCTACGTCATAATAGGCGTGGACGCCGCAGACTCCCTGGAGAAGCGGCTTGCAGCACTTCCCGCACACCTCAAACGACTCACCGAGTTGCAGGATGACGGGCGGCTGGTTGTGGCCGGTCCCTGCCCGTTGATCGACAATCCCGACCCCGGGCCCGCCGGTTACTCCGGCAGCGTGATCATCGCCGAATTCGACTCACTGGCAGACGCCCGCGCCTGGGCGGAGGCTGATCCCTATGTCGCAGCGGGGGTATATGGCACCGTTGCAGTCAAGCCGTTCAGCAAGGTGCTGCCGGCGTGAACGTTCCCGAACTGATGCAGGAAAAACTGGCCACACTCGCCCCCGAGTCCATTGAAATTCTCGATGAATCGGGCAATCATGTCGGACATGAAGGCGCCAGGGGTGGTGGCGGGCATTACCAGCTGATCATGGTCTCGCGCCAGTTCAGCGGCAAGCCGGCCCAATTCCGCCATCGCATGATTTATGACGCGCTGGGCACGATGATGCACAAGGAAATCCACGCGCTGGCCATCAAGGCTTACGCACCAGACGAAATTTGATCAATTTAACCGCAAAGGAAAACCCATGAACCTGTTGAAAATAATTTTCCCGCTGTTGCTGGCCGGAATCGGCTCAATGTCGGCGGTCGCCGCGCAAGCCCAGGGCGTCAAGGTCAACGGCGTCACCATCCCGCAGGCGCGCCTCGATTTTCTGGTCAAGAATGCCACGTTGCAGGGCCAGCCCGACACACCCGAACTGCGCATTAAAGTTAAAGAGGAACTGGTCGCCCGTGAGGTGCTGGCGCAGGAAGCGGCCAAGAAAGGCCTGGAAAAAAATCCTGAGGTTATCACCCAGATCGAATTACAGCGTCAAGGCGTGCTGATCAATGCATATCTGCAGGATTACGCAAAAGCACAGCCCATTACCGACGAGATGATGAAGAAGGAGTATGACCAGGTCAAGGCGCAAAACGGCAACAAGGAATACAAAGCGCGCCATATCCTCGTCGAAACCGAGGACGAAGCCAAACAGATCATCGGCCAGATCAAGAAAGGCGGAAACTTTGAAAAAATCGCCGCCGACAAATCCAAGGACACCGGCTCGAAAGCCCAGGGCGGCAACCTCGACTGGTCGCCCGCGAACCGCTACGTGCCGCCGTTCGCCCAGGCGCTCGGCAAGCTCAAAAAAGGCCAGATGACCGATGCGCCGGTCCAGACCCAGTTCGGCTGGCATGTGATCCGGCTCGATGAAGAACGGTCGGCCAAATTCCCCACATTCGAGGAAGCCAAGGTCCAGATCCAGCAACAGATGCAGCAGCAGGCGGTAACCAAGCTGATCGCAGACCTGCGCGCCAAGGCCAAGGTCGAATAAGCAGTTAACCCTGCCATGAACGGCGCACTGCGGTGCGCCGTTTTTTCTCGTCGCGCACCGGCACTGGCACACATTGTTCCGGGGAAATTGAGTACACCGTCATGATTGGACGAACAGGTCTTAGAAGTTCACTTGCATGCGCCATCGCCTTGCTGATGCTGATCAGCGGCTGCGCAAGGCTGCCAGATACCCGCGTAACGCCGATTAAACCCAAGACCTTGAGTGATCTGCAGGAATATTTACTTGCTCACAAAGCCGATCTTGAGCAATTCAGATTTCGCGGACCATTTGAAGTGACCATGCAAAAAGACCTTGTTGTGCGTCTGTCGAACACTGTGCGCATTAATGTGGATCTGTATTTATCCTCGCCCGCAGAAAAAGCACCCCTGGTTATTTTTCTGCATGGACATGACGCTTCGAAGGAAGCACACGCCTATCAGGCCATGCATGCGGCATCCTGGGGTATGCATAGTCTGGCCCTGCAGTTACCCAATAAAGGGCCATGGGATAGTAATGGCAAAATTCTGGCGAAAATGGTCGGTTACATTTTCAACTCGCCGGAAGTCATCGATCGCCGCATCGACGTGAACAAAATCATTCTCGTCGGACACTCGTTTGGCGGTTACGCAGTGACTGTCGCGCTGGCTGATGGCGCCCCCGCTGCGGGCGGCATCCTGCTTGATCCTGCGGTGGTTGGTAATAAAAAGCCTGTTTTTTTGCAAAAAATCAAGAAACCCGTGATGCTGATCGGCGCTGACGAGGAGGCCTCCCCGGTACGCCACCGCGACTTTTTTTTCTATTTCATCCGCAGCGGCATTGCCGAAGTCTCGATCAAGGACGCAAACCATGAAGACGCCCAGTATCCTTCCGAGTTCTCGCTGCAGAACTATGGACTCGATCCGGAGACCACGGAAGAGCTGCAAATCACCTTTGTCAGCGCATTGACCTCGGCTGCTTTCAGTCTTTCCTCCACCCGCACGTTCGACTATGCTTGGAAAAGTTTCAGTGATGCTTTTGAGAGCGGTAAACTCTTTAACGCAAAGAAGAAGTAAGTTGATGACCCATCATTTCCGCAACCCGGGGCTTGACGCTCTTGTTGCCACGCGGCCGGAAGCCCTGACACCCCCAGCACGCCCTGTTTGCCGACACGAAAGGTAGCCCCGGAATGACAAATACTGGAATACGCCTGGTTGTCCTGCTTATTTTACAAACCCCGTGGTTGCCGGCATCCTATTCCGCAGACGGAAGCAACCCCGCATTCAACCTGGAAGTGTCAAAACAGGAAAGTATCTACCATAGCCAGGGGGATCGGGTGGTCGAGGGCTATACCATCGACAGATCGCTTAAAGACTATATACGGGGCTTGCCCTCAGGATTCGATGACTCATTGGCAAATCTGGGTCCCAAAGACCGATGGCTGGATATCGGAGCAGGCAAGGGCCAGGCTATATTGGATTATTACACTCCGGACTACGATCTGATGTACCCGGAAGGACGGGCGTTGCGAGGCAAGAAAGCGCAAACCGTCGCGATGTCCATTGAAGACCGGAGAACGCCTCTTTGGCGGCAAACCGCCGCAAGTCTTGAACCAAAACAAATTCAATATATATTTAACAAACGCTTGCGCGAGTATTCGTTAGATGAACTGGGACAATTTCAGGTCATTACCGATGTCATCGGCGGTTTCTCATACACGGACACCCTTTCTCAGTTTATGGAGAGGGTGCTTGGCATTTTAAAAATAAACGGCAGTTTTTATACGGTGCTGCAGGATGTGCATACGGAAGAAGGAACGAATAAACCGTTCTACGCGGGTTCGCCATTTTTGACCGAAATAGCAAAGACCGATGGTGCCAAAATGAAAGTTTGCGAATGGCTCAAAAGTATTTCCTGCGTGGAAGTGACCTGCGAATCAAGAACAGACTGGAAACCGCCCCTTGAGGCCTTTCATGTCCGCAAAGTCTGCGATGGCGTTGCGGTCCCTGCATTGGACATGGTTCATTACGAGGCCGGAACCCCTCCCGAGCGGCGATTTAAATTAAAAAACTAGTCGTACACCGTCTCTGAATAGTGCGCTGCATCGACCACCGCCTCGATGACGGTCGGCCCCCTTGCTGCCAGCGCCTTCGTGAGCGCTTGTTCCAGTTCATCTGAACTGCGCACACCTACGGCCGGCACGCCGAAGTAATGCGCCGGCGGCTGGTCGTAGGCGCCGGGCACCACGTCCGTGCCGTAGTACGCGTAGTGCCGCCGCTCCTGCTTGACCCGGATCAGGCTCAGCCAGCGATCGTCGAGCACGACGAACGGTATGGCCAGGCCGAGCCGGCCGGCGACCGCCAGTTCCCCGCACGTCATCTGGAAACAGCCGTCGCCCAGCACGCAGACGACAGGCAGCTCGGGGCGGGCGATTTTGGCGGCAATCGCAGCCGGCATGCCAAAACCCATGGAAGACCAGCCATTATTGATCAGGAATGTGCGTGGCGCGTGCGCCGTCCACTGGCTGCCAATCTGGTGAGTATGGGCGCCGGTATCGAAAGTCAGCACGCCGTGACGCGGCAATACGCGCCGCACGACATCGATTGCCTGATGCGGACTGAAGCTGGCCGTGTGCGGGCGCAACTCGCGCTGGAATTGCTCCCGTTGCCGTCCCACCGCCTCCGCCGTCAGTGCGTTGCGCATCCCCGGTAACGCAGCAAGGCGGGCTACCGACGAATCCAGATCACCCACGACTTCGTGCGCGAGCCTGACGCTGCTGTCGGCATCGGCGCTCGCAATGTCCACGTGCAGCACCGGCACTTCACCCACCCACGCTTCGTACTCGACTTCCACCGTATCGTAGCCGAGTCCGACGATGAGATCGGCGCCGCGCAAAAAAGCACGCTGCGTCTGGCGTTTCGCGCGTTCGATGCACCCGAGTGCCAGCGGATGGTCTTCGTCAATCAGGCCCTTGGCCATGGTCGTCGTGGCAAACGGCATGCCGTGCCGCTCGACGAAGGCCAGCAGCGCTTCCGGGTGTTTCATGCGCATCGCAGAGGCGCCGATCACTGCGACCGACCGTTTTGCCGTGCCCAGCACATCTGCTGCCTGCGCCATGGCCGCATCGGGTGCCGGGCTCAGCGCAATCGGCGCGGGCAGCGGCGGGACCGCCTCGGTCGCGGGCGCCAGCGCCACATCCTCCGGCAGGTCGAGATGCACCGGGCCCTGCGGTTCGCTCATCGCGATGCGCAGCGCCTCGGCCACCGTAGATGCAATCTCACCGCGCCGCAGCCGCAGCGTGGCCTTGGTGATGGGTTTGAACAGCGCGTGATGATCGATCCACATCTGGATGCGCCGTCCGAGCTGCGCTTCGTTGAGCGTGCAGGTAATGGCGATCAGCGGAGAACGGTCGAGATAGGCATTGCCCACGCCCGTGGCCAGGTTGGTTGCGCCCGGCCCCAGGGTCGCGATGCACAGTCCGGGCTTGCCGGTCATGCGCGCCGTGACGTCGGCCGCGAAGCCGGCCGAGCCCTCGTGCGCGGTCAGCACGAACTCGATCCCACCCGTGCGCATCGCCTCCATCAGCGGCAGCACATTGCCGCTGGGCACGCCAAAGCCGTGCGTGATGCCAGCGGTCTTGAGTATGCTGACGATAAGATCTGCGTTGTTCATTTTTTAAATCCTAAAAAAAAACTTATTGCCACAGAGATCACAGAGCGCACAGAGGAAAAACAAACAATAAAATATGTTTTTTATCTAACTGATATCAGACAATAATTATTTTCTCTGTGATCTCTGTGATCTCTGTGGCAAAAACTTCTGAAGTTGACCTTAACTGCGCATCCGTCGGGCAGGCATCGATCTGTTTAAAACGCATCTCAGAACGTGTTGCGCACTTCCGTGATCCGCGGATAGCGCTTGCGCACCAGGGCCTCGACCACGTTTTTGAGATCCAGCGTTGCGCGCGGGCAGCCTACGCAGTTGCCCTTGAGCCTGACCCGCACCACCGTGCCTTCGAGCGCAACCAATTCCAGGTCACCGCCATCCCTTAGCAGGATACTCCGCGCTTCCTTCAGTACTTCATCGAGGTCTGCCACCGATGGCAGCGGCGCTTCGGGGTCTGCAGCGCGCATGGCTTCGAGTTGCTTCTGCAGTTGCGATTGTTCGCGCGAAATCCGCATCGCGAGCACCGGATCGCGCGCGTAAAGCGCATCGAGCTCGTCTTCAGTGTAGAACGGCGCGTCGGATTTAAGCGGCAGCTCGCTCATCATTAGTGATGGGTAATTGGTAATTGGTAATTGGGAAAACCATCACCCACATAAAGAACAGGCTGCCTCATCCCTCATCCCTCCTCACGGCCGCAATGCGGCCTAGCCGACCCAGCGGCGGGCATTGCGGAACATCCTGAGCCACGGGGCGTCTTCACCCCACTGCCCGGGATGCCAGGAATTCTGCACCGTACGGAAGATCCGCTCCGGATGCGGCATCAGAATGGTGAAGCGCCCGTCGGGCGTAGTCAGTCCGGTGATGCCCTGCGGTGCGCCGTTCGGATTGAATGGATAGCGTTCGGTAGGCTTGCCCGCATGGTCGATGAAGCGCAGCGCCACCAGTGGCTGTGCAACGGCCAGCGCCTTGGCATCTGCGAATTCGGCATAGCCTTCGCCGTGCGCGACTACGACCGGAATCCGGCTGCCCGCCATGCCGTCGAAGAACAGTGAAGCCGAACGCTGCACTTCGAGCATCACGACGCGCGCCTCGAACTGCTCCGATTTGTTCTTGACGAAGTGCGGCCACGCCGCGGCGCCGGGTATCAGCTCATGCAGGTTGCTCATCATCTGGCAGCCGTTGCACACGCCGAGCGCGAATGAGTCGGCGCGTTTGAAGAACGCCTCGAACTCGTCGCGCGCCCGCGCATTGAACAGGATGGACTTGGCCCAGCCTTCTCCTGCGCCCAACACGTCGCCATAGGAAAACCCGCCGCACGCGGAGTAGCCTTTGAAATCCGCAAGGCTCGCGCGGCCGGCGATAATATCGCTCATGTGCACATCGACTGCATCGAATCCGGCGCGGTCGAACGCCGCCGCCATCTCGATCTGGCCGTTGACACCCTGCTCGCGCAGGATCGCGATGCGCGGACGCGCACCGCGCGCGATGTACGGTGCAGCCACATCCTGCGCCGGATCGAAGCTCAGCGTGACACTGAGACCCGGATCGGACTTGTCCCCTATGCGGTCATATTCCTGCTGTGCGCAGTCGGGATGATCGCGCAGTTGCTGTAACCGGTAACTGGTTTCTGACCATGCCCGCTGCAAATCTGTGCGTTGGGCACTGAAAATTTCCTTCCCGCCCGCCACGATACGCAGTGCGTCGTCCTGGTTGAGCGTGCCGATCACATCGAATTGCTTCACCAGTCCGGCGTCGCTGAATACTTTTTTCACTCCGGCCAGATCATCCCGCCGCACCTGCAACACCACACCCAGTTCTTCACTGAACAAAACGGCCAGGGTTTGTTCATGCTGGTCAGGTGACAGTGTCGCGATGCCGGTCAATGTCACACCAACGTGGCCGGCAAACATCATTTCGCAAATCGTGGCGAGCAGTCCCCCGTCGGATCGGTCGTGATACGCGAGCAGTTTGCCCTTGCGGTTCAGCGCCTGCACCACAGTAAATAATTTTTTTAAATCATCAGGTTGATCAACATCGGGGGTCTGGTTGCCGATTTGTCCGTAGACCTGCGCCAGAGCGGAGGCGCCGAGCCGGTTCCGGTTCAGCCCGAGATCGACCAGAATCAGGTCGGTCTCGCCGCAATCGGTGCGCAACTGCGGCGTCAATGTCCGGCGCGCATCAAGCACCGGCGCAAACGCAGAGACGATCAGCGACACCGGCGCCGTCACTTCTTTTTTTGCGCCCTCATCCTGCCAGGTGGTTTTCATGGACAGGCTGTCCTTGCCGACCGGGATGCTGATGCCCAATTGCGGGCAAAGACCCAGCGCCACCGCGCGCACCGTGTCGTAGAGCGCCGCGTCCTCCCCCGGGTGCCCGGCCGCCGCCATCCAGTTGGCCGAAAGTTTTATATCGCCGATTTTTTCTATCGCTGCCGCGGCAATATTGGTGATCGCCTCGCCTATCGCCATGCGGCCCGAGGCTTCGGGACTCACCAGCGCCAGCGGCGTGCGCTCGCCCATCGCCATCGCTTCGCCGCGGTAAGTATTGAATCCCATCAGCGTCACCGCCACGTCCGCCACCGGCACCTGCCATGGACCGACCATCTGGTCGCGCGCGGTCATGCCGCCGACACTGCGGTCGCCTATGGTGATGAGGAAAGTCTTGTCCGCTACCGCCGGCAACCGCAGTACGCGGTAAACCGCATCCTTGAGACCAATGCCGCTCAGATCGAACGGCGGCAGTGACCGGCGCACATGCGCAACCGTGCGTGTCATTTTCGGCGGCTTGCCCAGCAGCACTGACAACTCCATGTCCACCGGCAGATTGCCGAACACCGGATCGCTGAGCGTCAGCCGGTCATCATCCGTTGCCACGCCCACCACCGCGAACGGGCAGCGCTCGCGTTCGCACATCGCCGCAAATCGCTCAAGACTGGCCGGGTCTATGGTCAACACATAGCGTTCCTGCGCTTCGTTGCACCAGATCTGCAACGGCGACATGCCCGGCTCTTCGCTCGGGATTTTGCGCAAGTCGAAATGCCCGCCGCGCCCGGCGCTGTGCACCAGTTCCGGCAGCGCGTTCGACAGGCCGCCGGCGCCGACATCGTGTATCGAGAGTATCGGATTCGCCTCGCCCAGCGCCCAGCAGCGGTCTATGACTTCCTGCGCGCGGCGTTCGATTTCGGGATTGCCGCGCTGCACTGAATTGAAATCGAGGCCTTCCTGGTTGGTGCCGGTGTCCATGCTCGACGCCGCGCCGCCACCGAGCCCGATCAGCAACCCCGGGCCGCCCAGCTGGATCAACAGCGCCCCCACCCCCGGCGTTTCCTTGAACGCATGCTGCGCCGAGAGATTGCCGAGGCCGCCGGCAATCATGATCGGCTTGTGATAGCCGCGCATTTCGCCGTCCACCCGCTGCTCGAAGGTGCGGAAATAGCCGGCGAGATTGGGGCGCCCGAATTCGTTGTTGAACGACGCGGCGCCGATGGGCCCGTCTATCATGATCTGCAGCGCGGAAGCGATGCGCTGCGGTTTGCCGTAACCATTTTTTTCCCACGGCTGCTCGCACCCGGGAATGCACAAGTTGGAGACACTGAAACCGGTCAACCCGGCCTTGGGTTTGGCGCCGCGGCCGGTTGCGCCCTCGTCGCGGATTTCGCCGCCTGAGCCGGTGGCCGCGCCGGCAAACGGCGAGATCGCCGTTGGATGATTGTGGGTCTCGACCTTCATCAGGATATGGGTGTCGTCCTCGCAGTACTGGTATGCGCCGCCCTCTTTCGGGTAGAAACGTGCGATGCGCGCGCCCTCGATCACCGACGAATTGTCCGAATAGGCCACCACCGTGCCCTGCGGATGCTTCTGATGCGTAGTGCGTATCATGCCAAACAGCGTCAGCGTCCCGTGCTCGCCGTCGATGACCCAGTCGGCGTTGAAAATCTTGTGGCGGCAGTGCTCGGAATTGGCCTGCGCGAACATCATCAGTTCGACATCCGTCGGATTGCGTCCGACGCGGCCGAAATTATCGGCGAGGTAAGCGATTTCATCGTCCGACAGCGCCAGTCCCATGTCGCGGTTGGCGGACACAAACGCGGCCACGCCGCCGCCGAGCAGGTCGACGCTGGCCAGAGGCTCGGGCGCGACGTGCTGAAACAGCCTGGCCACCTCGTCGAACGACCCGAGCACGGTCTCGGTCATGCGATCGTGGAGGTGGGGAAACAGCGCCGCCGTGTCCTTGGCTAAGAGCGCGCCGGGGCGCCCGGTGTCTACCCAATAGGCGACGCCGCGCTCGATGCGAACCACTTTCTCCAGTCCGCAATGGCGCGCGATATCGGTGGCTTTGGACGACCACGGTGACAAGGTGCCCAACCGCGGCACCGCCAGCACCAGTTGTCCCTTTTCGGCAACTTCGGTGGTATGCGGGCCGTAGGTGAGTATGCTGGCCAGCCGCGACTGTTCGGCTGCCGACAACGTACTGTCCACCTGCACGAAATGCCAGTATTCGGCGGCTATGCGTATCCCGGGCAGGGAAACGGCAACAGCATGCAGAAGTTTCTGGAGGCGGAAGGCGGAAAGGGCGCTGCGTCCCCGCAGGCTGATGAGTTGCGGCATTGCTGACCGTGCTCTGTAAAGCCGCATTTTACCCGGAAGACCGGTCAAAAAACAAAAACCTTTGCCACAGAGGACACAGAGGACGCAGAGGAAATCGTCAAGAATCTTGAGTGCACAGCAGAACAGTTCTGGTACCCTGCCGATCGGGGTTTTCTCTGTGTCCTCTGTGTCCTCTGTGGCTGAATTTCCGGGTTTGCAGGGATTTTGGGCTAAACTAGCTGCACCCATGCCATCCTCTTTTGCTCATAACACGCCGGTTTATCTCACGGCCGAAATGCGCCGCATTGAAACCGCAGCGGCTGCCCTGCCGGATCACCCGCAACTCATGGCGCGGGCAGGCCTGGCCGCAGCCGAACTCGCGCGCGAACTCGCGGGCGGCGCCGGCAAACCAGTACTGGTGCTGGCCGGGCCGGGCAACAACGGTGGCGATGCGTTTGTCATCGCACGCCATCTGCGGCTGTGGTGGTTCAATGTCAGTGTGGTCTTCGCCGGCGACGAGAAAAAGTTGTCGTCTGATGCAGCCAGCGCGCTCACCGCGTGGCGCGCAGCAGGCGGCACGCTGCTCGATGCCATACCCACGCAGCAGGACTGGAGCCTGATCATAGACGGCCTGTTCGGCATCGGTCTGCAACGCGATGTGGCAGGCCGGCATGCCGAACTGATTACAGCCGCCAACAACAGCGGCGTGCCTGTCCTGGCAATCGATGTGCCGAGCGGCCTGGAATCCGATACCGGCCGCGTGCTGGGTTGCGCGATACGCGCGCAACATACGATCACCTTCATCGGGCTCAAACCCGGCCTGCTCACGCTCGACGGCCCCGATTATTGCGGTGACATTCATCTGCACACGATCAACCTCGATGTGCCGGCGCTGCTGCCGGCGCACGGCGCGGTCCTGGGCAGCGGCGTGCTGAAGGATGCGCTCAAAGCCCGCCCGCTCAATGCTCACAAGGGACACTTCGGCAGTGTCGGCATCATCGGCGGTGCGCGCGGTATGGTTGGCGCCGCATTGCTTGCCGGGCGCGCCGCGCTGAAACTCGGGGCGGGTCGCACCTATGTCGGCCTGATTGCCGACGCTGCGCCGCTGCTCGACGCCAGCCAGCCCGAGCTGATGCTGCATTCGGCGCATGATGTGCTGAAACTCGATCACCTCACCTGCCTTGCCGTCGGCCCCGGGCTGGGGCTATCGCCAGATGCCGCCGTTTATCTCAAACACGCGCTGGGCTTGCCGTTACCGCTGGTCATCGATGCTGACGGACTCAATCTCATCGCTCTCGATGAAAAACTAAAATATGTTATAAAACAAAGAGATACAAATACACTGCTGACACCTCATCCAGCCGAGGCAGCGCGCTTGCTGAACTGCACTACCGGCGACATTCAGCACGACCGGGTGGCCGCAGCACTCCGCATCGCCCGTGAACTGAACTGCGCGGTCGTGATTAAAGGCGCAGGCAGCGTCTGTGCGTTTCCCGATGAACACTGGTCCATCAACACTTCGGGCAATCCCGGCATGGCCAGCGCCGGCATGGGCGATGTGCTCACCGGCATGATCGCCGCTCTGCTGGCCCAAGGCGTAGCAGCACGCACCGCGCTCGAGACTTCAGTGTACCTTCACGGCGCCGCAGCCGATGCCTGTGTCGCCGATGGCACAGGGCCGGTCGGACTCACCGCAACCGAGGTCACGAACGCGGCGCGCGCGCTGCTCAACGCCTAGCTCACTTACTGCGATGCAATCTTCCAATCTGCTGATCCTGATGGACGACGAACACTCGAGCAAGGCGCTCGGTTGCTACGGCCATCCTTTTGTCAAAACGCCCCATCTCGACCGACTGGCGGCGAACGGCACGCTGTTCGAGCGCGCGTACACCAATTCGCCTATCTGTGTGCCGGCACGCGCCACCATCGCCACCGGCCGCCATGTGCATGAGACCCGCTGCTGGGACAATGCCATCGCTTATGACGGACAGATGCGCAGCTGGTCACATCGCATGCAGCAGACCGGCCACAGCGTGGTGTCCGTGGGCAAGCTGCATTACCGCAATTCCGACAACCTCGCCGGTTTCGACCGCCAGATCGTGCCCATGCACATCACCGATGGCCGCGGCGATACCCTGGGATTGGTGCGCGATCCGCCGCCGGTGCGCACGCAGGGCAGAAAATTCGCAGAAGAGATCGGCCCCGGCGACAGCGCCTATATCCAGTACGACAAACGCATCGCCGGCGAAGCCTGTGCCTGGCTTAAACAAGAGGGCACGAACGAACAGCAGCCCTGGGTGCTGTTTGTATCCTTCATCGCCCCGCATTTCCCGCTGATCGCACCGCCCGAGTATTACGCGCTCTACAACCCCGACGACATGCCCATGCCCAAGCAGCGGCGCGACACGCTTTCGCTGACGCATCCCTGGTGGCAGGCCTTCGAACACTCTTTCGTTTTCGACCGCAGTTTCAAATCCGACCACGACCGGCGCGTGGCCATCGCCTCCTACTACGCGCTGTGCACCTTCGCGGATGCGCAGTTCGGCCGCGTCCTCGCCGCCCTGGCGGAAGCAAACCTGGAATCAACGACGCGCGTCCTGTATCTGAGCGACCACGGGGAAAGCCTCGGCACGCGCCGCCTGTGGGGCAAATCCACCATGTACCAGGAGTCCGCAGCCATCCCCATGATCCTGAGCGGTCCGGACGTGCCGCGCGGCAAACGCTGCCACACACCGGTGTCGCAAGTGGATCTTTATCCGACGGTACTCGATGCCGTTGGCGCCGCACCCGATGCTGAGGATCGCAGCCTGCCCGGTGCGTCATTGCTTGCCATCGCCGCCCAGCCGGATCAGGTCGAGCGCGTGGTACTGAGCCAGTATCACGCAGGAGGCGCCGTCAGCGGGGCTTACATGCTGCGGCGCGGCGCCAACAAATATATTTATTATGTCGGCTTTCCGCCTGAACTATATAATCTCGCTGCCGATCCGGAAGAACTCGACAACCTCGCCGTGCGGCCCGAACATGCGCAAACGCTGGCAGAATTTGCAACGCTGCTGCGCGAGCACCTCGATCCAGAAACCGTGGACCATATGGCCAAGGCAGACCAGCGCAAACTGATAGAGCACTACGGCGGCCGCGAGGCCGTGCTGGCGCGCGGCGGCTTGCATGGCACGCCAGCGCCCGCCTTGAAGAACTGATCCTTGCCTTACCTACGACAATAACAACCCAAGCGGAGAAGAACTGTGAACCGACATTTTGCATCTGTTGTCATCGCATGCGCCACCCTGATCAGCGCGGCAGCTGTCCAGGCGCAGTCGGCCACCCCCTACCCCAGCCGGCCGGTCCGCATGATCGTACCGTTTGCGCCGGGCGGCGCTTCAGATTTCGTGGGGCGCATTATCCAGAGCCGCCTCGGTGAAGAACTCGCGCAGCAGGTGGTCATCGACAACCGCACCGGCGCCTCCGGCAATATCGGCGTCGAAATCGCCGCGCGCGCCACACCCGATGGCTACACCATACTGCTCGGCAACAGCGGCACCATGGTGATCAACCCCGGACTGTTTCCGAAATTCCCGATCCGGCCCACGCGTGACCTGATCGCCGTGACCCAGGTGGTCGACGTCCCGGGCGCGCTGGTGGTGCACCCGTCGGTTCCGGTCGCATCGGTCAAGGAATTTATCGCCTACGCCAAGGCCCGCCCCGACAAGCTCAATTACGGATCAGCGGGCGCCGGCAGCCCGCAGCGCCTGTCCATGGAATATTTCATGAACCAGGCCGGCATCAAGCTCGTGCACATCCCGTACAAGGGTGGCGCGGGTGCTGCCGCCATTGCGGTAGTGGCCGGCGAAGTGTCAGCGGTGATGACCAGCGTGCCCGCCGTGCTGCCGCACGTCAAATCCGGCAAGCTCAAACTGCTGAGCGTGGTCTCCCCCAAGCGCCTCGTGGCGACACCTGAAACGCCCACCATGGTGGAGTCGGGGTTCCCCGCCATGACCACCGGCGCCTGGCAGGGCCTGTTCACCCCGGCCGGCACGCCGCGCCCCATCATCAGCAAGCTGTTTGCCGCAGCCGGCAAGACCATGGCCGACCCCGAGGTGGGTCGGCGGCTGGCCACCGGCAGCGCGGAAATCATCACCAGCAAGTCGCCCGAGGAATTTGCCAAGTTTGTCAGGGCTGAAACCGACCTCTGGGTGAAGGTGATCAAGGACATAGGCGTGGTCGGCGAGTGAGCGCAGCACATTCACGGCCAGGCAGTCTGCATGAACGGCACACAACACATGAAACTGACTGAGCAGGAACTGGAACACATCGCCAGCGTCACGCTGCAACATTACGACCAGAGCGCCGAAGATTTCTGGCAGGGCACGCGCGCTCACGACGTCAGTCAGAACATCGCCGCATTATTGCAGCACATCGAGGGCGAGCCGCCGCACACTATCCTCGATTTTGGCTGTGGGCCCGGGCGCGATCTCGAGGTATTCACCGAACTCGGTCATATCGCGATCGGCCTGGAAGGTGCGGCGCAATTCTCCGCCATGGCGCGCGATCACAGCGGCTGCGAGGTGTGGCAACAGGACTTTCTTAAACTCAACCTGCCGCAGCACCATTTCGACGGTGTGTTCGCCAATGCCGCATTGTTTCACGTGCCGGGCCAGGAGTTGCCGCGCGTGCTGCGCGAACTGCACGCGACGCTGAAACCCGGGGGCGTGCTGTTCAGCTCGAATCCGCGCGGCCGCAATGACGAAGGCTGGAACCGCGGACGCTACGGCGCCTATCACGACCTTGAAACCTGGCGGCGCTATCTGACAGCGGCGGGTTTCAATGAACTGACGCACTACTACCGGCCTGAAGGCCTGCCGCTCGAACAGCAGCCGTGGCTCGCCAGCGTGTGGCGTAAGCCGGGCTGATCGGCGGCTCGGGTTATATCAGGCGGCTAACGACTGGCCGCTCACGCGCGCGGCCTTAGCCGGTGACGCCGATGTTCCACGGCACGAACTCGTGGTCGCCCAGACCCAGCAGTTCGCTCTTGCTCCGCTCGCCCGAAGCGGTGCGCAGCATGAGATCAAAAATCTTCCGTCCCATCTCGCTCAAGCTGGCGGTGCCGTCGAGAATCTCGCCGCAGTTGATGTCCATGTCTTCGGTCAGGCGCGTATACATCGGCGTATTGGTCGCGAGTTTGATCGAAGGCACCGGTTTGGCGCCGAACATCGAACCGCGCCCGGTGGTGAACATGATCATGTTGGCGCCGCCGGCGATCTGCCCGGTCGCCGAACACGGATCGAAACCCGGCGTATCCATGAACACAAAGCCCTTCTGCGTCACCGGCTCGGCGTAGCGATAGACTGCCATCAGCGGTCCGGTGCCGCCTTTCATCGACGAGCCCAGCGATTTCTCGAATATGTTCGCGAGTCCGCCGTGCTGGTTGCCGGGGCTGACCGCGCCGTTGATCTGCGTGTCGCGGCCGACGGTGTAGACATCCTTCCACCAGCGTATGCGTTCGATCAGCTTCTCGCCGACCTCGCGGCTCACCGCGCGCCGTGTCAGCGTGTGCTCGACGCCGTAGATTTCCGGCGTTTCGGAAAGTATCGCGGTGCCGCCATGGCGCGCCAGCAAGTCCATCGCCGCGCCCAGTGCCGGGTTGGCGGTAATCGACGAGAAGCCGTCGGAGCCGCCGCACTGCAGACCTATCATCAGGTGACTTGCCGGCACGCGCGTGCGGGTGACGCGATTGGCTTCAGGCAACATTTCCTTCAGTGCCGCGATGCCCGCGGCGATGGTCTTGGTGGTGCCGCCCTCCTCCTGCATCACGAACGTGCGCAACCGCGAACCGACAGCCAGGCCCTGTTCATTGAACAGGTTTTTGATCTGGTTGCGTTCACAGCCCAGTCCCACGACCAGCGCACCGGCGAGATTGGCGTGGCGCGCATAGCCCGCCATGGTCCGGCGCAGCAGGTCCATGGGCTCGCCCGTCATTTCCATGCCGCAGCCCGTGCCGTGTGCAAACGCCGCAACGCCGTCGATATTCGGATATTCCGCCAGCCGCTCCGGCGTGAAATACTCGGCGATCTTGTGCGCCACCGTGGCTGAACAATTGACGGTAGCCAGCACGCCAAGGTAGTTACGTGTGGCGATCTGACCGTTCTCGCGCACGATACCCATAAAACTCGCGCGTTCTGCCTCGGGCACCATGACTATGGGCTGGTAATCGCGTGCATGTGCGTAATCGCGGTCGAACTCGCGGAACTCCATGTTGTGCGAATGCACGTAGGTCCCCGCCGGGATATCGGCATTGGCGAAGCCTATGGTCACCGCATACTTGAGGATAGGCTCGCCCAGCTTGATGGCGCGCGCAGCGATCTTGTGGCCGGCCGGCACCTGGCTGCGGCTGGTCAACCCGCCTTCCAGTTTCGCGCCGATGCCGATTTCGGTGCGTGCGATCAATACGTTATCCGTATCGTGCAGCCTTATCGTCGGCCCGCTCGCGGGTTTGTCCTTGAGTTCGATTACGCCATCAGCCATACCTCTGCCCTCTTAGTAAATATTTGATTACAAACAATATCAATCCTAATCGCTACAAGCCCGTCAATTCAGCAGCCAGTGCAGCAACAAGTGAGTTGGAAGATAAACCAAAACCGGAAAAATCACCATCAATAATCCAAGATACAGCAGCGGCGCCATGCGCTGCTGCGGCTTGTCTCCCGGGCCAAACACCCAGTTCACGTTCAGTTTCGGGTCGGTCAGCCAGTACGTGAGTGTCAGCACAATCCAGCTGAGCAGCGTCTGCGCCAGCAACGCCTGCGGCGAGTAACCCAGCCGCATGACCAGCCACACCAGCAGCACGGGCATGAAAACGTGAAACAGCGAGAACGCCCTGACGTAGCGCGGATTGGCGGGGTCGAACATGTAATCGGTAAACCCCCGTAGGCCCCTGCCCCTCGCAAGCTGCACAAAAAAACTCGCGTTCCATAACACGTCCGGCAGCAGCACCGCGAGCGTCATCATGCTCGCCAGCAGGCTGCTTTCCAGCCAGAGCGCCGGCACCGTCCCCAGCAAAGCGATGTCGGAGAACCAGAGAAAATTTGCCGGTGGATACTTGAAGGCGTACACCACAACGGTGGCGCCCACAAACAAGGTATAGCCCAGTTTGATCCAGAGCGGGATCAGCGCACCTTCAAATGTCACGGTCGCCACCCGTCGCAGCCCGGCAGGGTCTCAATCATAGAAAAAATAATCGCAAATGAAAATATTTTGTCCACCAGATCAATCACCTTACACGCAACTTTGCGCGTCACCAAGAAAAACGATGTCGCCGCAGGCCGGCGCATCGGTATAATCCAAGCTTTTTTGATACGCCATGTGGTTTAGAAACCTGCTCGTTTACCGTCTCGCCGCCGGCGCCTCGCTTACCGCCGAAGCACTCGAAGCCAGCCTCGCACAGGGTGCGCTGCAGCCCTGCGGCAGTTTTGAAATGGAACGCCGCGGCTGGGTCCGCCCGCGCAGCGAAGGCGGCTATGTGCACGCCATCGAGCGCCAGTGGCTGATTGCACTGGGCGTCAACCAGAAGCTGCTGCCCGCCGCTGTCGTCAACCAGACGGTAAAGGAACGCGCCGAGGCACTGGCCAAGCAGCAGGACCATCCGCCGGGCCGCAAGCAGTTGCGCGAACTGCGCGAGCGCACCCTGGCCGAATTGATGCCCAAGGCGCTCACCCGCCGCCGCACCATGCATGCCTGGATCGATCAGGTCAACGGCTGGCTGGTGGTGGACAGCGCCGCGGAAAAAAAAGCCGAGGAACTGCTCGAAGCCCTGCGCAAAGCGCATCCTGATTTCACGGCCAAACGCCTGGACACCGGGCGCTCGCCCGCATCCACAATGACCGCGTGGCTCAGCGCCGGGGATGCGCCCGACGGTTTCACCATCGATCAGGATCTGGAACTGCGTTCGAGCGGCGACAACCCGGGCGCGGTGCGCTACGTGCGCCACCCGCTCGAAGGCAGGGATATCCGCGACCACATTACCGCCGGGAAAACCGCCACGCGCCTCGGGCTCACCTGGAAAGACCGCATCTCCTTCATGCTGACCGAGCAACTGCAGGTCAAGCGCCTCGTCTTCCTCAATGTCATCAAAGAGGAAAACCAGACTCAGACCGAGGATGCTGAAGAGCAATTCGACATCGAGTTCGCGCTGATGAGCGGAGAACTCGCCCTGCTGCTCGCCGATCTCACCAAGGCGCTGGGCGGGGAAAAAAAGCGGGAATCCGAGGGCAATTGACGGCTTGACCGCCACCCGCTTCTTCGTTTAGTTTCAGGCTCTCGGGTTGCAGTAAAATCGAGCCGGCCCGCGAGGGCACAATGTGGACTCCTGGCGCAGGATTTTTACATCTCACCAGAAATGGATTTTCGAGCAGTTGAGTATCACGGAAAAAAACATATCCGCAAACCGGCCGCCACGGCCTGATCATCATCGTTTAGAGACGCCATCATGAACAGCAAAAAATACATTTATACCTTCGAAGAAGGCAGCGGCAAGGACAAGATGCTGCTGGGCGGCAAGGGCGCCAATTTATGCGAAATGACCCAGATCGGCCTGAACGTGCCGCCGGGTTTTACCGTGACGACCGAGGCGTGTCTCGCCTACCTGGAAATGAATCGCCTGCCGGACGGCCTGATGGACGATATCAAGAGCCACATGAAGGCCCTGGAAAAGAAAACCGGCAAAGGCTTCGGCAGCGCCGAAAATCCGCTGCTGGTTTCGGTGCGCTCCGGCTCGGCGATGTCGATGCCGGGCATGATGGACACCATACTCAATCTCGGCCTTAACGACATCTCGCTCAAAGGTCTGATCAAGCAGACCGCCAATCCGCGTTTTGCCTATGATGCCTACCGCCGCTTCATCCAGCTGTTCGGCAAGATTGCGCTCGGCATAGATGACGAACATTTCGATGAACGGATGGCGGCGGTGAAGCGCAAGCATGACGCGCGGTCCGACCTGGAGCTGAATGCGGAGCACCTCAAGGCACTGTGCGGCGAATTTCTTGAAATCGTTCAGCGCCACACCGGCAAACCGTTTCCGCAGGATCCCTTTGAGCAGCTTGAGATCTCGACCGGCGCGGTGTTCCGTTCCTGGATGGGCAAGCGCGCAGTGGACTACCGCAAGCAGTTCAGGATCACCAAGCAGCTTGCCAACGGCACCGCGGTCAACATCTGCACCATGGTGTTCGGCAACATGGGCGACGACTCGGGCACCGGCGTGGGCTTCACGCGCAATCCCGGCACCGGAGAAAACGTGATCTACGGCGAATACCTGACCAATGCCCAGGGCGAGGACGTAGTGGCCGGCATCCGCACACCCAAGCCGATAGCCGACATGGAACAGGAAATGCCGGAGATCTACCGCCAACTGGTGGAATTGCACAACCGGCTGGAGACGCACTATCACGAAGTCCAGGATTTCGAATTCACCATCGAGAAAGGCACGCTCTATTGCCTGCAGACGCGCAACGGCAAAATGAACGCGCGCGCCATGGTGCGCACTTCGGTGGAAATGTTTCACGAAAAATTGATTACCAAGGAACGCGCGCTGCTGCGCGTCGAGCCGGCGGTGCTGGAGCAGTTGCTGGTGCCGCAGTTATCTCCGAATTTTCACGGCAAACCCCTGGCGCAGGGTCTGTCCGCCTCGCCCGGCGCAGCCTCAGGCAAGATCGTGTTCGACGCCAACACAGCGGAAGCTCGCGGCAACGCCGGCGAAAAAGTCATTCTGGTGCGGGAAGAAACCAGGCCGGAAGACATTCACGGCTTCTTCCAGGCTCAGGGCATCCTGACCAGCCGCGGCGGCAAGACTTCGCACGCCGCGGTAGTGGCGCGCGGCATGGGCAAACCCTGCGTTTCCGGCTGCGAGCAGATAGTGATCGATGACGTGGCGCGCAGCGCCATCATCGGTGAAACCACGCTGCATGAGGGCGACGTCATCACCATCGACGGCAGCACTGGCCATGTCTACGCCGGCGAAGTGCCGACAGTGGAAGCCAGCTTTTCCGAGGAAATGGCGACGCTGCTCTCCTGGGCGGACGAGACGGCACGGCTGAAGGTGATGGCCAATGCCGACACGCCGGAGGACGCGATACGGGCGCGGGAATTCGGCGCCATGGGCATAGGCCTCGTGCGCACCGAGCGCATGTTCAACAGCACCGACCGACTGCCCATCGTGCAGGAAATGATCCTGGCGGAAACGACGAGTGAACGCCAGGCCGCGCTCGACCGGCTGCTGCCGATCCAGCGTGCCGATTTCAAGGGCATTTTCAAGGCCATGAAAGGGCTGCCGGTGACCGTGCGCCTGCTCGATCCGCCGATGCACGAATTTCTGCCCACCGCGGCGCAGCTCGAACTCGAAATCGCCCATCTGCACCAGTTGCGCGACACCATCAAAGGCCTGGAAGACCTGCCGGACACGCTGAAGCTGCTCAATCCCAAGCTCTACCAGCAATATGCCGACGGCCTGACCAAGCTGATGGGCGGCCTGCAAACTTTCAAGATTTCGCATCTGGAGGAAGACGTGATCTCCCGCAAGGAAGCGATCCTGAAAAAAGTGCGGGCCCTGGCGGAAGTCAACCCGATGCTCGGGCACCGGGGCGTGCGGCTGGGCATCACCTATCCGGAAATCTACTCGATGCAGATTCAGGCGATCATCGAAGCCGCTGCGCTGTGCGCGAAAGAAGGCATCGTGATCCATCCCGAGATCATGGTGCCGCAGGTCGCCACGGTGGAGGAACTCCTGCGCATCCACAGCAAGGTCCAGCGCATCCACAAGGTGGTGGAAATGACCCACGGCATCAATGTGAAGTTCAAGTTCGGCTCCATGCTGGAAGTGGTGCGCGGCTGCCTGCGCGCGGGGCGGCTCGCCCAGGACGCGGAGTTCTTCTCCTTCGGCACGAATGACCTCACGCAGGCCACGTTCTCGTTCAGCCGCGAGGACGCGGAGAACAAATTTCTGCCGTTCTATAACGAGACAGGGATCCTCGAAGACAACCCGTTCGAAGTGCTCGATATCAAAGGCGTGGGGCAGCTGATGAAAATGGCTGTCAAGGACGGCCGCAAGACGCGGCCTGATCTCAAGATCGGCATCTGCGGCGAGCATGGCGGCGACCCCGCCTCTATCCACTTCTGCCATAGCATCGGCATCGATTATGTGTCCTGCTCCGGTCCGCGCGTGCCGATCGCGCGTCTGGCAGCGGCCCAGGCCAAGCTGCAGGAAGGCGATTACAAAGAGCCGGTCTGAGCGCTTAGCTCTTTTTTCAGGTCATCCAGCATCTGCAGCCGGGTGCGCGTCTGCCATTTCCGGCGCTGGGCAATGGGCTCGTTCTGCACGTCGGCAATCATTTTCATTGCCACGAACACCGGACCGGGCTCGTTCAGGATGGCCTCGATGTTGACGGCCAGGCTTTCCAGGGCATCGAAAGCGTAAGTTCGCGTGTAGCCCGCGGCACGCGCCATCGCATCGTAAGACACCTGTTTCGCGTTGGGCACGGGCTGGCCCCCGGTGGTCGCATAGCATTCGTTGTCGAGCAGGAAGTGATAGATATTTTCGGGCCGGTGCTCGGCGATCATCGCCAGCACGCCCAGGCTCATCTGCAGGTCGCCTTCGGAATCGAACACCACGACTTTGCGCTGCGGCTGCGCCAGCGCGAGGCCGAGCGCGAACGCGGCGTGCCCCCCCATCGCCGGATCACCCAGCGGCAGGTCGAGACTGGGCCGGGTGCTGATATTCACCCAGTAGCGCCCGCCGCGGCCGGGGATCACGATCGCATCATTGCGATGGCGCTGAAACACCTCGAGCATGTCCGCTGTCTTGATCATTCACGCCTTACCTAAAATAATATTAGCCGCCGATGAACGCCGATGAACGCCGATAAAAACAAGCTCTTAAGCTTTGAGGTTGATGATATATAACACATTGTTTTTAT
>JAUXMZ010000007.1 GCA_030683105.1 Burkholderiales bacterium | reverse complement strand
ACCAAGCGCACCATTTTTCGGCGCGTTTGCTCAATGCGCGATTTTTAGACATGATTAATCCTTACAAAAAGCCAAAACCTTACTTCAACCGTTCGACGAACGCTGAGACATGAGTGTTCGACGAACGCTGAGACACGGCCGGTAATGGGTAATGGGTAATGGGTAATGGGTAATGGGTAATGGGTAATGGGTAATGGGTAATGGCCGGGTAGTATCAGGCTTCTACTCTTCACGCTTCACGCTTCACGCTTCACGCTTCACGCTTCACGCTTCACGCTTCACGCTTCACGCTTCACGCTTCACTCTTAACTCTTCACTCATTACCGCCTCATCCCGGCGGCCAGTGAAATGGCCGGCCGGCGAGCAGGTGCACGTGCAGGTGAAACACACTCTGTCCGGCCTCCGCCCCGTTGTTCACCACCAGACGAAACGCGTTCTCCACGCCGAGTTGCCGGGCGATCTGGTTCGCGGCCAGCATCAGATGGCCGAGCAGCGCCTGATCTGCCGCTTTGGCATCGGCGAGCTTTGCCATCTCCTGTTTGGGAATGATGAGCACATGCGTCGGCGCCTGGGGATTGATGTCCCGGAATGCCAGGCACAATTCGTCTTCATAAACGATATCGGCAGGAATTTCCCGCCGGATGATTTTGCCGAACAGGGTGCTCATTCGACGCTCCTCAAATTGGTTTCTGAATTCCGCAAACAGTGCTAATTCTTCAAATGCGCCACGGTCCAGCCCAGCAGCCGCTCTATCATGTCATCGCTCGCCTCGGACAGCGCTTTCACCGCGCCAGCGGCATCCGGTGCAGCCGGACGCTCCGCAGTAAAGGTGCGCTGTGCCAGCAGCGCGCGTGTTCCGGGATTGATCAGCGTTGCCCGCGTCTTGACCATCACCTGGCTTTGGCCGGCGGCAGTGAACGTCTGGCTGAATTCCTCAAGCTCGATACGCAGTACGTGATCAGCGCGCGCGCCGTCACCGGTTGCGATGACGCCGCTGGCCGCCGCAGCAAAGCGGCTGCGCACCCGCTGCGTCAGCAGTGCCGCCGGCGCCGCCACCCAGCGGCTGTTGGCATATTCCCGGATTTTCCCGGCGTCCTGGTAACTTAAGCGGTAAACGATACCGTGACCGTCGAGCCACGCTGGCGCACTGACCGCGGGCAACCACAATGTGGTGCGAATCCGAGCGGTCTGCGTCGCAGGGTTACTCGGCTGCCCGAGATCATATTGTGCCGGTTGTTCCCTGGCCTGCGGCCCAATAGCGCAAGCGCCGATCACCAGCAACAGCGGCAACACCAGAGCTATACGCGCCCGCCACAACGTTTGCCGGAAACCCGCTTGCGGCTCGAGACTATCATTCATTTTTGACTGCTCCCGTGTTGCGAATTGAATCCTGGTTCTCCGGGACCGGGCGCTGCCGGCGGTCTTCCGAACAGCAGGGACTCGGGCCGGGCGTTGAATTCGATCATCATCCGGTTGAGGTTGCGTGAGCTTTGCGTGAGATCCTCGATCAGCGCGTTCATGCGCGGCAGCGATTCAACTACCACTCCGTCCGCAACCGTTTGCGTCGCCGCGCCGACTTGCCCGGCGCTTTTCGCAACCCGGTCCAGCACATCGATTCGCTGCGTGAGCTGCAAGGCCAGACTGTCGAGATTGGTGATCAGGGTATCAGCGCGCTGCATAGTCTTTCTCGCATCCGCAGTCAACGCCGGCAGGTTGCGTAGCACCGGCCGGCCATCACCCGCCAGGGCCGACAACTGTGTAGCCGCTGACTCGATCTGGGTCAGGGTGCGCATCATCTGGGTTTGATTTTTTTCACTGAGCAACACGTTAAGCTGGCGCGCCACTCGGCCGATTTCAGCCACCAAATCCTTGCCCGAGCCGGATAATTCATCAATAAACGCCTGGCGCACCGGGATGCGATCCGTTTTGTCATTTGAAGGTGGCAGCGGCTCCGGCTTTATGCCGTCGTCGTCGAGCATCACGTATGCAAGCCCTGTAACGCCCTGCGATCCGAGTTGAGCAACGGTTCCGCGCGTAATCGGCGTGCCGGCTTTCACGTCGACCTCGATCAGGATCAGATGCGTATTCTCAGCGTCGAACCCGATGCTCCTGACCTTGCCGACATCCACGCCTCTCAACCGCACCGGCGCCTGCACGTTAAGCCCTGCTACCGCAAACTTCGATTCCAGCACGTAACCCACGGTCTCGACTGTATTGCCGCTGAACCACATCGCCGCGACGACTACGCCTGCGCCCAGCAGCAGCGTGAACAATCCCGCGGCCAGCGCATACGCCCGATTTTCCATGTTCTGTCAGCCTCCTTGTTGTTCCAGCCCGCGCCGCCCCGGGCGCTGGGCATTGATGTCCGCCACCAGGTCCTTGACGGCTTCGAGCGCGCGCTGCCCGCGCTCGCCCTGGAAAAAATTGCAGATGAATTTATGTGTCAGCCCCGCGATTTCAAGCACACTGCCGAGAGCAATCAGCTGCTGGTCGGCAAGCACTGCCACACGGTCGGATAATGCCACCAGCGTATCCAGATCGTGCGTGACCATAACCACGGTCAGATCGAGCTCGCGTCTGAGTTCGCTGACCAGATTGACAAAACTTTCACTGCGATCCGGGTCGAGGCCGGCTGTCGGCTCATCCAGAAACAGCAGTTCCGGCTCCAGCGCAAGCGCGCGCGCGAGCGCAATGCGCTTGACCATGCCGCCGGAAAGTTCGGCGGGCATCTTGTTCGCATGATGCTGCTCGATCCCGACCATGCCCAGCTTGAGCATGACCAGATCGTGTATCAGCTCATTATCCAGGGTCTTCATCTCGCGCAGCGGCAACGCGACATTGTCATATACCGAAAGCGCAGAAAACAAGGCGCCTTCCTGAAACAGCACACCCCAGCGGTTTCTGAGACGGCGCAGATCTTCCGGATCGCCATGATGCAGCGACTGGCCGAACACCCGCACCTCGCCCCGGGCCGGCCTCTCCAGGCCCAGCATCTGCCGCAACATGGTCGTCTTGCCGCTGCCCGAACCGCCTACCAGGGACAGCACTTCCCCCTGATGCACGGTCAGGCTGATGTCGCGATGGACAATCTGGGTGCCAAACTGCGTCCACAAATGATCAAGCTCGATGATGCCGGCGCTCACTAGAAACTCCCGACGTCAGAAAACATGATCGCGAATATGGCATCGACTATGATCACCATGGTGATGGCGGTCACCACTGAATTGGTGGTGCCCGCGGCCAGGCTCACGGTGTTGGGCTCTATGCGCAGACCGAAATGGCAGGCGATCAGGCCGATCAGCATGCCGAACACAATCCCCTTGCCCAGGCCCAGCCATAAATTCGCAATCGGCACCGCGTCGGGCAGGCTGAGCATGAAGAAATGGTAACCGATCCCCAGTTGCGCTTTCGCCGAGATCATGCCGCCCAGCAGCGCAACCGCATCGGTCCAGAGAATTAGCAACGGCATCACGATCGCCAATGCGACCATTTTGGGCAGGATCAGCCGCACCGTGTGCGATATGCCCATCACGTTCATCGCATCGAGTTCTTCGGTCACCCGCATTACGCCAAGCTGGGCGGTCATCGCCGAACCCGAGCGGCCGGCAACCAGGATCGCGGCCAGCACCGGGCCTAACTCGCGGATGACACTGACGCCCAGCAGATTGATGATGAATATATCGGCGCCGAACACGCGCAGTTGCTGCGCGGTCAGATACGAGAGCACCACCCCGACCAGGAACCCGACCAGCGCGGTGATCGCCAGGGCTTGCGCACCCGTGCGGTAAATATTTGCGGATATGTCGCGCCATGGAATGCGCGACGGGTTCAGAATCAATCCTGGAATTACGAGCGCAACGCGTCCCAGCAGCACCAGTGCATAGAGCACGTGCTCGATCAGCATCAATACTTTGCGACCGCTGGCAACCACCTGCTCCACCCACCCGCGCCGCGTCTGAGGTTTGACCGGTTCCGCGGGCAAATCCAGATGGGCGAACAGCGCTACGTGCTCAGGACGAAGATTGAGTTGTTCGGCGCGGCGACGGCCCCAGGCACGCCACAACAGCAATGCGCCGGCATGATCGAGTGCGGTGACTTTGCTCATATCCCAGACACCCGCCCGGTCGCATTCGGCAAGGCGTGGTGTCAGTTCGGATAGATTTTGCTCGAGCGCGCGCAGGTTCCAGGCGCCGCTCAATTCAACTCGAAGCGCGCCGTCAGCGGCCGCAAACTGGCGCACTTCGGGCCGGGAACCAGCTTGGGAAATGGCTGCTGACATACCCCCTTTTTCGGGCTAGTTGTGACAGGCGGGATTTTCACGCATACCACTGATTAAGATACGTTTTTAATCCTTACGCCTATGGGATGATACGTCAAAATCGTAAACCCGGCTGTAACTTGGTTGGTGCACTGCAATAATTATTTTACCCTACCCTCTTGACTTAGAGGAAACCGGGCATATAATACTAATTGTGCAACGCACCATTTTAATCGATTTCGCAAGTTTAACTGCTGTTTTTAAAGGAGATTTATCATGTATCAAACACCCGAACAACTGATCGCATTGAATAAGGCCAATCTGGAAGTCGCGATGCGCTTTGCCGGCGTAGCGCTGGATGGTGCGGAACGCATGATCGACCTGCAGCTCAAGGCCGCGAAATCTGCGTTTACCGACAGCATTGAAAGCGCCAAAGCGCTGGCTTCGGTCAAGGACATGCAGCAACTCGCCGCTCTGAAAGACAACCTGGCGCAACCGTCGATCGAGAAAGCGACTGCCTACGCCAAGAGCATGTATGACGTTGCCACCTTGACCCAGTCGGAACTCAACAAGCTCGTCGAGGAGCAGGTTTCCGATTTCAACAAGGAAGTCGTGACCATGCTCGACAAGATTGTGAAAACCGCTCCGGCAGGTTCGGAAGTCGGCATCGGCGCAATCAAGTCTGCGATAGCCGCGGTCAATGCTTCGTATGACAACTTGTCCAAAACCGCCAAGCAGTTTACCGAAGCGGCCAAGTCGAACATCGAAACTGCCGCCAAGCAGACGGTGAGCGGCGCGAAGAAAGCCAGGAAATAAGCTTAAGCATTAGTCGTCAGCATCAGCAAAAAGCCCCGGAGTTCCGGGGCTTTTTTGTTTGTGCCGCCTGAAACGACAAGCGCAAAACGATAGACGCAGAACAGTAGACGGACTTTTTACGGTCCGTTCATCATTCATCATTCATCATTCATCATTCCGCATTCCGCGTTCGGGAACTCAGACCAGGTATAGCCCAGCGCGCTGACCCCGTCCTTGAGATCGGTGATCGCCGCGGCCACCCGGCCGGGTTCGCCGCGCACGCCGAGTTCGATGTAGCGATCCGCGCCCATGCGCGGCAGGCTGAACAGCTTGACTCCCGGAAAACGAGCAAGGCACTCGTTCATGAGATCGATCAGGCTGCTCTCGCCCGCGCCGCGCACGATGATCGCCGATTCGGCGGCGTTGCCCGACTCGAACAGATGCGCATAATGCGTGTCGAGCACCCACGCCATCATCGGCCATGCCATTTGCGGAAAACCCGGCAGAAAATAATGGCGGCCGAGACTGAATCCCGGTATGCGGTTGTGAGGATTGGGGATAATCGCGGCCCCCAGGGGGAACTCGCCCATCTTCAGACGGTTGGTCGTGATCTCAGTGCCAAAGCGAGAGCGAATCTCGGCTTCGGCTTCGGGATGCAGCAGCAGCTCGACGCCGGCGGCCCTGGCCGCGCATAGCCGGGTATGATCGTCCGGCGTGGCGCCGATGCCGCCGAAACAGAACACCACGTCGTCGGCAGCGAGCGTGCTCCGCAGTGTCGCGGTGATGTCATCTGGATCATCGCCCAGATACCGGCACCAGGATAACTGCAGCCCGCGCGCCTTCAGCGTCTCGATCACCTTGGGCATGTGCTTGTCCTGGCGTTTGCCGGACATGATTTCGTCGCCGATGATGATCGCGCCAAAATTCATAAACTTAAAACCTATCAGCCACAGAGGTCACAGAGTTCACAGAGAAAATCCGAAATTCAAAAGAAGTGCCGGGCTTCTCTCTGCGCCCTTTGCATCCTCTGTGTTCTCTGTGTACCCGTCAAGCGGGTATTGAAAAGAATTCTCTGTGTCCAATGAATTTAGCTGTGGATGTAGGACTCGAGCTGCTTGATGGTCTGTTCCTGATCAGCAATCACTTCCTTGACCAGATCGCCGATCGACAGCAGGCCGACGAGTTTGTCGCCGTCCATCACCGGCAGGTGGCGAATGCGTTTATTGGTCATCAGCCCCATGCATTCTTCGATCGTCTGGGTAGTCGGCACCATCAGGACCTGATCGGACATGATCTCGCGCACCGTGATCTCGTGCGATGATTTACCCAGCAGAATCACTTTTCTCGCATAGTCACGCTCGGTCATGATGCCGTTGATTTTGCCATCGCCCAGCACCAGCACCGCGCCGATGTTTTTTTCCGCCATCAGTTTTAGCGCATCGAAGACCTTCGTCTGCGGCGTGACCGAATGCACCGCGCTGCCTTTCATCTGTAACAGTTCTTTCACGGTTTTCATTTTTTAACTCCTTACGTAAGGCCTGTTCAAGATCCCCTGGGAGGCCATGCTCTTGTTATCGCAGTACCAGTGTAGCCATATTTGGGGCTGCTTTAAAGTGCCCGCCGCATCAGGCTCCGGGCCCGGGAACATCGGGCACCAGATTGCGTTGCCATATATATCAATCCAAACGCCTCATATCGAATAGAACTGGAAGCAATTTTTGCCTTTCTCTTTCGCCCGGTACATTGCGGTGTCTGCGTTCTTGAACAGCATCTGCGAATCGCGGCCGTCTTCAGGGTAGGTGCTGATGCCGATGCTGGCAGTGACCTGGCAGGACTGCCCCTGCACCACTACCGGCTCCGCCACGACTTCGATAATCTTGCGTGACAGCACGGCGAGCTCCTCGGGCTCGCTGAGTTCCTCGACCAGCACCACAAATTCGTCGCCGCCGATACGGCCGATCACGTCGCCTTTGCGCAGATTCGACCGCAGCCGGCCGGCCACCTCTTTTAACAGGACATCGCCGACGCCGTGGCCGTAACTGTCGTTCACCCCCTTGAACCCGTCGAGATCGATAAACAGCAGGGCCAGCCGGCGCCCGTAGCGTTGCGCCTGGGCCAGCGCCTGGGTAAAACGGTCGCCGAACATTATCCTGTTGGGCAGCGCGGTCAGGGCGTCATGGGTCGCCACGAAATGCAGATTGTCTTCCGCCTGCTTGCGGGCGAGAAACTGTCCGATCTGGCTGCCGATCTGTCCGGTAAAATTCATTAATTCCCGGTCCGGCGGCCATAATTCAGGCGCAAAGAATTCCATGGCCCCGTAAAATTCCTCTTCTATCATCACCGGAAATCCGAGAGCGGTATGCAGTCCCGCCTGGCTCGCGGCGTCCAAGCGCCGGAAATCGGAATCTTCCAGCACATCGGCGACCCAGACCGGAGCCGCACTATCCCATACCCGCCGCACCACGCCCGCAACTTTGCCGGCGGGATCGATCCTCTGGTTCAACATGCCGCGGGTCGCCGCCACAAACTCTTGAACCGCGGGCTCGGCTATGCCCCAGGCTTCTTCGCAATGCAAAATATTATCGCGCTTGTCGAGCACCCAGCGCGCGCCGCACGCCCAGCCCAGCTTGACGCATATCGCCCGTATCACCCCCGTCAGTGCTTCCTCGATGCCGTGCGATTCGGCCAACATCCTGGTGATCTCGGCCTGCAGTTCCTGGCGTCGCGCGACGCGTTTGCGTTCGGTAATATCCGTCAACAGCAGCAGCGCCCCGATGACTTTACCCTGTTGGTCGTATACCGGCGCCCCGGAAATACTGACGGTAATCAGCGTTCCATCCTTGCGCCGCCGCACCGCTTCGATATCGGAAACGGCTGTGCCGCGCAATACGATGCTGCGGTTGTTTTGGCCTGCTTCTTCCTCGCTGCTGTTCGGGTACCACGCCACCATCCTGCCCAGCACCTCGGCCTCGCTCCAGCCGAAAATGCGCTCCGCTGCGGGATTCCATCGCTCGATCAGCCCTTCAGCATTGCGCATTACGATGGCCAGCGGCGAGGCGTCAATCAGCGCCTGATATTTTTGCGATGCCTGCAGTAACTGCGCAGCGGTATCCTGCTGCGCGGCGATGCGCTCGGTCAACTTCACATTGGCCTGCTCGGACTGCGCGTGAGCCGCGGAGAGGCGCCGGACCAGACCGCTGTTTTCGTATTTCATGCGCAGCGACTCGCGTATCATTCCCGAAATGATAGGCGCGCTGCCCAGCATCACGCCGAGAAATACCAGAATCAGCACGACCATGATGTAATGCAGGAAAGTGCCCTGAACGAACACCATGACGGTAAGCGGAAGCAGCGCGGGCAGCGCAAGCGCCAGAAAAGCTGTTCTCAGTGGCGCAAGCACTATCATCGCGGTTGTTACTACACCCGCCACCATAAAAATCAACAGAAACTGGTGCGGCACGAATTGTGAGGGGTACAGCAGCGTCCCCAACACGCCCCACAATACCCCCATCGAGCCGGCACCGATCACAAAAAAGTGCCCCCAGGCGCGGATAGAGGCAACGTCAGGGGCTGAATTAATAAAAGCGCGATAGAGCATGAGACGCGCCAGCGTCACCGCGAGCACTCCAACCAACCAGCCCGTCAGCAGTTCCCTGGACGCGATGTCCCACAGGGCTACCGAAATGATGCCGGCCGTGATCAGCGTGCCGAAATACACAGTCCGTGACAGGCGGTACAGATAACGCACCTGCTCGGCATAGATTTGCTCTGCTGCGTCGTCAGAATCTACAGCCTTACCGGCGTCTGGCGGAATCTTGGTCACGGTCATAATCCCAGGGCCGGTTAGCCTGCAAGCGCCTTGCTGAAAGCGGCTATCGCATCGGCCTTCTGCAGCAGATTCTGCGCCATGCGGATATTGGCGATATCGACCAGCCTGCCGTCGATTTGCACCGCGCCTTTTCCTTCCCGTGCCGCCTGCGCCATGGCGGCAACGATGCGCCGCGCCTTGTCGACATCCTCCGCCGAGGGGCTGAATATCCGGTTGGCAGGTTCGATCTGTGACGGATGGATGGCCCATTTGCCCTCGAAACCAAGGACAACCGCGCGCCGGGCAGCCGCGAGAAACCCCTCGCCGTCCCTGAAGTCGCCAAAGGGTCCATCAATCGGCCTCAGGCCATAGGCGCGGCATGCCACCAGCATGCGCGTCTGCGCGGCATGCCACAGGTCGCCCTGATAAAAATGCCGTTGGCCTTCAGGGTCCGGATCGCTCAGCACGCCGAAGTCAGGATTGAGGCCGCCTATCGCCGGTGTGCGTGCGCGCGTGGAGGCCGCGAAATCGCCCGCGCCAAAGCACATTGCCTCCAGGCGCCGGCTCGACTGCGCAATGGCCTCGACGTTGGCCAGACCGAGTGCGGTCTCGATCAGGATTTCCAGGCCCAGTTTTTTCTCGCGATTTTTCGCCTGCTCGATCTGGGTCACCAGCATGTCGACCGCGTAAACATCGGCGGGCACGCCGACCTTGGGGATGAGCAGCATATCGAGCCGCGGACAACTCTCGACGACATCGACCACGTCGCGATACATGTAGTGCGTGTCAAGACCGTTGATGCGCAGACTCATGATCCTGCCACCCCAGTCGATGTCATTGAGCGCGCCAATCACGTTGCGGCGCGCCTGCTCCTTGTCGTCCGGCGCCACCGCGTCCTCGAGGTCCAGAAAAATCACGTCGGCGGCGGACCGCGCCGCCTTCTCGAACAGCGCCGGCGTCGATCCCGGCACCGCCAGTATGGAACGCGTCAGGCGCGGTGTGGCCTGCTCAATGGTTGTGAAACTCATGCTGACTCTCCAACGATGAATGATGAATGGTGAATGGTGAACAAAACCATCAAGGCACCATCATGTTATCTCTTACCCGCACATGTATGCCAACAGCTTCGGGCTTGTTCATCGCTCATCGCTCATCGCTCATCGTTCCTCACTCCACTCATTCCTTCCACCACCTTGATCAATGCGGACAGGTCGCTCTTGCCCTCGCCTCTGCCGATCAGGGCATTGACGCTTTGCATGGTCACCGCTGCCGCCGGCACCGCATGACCCAGTTCATGCGCGAGGTCGAGCACGATATTCAGATCCTTGTGATAAAGGCGGGCTTCAATACCCGCCGCGAAGTCGCGATCGACCATGCGCTTGCCGAACAACTCGAGCACGCGGCTTGCCGCGATGCCGCCGAGCATGACTTCGCGCACCTTGGCCGGGTCCACGCCACAGCGCGCCGCCAGCGACAGCGCTTCAGCGGAGCCCTGCGCATTGGCCAGCAGCGCCAGCTGGTTGCACGCCTTGGTGATCTGCCCGGCGCCGCTCTCACCCATGTGAACTATGGTTTTGCCGAGGCACTCGAACAACGGTTTCACGCGCTCGAACACCGCCGGCTTGCCTCCCGCCATGATGGACAGCGTTGCCTGTTCGGCGCCCATAGGCCCGCCTGACACCGGCGCATCGATCATGTCTATGCCTTGCACTGCAAGCGCTACTGCGATATTACGCGCAACGACAGGCGAAATCGTCTCCATGTCGATGACCACACTACCGGGGCGCGCGCCATGAATAATGCCGTTTTCGCCCAGCACCACCTGCTCGACATCAGCCGAATTAGTGACCACGGTAAAGACCACTTCCGAGGCAGCGGCAAGCTCTGCAGGAGTTGCGTAACTCACCGCGCCCGCGGCAACCAGCGGTTCGACCGACTGCGGCCGCCGCGCATAAACACCCATCTGATGGCCGTGTTTCATCAGGTTAAGCGCCATCGGGCGTCCCATTACGCCGAGACCTATGAATCCGAGTTTCATGTTTTTCCTTTTCTACTGGGCGATGATAATCGACGCTTCACAATTCATCGTTCATCGTTCATCGTTCATCATTTACCGTATCAGCCCCAGCGCCATGATCAAGGGCAGCGTCAGCCAGAACAGGATAGTGGTCCACCCTATCAGCAGCGCCGCCGCCGCGGAGTCCAGGCGAAACCGGTCAGCCAGCAATAAAGTGGTCACCATCGCCGGCACCGTGCCCTCGACGACCGCTGCGTATTGCGCCTCGCCCATGGGGGCATACAGCATTTGGGCCGCAACCCACACGATGAGCGGCGTTGCCAGCAGCTTGATGAGGGCGGCCGACAGGATCTCGGGCCGCGGCGCGAGATTGCGCCACGGTATCGTCATGCCAAGCACGAACAGGGTAACCGGGATTACGGCCTGGCCTATGAACCAGGTTGCGGCCGTCAGCGGCGCGTAGGTCAACCCGAGCTGCTGCGAAGAGATGCCGAGAATAAACGCCCAGATCGGCGGCATCGAGAACATGATCCGCCATACCGCGGGCCGCGCGGCCTTGTCGTGCGCGCCCAGCCGGGTGCAGATCAATACGCCTATGCTCCAGACCAGCGGCATGGTCATCAGCATGTCGTTGAACACCGCATAGCGCGTGGCATCCCTGCCGAAGAAAAACATCAGCACCGGCACGCCGATGTTGAAGGTGTTGCCGAACATCCCCCCCACCACCAGAATCGCGCGCGTCGCGTCGGGCAGCCCGCGCCCGATGGGCGTCAGATACAGCACGCCGTAGATCATGGCGCCGGAGATCAGCGAACCGATACCGACGAGCAGCGGCACCGAAAGCAGCTCGCTGGAAACCGGTGTTACGGAGGCCACGGAGAACAAAATGCTGGGGAGAAACAGATACATCGCCATGCGGTTGAGCAGCGTGCGCGCGCCATCCACGGGCGTGTCGGGAAAAAAACGCGCCCACAGCCCGCCCGTCGCCACCAGCAGCGTGACCGGCAGCATCACCTCGACCATGAGGTTGAAGAGCTGGGTGAAGTAACTCATGGGCCCCAGGAGTTTGTCGGACTTAGCCCCGACAA
>JAUXMZ010000005.1 GCA_030683105.1 Burkholderiales bacterium | reverse complement strand
AACAGATTGGAGTTTTAGATTATCATCCGCGTTTATCCGCGTACCCGTCGAGCGCACCCGTCAAGCGCACCCCTCGAGGGGGTATTGAAAAGAAGGTATTGAAAAGAAGGTATTGAACAGAATTCATCGGCGGTTAATTTTTTGGTTTTGTAACGGGCTTTAAGATACGGGCGGATTCAACCCAGTAACGGGAGGATGCAATGAAAATCACCCATGTGCACACGCAGATCGTGCGCCTGCCGGCCGACGAGCCGCTGGCCGGCGGTCCCGTGGTTGCCGGTGCGACGCGCGATTTCGTGACGCTGACGCTGGGCACCGATCAGGGCATAGAAGGCATAGGCATCACGTTTTTCGGCAGCGTGCTGACCGACGCGCTGAAGACCGCAGTCGATGCGCTGGGCGCGCTTGCGATCGGTGAAGACCCGCTGCGCACCGAGGCCGTCATGGAAAAACTGCGCGCCGCCACAGCGGGCACGTGCGGTCCCGGCGGCATCCTGACGCTGGCGCTGTCGGCTATCGACATCGCGCTGTGGGACATCAAGGGCAAGGCGCTCAACCAGCCGCTCTCGAATCTCGTCGGCGGCATCCGCAGCCGCGTGCCGACTTATGCCAGCGGCGCGCTGATGCGCCACTTTCCGCTCGCGCACGTCGAAAAAGCCTCGGCGCAACTGGTGAAAAACGGCTTCAAGCAGATGAAAACGCAGTTGGCGCTGCCGGGCGACACCAACCCGGAGCGTGAAGTCGAGCGCATCCGCGTCATCCGCGAGGCGATCGGTCCGCAGATCGATCTCATGTGCGACATCAACCAGCGCTGGGACGTGCGCCAGGCGATCGCCATTGGCAGCCGCATCGAGCAATACCATTTGTTCTGGCTGGAAGACGTGACCGCCGCCGACGATTACCCCGGTCTCGCGGCGGTGAGCGCGGCGCTGGCCACCCCCGTCGCCGGCGGTGAATACGTTTACGGTTCGGTGCCGTTCCGTCACATGCTGGAAGCGCGCTCGGTCGACATCGTCATGATCGACCTGGTGCGCGCGGGCGGCATCACGCAGTGGCTCAAGATTGCCGGCATGGCGCAGGCGTTCAACCTGCCGGTGGTGAGCCACCTGGTGCCTGAAATTCACGTGCACTTGATATCCGCCATCCCGAACGGGCTGACGGTCGAATACATGCCGTGGTCGTCGCGGCTGTACAAGGAAGTGCCGCTGCCGCAACAAGGCGAACTCGTCGTTCCGACAAAGCCGGGTCTCGGGCTCGAGTTCGATCGCGACGCGTTAAAGCGCTACGGTGTCGGTTCGTAGCGCCGGTCTCGAAAAAATGGACAGGGGTGACAAGATAAAACCCCCGATCTTTTTCGTGTCGGTATTGCCGCATTCCATGGAGAACAAGATTTGAACGAAAAGAGTCAGCAGACGCCTTGGTACCGTCAGGCTGCAGCGGTAATACCCAGGCATTTGTATCTCAAAAGTATCGGAACGACGCTTTTCATCAGTCTGTTTTTCGGTGCTTACTTCTATTTGCTCAAGGTTCCGGCCTACCCGGCCACGGTGATGCCCATTACCTTGCTGGATCGCATGATCGGTTTTCAACCCCTGGCCCTGCCCTTGTATATATCACTGTGGGTCTATGTTTCCCTGCCCCCGGCATTGCTGGCGACGCGGCGCGAGTTGTATGACTATGGTAAGGTCATGGCCGGGACATGCCTCGCAGGGCTGATCGTATTTTACTTCTGGCCCACGGTAGTGCCCGCAGCCGATATCGACTGGGCCCAGTATCCCGACGTGGAATTCCTTAAAAGCATCGATGCCGCAGGTAATGCCTTCCCTTCGCTACACGTCGCCACAGCCGTTTTTTCGGGTATCTGGCTGCATCACTTGCTGCGCCGCTTTGGCGCGCCGCTGTGGATACTCATCTTCAATTCGGCGTGGTGCGCCGGCATCGTATATTCGACCCTGGCCACACGCCAGCATGTGGCGGTGGATGTGCTGGCCGGTCTCGCGCTGGGGGTGGCGGCCGCCTGTTTGTCATTGCGACATCGCGTGGCCGCGGGTGTAAATGATAAAGTCCATGATTCATCGATACCATCCAAACCAACCACTTGAGCTTGTTAAAATTCTTCTTTACTTCAAATAGTTTTACTTTACCTTGAACCCGCTCTGGCTTTCCCATTTCACCGCGACCAGCAGCATCGGTCGCGGCCTCGACCAGACCCTGGCCGCGCTGCGCCAGCGTCGCGGCGGGCTGGCGCCGTGCGCGTTTGATACGGTGGATCTGGCGACTTTCGTTGGCGAGGTGGCGGGGGTGGATGCGGTGCGGCTTCCCGCGCACCTGGCCGACTTTGATTGCCGTAACAACCGGCTCGCGTTGCTGGGATTGGAGCAGGATGGTTTTGTCGCGGCGGTGCACGCTGCCATCGCCAAGTACGGTGCGCAGCGCATAGGCGTGTTTCTTGGCACCAGCACTGCCGGCATTCTGCAAACCGAGCTGGCCTACCGGCGACGCGACCCGGTGACCGGCGCACTTCCCGCCGATTTCATTTACCGCACCACGCACAATACGTTTTCCGTCGCGGATTTCACACGCCATTATTTTGGCCTGACAGGGCCGGCAGTCGTGGTGTCATCGGCGTGTTCGTCCAGCGCCAAGGTGTTCAGTTCGGCACGGCGCATGATGGCGGCGGGTCTGATAGACGCGGCCGTGGTGGGCGGCGTGGATTCGCTGTGTCTGACGACACTCTATGGTTTCAGCTCGCTCGGACTGACTTCCGAACAGGCCTGTCGCCCATTCGATGCGCAACGCAACGGCATCTCTATTGGTGAAGCGGCCGCCTTCGCGCTGCTGGAACGCACCCCGGATCACCTGGATGCCGATGCGGTGCTGCTGCTCGGGACAGGCGAATCCAGCGATGCCTATCACATGTCGTCGCCGCATCCGGAGGGTCTGGGCGCGCGCATGGCCATGCAGGATGCGCTGAACATGGCGGGTTTGAATCCGTCTGAAATCGACTACATCAACCTGCACGGCACTGCTACTCAAACCAACGATGCGGCGGAGTGCAAGGCCGTGCAATCCGTGTTCGGCCCGGGCACGCCGTGCAGTTCCACCAAAGGCGCGACGGGCCATGCCCTGGGCGCTGCCGGCGGCGTGGAAGCGGTGATTTGCGCGCTGGTGCTGCAACACGGCCTGCTGCCCGCCGGGCTGAACACCCGGCAACTCGACCCTGCGCTGGATCTCGATTATCTGCTGGACAATCGCGAGCAGCCGGCGGCACACGTGCTCAGCAACTCATTTGGGTTCGGCGGCACCAATTGCAGCCTGATTTTTTCCCGCGCGGGTTAGTGAAAGATCAATAGAGCCATGCACACGCTCACCGCATACATCGAAGGCATCGGCTTGCTCGGTCCTGGTTTGACCGGCTGGCCGGGCAGTCAGGCTGTCCTTGGCGGGCAGCAGCCCTATCAACCGCACAAGACCGTGCTGCCGCCCCCCGCGTTGCTGCCATCTGCAGAACGCCGGCGCAGCGGCGCGATTGTCAAACTCACCCTGGCGACCGGGCTGGAAGCCATCGCGGCGGCCGGGCTCGATGCAGCCAGCCTGCCCAGTGTGTTCTCCTCGTCTGGCGGCGACGGCGAAAACTGTCACGCCATCTGTGAGATGCTCGCCTCGGATGACCGGCAGATCTCCCCGACCCGCTTTCATAATTCCGTACATAACGCTGCAGCCGGTTACTGGAGTATCGCCACCGGTGCGATGACCGCCTCATCGGTGTTGAGTGCGTTTGACGCCAGCTTCGGCGCGGGCCTGCTGGAAGCGCTCACCCAGGTCGTGGCAGATAACACACGCACCGTTTTGCTGGCGTGCGACACCGCTTACCCCGAGCCGCTGTACAGCGCCCGCCCCATTCCCGATGCGTTTGGCATTTCACTGGTGCTGGCGCCGCAACGCAGCGCACAGGCGCTGGCGAAAATCACCGTCAGCCTGACAGACGCCAGCGCAGACCGGCTCAGCGACGCCGCGCTTGAAAGCCTGCGCATCGCCATCCCCGCCGCGCGTGGGTTGCCGCTGTTGCGAGGCATCGCATTGCGGCTAGACCAACGCGTGGTGCTGGATTATCTCGACAGCACGCGTCTCGCCGTGGAAATCGCGCTGTGCTAAAACCGGATCACGCCTGGATTGCCCGCCACATTCCGCATCAGGGCAGCATGTGCCTGCTGGATTGTGTCGAGACATGGGATCAGCAACGCATACAGTGTCGCGCCAGCAGCCACCGTGCAGTTGACAACCCGTTGCGTGCTTACGGCCGCCTGGGAGCCGCCTGCGGGATCGAATACGCGGCGCAGGCCATGGCCGTGCACGGCGCCTTGCTGGTGCCGCCGGACGGTGCCGGGGCACGGGTCGGCTATCTGGTCAGTGTGCGCGGCGCAAAGCTGCATGTGTCCCGGCTGGACGACATCGCTGCCGATCTGCTGGTGGAAGCCACCTGTGGCACGCGCAGCGAAAACAATATCCTCTATCGGTTCAGCATCAGCGCGGCGGGGCGCCTGCTGCTGGATGGACGCGCCGCAGTCGTGCTCGATGCTGACAAACTCACGCCCGTTTCAGGAGACGCGCCATGAAAAATGCCCTGGTCACCGGCGGCAGCGGCGGTATAGGCGCGGCCATCTGCCGCCGTCTTGCCGCCGATGGCTGCCATGTCTACATTCATGCCCATCGCGGACTGCAAGCCGCACAGACGCTGGCCGTAGCCATTTGTGCAGGCGGGGGCAGTGCGCAGGCGCTGGCATTTGATGTGACCGACAGCGCGGCGGCAGCCGATGTACTGACCCCCCTCGTCGAACACCAACCGATCCAGATTCTGGTCAACAATGCCGGCATCCATGACGATGCGGTGTTCCCCGGCATGCGTGCCGAGCAGTGGCACCGGGTGATAGACGTATCCGTCAACGGCTTTTTCAACGTCACCCAGCCGCTGATGATGCCGATGATACGCAGCCGCTGGGGGCGCATCATCAATGTGTCTTCCATCGCCGCGCTGACCGGCAATGCCGGCCAGGTGAATTATTCCGCCGCCAAAGGGGCGCTGAATTCGGCAACCAAATCGCTCGCACGGGAAATCGCCAGCCGCGGCATCACGGTCAACGCGGTTGCGCCCGGTATTATCGACACCCCGATGAGCGAATCCGCGTTCGATGCCCGGGAAATCGCGCGCCTGGTGCCGATGAAACGCGCCGGCAGCCCGGCCGAAGTTGCCGACCTGATCGGGTTTCTCGCCTCGGCCCAGGCGGCCTATATCACCGGGCAGATTATTTCCATCAACGGCGGCATGATTTAGGGAACGACAATATGCCCCCCCAAAACAACTTGATCCGAAGACGGTGAGCAGTCGATGCCCCGTGCTTTTTCCACCCCACCTTTTCCATTTTCTGTCCTTAGCCCCGGTTGCCGCCCGCTTCGAACTGCGGTCGCGGCGGTTATGACCGGCATGTGGACGGGCCATCCCCCGGAGGTTCAATGAAATTGTGTTTGTTGCCGACGGCGCGCAGCGTCTCCTCGGTCGTGTGCATTGCGGCGCTTGGGGCAAGCTTTTCCGGACACGCCGAACAAAAGCCGCTATGGGAGGCCGGACTGGGCGTCGGCGCAGTAACGTTCCCGGACTATCGCGGATCGGACCGGACGCAGACCTACGTGCTGCCAGTGCCGTACTTTGTCTACCGTGGTGAATTCCTGAAGGCGGATCGCAATGGGGTGCGCGGCCGTTTTTTCGACAGCGACCGCGTCGAATTGAATGTCACCATGAATGCCTCGGCGCCGGTCGACAGCAGGGACAACGCCACCCGCCAGGGCATGTCCGACCTCAAGCCTACGGTCGAGATCGGGCCGTCGCTGGATCTCACCCTGTGGCGATCCGGCGACAAACGTACCAAGCTGGACCTGCGGCTGCCACTGGTGACCGGCGTCACGGTCGAGGGCTCGCCCCAATCGACCGGCTGGCAGTTTTCGCCCCGGGTCAATCTCGACCTGCAGGATCCGGGCGGCATGGGGGGCTGGAATCTCGGGCTGGTCGCCGGTCCGCTGTTCGGAGACCGCAAGAAGCATCAGTATTTCTACTCCGTGGCGCAGCAGTACGCGACCCCCGAACGCCCCGCGTACGAAGCGCGCCGCGGCTATGCCGGCACGCAGTTCCTGGCGGCGTTGTCCAAGCGCTTTCCCTCATACTGGGTCGGCGGGTTCCTGCGCTACGACACTTTGAGCGGCGCGGTGTTCGGCGACAGCCCCTTGGTCAGGCGCAGCAACTACCTGGCAGGCGGCATTGCCATCGCCTGGATCATCGGCGAGTCGTCGCGGATGGTCGACGTTAACGGTGAGTGACAACATGACCCCTAGACCTACTCCTCCGGTGCATGCGCCGCACGCCCCGCTGACCGATTACTACCCAACAGAGCAGGATCGGCAGGCTTATCTGCGCAAGATTTTTGACAACACCGCAGCGGATTACGACCGTATCGAGGCGATGCTGGCGTTAGGTACCGGTTCCCGCTATCGGCGCCAGGCGCTGATTCGCGGCGGTTTGCAAACGGGCATGACAGTGCTGGATGTCGGCGTGGGCACCGGCCTGGTTGCAGCGCAAGCCTGCATTTTGACCGGCGATGCCGCTCTGGTCACCGGGGTCGATCCCAGTGCCGGTATGATGGCCGCCAGCAAATTACCTGACACAATGGTGTTGATTGAAGGCCGCGCCGAGTCTTTGCCTTTTCCTGACAATCATTTTGATTTTTTGAGCATGGGCTATGCGCTGCGCCATATCAGCGATCTGGGTGTGGCCTTTGCAGAGTTTGAGCGGGTTTTGAAGCCCGGTGGCCGCTTATGCCTGCTTGAAATTACCAGGCCGCAAAGCCGTATGGGGCGGTGGCTGCTTAAAAACTATATGCGCGGCGTGATACCGCTGCTGACACGATTCGTTTCCAGGCAAAAAGATACCGTGACGATCTGGCGTTATTTCTGGGACAGCATAGAAGCCTGTGTGCCCCCCGAACAGGTCATGGCCACACTAAGCGCCGCGGGGCTGACGCAGGTTAAGCGGCATCTGGAACTGAGCATTTTTTCGGAATATCAGGCGATCAAGGCCGGCTCTGGTCAGACTAACAAAATAAAATAAATTAGCTGCCGATGAAAATCAAAAACCGTAAGCCACAGAGAACACAGAGTTCACAGAGAGAATCCATAAAGATTATTTAAAACAATCAGATACGAATAATGTTTTGTTATTTGTTTTTCCTCTGTGTTCTCTGTGTTCTCTGTGGCTAATGCCTTTGGGTTTTGACCTTGATACTATCTCTCAAGACTTAAAATCGTCCCCGCGCGCGTCTTGCCAGCAAAACGGGTAAACGCAGCACAAAGCCGGCAAGCAGGCGCGTATGCATCCAGGTCAATAACACGTTGTCGCGAAGGTAGCGGAAATGCGACACGCCACCCTCATCCGCGCGGTAGTAGCGCACCGGGGCGGGCAGGTTGACCGGCCTGACCCCGCGCCAGCACAGGCGCACCGCGGCCTCCGGGTCAAAATCGAAGTGGCGCATCCACGGCTGATCGCGCATTACCCGCCGCAATGGTTCAATCGGATACACGCGAAACCCGAACAACGAGTCGCCTATGCCGGCCCACAGCGTTTCCAGATTGGCCCACAAGTTGGATAAGCGTCGCCCTTGCACGCGCAAAGCCGGCGCACTGGCATCGAATACCGGCACGCCCAGTATCATTGCAGCCGGCTGGCTGGAGGATTCCGCCATGAACGCAGGGATGCGTTCGGGCGGATGCTGGCCATCCGAATCCATGGTTAATACGTGACTGAATCCCGCGGCTGCCGCCTCATCCAGGCCGTGCAGTACCGCCGCGCCCTTGCCCTGGTTGCGCGGCAGGACGATCACGCGCAGGCCGGCGTCCTGCGCTGCCATCGCCAGCAAGCCCTCGGCGCTGCCGTCGGTGCTGCCATCCACCACCACCCACACCGGGGTCCAGTATTGGCGTGCCGCACGCACGGTTTCATAGACTTTGGTGCCGGGGTTGTAGCTGGGGATCAGGACGAGATGCGTGGTCGAGGCAGCACTCATGACGGCGAATAAACCTTGAAAAAAAAGTTAGCCACAGAGAACGCAGAGTTCACAGAGAAAACGGGGGTAGGCAGGGATGGGTGGCTTGTCGCCCAACTCGCAAAAAATAATCGGCTGCCGTAAAGATCACCCTCACCCATCCGGGGATGGGGAAAAATTCGCAGAACCCGCATCATCTCTGTGTTCTCTGTGAACTCTGTGGCTTGCATCCGCGGTATTTAGGATTGGGGCGTATGTCAGCCTGCGTGGGCAGGGAATTGGCCGGGTAAAATGCCGGGCTTTTTACCAGTTCATGCGCAAAGTAGCGTTCCAGTTCAGCCTTGAAGCGCTGGGTATGCTGTGGTGGATCAAAGCGCCGCCCCAGGCGCACCCGATAATGGATCGGCATGGGCGGTTTGCGGAACAGCGGCCAGCCTTTGCTCAGATACAGCGAATCGGTTTCTATCAGTATCGTCTGCACCGGCACCTGCGCATGACGCGCGATCAGTCCGATGCTGCCCTGGAGCGGATTTACCGGGTGCGAGGTGGTGCGGGTGCCTTCCGGGAACAGCAACAGATGGCTGCCGCAGTCAAAATCCCCGGTTGCCAGCCGCGCCATGCGCCGCACCGGTTCATTACGGATGTAGCGCGCCAGCCGGGCCCCAGCACCGAGAAAAATATTGTTCATCAGATCGGCTTTAAGCACGCAGGCGACATTCGGCAGGCGTGAAATCACCATCACCGCGTCCAGCAGGCTCGGATGATTGGGTGCGATAATCAGCGACTGTTCATCGCGCAGGGCGTCCAGCGCTTTCAGATCAAAGCTGAAGCGGCGCGACATGCTAAGACTGGCCAGGTAAAATCGAAATACCGCCATGATGACGTAACGCCCCAGCGCCCGTGCCCGGCGCTCGGACAGGAGCGGATAAACAATCAGCGCAATCGGCGTCCATGCCAGACACAGTACCCCCAGCCAGACTACGCCCAGATAGATAACAAGGAAGTCATAGCCATTCAACAATACACGCAATACGGAGCGCACGATCAGTCCCGCTGGCCGGATAGAGGTGGCAACGGATGTGCAGCAGTGGCTTCAATTTCCAGCAGCAGATCCTGGCGGCACACATCGGCCTGCAGATAGACGGCCTTGAGCGCGTCGCCCACGCAGCGCGCCAGTTCGGCACGAATCTGCGCCAGATCATCAGGGCGGCGCACGTATACCCTGTAATACAGGCTGGCCAGATCGAAGCCGGGCTGGCTCGCCAGACGGTTGGCCTCGGCCAGCACGGCCTTGATATTGGCCATGGTTTCGCGGGTTTGTGCGACGACATCGGCGGGGTGCAGGGTTGCGTGGCCCACAACACTGGCAGTGCCGGATACAAACAACACTTCATCCTGCCCCAGGCGCACCAGGCTGGCGCGCGAAAACGTCGGGCTGCGCGGCCCATATTGCTGCGGATATTGGTAGGCACTGATCTGGCGCGGGTTTTCTATGCTCAGCGGCGCCGCATGTCCGGCTAAAAAAGCGATGGTCAACGGCCCCCGCGCCGAACCCAGCGCGCTCGCGGCAGGAACATTTCCCACCACATCGCGGCCGTGAGCAAGGAAAGCGTCCTGCCGCCCCAGGTTGAACTGGCGATAGCGCTCCAGCCCGAAGCTGTGGGCGTTGATGTCGGCGATGTAATTCCAGACGCGGAACAGATGCGGGAAATGCTGCGTGTCGAGCAGCGAAAATATCTGGCGATAGGCCGACTCGGTGGCCTGCTGTAACGGCGTTTTGTCGGCACCAGCTTCAAACGTTGTTTCAGGCAGCGCAATCACGCCAAACAACACGCTATCGTCATGGCGATAATGGAGGGCGCCACATTGCCCCTGCGTCAGCTGTCCGCTGCCGTGCCAGACTTCGCAGACTGAATCGCCGGCATCCAGTCTTTGCATGGGTACGCGCATGCAGGGGACCTCCATGCCGGCGTGCATCTGGTCCTCGACGGCATCCGCAGAAAAACAGAGGGCGCCCAGCACGCTGTTTTTCCACTGTGCCGGTTGTTTCAAAAACGCTGCAATGGACAGGTTTGTGCCATGCAGGGAGGATACCGTGTCGCGCATCAGTTCATCGCTGCGCCGGTTTCATCCACAATCCGGATGTTGTGTTTGCGCATCCGCCATGCCTTCAATGTGCGCCTGAAATTGAACAGGGATGCCGCGTAATAAAATCCTTTGAATATCAGCAAGGGGCCCCCAATCCGGGTTTTTCCGTACAAGTCACCAGCCAGCACTGACAGCAGAGCCTCTTTAACGCGAAAATAATTGCGCGGCGCCATGAACATGTTGCGCAGGGTGGGGTTGGTCACCCGATAAATAAACCAGGAAAAAACTTTCGGACCGATATGCATCGCATGGTCGAATTTTTTCAATGCAGCGGCCGCCTGCTGCGGGTGGCGCAGGCAGGTGTCCACGGCGTCTGCCCCGGCAAAGGCGCTTTGCATGGCCAGCAGCACGCCGGAAGAAAACACCGGGTCGATGAAAGCGTAGGCATCGCCCAGCAGCAGGTAATTGTTGCCGTGGGTACGGTCGCAGACGTAGGAATAATTGCCGGTGGCTTCAACCGGCGAGGTCCGCCTGGCGCGGTGCAGGCGTGTGTGTAACGGCGCGCACAATGCGATGGTCTCCTGGAAAAATTGCTCGAGAGATTTTTTTTTGCGTGTTTTCAGGTAATACGGCCAAATCACTGCGCCGACACTGGTCGCCCCGTCGGGCAGCGGGATAAACCAGAACCAGCCATGCTCGAACCAGAAAAGAGAGATGTTGCCCGCGGTCTTGCCCGTGCTGCGCTCGGCCCCCGAAAAGTGGGCGTAGAGGGCGGCACTGTTGTGTTTCGTGTTGCGTTGTTTGGCCTTGAAGCGATTGCCGAGAAAGGTATCCCGACCTGAAGCATCCATTACAAAACGCGTCCGCACTGTTTCGATACTGCCGTCATCGTGGCGGGCCCGTACCTCTGCGCCTCCATTGTCGGGTAAAAAGTTGACATCCTGTACCTGGCAGCCTTCCACCACCCGGGCATTTTTACGGCTGGCATTGCGGATCAGGATTTCGTCAAACTCGGATCGACGTACCTGGTAGGCCATGGGCATGGATTTGTCCATGGCATCGGAAAATTCGAACGACTGTTTGTGATCATGCCATGGCGAGACAAATTCTGCGCCCCATTTTTCCATGCCGATGGCCTTGACGGCGTCAGCCACGCCCAGCTTTTCCAGAAGCGGCAGATTGGCGGGGAGCAGCGATTCCCCGATGTGGAAACGCGGATGGTGCGCTTTTTCCAACAGGGTCACGCGGTAGCCACGCTCGCCCAGCAACGCGGCGGCTGTCGAGCCCGCGGGCCCGCCGCCGATTACCAGTACGTCGCAGTCCGAAGCATGGGCGGCGGACGCTTCGGGTGGAGTATTCATGGCTTAACCTAGCTTGTTGCTCATCTGCCCAAATTGTATCGCATCGCCCTGGGGATCATGTTGTTTTGTCAGATCCAGGGTGACTGGATCTGGGCCCGCCCGCGGGGTATGGGAAGCGTATCAGGCAGAAAAGAAGGAAAATATCGCCCCATCGTGACTGACTGCATTACAATTTCACTGCGCAACGGACACGATCAGCCGAAATGGCCGGCCGCGACCGCCGAAATACGCAGTTTCTGCAACGTTTTCCCATTTGTAATTCATTCGGGCTATGACCATTATGCAAGATAACCAGAAACCTACTGTCTCCAGTACTGCAGAATTGCAACGTGAAGTGGCTGAATTGATGATCGAGTGCCTGAACCTCGAGGTCACGGCAGATCAAATCACCCCTGACGCCCCGTTGTATGGCGATGGCCTGGGCCTGGATTCGATCGATGTGCTGGAAGTCGCGTTGGTGGTCTCCAAGCGGTATGGCCTGCAACTGCGTGCCGACAGCGCAGACAACCAGCACATTTTCAGCTCGCTGCGCAGCCTCTCCGACTATATCGCAGCACATAAAACCCGCTAATGGCGCGCCGCATCGCGCGCTGGCTGGGCATTGCTGCGCTGGTGATTGGCTATCCGCTGCTGGCTCATTACACTAATGAATCCGCGCACGGCGGCAACCTGGGCGCATTGGTGTCCATTGCGCCCGTGGTATTGATTGCGCTGGTGCTGGCCTGGCGTTCGCACCGGCGCTTCATCGTGCTGGGTGTGCTGGCGCTGTTGTGTGTTGCACTGTGGGCTGGATGGCCGGCGCTTATGAACCATTATGGGCTGGTGTACTGGCTGCAACATGTGGGTATACAGCTCATACTGTTCATGACTTTTGGCCGTACTTTGATCGCCGGGCGGCAACCGCTGTGCACCCGCTTCGCCGAGGCGGTTCATGCACCGTTGACGCCGCAGCATGAAATTTACGCGCGTCAGGTCACGGTCGCCTGGACCTTGTTTTTTGCCGCGATGGCGCTGGCTTCCACCGTGCTCTTTTTTTTGACACCGTTGGCCACATGGTCGGTTTTTGCCAATTTTCTGACGCTGCCTTTGGTCGTGTTGATGTTCATTGCCGAATATTGGGTACGCAAACGGGTGCTGCCTGATATGCGGCAAACGCACATCCTCGATGCGGTGCGGGCGTTCAGGAACACCCCGGCGCGTCCACGCTAGTTGTCACGGCCTTAATCATGTCTTCACTGCCGCTGGTATCACACGACTCCCCGGACAGCATCATCGCCCATCGCGCCGATGGCGCCGTTACGCTGCGCCAGTTCCTGGCCGAGGTCAGCCAGCTTGGCGCCCTGTTTCCCGCAGGCAATCACCTGCTCAATATGTGCAGCGATCGTTACCGTTTTAGCGTGGGTCTGGCGGCCGCTATTGTGGCCGGCAAAGTCAGCCTGCTGCCGTCTACCCACACCCCGGGCGTGGTGCGCCAGATCAGGGATTTTGCACCGGATGTGTTTTGTTTGACTGACAGCGACCTGTGCGCGGTGGAAATGCCTCAACTGCGCTACCCGGACATGGCTGTCGTTCAGCCGGGCGCTTTTGCAATTCCTCAAATTGACAGCAAGCAGCGCATCGCGGTGGTATTTACGTCGGGCTCGACCGGCGCCCCGCAACCGTATCCCAAAACCTGGGGTGCGCTGGTCAGCAGCGTGCGGGCTGAGGCATTGCGCCTGGAGCTGCCACACAACACACCCTGCACCATGATAGGCACCGTGCCGCCGCAACACATGTACGGATTTGAATCTACGGTACTGATGGCGTGGTGCAACGGCAACGCACTCAGCCATACGCATCCCTTATACCCGGCCGACATTTGCCAGGCACTGGCGGCGGTGCCCACGCCACGGGTGTTGGTGTCCTCGCCTGTGCATCTGCGCGCCTTGCTGGATGCGGGGTTGGCGCTGCCGGAGATTACACGGGTGGTATCCGCCACCGCGCCGCTGTCTGCCCGACTCGCGCAGGACATAGAGGCACGGTGCAATGCGCCGCTGATGGAAATCTATGGCAGCACCGAAACCGGCCTGATTGCCACCCGCCGCCCCACGCAAACCGCGGAATGGCGGCTGCTGCCCGGGATAAAATTGGTCGTGGAGGGGGACTGCGTACGCGCTTGCGGCGCTCACATCGAGACACCGACTGCCATGAACGACCTGATTGAACCGGTAACAGACGAGCATTTTTTTCTGCTCGGGCGCATCGCCGATCTGGTCAATATCGCGGGCAAACGGCATTCGCTGGCGAGCCTCAACCATCTGCTCAATACCATTCCCGGTGTGGTGGATGGCGCTTTTTACATGCCGGACGAAACCGGCCATGATCACATTACGCGGCTGGCCGCGTGCGTGGTGGCGCCGGGCATGGATGCGCCGCATCTGCTGGCGGCGCTGCGTGAACATATAGACCCGGTTTTCCTGCCGCGACCCCTGCTGTTCGTTGATGAACTGCCACGCAACGACACAGGAAAACTGCCGCGCTCGGCGCTGCAAGCCCTGTTTCAGGCACGCAGCACTCCGAAATCCGCATGAAAACCGCCACGCACTGGACGGTTCCGGTTGATCATCCCGCCTTTGCCGGACATTTTCCCGGCACCCCCATACTCCCGGGGGTGGTGCTGCTGGACACGGTGTTGCACGCCATAGCCGCCGCCACTGGCATCGCGCTGGATTTCTGCGAAATCAGCTCGGTCAAGTTTCTGAGCCCGGCAAGTCCGGGCGACGAACTGGTGATCCAGCACATCCTCCTGGACAGCGGTACGATACGTTTCGACGTCGCGGCGGGGATGCGCAAAATTGCCAGCGGCAGTATCGTGCCGGGAGCGCCTGCATGACATCGCCGGTCATTCAAGCCGCCTGGGCGCATACCCCGGAGCGCAGCAACATGTTCATGTTGCGCGTCATGTCCTGGATATCACTGCGTCTGGGGCGGCGCGCAGGGCGCGTCGTGCTGCACCTGATCGCCGGTTATTTTCTGCTGTTTGCGCCGGCCAGCCGTCGTGCGTCAGGCGATTATCTCGGGCGTGCGTTAGGCCGTCCGCCCCGCTGGCGCGAGCTGTACCGGCATTTTTTCACCTTTGCCGCCACCATCCATGACCGCATGTATCTGGTAAACCGCCGCTTCGATATGTTTGATTTTGAAGTTCACGGCGAAGATATGCTGCGCCGCCTGCTTGCCGACGGCAAAGGGTTGTTCCTGCTGGGCGCGCACCTGGGCAGCTTTGAAGCGATCCGTGCAATCGGTCGCAAAGATACGAATTTGCGCGTCGCCATGCTCATGCACGAGGAGAACGCACAAAAAATCAGCGCCATGCTGGCTGCCATCAATCCGGAGGCGGTGCAGGATATCATAGGGCTGGGGCACATCGATTCCATGCTCAGGGTGCGGGAGCGCCTGGATCAAGGCGGTGTCGTCGGCATGCTGGCCGATCGCACCCCGGGCGACGACACCCTGTATCCTGTACAAATTCTCGGCGCTAACGCGAACCTGCCCGGCGGGCCGTTCCGCATGGCCGCATTGCTGCAGCGTCCGGTGGTATTCATGACCGGTCTGTATCTGGGCGGCAACCGCTACGCCATCCATTTCGATCCGCTGGCGGATTTTTCTACCGTTGAACGCGGACAACGCGATGCCGCCCTGCATGCGGCCATCACCCGTTATGCCGCGCTGCTGGATCAATACTGCCGCAAGGCGCCCTACAACTGGTTTAATTTTTTCGATTTCTGGCAGCCCGCACCCGCGACAACGCCCCCAAATAAATGATGACATTACCCTCCGTCCCTGCCTTATCGCTGCGCATCATGCGGCGCGTGCTCGTTGCCCTGGCGCTGATGCCGGTACCTGTCATCAGTCACGCCGCCGAGTGGGATATTGACCAGCTCATGCGTGGTCTGGCGCAAACCCGTTCCGACCATGTCAGCTTTGTCGAGAAAAAATTCATCGCCATGCTCGACAAACCAGTGGAATCCTCCGGGGAGTTGTTCTACACCGCGCCTGACCGTCTGGAAAAGCGCACCATCAAACCCAAACCTGAGTCCATGACGGTGGATGCCGGCACCCTGGTGATCGATCGTGGCCGCCAAAAACATCGCCTGCAATTGCAGGATTACCCGGAGCTGGCGGCTTTCATCGACAGCATCCGCGGCACCCTGGCGGGTGACCGCAACGCGCTGGAACGCAATTACCGGCTGAATCTCGAGGGCACAGCCGAGCGCTGGATACTGCAACTGCTGCCGATCGATGAAAAAATGCAGGCAGTGGTAACGCGCATCCGTATTGCGGGCGCGCGCTACGCAGTGCGCAGCATCGAAATCACCCAGACCGATGGCGACAGCTCGCTTATGCGCATCGAAAAGCTGGCCACACCGTGAAGCCGGCCCCGGCGCAGCGTGGCCGGACCGCGATAGCCAGCGCTGCGATCGTCTTGTGGCTGGCGTTTATCCTCGCCTGCACCATCATCATCAGCCGCAGCCAGTTCACCACTGATTTATCGGCTTTTTTACCACGCAGTCCCACGCCAGCACAGCAGTTGCTTCTGGATCAGATACGCGACGGCCTGGCCTCGCGCCTCATCCTGGTGGGCATAGAAGGCGCCGATGCATCCACCCGTGCCAGGCTTTCCAAGCAAATCGCCCAGCGCCTGCGCGCCGATCCTGCTTTTGTCGCTGTCAATAATGGCGAGCCCGTCAGCGCCGAGCGCGACCGTGCTTATCTGTTCAACAATCGCTACCTGCTCAGTCCTGCCGTGACGCCGGCGCGCTTCAGCGTAGACGGCCTGCATGCCGCCTTGAGCGACAGCATAGACCTGCTCGCCTCGCCTGCCGGGCTGCTGGTCAAGTCGCTGCTGCCGCGCGACCCGACTGGTGAAATGGTGCATTTGCTCGGCCAGTTCGACAGCGGCACCCGCCCACAGCAAATTGATGGCGCATGGGCATCACGCGACGGCGCGCGCGCCTTGATGCTGATGCAAACGCGCGCCTCGGGCTCCGATACCGACGCCCAGCAACGCGCCATGGCCGCCATCCGGCAGGCGTTTGCCACGGCATCCAACGGTCATGGCAAAAGTGCCACCCCCGATTATGAAACTCGCCATGACCGTTCCCCCCACCCCGGCCCTCCCCCGCAAGCGGGAGAGGGGGGAGATGGCTCGCTGCGCGAGTTTCACGTTAATGCAACCCCATCCGCCAGATTGGTAATGACCGGCCCCGGGGTGTTTTCGGTGACTTCACGCGACACGATCAAAAGTCAGGTCAGCCGCCTGGCCATCATCAGCATTGTGCTCATCGCTGCGCTGTTATTAATGGTTTATCGTTCCTTCACTGCATTGGCATTGGGTTTTTTGCCCGTCATCAGCGGCGCGCTGGCCGGCATCGCGGCAGTCAGCCTGGGCTTTGGGGCGGTGCATGGCATCACCCTGGGCTTTGGCACCGCACTGATAGGCGAGGCAGTGGATTATTCAATCTACCTGTTTGTGCAATCAGAACAGGGCGGTTCAGACCAGCAGCACTGGATCAAGCGCTTCTGGCCCACTATCCGTCTCGGTGTGTTGACCTCGATATTCGGCTTTGCTGCGCTGCTGCTGTCCGGCTTTCCTGGTCTGGCGCAACTCGGCCTGTATTCGATTGCCGGTCTGATCGCCGCGGCAACGGTGACCCGCTTCGTCCTACCGCATCTGCTGCCGGCGAACTTTCGCATTCATGACGTATCGGCTGTCGGCCTCGTCCTGTCCCGGCTGGTACAGCGCGCCCCCGCACTGCGATGGGCGGCCGCGATCCTGCTGCTGGCGGCCTGCGCCATCCTCGTCGAGCACCGCGACAGTTTGTGGAATGACAAGATATCCTCATTAAGTCCGGTATCGCAGGCCGATGTCGCGTTGGATACCAGTCTGCGCGCCGACATGGGGGCGCCTGATGTGCGTTATCTGGTGGTGGTTTCCGGCGCAAGCCGGGAATCCGTACTACAGTTTTCCGAACAGGTTTCCACGATACTGCAAACGCAAGTCGACCAAGGCGAACTCGCCGGATTTGAAAGTCCCAGCCGTTATCTTCCCAGCACGGCGACGCAGCGCGCCCGCCAGGCCAGTTTGCCGCCCCCCGATGTGCTGGAAATACGGCTGGCGCAGGCTGTTCAGGGCTTACCGGTGCGTGCGCAACGGTTTGCGCCGTTTCTTGCCGATGTCGCAGCCGCGCGCAGCCAGCCCTTGCTGCAGGCTGCCGATCTTGAACAGACCTCGATGGCGATGGCGGTGGATGCGCTGCTCATCCAGCAAGCCCACCACTGGAGAGCCTTGTTGCCGCTTACCGCACCCGAGGGTGCCGGCATCGACGCAAACCGGATTCGCGCTGCACTGAGCGCCACGGGTTTGCCCAATGTTCTTCTTGTGGATATGAAAGCTGAATCCGATCGCCTGTATTCCGGCTACTTGCACGAGGCCATCCGGTTGTCGCTGGGCGGGCTGGTTGCCATTATCGGATTGTTGTTATTCGTTTTTCGCTCGCCCATGCGCGTGGCGCGTATCATCGCGCCGCTCGCGGCCGCGGTCATCACCGTCACGGCGGGCTTGGCCTTATTTGGCCAGCAAATGATTATTCTGCATCTGGTGGGTTTGCTGCTGGTAGTCGCGGTGGGCTCCAATTACGCCCTGTTTTTTGATCGGGCTGATCACCGTCTTCCGCCGGACGAGGGCGCAATGGTTGAAGCCAAACCGAGTGGCCGTGCCATCTCCCCCCGCACGCTTGCCTCGATGCTGTTCGCCAGCCTCACTACCGTCGCAGGTTTTGGCCTGCTGATGTTTTCCAACGTGTCGATATTGCAGGCCATGGGCGTGACCGTGGCGCCGGGCGTGCTCCTGGCGCTGATGTATTCTGCGATTTTCGCCAGGCGATCCCATGTTTAAATCCCGCTGGCGCCCCACGCTGTTGATCCGTGCATCGATCGTGCTGCATCTGCTTGCGCTCGTTGCCGTCATCGCAGCACCCGGCCAGTGGCACTGGGCGCTGGGCGCCGTGCTCGCCAATCACACGCTACTCACAGTGGTGGGGTTGTGGCCGCGCAGTCGCTGGCTGGGGTCGAACTGGACACGGCTGCCGCCTGCGGCTGCCGCCAGAAATGAAATCGCCCTGACCATCGACGATGGCCCCGATCCCAGCGTCACGCCGCAGGTGCTGGATATACTGGATCGTTACGCAGCCCCGGCGACTTTTTTCTGCGTCGGCGAAAAAGCTGCGCGTTACCCGGACTTGTGCCGGGAAATCGTGCGCCGCGGCCATGCCGTGGAAAACCACAGCCAGCACCACCGCCATCATTTTGCGCTGATGGGGCCTGCCGGCTTCTTGCGTGAATTGCAGGCCGCCCAGGACACACTCACCACGATTACCGGGCAGCGGCCGTTGTTTTTTCGAGCCCCTGCCGGTTTGCGCAATCCTTTTCTCGAGCCGGCGCTGGCGCGCCTGGGTCTGCAGCTTGCCAGTTGGTCTGCGCGCGGGTTTGACACCCGGATCGGTAACGCTGACAGCGTTAAAAACAAGCTGTTGCGAGGCCTGCGAGCAGGCGCCATTTTGTTGTTGCACGATGGCAACGCTGCGCGCACATCCGGCGGCATCCCGGTTATTCTCGAAGCGCTTCCCGCTGTTCTGACTTGCGCTGCGGCAGCTGACCTGCGCTTTGTCACCTTGCGTCAGGCGGCAGATTCAAATTGAAACGAATAGCTGTCATGGCCGGACGTTGTTCGACGGAGACCTGACCGAAAATGTTTTCCGCCGCATACCGCTGGATCGACGACAACATTTTCGAACTCGGGCGCGAGCTGCGCTGGTCGTACCTGCCGCCGCTGATGGTCTACATGGCGGCCGGCATCTCGGGGCTCACCGGCATCGTCGGCACCTTCTTCGTCAAGGATTACCTCGGGCTGTCGGCCGCCTTCCTGGCGGCGCTCGGTTTCTGGGCGGGCATACCGTGGGCGCTCAAGATGCCGATCGGCCACCTGGTGGATCTGATCTGGCGCTGGAAAAGCGGGCTGGTCTATCTGGGCGCCGGCCTGATCGCGGCCAGCCTGCTGATCATGGTCGGCCTCATCGGCAGCCGCGAGGCGATGGCGGCGATTATGCCGGTCGAGGCGTGGTACGTGCTGAGCGTGCTGCTGGCGCCGGTGGGTTACGTGACCCAGGACGCGGTGGCCGATGCCATGACGGTGGAAGCCGTGCCGCGCGTGGACGAGGACGGGCGTGAGATCGATGCCGAGCGCCGCAAGCTCATGCACACCACGATGCAGACGCTGGGCCGGGTGGCGATCATCGGCGGTTCGGTGTTCGTGGCGCTGATCAACCTGTATGTGTTCTCCGGCGTGCGGCAGCTCGACGAAGCGGCCAAGGCCGGCATCTACCATGATATTTATCTGATGGCGTTGGCGATTCCCGCGATCTCGGTGCTGGGCGTGGTGATCGCCTCGTGGCTGAAGTCGCGCGAGAAAAAGCGCCTGCTGGCGCGCGGCCTGGCGCTGGAGACGGTGCGCGAGCTGCTGCTCGAACCCGTGGACCGGCCCGCGCCCAACTGGTGGATACTGGGCGGCAGCCTGGTGTTCGTCGCGTTCACGCTGGCCATGGGTCTGAGCGACTTTCGCTACAGCCAGGAGATTATTTTCGCCGGCTCGTTTTCCATCGTGGCGTTTCTGATCGCGCGCCTGACGCGCGTGCTCGACGCCCAGGCGCGCGCGACCCTGGTCGGCACCGCCATCGTCATATTCATTTTCCGCGCCATACCCGGCCCCGGCGAAGGCGTGACCTGGTGGATGATAGATACGCTCGGCTTCGATCAGCAGTTCCTGTCCGTGCTGTCGCTGATCGGCAGCGCGCTGACGCTAGTCGGCATGTTCATTTTCCGGCGCTTCATGGCCGAGCGCTCGATTGCCTACGTCATCGGGTTTTTGACCATCGTCGGCACGGTGCTGTCACTGCCCATCCTCGGCATGTACTACGGCCTGCACCAGTGGACCGCGGCGCTGAGCGGTGGCGTGGTCGATGCGCGCTTCATCGCGCTGGTGAACACCGCGCTCGAATCGCCGCTGGGGCAGATCGCGATGATCCCGATGCTGGCGTGGATCGCGCGCTCCGCGCCGTCCAACCTCAAGGCGACGTTTTTCGCGGTGATGGCGTCATTCACCAATCTTGCGCTGTCGCTGTCTTTGCTCGGCACCAAGTACCTGAACGAGATTTTCGTCATCACGCGCGAAGTAAAGGACCGCGTCAGCGGCGCCGTCACGATCGCCGCCGATTACAGCGATCTGGGCGCGCTGCTCATGGTGCAGCTTGCGATCGGCCTTGCGCTGCCGATCTCGGCCATCCTGTTTGCCCGCTATACGAGATTCCGCAGTGCTTAGAAGTTTGCGGGCTGGCCCTGGCAAGCTTCTACAATGAAAATCCGGTTTCAGTGTCAGACCAGGGAAGAAGGGAATCAGGGGGTAGGCATGCAAAGACTGCTGGCTGGAATTCTCTATCTTATTGTTTTTATTACATTATTTGTTAATTCCGCCGCGGCGAAGGAAAGCCGCGCTGCGGCCGGCCCTCAGGCTGTAACGTCCGGCGACAAAGGCGAGCTGCTGCGCGTGGTGGTGTTGAGCCGGCACGGCGTGCGCTCGCCGACAGCGTCGCCCGAAACTCGCGCGCGCTGGACCGTGTCGAAATGGCCGGATTTCAAGGTGCCGCCGGGATACCTTACTCCGCGCGGCGGCGAACTCGTGCAATTGGTGGGCGCCTATTATCGCGATTATCTGGCGGAGCAGGGGTTGTTTTCCCGCGCGGGCTGCCCGGCCCGGGAACGGGTGCAGGTTCATGCTGATGTCGATCAGCGCACCCAGGCGACCGCGGAACGTATCGTCGAGGGGTTTGCCCCCGGATGTGGCTTGCCGGTGCGCAAAGCGGACAGCGAACGCGATCCGCTGTTTCATCCGGTGGAAGCCAATCTGTGCAAGTTCAACCTGGAGCAGGCGCGCGCCTCGGTCATGCAGCGCGCGGGGGGCGATTTCGCGGCGCTGGCCGGGACCGAGCGCGACGCCTTGCAGACGCTGCAGGGCGTATTGCAGTGCTGCACGCCCAGGATGTGCGACAAGTCTTTCGGCGGACCGGGCGGCCCCTGCACGCTGCCGGCGCTGCCGACACGGCTCAAGGTCGATCCCGCCAAAATCTCGCTTGAAGGCGGCCTGGCCATCGCGTCCACTTATGCGGAAATCCTGCTCCTGGAATACGGCAACGGCTTTTCCGGCAAGGAGTTCGGTTTCGGCCGCGCTGATCTCGCGAAGATGCAGCAGGGTTTCAAATTGCACGCCCTGACCTCCGGCATCGTGCAACGGGCGCCCTATATCGCGCAGCGCCAGGGGTCCATGCTGCTGGGAAAAATCACGGATGCGCTGCTCGTGGAAACCGGCGATCCGCGCTTGCTGCTTTTGGTCGGGCACGACACCAATATCGACAACGTGGCGGCATTGCTCGGCGCCAGCTGGCATCTGCAGGGGTACAGGGCTAACCAGACCCCGCCGGGCGGCGCGCTGGCGTTCGAGTTGCGGCGCGGGCGCGACGGCCAGCTTCGCGTCTACGGCACTTATCTCAGCCAGTCGTTGAGTCAGCTGCGTGACGCCCGGCCGCTGAGCGTCAGGTCCCCGCCGCTCAAGCAAGCGCTGCGCATTCCCGCCTGCAGCAGCGACCGCGAGGGGCACCCGTGCCTGCTCGCGGATTTTGTGAAGGCCGCCAGACTGGCCGTTGATCCGGCGTGCATGCGCTGAGCGCATGCGCCTTCATCCGCACCGCTAGATAGGCTAAGCTTCGCTTTTTCAAGAGGAGTCTGCCCTGTCCGCATTCTGGCTGGCCCGCTGCAAGATCAACGATCCCGTGGAATACAAGAAATAAACGACAGGGAGCAATATGGCTGCACACAGCAAATCCGTAAAATCGCCTGTCGCTGGGCACGTGGCGCTCACGCGCGAAATGTTCGGCCGCGGTATGCCGCATGCCATGGGCGTGCGCCTGGTGTCGGTCAGCCCCAAAAAAGTGGTCGCGGAAATGCCGATCACGTCCATGCACCTGAACCGCAGCGGCCGCGTCAACGGTGGCGCGCTGATGGCCTTCGCCGACATCCTCGGCGCCATGGGCACCATCATCAACCTGCCGCCCGGCTACCGCACCTCGACGCTTGAATCCAAGACCAATTTTTTCGCTGCGGGCGAGGGCGCGGCGGTCACCGGTGTGTCCATCCCGCTGCACCTGGGGCGCACCACCATGGTGTGGCAGACCACCATCAAGAATCCCGACGGGCGCAAGGTCGCCATCGTCACCCAGACCCAGATCGTGATTCCGGTCAAGGCGCACGCCGCGCCCGCGCCGACGAAAGCAAAACCCCGCAGCAAAAAATGATGAGTCGCTGACATCTCCTTTGTTATTTTTTTCCGCAGTGTATTTTCAGGAGTAGGCCCATATGCAGAACAGCATCGCAAGCGGTCTGATCGAGCTCGACTCGCTCGACGTGCAAGTACTGGTCGATAACGTCACCGACAGCCTGTCCACCGTGCCCAAGGACGTGACCAACGAAGTGCCGGTGCTGATGAAAAACGGTACCCTCAAGATGGCTGCGGGCGAATACCGCTGCTGCGCGCACCACGGTCTCTCGCTCATCATCACCGCGCGCCGCGGCAAGGACAGCCAGACGCTGGTGTTCGACGCCGGCCCGGAAGCCTACACCGTGACGCGCAACGGCGCGCTGCTCAAGGTGCCGTTCGGCGATGCCGGCGCGGTGGTGCTCTCGCACGGCCACTGGGACCATGCCGGCGGCCTGGTGGAAGCGGTGCGCCAGGTGGCGGCGGCCAACGGCGGCAAGCGCGTCGAGTGCCACGTCAATCCCGGCATGTTCGTGACGCGCGGCACGCTGCGCCACGGCAGCGAGCCGCTGCCGCAAAAACCGGTGCCCAGTCCCGGGGAACTCGCTGCCGCCGGCGCGACTGTCGTCAATGCGCCGGAAGCGCGGCTGTTGCTCGACCAGTGTTTTTTCCTGAGCGGCGAGATCCCGCGCGTGACACCCTACGAGAAAGGCCTGCCCGGGCACCTGAAGCGCAGCGCGGACGGCAAATCGTGGGAACCCGACCCGTGGCTCATGGACGAGCGCTACGTCGCGGCGCATGTCAAAGGCAAGGGCGCGGTCGTGTTCACCGCGTGCTCGCACGCCGGCGTGATCAACGTGCTGAAGGACGCGCGCAATGTTTTTGGCGACGTGCCGCTGCACGCGGTGATGGGCGGCTTCCATCTTTCGGGGCAGCAGATCGAGGAAATCATTCCCGATACGATCAAGGACATGAAAGGTTTTGGCTTAAAGCGTATCGTGCCGGCGCACTGCACCGGCTGGCGCGCGGTCGGCGCGCTGGTTCAGGCGTTTGGCGAAGAAGTTATCGTGCCTTCGGCGGTGGGCAGGCAGTTCGTTTTTTAAATAAACAAGAAAGGTCGGGCACGCATTCGATTTATATCCCCGGCTTCGGCAACGCGTGCGCGGTGACGCGCGAAGTTGATTGAGAGCTGTGATTTAATCCTTCAACTTTTCTTCTGGCCGGGGGCAGCCCGGCAGCTGGTTACTTTGGCTCCGGCATATTGGCTCCGACATGACCTGAAGGTCAGTCTCCACCGCAACAAGCTATGCGTGTTGTCTGAAGGTTAGCCTTCACCGAAACTCCGCTTCACTTCGTTTTCTCATGCGCGGCTGTAAAGAGAAAGTAACCAAAGAGAAGGCCGCCCAGGTTCGCCGCACCCACTGGGTGTAACCCTGCGCTGCTCGACAAACCCGGCGGCTGCGGAACTCGCACAAAACGCTCAGACAGTCCTCGCCGAATTCCCGGGCTTGTCTGCGCTGCTCGGCGGCGCACATGGGTCCAGGGAATTGGCGTTGCGGCTAGGGGAGATAGCTGATAACCGTTCTTCGCCTTTGAATCCTCATCCCTCCGCCCTCATCCTTCATCCCTCCAGTTCCTCCGACTTGATTATTGGACGATCGTCCAATAATATGGCGGTCATGGCCAGACCGAACCTCGATCACGAACACCTGGGCGCGCTGCAGGACTACTACGCGCAGCAGCGCTTCCTGCCTTCCTACTCCAAAATCAGCGAGTTGCTGGGGTTCAGGGCGAAGAATGCGGCGTTCGCGCTGATGGCGCGGCTGCGGCTTGCGGGTTACATCCGGCAGTTGCCGGACAAGCGTTTGCAGCCTACAACGCGCTTTTTCGAGCGGCCGCTGGCGCAAAGCAAGGTCGCCGCCGGTTTTCCCAGCCCCGCCAGCGACGATCTGCAGGACAGCATCTCCATCGACGAGCATCTGGTGCGCCATCCGTCGCGCACGGTGCTGGTCACGGTCAAGGGCGAATCGATGATCGGCGCCGGCATCCTGCCCGGCGACATGGCGGTGGTGGAAAAGCGGCATGCCGCCAACGCCGGCGACATCGTGGTCGCGATCGTCGACAACGAGTTCACCATCAAGCGCCTCGCGCGCGAGCGCGGCCGCTTCGTGTTGAAGCCGGAGAACCCGGCGTTTGAAGTGATCCGGCCCGCGGAACTGGAAATTTTCGGCGTCGTCGTCGGCACTGTCCGCAAGTATTAGAGGCTGTCTTAAAAACAAGATCATCAGCCGCCGATGAATTCACTTTAATACCCGCTTGACGGGTACGCCGATGAACGCCAGATCTAAAAATTACACAGACGGCGTTTTGGCATAAGCTGTTGTTTATATTATTTATTTCTGTTTCGGTCCCGGGTGGGTTTTATCGGCGTTTATCGGCGTTCATCGGCGGCTACATTACGGTTTAAATGTTTTTGAGATAGATTCTAGAACCTGGATGCCATGCTGCTGCACAACTGGCCGAGCGCGTTTGCGCACGTCGACTGCGACGCTTTCTACGCCTCGTGCGAGCGCGCGCGCCGGCCCGAGCTGCGGGCAGTCCCGGTCTGCGTGCTGTCCAACCAGTCCGCCTTCGTCATCGCCAAGACCTACGACGCGAAGAAGCTCGGCATCACCACCGGCATGAGCGTGCGCGACGCGAAGAAACTCGCGCCGCGCGCGGTCTATCTCACGCCCGACTTCGCCTACTACGGCCAGATGTCGGACCAGGTGTTCTCGGTGATGCGGCGCTACTCGCCCGAGGTCGAGGTCTACTCGATAGACGAAGGGTTCATGAGCATGCACGGCCTGCGCACGCTGTGGCGCAAGAGCTATGCCGGGATCGCCGACGAGCTGCGTGCCGCGGTGCGCTCCGAGGTGGGGATCACCATCTCGGTCGGCATCGCGGTGACCAGGACGCTGGCGAAGATGGCCTCGGAATCGCGCAAGCCTGACGGCACCACCATCGTTCCCGGCAAGGCGATCGAGGCCTTCCTCGCCGAAATTCCGGCCGGCGATATTCCCGGCATCGGCGGCAAACGCTGCGCGCTGCTCGGCCAGTTCAAGATTCACACCGCGCTCGATTTCGCCAGCGCGCCACAGTTCCGCATCAAGCGCCTGATGGGCAAGCTCGGCGTGGATCTGTGGCACGAGCTGCGCGGCGTCAGCGTGTTTCCGCTCGAGCTCGAGCCCAAATTGCCCAAGTCGGTGGCGCGCACCGCGGCCATGGGCGAGCACACCAGTGACCGCACCCTGATCGGCGCGCATCTGGCGCGCCATGTCTCGCGGCTTGCCATCGAACTCGTCACCAAGCGTTACCTGACGCGGCGCGTGCTCTACACTTTGCGCCTGAGCAAGACCTTCGACACCGAGGGCACCGAAGTCCGCTTCCGTTTTCCGACCTCGAATTATTTCGTGATGGTCGAGGCGGCGCGCCAGGCGCTCGACGTGCTCTACCGGCCCGGCGTTTCGTACTGGGGTTGCGGCGTGGTCGCCTCCGACATAAGCTTTGCGGTGTCAATCACGCCCGATCTCTTCGGCCTGATGCAGTACGACGATCAGCGCGGGCGGCTGATGCTGACCGTCGACGAGATCAACCGCAAATACGGCAAAGGCACCGCGATCATGCTGTCCTCCGTCCCGCTCAAGAACCCGCGCCGCGCCAGCCGCTTCCGCTACCCGATGCTGGAAGTTGATTAGATGTGCGGCCGCTTCTCTACCTCAGCAAAAGGCACGCAGATCCTCTACAGCGAATACCTGGAGGCGGACTGGCCTGAATTGCGCGACCACTACGACATCCGGCCCGCGACCCCGGTTGCGGTGCTGCGCCAGCGCCCGCAGCACAACCCCGAACTCGTCGCGATGAAATGGGGCCTGCTGCCGCACTGGGCCAAGGAACCCAAGCTCATCTACAGCACGTTCAACGCGCGCGCCGAAAGCGTCGAAGTGAAGCCCACGTTCAGCCGGCCGTTCCGGCGCAGCCGCTGCCTGATCCCCGCCAACGGCTGGTACGAATGGCAGCAGGTGGCGCGCGGCAGCAAAGTGAAATGGTGGCTGCATCTGCCCGACGGCGCATCGTTCTCGTTCGCCGGCCTGTGGGACCGCTGGGAGCACGAAGGCCAGGTGATCGAATCGTGCACCATCATCGTCGGCGCAGCGAACCAGCGCCTGAGCGCGGTCCACGATCGCATGCCGGTGATCATCGATCCCAAGGACTACGCGTTCTGGCTCGATCCCGGAATCAACGCTGTGCCGCCGCTCAAGGAATTGCTGCAGCCCGCGCCCGACGAATGGTTCGAGGCGCGCCGCGTGCGCAACGACAAGCAGCCGCGCGACGACGATGCGACACTGGTTGAGGAGGTTGTGGTTTAGTCTGTTGTTTTTATTTATATTTATTGGTTTGTCGAAGGCGCGAAAAATGCGTGAAGAACGTGCGGCGCGCCGAGTTTCGCGTGGATGCAGAGGGCAAGTTCGCGCTTGAGGCGAGTGCGAACTGATATTGTTTTAGTGCACAATTGAGGGAGCGTTGAGAAAGGAAAATGTTTTTGAGCGGGATCAGTTATTGGGGTAATCGTGATGTCAAAACCTGCCCCCCGTCGTTCGCCGCGCGGAGAGGAAAAGCCATGACCATCAGAGCAGCGGTATCAATACTTCTCGCAGTTCTTACCTTAGGATCGATATCCGGTTGTGGCAGTGGTACGACGGACCCCGCCGTGTCATACCATTCAACGGCAACCGGGACCGGCTACCTCAGGAAGTCGGACACCCTGTGGATACTGAATCTGGAGGGAGACTACACCGACATGGGCAGGCAATATGGCGCCCTGCTCAAAAACGAGTTTCCAGTCCTGTTCCAGGAGATGGATGCGGCTATCGGATTTAATGATACTAATAAGGTCTATTTAACCCTTATTGCCGCCACGATGGCTGAGCGGGAGCGGCAATTCCTGACGGGAATGTCGCAGGAAAGCGGGCTTAACGACTTCGACAAACACGAGTTTCTGAATGCCGCCCTGTTTTTTATGTACAACCCGGGTTGTTCCGCCCTCGCTGCGACCGGGCCCCGCACAGAATCCGGGTTCACCATTGCGGGAAGAAACTTTGACAACCCCCGGGGAACGGGCGATAAATATGCCAATCTCCTCAAGGGGAGAGCCATACTGGTGATCTATAATCCGCGGGCACAGTTTACCGGCCTGCACCGCGACAACTCCGTCGCCATGATGAGCTACTTCGGCTGGTTTCACGGACTCACCATCCTGAATGAAAAAGGCATCTACCTTGAGTACAACAATGCCACGAACTCTATCCCGATGATACGGGCAGACCTGCCGACACTGCTGTTGCATTACCGGGATGGTCTCCATAAAAACATCTACGCCGCCTTTGATTCGGATTCCCTGGATGAGGTGGATACTGCCCTGTCCGGGCGGGTGTCGGTGGCCAATATGACGCAGGTTGCGGACAAGAATCAGGTATGGCATTACGAACACTCCCCTTATGAGAACTCGGAAAACTCGTTCTCCCGGAAGCTTTTAGCCGGTCAGGCAACGGGAAGATTTTCTTATAGCAATACTGCTAATACATCCAGCTTCACGAACCATTTTTTTTCCGATAATTGGGGGCCTCATCAGAACCTCAATTTCTCTCTGGAACATGATTCGGCCAGCAAGACGGTGGCGAGGCTGGTCAATCTGCAGGGGCTGGCCGGCTCAGAGGCGCGCATCACCCCTGAGATGATGAAAAACATCATGACCACCCGCTTGCTCAGTAATGGCGGCGGTGGCCCCTTTATCGAATGGGCGCTGGGTAATCCGGACGTGACCCATTTCACGACGGTGACCGACATTGCGGGTAAAGTCATGCATATCTATCCCTATGTGGACGGCGATGCCGCGCGATGGACGGCGGTCGATCTGAACGGGGAGTTCAGATAAATCGTTTTGGGGGACGCCTGCGTAAAAAGGGAGTGGATTCGGACAGGCTTGCCGCATGCTATCGATAAGCGTCCTCTGTCAGTAACACCCCCGGTTCTGTCATAACGTAGAAAATGCCCGAAACCCTGGTGGCTTCTTCGGTGGGAGTCGGGTTCACATTTCGCGAGCCACCAAAAAGTGAACCCTATTTCACGGAATATGGATTACGCTAGCTCGGAAATCAGCCAAAGGAGAAGTCAGGATGGAAATAAAATCGACCTTGAAAGTGATCAACGAGGCGGACGTCAAGGGACGGCGCGGCGTGACGGATGGCCAGACTTACCAGCGGCTGATTGGATGGCCGGAAGCAACAGAGACCGACCGGGTCCGCATCGGCCGCGCGACGTACCAGCCCGGCACCTACGAGCAGCTCCACTGGCATCCGATCGAAGCGTGTTATTACGTCATTTCGGGGCATGCCACCGTGCGCAACTTCGAGGGCAAGGAATTCGAGGTCGGCCCCGGCTCCGTCATCTACGCGCCGGCCGGCATTGCGGGCGCCCATGAATGGGAGGTCAAGGAAGCGCTGGAACTGCTCGACATACGCGCCACCAACGAGACCAACCGGAAAATCCAGTTTACGGTGGACAAGAAAACCAAGCGGTCCTACATCGATCTGGAGGATCTTGCTTATCGCGAGGCGATCAGTTTCAAGTCGCATTACTAAAAACGGTGATTAGTGATTAGTGACTGGTGATTAGTAAAGCGAAAAACCACACCGTCGGTCGATCACCCATTGCCGGTTTAATCAAGGATGAAGTCATGCATCGTCTGTCACGTATCGTCTTCGTCGTTGTCGCGCTAAGTGCCTGCTTGTGGGCACCCGCTGTTCTGGCGCAGGCGTATCCCAGCAAAACCATACGCATGATCCTGCCGTTTCCACCCGGCGGCCCGACCGATATCGTGGGCCGCCTCGTCGCGCAAAAACTCTCCGAGCAGATCGGCCAGTCCGTGGTGGCCGACAGCCGGCCCGGCGCGAGCGGCAATCTCGGTCTCGAGCTCGCCTCGAAAGCGCCGCCCGACGGCTACACCATCGCGCTCAGCTCGCCGGTGATTTCACTGAGCCCGCTGCTCTACAGCAGGCTCAATTACGATCCGCACAAGGATCTCGCCCCGATTGCGCTGGTGGGCGAGGTGCGCAACGTGCTGGTGGTCCATCCCTCGGTGCCGGCAAAAAGCCTCAAGGACCTCATCGCGCTCGCGCGCAAAAATCCGGGCAAGCTGAACTACGGCTCGGGCGGCATCGGCACCACCACCCACCTTGCGCCGGAGCTCCTGAAGAGCCTGGAAAAACTCGACATCGTGCACGTGCCCTACAAGGGATCGGGCCTCGCGCTCATCGGGCTCGTAGGCGGGCAGATCGATCTGCTGGTGGTGGCCGCGCCGGCGGCCGTCAACCAGATTCAGGCCGGCCGGGTGCGCGCGCTGGCTGTGCTGTCGCCTGAGCGCTTGACGTCGCTGCCCGATGTGCCGACCACCAAGGAACAGGGTTTCGAGAACTTCGAGATCAGCGTCTGGTACGGGATGCTCGCGCCGGCGGCAACGCCGCGCGACATCATCAACCGGCTGAACGCCGAGATCAACAAGGCGATGACGGCGCCGGACATGCAGGGCAAGCTGGCGACGAGCGGTGTGCATCCGCTGACCGGCTCGCCCGAGAAATTCGGCAACCTCATCAAGAGCGAGGCCGCGCGCTTTGCGAAGGTGATCAAGGAAGCGGGAATAAAAGCAGACTGAGAACGTGATACGTACCCGTCAAGCGCACCCCTCGAGGGGGTATTGAAAGGAAGGTATTGTGAAGAATGCTTCGTTGTACGTGGCTCGTAAACTGCAACGAACAACGAACAACGAGTCACGAACAACGAAATGAGCAAAGTAAAACGGATTGACATACACAGCCACGTGCTGCCCAAAGAAATCATGGCGGCGATCAGGCAGCGCCCGCGCGACTATCTGATGCGCGTGGAGGGCGCTGGCGATAAAGAGACCTTCATCCGCGATGACAAGCATTCGACGCCGGTCTATGCCGAGTTCCACGATGCCGACGCCAAGGTCGAGGGTATGGACCGCAAGGGCATAGATATCTCCGTGATTTCGGTGACGCCGGTCGTCTTCTTCTACTGGCTGTCCGCCGAGGCCGGGCTCGCCGCGGCGCGCATCATGAACGACGGCATCGCGCGCATGGTGGCGCAGCGTCCCGACCGCCTGCGCGGCATGGCCACGCTGCCGATGCAGGATACCGACGCCGCCATAACCGAGCTCGAGCGCGTCGTGAAGGAACACGGGTTCCGCTCGATCGAACTCGGTTGCCGGGTGCATGGGCAGTTGCTCGCGGAGCAGCGTTTCCGCCCGGTGTTGAAGCGCGCGCAGGAGTTGGGCGTGTTCATTTTCACGCATCCGTATGTCGCCGGCGCACTGCCTGCCGATCTCGGCTGCTATTACCTCGGCAACCTCGCCGGCCTGCCTTTCGACACGGCGCTGATGGCCGCTCACCTGATGTTCAGCGGCGCGTTGGACGAGTTGCCTGAGCTGAAAATAATCCTGGCGCATGGCGGCGGTCACCTGCCGTACCAGATCGGCCGGCTTGCGCACGGCTACAAGGTCAGAAAAGAAGCGAAAGCCCACACGCAGCAATCCCCGCTTGAATTGCTCAGGCGTTTTTATTTCGATGCGCTTACCCACGATGCGGATGCGCTGCGGTTCCTGATCGCGAAGGCGGGCGCCGACCGCGTGACGATAGGCACCGACGCGCCGTTCGACATGGCCGAGGACAATCCGCTGGCGATGATCAACGCCGTGCCGGGGCTGACCGATGGGGAGCGCGACCGTATCCTGGGCTTGAATGCGCTCGGATTGCTCGGCGAATAAACATCCAAAGGCTTTTTAGCCACAGAGATCACAGAGATCACAGAGAAAAACAAAAAACAATATACATATCTAATTGTTGTTAAATATTATTTGCGGATTTCTCTGTGTCCTCTGTGTCCTCTGTGGCTAATATCTTTTGATTTAATAAACCCATGAAACCGGAAATTCTTATTCTCACGCCGATTTACGCGCCGGCGCTTGACGAACTCGAGCGCGAGTTCACCGTGCACAAGCTGTGGACCGCGAATGACCCGGACGCGTTCATCAAGGAAGTGTCGGGGCGCGTGCGCGCGATGGTGACGACGGGCCCCGCGGGGTTCAGCAGTCGTCACCTCGACGCGCTGCCCAAACTGGAGATCATCGCCTGTTTCGGCAGCGGCCGCGCAGCGATGGACTTGCCTGCGGCAAAAGCGCGCGGGGTGGTCGTGACCATTACGGAGCAATCCATTGCACCGTCCGTGGCGGATCTTGCGTTCGGGCTCATCATCAGCGTCATGCGCCGGATCTGCGAGGCCGACCGCTACGTGCGGGCAGGAAAATGGCCGCAGGCCCTGTTTGGCCCCGGTCGCGAACTGGGCGGCAAGACCTGCGGCATCATCGGACTGGGCGAGATCGGCAAAGGCGTGGCGAGGCGTGCGGAGGCTTTCGGGATGGCAGTGTGCTATCACGGCCCCAGACCGAAACCGGACGTCGCCTATCCTTATTACGCCGATCTCGAACCCATGGCGCGGCAGACCGATTGCCTGGTCGTGACCTGCCCGGAGACGCCGGCGACCCGCAACCTGGTCGATGCGCGCATCCTGGATGCGCTGGGCCCTGAAGGCTTCCTGATCAATGTCGCGCGCGGCGCCATCGTCGATGAGCCGGCGCTGATCGCCGCCCTGAGGGAAGGCAGGATCGCCGGGGCTGGTCTGGACGTGTTCCGGGACGAGCCGCACGTGCCCGCGGAACTCGTCGCGCTGGACAACGTGGTGATGGTTCCCCATATCGGGTCGTCCACCCGTGAAGTGCGGGAGAATCGCACCGCGAATCTGCTGGCGAACCTGCGCGCGCATTTTTCCGGCAAGCCGGTTCTTACGCCGATAGCGTAAAAAACAAACGGGGCCAGCCTGAGCCGACCCCGTTTCTCGTTCACAACCGCCGCGGTCCGGGTCTATTCACCCGGGCCGGCAGCGGAGGTTACGCCCTGCCGTGCCTGCCGCCGTGACGGGAGCCGCCGCGGCTTGCGAGCGCTTTGTCGGCGATCTGCCGCTGCTCCGGCGACAATGCTGCATAAAGCGGTTTACCGGCCGCGAGCAGTTCGCTCATCCGCGCTGATGCGGTGGCCAGGCGCTCCTGCCTGCGTTCCAGGCGCTCGATGGCGTTCGGTCGCTGGCCTTCCACGCGTTGCGCCATTTGTGCGCGCCGTGCCGTGATGCGCTCGTCCGCGCTCTTCGCGTGCTTGCGCATCACGCCGGCGAAGGCATCCCATTGCGCTTGTTGCGCGTCGGTGATTTTCAGCCTGGTCTTGAGGTAAGCGAGGCGCGCCTCGACCCGTTCGCCGGGAAGACCGGAGGCGTGCTTGCCGTGATGGTGGCGTTGCGCGTGCTGGCCTTGCGGCGCGCCGGCCGCTGGATTTCCCGGTTGCGCCAGCGTCAGCGGCGCAGCGGTGGCAAGGCCTGCGGCAATCAGGGTGCTCATAATCAGTTTGTTCATCATTCATCTCCGAGGTGGTTTGTGTCCTCCTGATGTGGAGGCTCTGTTCATAGGACTGCGGTGCCGGTTGCCTCGTTCCGCGCGACGATGTAACAAAGGGTTGCAAATGTAATGCTGTGTAAATGCAGCGGCGCCTGACCGTGATCGAAATAAAAAAGGACGGCCGCCGCCCTTTGTTTTGGTGCGATCGCAGCAGCCTTATCGGGTTTCCGCAGTGCCTCCAGAACCGTGCACACGGCGGCTGAAACGATATCCCTTGTAACTGAATACCATGCCATCAGGCGTGATCTGCTCCAGTGTAAGACCGGGCGCCAGGGACATGCCTTCGCGCAGCAGCCGGTTGTTGATGCTGACGAGACGGTCCTTCGGCTGGCTTGAGTAAGCATGAACCGCAATCGACATTCCTGGAATCTCCTGCTGTATCGACAGCGGCAGTTCGGCCATAGCCATCGCGATTTGATCCTGCGCGGTCCCGGTGCCGGCGGATGGTAGCGGCGGCGCAGGCGCTGTCGCCGCTTTCGTGACGGCAGCGCTGGTTTTTGGCGGCGTGCGGTGAGTCTCAGCCCGGGCGGGCGCGGGCTGCTCTTGTTTGATGACGGCACTCGTAGGCACCGGAGGCGGCGCTGCCGATGTTGCTTTCTGCGCCGGCGCTTCCTGCTCCGGTCTGCCGGCGATGTCAGACAACGCTGACTGGGATGCTGCCACGGTGTTGGATTCGGGCGGTTTCACGGCGGCGACAGGCGCGGTCGCGGAAACCGGTTGCTCCGGCTGCCATGGGCGCAGCCAGCCGATCACAATGCCGGTGCAGAGCAGCGCCCCCCCGAGCAGGGCATACCCCAAAAATGCGGGTTGTTTGGGCGCCGCCACCGTGGCCTGAGCCGACAGCAGCGTCGGCGCCGTGCCGCGCTGGCGCTGTTTGTCGGATTTCCTGAGCGCGTCGAGAATATACGACATGCCTATTTTTCCGATTGTTCGCGGAACAGCTTCGGTGCCGCCTGATCGGTCAAGCTGCTCAGGCGCATCAGGGTCTGACGTCCGACGGTGCCGTCGGGGATCAATCCCTGAGCGAGTTGAAACTGTTTGACCTGGCGCACCAGGGCATGATCGAACACCGGATCCCCGGCTGGTTCCGCCACACGGCCCTGCGCCTGTGCAAGCTGTTTGCTTAGCCATTCCACAGCCGGACCACGCTCGCCCGGCCGGATCTTCTCGCCCGCAGCCGGCGGCATGCGCCACAGCAAGGTATAGTGCCCTGACCATTGTGCGGCCAGGGCGCCAAGCGCGACCGTTTTGGTTTCCGTGCCTATCGTAAAGGCGGCGGATTTGTCTGCAAGCGCAGTCAACGTCGCCTGGAATTCCCGACCCTTATCGTCGCGCATGAGCAGTACTGCGGGCCGGTTGAATTGACGCAGTTCATCCAATCCGCCGCGGGCCGTTTGACAGCGCAAACCCAGGCCGGCAGCCTGCTGGCACGCGTCTGCGCCTTGATAGTCCGCCCCCCATGCCCGGAACAGTGCGGCGTAAGCCATCGCCTTGCTGTGCGCGCGCGGTTCCTCCTCAGGCCATGCCAGGGTATCCGGCAATGCCGTTTCCAGCTTTGCCTCATTGGCAGGATCGGCAGCTTTCGCCGGCGATGCGGATGCGCCGGGTTCCGATTTGGTGTTCCGCACCGTCGCCATTTCGGTATCCGGTTGCACGTGCCGATACGCCGTCAGCGTCATTGCGCCGCCAGCCACCAGAATCAAGATGGCCGTGAGCGGGCGCAGCATGCTGCGGCGCCGCAGCGGCGGGGGGAACACCTCGCGCGCCGCCTGCGCGAGGGTCGCGCGATCGATCCGCTCCTTGCCCTGCACGAAGGCGCCCAGCAGCGCCCGGTCGCACAGCACGTTGATGATCCGGGGAATGCCGCCGCTCAGGCGGTATATCCGGCCCATGAGCGCGGCGGAAAACAGCCTTCGCTTTGCCCCCGACACCTCGAGGCGGTGCTGAATATAGGCTGCGGCTTCCGGCCTGGTCAGCGGCCCCAGGTGATAGCGCGCGACAATACGCTGTGCGAGCTGACGCAATTCAGGCCGCGCGAGCATCGCCGCCAGCTCGGGCTGGCCCAGCAGGATGATCTGCAACAGCTTGCGCTGGTTGGTTTCCAGATTGGTGAGCAGCCGCATCTGCTCCAGCACGTCGGCGGAGAGGTTCTGCGCCTCGTCGATGATCAGCACCGTGTGCCGGCCCTTGGCATGGGCATCGAGCAGATAAGCATTGATGCAATCGACGAACACTTTGATGCTGGTATTGCCGGGCGGATAGGCGATGCCGAATTCGACGCAGATGGTCGAGAGCAGTTCCTCCACCGTCAGTTTGGGATTGAAGATGTAGGCCACATCGCAGGACTCGGGAATTTGCTCGAGCAGGCAGCGGCAGATCGTGGTTTTGCCCGCCCCCACCTCGCCCGTGAGCAACACAAACCCGCCATCGGCATTCACGCCGTAGAGCAGATGCGCAAGCGCTTCCTGGTGGCGCTGGCTCATATAGAGATAGCGCGGATCCGGCGCGATGGAAAAGGGTGCTTCGGCGAGCCCGAAATGACTCTGATACATAGGGATCCGGGAGTGGGACGTATGGGGTCATTATAGCGTCAAGCGCACTTCCGGACCGAGCCGCCCGATGCAAGGAAAAGCGCGCTTTGTACGCCAGCGTACAGAAAATCCGGCGCTTTCATTCTAATTTACACGGCAGCGTTGCCTGAATTGGACCCATTCATGTCAATACCTCGCTCAGCATATTTCGCCGCGTTTCTGCTCCTGACGCTCGCGGATGTCGCATGGGCGGATGGGGTCGTGAATACCCCGGTTGTTCCCGACGCCTCCCCGCAAACGTTGGAACAGGTTATCTATAAAGGAGTGATCGGCAACGTCCTGGATACGCTGCCGATGGATCCGGCGAAACGCGTGGATCTTCAGCGGACCACCGCAGTTGTCAGCAATACGTTCACTGGCAGGACCCTGTCGGTGGTGATGGGACTGAGCAACCCGGTTCTGATCATAGGGGGGTTGGCATGGGGCTTGTGGGCTGCGTCGAATATCCATCCGGTTGCGGCCGACACCGAAGTTACCGCCCATGCGGGCAATGCCGGCGCCCGCATCGCAACCGAAGAGCGTTTTGTTGCTTCTGCGGATAGTTCGCCCGCTGAACAGGACCTGGCCGCCGATCCCGCGGCCCGCATCAGTTCGGTAGCCTTGAATTCATTTGCGGGTACAGCCCTGCCCGAAGTTTCACGTCCCCCGGTGATAAGGGTATGGTTGCCTCAACGCGCTAGGGAGTGACCCGGCCCAATAACGCCTGAACATCAGGGCCGGATGTTCAGGGCTCATGACCGCATGCCGGTCATCATCTGCGCTTTCTGGCGCCACCCCGGAAACGACGTTGTGCCTTCCCTCAAGGTGCAGCCGCAATCCGCGCCCGCATCGTGCGCAGTTGCGCTTTAATGCTGATGAAATATTTATCCAACTGTCGGAAAGGGACGGCCTGGACGTGTTCCGACAGGGTAAACGGGACCGGTACACCGGACCGCTGTATATTCATTTGGCATCGCTTGTGCTTCGAATTTCCGGGGCGGATAATGCTCCGACACTTGTGTTACGGGCTCTGAGAAGTCCAGTCACGTCTGGGGAGGGGGGGATAATGATCGGTAAAACGCTGTCTGCATTGACTGCCATGATGTTGTTCGCGCTGCCGGGAATGCTTGCTCCGGTGTTTGCGCAAAACTTTCCAGTCCGGCCGGTGCGCATCGTCGTGCCGTTTCCGCCGGGCGGCACCTCCGACATCCTGTCGCGCACCATAGGCCAGAAGCTGACCGAGGAGTGGGGCCAGCAGGTGTTGACGGACAACCGCCCCGGCGCCAGCGGCAACATCGCTTCCGATTTCGTCGCCAAGTCCAAACCCGACGGCTACACGCTCTACATCATGACCGTCGGCACGCACGCGATCAACCCGGCTGTCTTCAACAAGCTGCCGTTCGACGCGGTCCGGGATTTTACGCCGATCACCAATCTCGTGTGGTTGCCGAGCGTCATGCTGATCCATCCGTCGATTCCGGTAAAAAACCTCGGGGAGCTGATCGCCCTCGCGAAAAAACGCCCGGGTGAGCTGCTCTACAGTTCGGCGGGCAGCGGCGCCCAGCCGCATCTGACCGCGGAAATGTTCAAAAAGATGGCGGGCGTCAACATCGTGCACGTGCCGTACAAGGGCGCGGCGCCGCAGATGATTGCAATCGTCGGCGGCGAAGTTGCGCTGACCTTTGCCACCGCGCCCTCCGGCGTGCCGTACGTGAAAAACGGGCGCTTGCGCGCGCTCGGCGTATCCAGCACCAAGCGCATCGTGGCGCTGCCCGATGTGCCGACGATAGCCGAGGCCGGCGTGCCCGGTTATGACGCGATGGGATGGAACGGCATGGTCGGACCCGCAGCGATGCCCAAGCCTATTCTCGACAAGATCCACGACGCCGTGGCCCGCATCGTGAATTCGCTGCAGGTGCGCGATCAGTTCATCGGCCTGGGCGCCGAGCCCTCGACATCGACGCCCGACGAATTTGCGGCGCTCATCAAGTCCGAAATCGTGAAATGGGCCCAGGTCGTCAAGGATTCGGGCGCCAAGCTCGACTGAGTTCAATTCACCGCGTTTTTTTAGACTGACCGGAGTTGCCTGATGTCTGCCACGCCCACCGCCGAGCTTGCCCGATTCATCGCCGATCTCCATTACGACGATCTGCCCGCAGCGATCCGCGAGCGGGTGAAGGATATTCTGCTCGACGCAGTGGCGAGCGCGCTTGCCGGGCATCACGGCGAAGAAACCCGGCAGATCCGCGCGCTGGCGGGCGCGCTCGGCAGTTCCGAAGATGCAAGCATCATCGGCGGCGGGAAACTGTCGCTGGCCGGCGCCACGATGCTCAACGGTTATCTGATCACCGCCGTCACGGTGTGCGACGTGCACCGCCCCACGCTGTTTCACACCACGCCGCAGGTCGTGCCGCCCGCGCTCGCCATCGCCGAGCGCGATGGCGCGAGCGGGCGAGCATTGCTGCTGGCGATTGCCGCGGGGCTGGAAACCTCCACCCGTGTTGCACTGGGCACAAATTATCCGGCGTTTCGCGCGCGCGGCTGGCATTCGCCGGGCGTGGTCGGGCCTTTCGGCGGCGCTGCTGCCGTGGGTAAGCTGCTCGGTCTTGATGCCGACCGCCAGCGCTATGCATTTGCGCTGGCCGGCAGCCAGTCGGCCGGCACCTTCGCGCATTGGGGCACGCCGACGATCAAGTTTCATCAGTGTCGCGGCGCGCTATCCGGCCTGATGGCGGGCCTGCTTGCCGAACAGGGCTTCCGTGCTTCCGAGGAAATACTCACCCACAAGGACGGCGGCATTTACAACGCCTACTCCGACGGCGGCGCACCGGACCAGGTGGTTGCAGATCTTGGCCAGCGCTGGACGCTCGAACAAATCGCGTTACGGCTGTGGCCGGCCGCGAGTTCGATCCAGACCGTCATCACCGCGCTGCTCGCGCTGATCAAGGCGCACGGTCTCAAGCCTGAGCGGGTGGCCAGTGTGCGCGTCGGACTGTCGAAGACCGTCTATGACATGCACGGCACGCTCACCTGGAACGACAAATTCAAGGCGCTGCTCTCCGCGCCGTACGTGACGGCGATCGTGCTGCACGATGAGCGCTGCTGGCTGGAGCAGTTCGAGCCCGGCCGCTTCCAGGACCCGCAAGTCGACGCGTTCGCCAGCGAGCGGGTCAGGGTCGAGATCGATCCGAAGGTGGAGGGGACGGGCGCGGCAGTGGAGATACGCACCACGGACGGCGCGTGCTGGACTGATCGCCGCACCGCCGCAAAAGGCGATCCGGCCGACCCGCTGACCCGCGAGGAAATCCAGGACAAGCTGCGCACCGCCGCCGCGGGTTTGCTCAATGCCGCCGCAGTCGGGCGCATCATCGCGTTGGTCGACAAGCTCGAGGACCTCGATAACGTGCGGGAGTTGCTAACCGCAGTGCGCGCAGCGGGGGCTGAAGAAAAGCCGCGCAGGGGTGAAATGGATAAGCGGCGAGCGCGGGCGAGCTAAATCAGGCAAGCCAGGTAAGGCAATATTTCTTCGTCCCGATAGAGTTACTCTGGGTCAGAGCCCCAAAAAAAGAGTTCCCCTCTCCCCCGCATGCGGGGGAGAGGGGTAGGGAGAGGGGGAGCTTGCATAAAATTCCAAGGAGAAGCGCGATGAAATCGGTTTCCTGCCGCTGGTTGATGATGTTGATTGCAGCTCTCGCCGTGCTGTCCCCGGTCCACGCTCAGCAATATCCGACCAAGCCGCTGCGGCTGATCGTGCCTTATCCGCCCGGCGGCGGCACCGACACCATTGCGCGCGTGTTCGCCCTGAAACTGTCGGAAGCGATCGGACAACAGGTGGTGCTCGACAACCGGCCGGGCGCCGGCGCCAATCTCGGCCTTGAGATCGCGGCGAAAACACCGCCCGACGGCTACACGCTGCTGCTCGCCACCATCGCCAACACCATCAGCGCGAGCCTCTACGCGAAGCTCAATTACGATCTCGTGCGGGACTTCGCGCCGGTCACGCTGCTCGCGACCACGCCGCACATCGTGGTCGTGCATCCGTCGCTGCCGGTGAAATCCGCGCGCGAGCTGATCACTTTCGCCAAAGCCCGGCCCGGGCAGATCACCTATTCCTCCTCGGGCAGCGGCACGCCGGCCCATCTTGCCGGAGAACTGTTCGCCAGCATGACGGGCGTAAAAATGATTCACGTGCCGTACAAGGGCGGCGGCCCCTCGGTAATCGCACTGGTCGGCGGCGAAGTGTCGGTCGGCTTCCCGACCATGCCATCGGTGATCGGCCACATCAAGGCCGGGAAGATGCGGGCGCTGGCCCTCACGACGGCGAAGCGCTCGCCCTCGCTGCCGGATCTTGTCACGCTCGGCGAGTCGGCCGTGCCGGGCTATGACGTGGGCTCGTGGTACGGTTTGCTGGTGCCGGCCGCCACACCCAAGGAGATCATCACCCGCCTGCATGCGGAAACGCTGAAAGTGCTCAGACTGCCCGACACCCTGCAGCGGCTCGATGCCGCCGGATTCGAAGTGCTCACCAGCACGCCCGAGGAATACGGCGCGTTCACGCGCAGCGAAATCGAAAAATGGGCGAAGGTGGTGAAAGCGTCGGGCGCGCGGGCGAACTGAAGTGAATTATTTTGAGCGCATTTCAAAAAGACCAAGACCGATGTAACCGCAGATAAACGTTCAAAACCAACAGACAGTAGCCACAGAGAACACAGAGATCACAGAGAAATAGAATAATTATTATTTTATAAAAATACGATACATGTTTCGTTGTTTGTTTTTCCTCTGTGTACCCGTCGAGCGGGTATTAAAAAGAATCCTCTGTGCACTCTGTGGCAGAGGCCTTTGAATTTGATCTTTAGCCATCAACATGGAGTGAACATGGCGCGCATCGAACCCCTGCCCCCGGAGACGACCCCGGAATTGAAAGACACTTTCGCGACCTACGCGAGATACCTCGGCTATCCGCCCAACAGCGTGCTCATCATGCAGCACAGACCCAAGCTGGTGAAAGCGCTGGCGCAGATGGCGCAGGCGGTGTGGGACAAGGACAGCGAAGTGAACCTCGGTTTCAAGCGCCTGGTGGCCTATGTGGCGAGCCGCACCCACGGCTGCAATTACAGCATGGCGCACGCCGCCGAAGCCTCGCACCGCGTCGGCCTGGATGAAGCGAAGCTGGAGGCGGTGATCGACTACAAGACCAGCCCGCTGTTCAATGCGGCCGAGCGCGTGGCGCTCGACTACGCCATCGCCGCGGCTTCGCAGCCCAATGCCGTGACCGATGAACTGATGGCCAAAATGAAACAACACTGGAGCGATGCGCAGATCGTCGAGATCACCGGGGTGATCGCGCTGAACGGATTTCTGAACCGCTGGAGCGACACCCTCGCCGTGCCGCTCGAACCCGAACCCATCGCGTTCGGCGAAAAACATCTGCAGCCGCACGGCTGGCGCATCGGCAAGCACCGCTGACGCCGGTCCGGCAGAATCAATAACGTAACACTTTGATATTATTGTTAATTTACCGCGGGGCATGAGGCGTGAGCATTGAGTGGCCGCGCACATCTTGATGTGCGAGGATATCGATTGTTGTAACTGAAGGGAGCAGCCATGCAGGCGACTCGACGGTGGTACCTGGGGTTGGCGGTGGCGGGAATCACAGTGCTGTTGGCCGCCTGCGCGACCGGTCTGAATACTTCGTCATCCGCCGACTCCGGCATCAGCATCGGCAATAATGATCTGGGCGGCGTGGTCTCGGGCGCAAATGGGCCGGAAGCCGGGGTGTGGGTGATCGCGGAAACGACAAATCTCCTCACCAAATTCACCAGGATCGTGGTCACCGACGAGCGCGGTCGCTATGTGATACCTGATCTTCCCAGGGCGAGGTACAGGGTGTGGGTGCGCGGCTACGGCCTCGTCGATTCGCCCAAAGTGCGGACTACGCGCGGGACCATCCTGAACCTGCACGCGGTGCCGGCGCTGACCGCAGCCGCAGCGGCGCAGTATTACCCGCCGATCTACTGGTATTCGATGCTGAAGGTCCCGGCCAGGGGCGAGTTCCCGGTGGGACCGGTGAAAAGCCAGCCGGAGTGGCTGAACACGATCAAGAGCACCGGCTGCATGTCGTGTCATGCGCTGGGCACCTTGGGCACGCGCACCATGCCCAAGGACTTCGCCCATTACAAGAATTCGGCCGAAGCGTGGGGGCGGCGCATTGCCTCTGGCCAGGCGATGATGCAGATGATCAATACGTTGAACCGGCTCGAGCCGCAGCGCGCGCTCGCGCTGTTCGGCGACTGGACCGACCGCATCGCCGCCGGCGAGCTGCCGTTCGACAAGCCGTCGCGGCCGCAGGGTGTCGAGCGCAACATCATGCTCACGCTGTGGGACTGGAGCACGCCCACCGGCTATATGCACGATCTCATCTCGACCGACCGGCGCAATCCAACCGTCAATGCCAACGGCAAGCTCTACGGTGCGCCCGAGGAGAGCACGGATTTTTTCCCGGTGCTCGATCCGGTCACGCACACCGCGTCGCAGATCAGGCACCCGGTGCGCGATCCGAAAACACCGTCGTCAAAAGCCAACCCGATGGCGCCTTCGCCGTACTGGGGACCCGATCCCATCTGGGACAGCCAGACCAGCATCCATAACCAGATGATGGACGAGAAAGGGCGGGTGTGGATGGCCGCGCGCATCCGTCCGGGCCCCAACCCGGACTACTGCAGGCAGGGCTCGGATCACCCGTCGGCGAAAGTGTTTCCGCTGGCAGCGAGTAGCCGCCAGCTGTCTATGTACGATCCGAAGAGCGGCAAGTTCACGCTGATCAGCACGTGCTTTCCGACGCACCACCTGATCTTCGCCAGTGACGCCAACCAGACGCTGTGGTTCAGCAGCGGCGTCTCCGGTCCGGGCGCCTTTGGTTGGCTGAACCGCAAGCTATACGAGGAGACCGGCGACGAGGCGAAGTCGCAGGGCTGGTCGCCGTTCGTGCTCGACACCAACGGCAACGGCAGGCGCGACGAGTACGTCGAGCCCAATCAGCCGGCTGACCCGGAGAAGGACACGCGGATCGCGGGGAATCTCTACTCTGTGGCCGTGAACCCGATCGACGGTTCGGTGTGGGGCACCCAGCTCGGCTATCCCGGACGCATCATCCGCGTCGCACCCGGAGAGGATCCGACGCACACCGCACTGGCCGAAGTCTACGAGCCGCCGTTCCCCGGCTACGGGCCGCGCGGCGGCGACATGGGCAACGACGGCATCTACTGGGCGTCGCTCGCGAGCGGCCATCTCGGCAGGTTCGATCGCAGCAAGTGCAAGGTGCTCAACGGGCCGACCGCGACCGGCAAGCACTGCCCCGAGGGCTGGGCGCTTTATCAGTTCCCCGGGCCGCAGTTTCGTGACGTGAAGGATTCGGGCAGCGCCGAAGCGAGCTATTACACCTGGGTCGACCAGTTCGACATTTTCGGGCTGGGCAAGAACGTGCCGCTCGCCACCGGCAACATGAGCGACGCGTACTTCGCGCTGGTCGGCGGCAAGTGGGTCACGCTGCGCGTGCCCTATCCGATGGGATTTTTCGCGAAGTGGGGCGAAGGGCGCATCGACGATCCGGCTGGCGGCTGGAAAGGCCGGGCGTTGTGGGCGACCTCATCCGACAGGACGATATTTCATTCCGAAGGCGGCACGCAGAACCGGCCGAAGGTGATCAAGTTTCAGTTGCGGCCGGATCCGCTGGCGCGGTGATGTGTCGCGGCCGGTTTATTCCGCCCGCTTGCAAGTGCCGGGGGCAGCCCGGCGGCTGGTTACCTTTTGGCTCCGACATGACCTGAAGGTCAGTCTCCACCGCAACAAGCTATGCGTGTTGTCTGAAGGTTAGTCTTCACCGAAACTCCGCTTCACTCCGTTTTCTTGCGCGGCCAAGAAAATGTAACCGAAAAGGAGCGCGCTGGACTCGGCGGGCGCAGCCTGGGGCGGGTAAGCGCGCAGAGTGGCTGCACATAGGTGCTGGAAGATACTAACTCTGCATCACCACACGACACTATTTATTAGACCCAATTACAGCCACCGCCCAGTTCGCCGCGCCCTCCGGGTATAACCCGGCACTGCTCGACAATCCGACTTACCGACGTTTTTGGTTTTTACCAATCACTAATCACCAGTCACCAATCACGGTAATTAGGCGCTGCTCGGCGGCTCTCATGGGTCCGGGGAATCAGAGTTGTAGCTAGGGGAATGCTCGTCTCTGGAAATGACTCCGAACACATTTGCTTAGCCCTCTTCTGGACACGGCGGTCGCGACCTGTTGCAATACCATGAACCCGCTTAACACAGAGGAGCTTCCCCGATGGCGATCATCGATTCCCAGGTCCATGTCTATGAGGCGAACACGCCGAAACGGCCCTGGCACAATGTGCCGAACTGGCCCGATCACGTCAACGGTGACGAGATGGTGGCGGCGATGGACAAGGTCGGCGTCGACGGCGCGATCTTCATCTCCGCCTTTTCCATGTACCGCTACGACGCCAGCTATGCGGTGGAGGTGCAACGGGCCCATCCGGACCGGTTCGCGCTCGTCAAGCCGATCGATCCCGATGATCCGGCTGCGGCCGATGTCATTGCCGACTGGAAGCAGTCGCCGGGCACGGTCGGCATCCGCATCATGCTGACGAAGGAGCCGGGACGCGACCGCGACCCGGCCGACCCGGGCTTCGACCGGATCCTGCGCGAAGCCGTCCGGCACGACTTTCCGGTCAACATCCTGTGCTGGGGCAATCTGGATGCGGGCATGGCGCTGATCGACCGCCACCCCGACACGCGATTCATCATCGACCATCTGGGCATCATGCAGCCGCGCACGCCGCCCGCGCCGCCGCAGCCCTGGGCCGACCTGCCGAAGGTACTGGACCTGGCCAAGCGCCCGAACGCGGTGATCAAGATCAGCGGCGCCTGCACGCTGTCCCGGGAGCCATATCCCTTCCCGGATATCTGGGATCCGCTCGCCCGCATCTTCGACGCCTGGGGTTTCGACCGCTGCCTGTGGGGCACCGACTGGACCCGCGCCTTCGCGGTCGTCAACTACGAACAGGCGGTCGAACCGTTCCGCCTGACCGACCGTCTGAGCGACAGTGAACGGGCGATGCTGATGGGCGGGGCCTGCGCCAAGGCGTATGGCTGGTCGCCGAAGAAAGGCTAGGAGAGAAAGAAGGGAGCAAGTCTTGCAATCCATCACTCTCTCAACTGGTCAGAGGTGAAGTGCGAATGAAAATGCAGTTGAGGCCGGATCCGCTCGCGCGGTAAATTATGAAAAGGAGCATGAATATCATGCGATCATTTGGAGTCAGTTTCGTCATCGCAGGCTTCGCTTTGTCGGCATTCGCTGCTGACACCCCAACTGCAATAAATCCACCGTCATCGCAACCTTTGAAAGAAATTGCGCCGTCCGAACTCAAGATAGCGCCGACAACGCCTGAAGCATCAGGGTCCAAGCAGAAGAAATCGGCGCGGCCACCGGCGAATCCTGCGCCCGCTGCATCCCGCACTCCGGAAGAAGCGGCGGCGCGAGCCGCAGACCCGAAGGACCCTTCGGGCGCGCTTATCATTAGAGAGCCGGCCGGGAAAGGCGCTAAGCCTTAAGTCGCAAGAAATGGGCCGGGTTCACGTTTTGGTGTCTCGTGCGTTGAAGGAGACGGGTTTCCGTGTAAATGTATTAGTGAAAATGTAAACCCGCCCCTATTTTTACCATTGACACGAGCGCAATGACCCAATGTGACGCTCGGTCTGCCGTTGGAGCAGGAGGATCCGTCGCGCGCCGGCGCGGGGGCGCAGCAGGACTATTTCGTGCTGCCGACGCAGGTGCCAGAGCAACTGCCGCCACAAATGCAGGAGACAGTAAAAAGAAAAGGGGGCGGGTTCACATTTCCTGGGGTGCTAGAAAGTGAACCCAACTCCGTTTATTTTTAAAGCGGTGGAGGTTTAATGCCGGGGGCAGCCCGGCGGCTGGTTACCTTTTCTTGCGCGGCCAAGAAAATGTAACCGAAAAGAAGGCCGCCCAGTTCGCCGCACCTGACTTTTTGTGTCAGGCGTTCCCTGTGCTGCTCGACAAGCCCGGCTGCTGCGGAACTCGCAGAGAACGCTCAGACAGTCCTCGCAGAATTCCCGGGCTTGTCTGCGCTGCTCGGCGGCTCTCATGGGTCCGGAGGATCGACGTTGCGGCTAGGGGAGGGGTGGTCGCGGTAAATGCCTCTCACCGAAGTTACCAATCACTAATTACTAATCACCAATCACGGCAGTTAAACCTGCTCGGCGGCGCACATGGGTCCGGATAAGAAAGGTTGTCGCAAGGGGTAAACGCCACGACATATAACTTTGGCCTATTTCTGCATTTGACATTAATACGAATATTCGTATAATCTTTCCATGAAGCCCGTGCGTTTCATGGGGAGCGCAAAGGATGACCTTGCTGCATTCCCCAAATCGGCGCGCATCCGTGCGGGCCATGAGTTGTTCATGGTGCAAGTGGGTCGCGATCCCGATGACTGGAAGCCGATGACCAGCGTAGGGTCGGGAGCTTGCGAGATACGGGTGCGGGAACAGGCAGGTGCATTTCGCGTGATCTACGTTGCCAGATTCGAAGACACTGTTTACGTGCTGCATGCGTTTCAAAAGAAGTCGCGGAAGACTGCTCCCGCGGACCTGAAACTGGCGAGACAGCGCTACCGCGAAGCGCGCGACCTCGCCAAAGGAGTTGATCATGGCTAAGAAAGTGACGGAATCGAGCGGCAACATTTTTCTGGATATGGGACTTCCGCCCCATGAGGCGGAGGTCATGCTGTTGCGCGCCAGGCTGGCGGAGGCGCTGCGCGTATGGATGGAGCGCGGGAAACTGACCCAGGCCGAAACCGCGAAGCGCCTGGGCATCACCCAGCCGCGCGTGTCGGAAATCGTGCGCGGCAAGGTTGAACTGCTTTCGCTCGACTACCTGGTGGGGTTGTGCGCCAAAGCCGGCATTCCTGTCGGCTTGCGGCTTGCGGCCTGAAAGAAAAGGGGGCGGGTTCACATTTCCTGGGGTGCTAGAAAGTGAACCCAACTCCGTTTATTTTTAAAGCGGTGGAGGATTAATGCCGGGGGCAGCCCGGCGGCTGGATACCTTTTCTTGCGCGGCCAAGAAAATGTAACCGAAAAGGAGCGCGCTGGACTCGGCGGGCGCAGCCTGGGGCGGGTAAGCGCGCAGAGTGGCTGCACATAGGTGCTGGAAGATACTAACTCT
>JAUXMZ010000068.1 GCA_030683105.1 Burkholderiales bacterium | reverse complement strand
GTAGCTCTTCGCCTCGCCACCATACTTCTTCGCCAGGATCATCGTCATCGCCGCCGTCAGCGTCGTCTTGCCATGATCCACGTGGCCGATCGTCCCCACGTTCACGTGCGGCTTCGACCTCTCAAATTTACCCTTCGCCATTTTTTTGCTCCGTTCTCGCTAGATTCCACCCTGTCACAACTTCAGCCGTCTACCCAACGCCGGCGCCTGACTTCGAAATCCGCAAAAAAATTAATCTAAATTCAGTTCACCATCTACAGAATTCGTCTCGGACGAATTCTGGTGCCCATGGCGTGGATTGAACACGCGACCTCTCCCTTACCAAGGGAGTGCTCTACCACTGAGCTACATGGGCCCGGACTGCGTATCCCAGCTTCCTGCTAAACTGCTTCCCCGTGCATCAAACTCTTGGAGCGGGTGAAGGGAATCGAACCCTCGTCGTAAGCTTGGAAGGCTTCTGCTCTACCATTGAGCTACACCCGCCTCATCTAAACCTGCCACATCGAGAATCCCAGAGCCTGACCATCATCCGCAAAATACTGGTGGAGGGGGAAGGATTCGAACCTTCGAAGGCTGAGCCAACAGATTTACAGTCTGCCCCCTTTGACCGCTCGGGAACCCCTCCGAACGAACCGGCTATTATCTTGAGTTTTCGGGCTAATGTCAAACAACTTGGCACCCAAACCTGACTTGGGGCCTCTGTCCGGCATCTGCGCCAAACTGAGGCTCAGTTATAGCAGACACGCCAGCGGCATGAGTACGCACCCCGCAATCAGGCAAGGCCTGCATAGCTGTGTGTCGCCCGGATCAGGCACCACCCGACCCACTCACGCTGCTGCCGCCACACACGAACAGCGTCTGGCCGGATATGTAGCCGCTGTCCGGACTCAGGAAAAAACTGACCGCGCGGGCCACATCGCGCGGCGCCCCCACCCATTTGACGGGGATGCTGTCGATGACCGCCTGGCGCTTGGCGCTGCCGATCGGATGGCCGTTATCGAACAATTCTGTGGCTACCGGCCCTGGCGCAACTGCGTTTATCGTGATGCCATCTCCCGCTAACTCCAGGCAAAGTACCCGTGTCATGCCGACCAGCCCCGCTTTGCCGGCGGCATAGGCCAGACGCTGGGTTTTGCCCAATATCGCCCGCGAAGAAATGTTCACGATGCGCCCGAATTTTGCCTTGCGCATACCCGGCACCAGCGTCTGGATCAAAATCATCGCCGCCCGAACGTTCAGCGCATAGACATGATCCATGTCGTCGATCGTGGCCTGTTCCAGCGACCCGGGCCGGTTGGCGCCAGCATTATTCACCAGATAACGCACGGGATATTTGGCCGCGACCTCTTTCGCCACTGCCATCGCCGACGCGGCATCGGCAAGGTCAACGGCATGGTGCAGGAGGCGCGCGTGCTTGATTCTGGGCGGGCGGCGCTGCAGCGTCACCACAGTCAACCCCTGGTCCAGCAGATCCTGCGCGATCGCTTCCCCGATTCCCGAACTTGCGCCCGTCACTACCGCCACACCCTCCATATCGCGCCCTCCAAGGTTTGCATTTTGCGTCGTCACCGTCAGCCCACTTTTCCCAGCGTCCTTCCCGGGCGCCACGCCTTCGGTGCCGCACGCTCGTACTGAGGCGCATATGCCGCCTCGACGCCCAGCGTCACCGCCGCATGCTGCGGCCAGCGCGGATTAAAAAGCATGGCACGAGCCAGTGCGATGAAATCCGCTTTGCCGCCGGCTAGAATCTGCTCGGCCTGCTGAGCATCGGTGATGAGCCCGATGGCGCCGGTGGTAATCCCGGTTTCCTTCAGCACCTGTTCTGCGAACGGCACCTGATAGCCCGGACCCACCGGGATTTTGGCATCGAGCACGGTGCCGCCGCCCGACACGGTAACGTAATCACAGCCGAGCTTTTTCAACTCCCGCGCATAGACCACCGCCTCATCCGGCGTCCAGCCGCCTGCCGCAAAATCGCTGCCCGTAATCTTCGCGCCCAGCGGTTTCCCCGCCGGCCACGCTTTTCGCAGCGCCGCGAATACTTCGAGGGGAAATCGCATGCGGTTTTCCAGGCTGCCACCATAATCGTCGGTGCGCCGGTTGGCCAGCGGCGATAAAAATTCCGCCAGCAGGTAACCGTGCGTCGAATGCAGCTCGATATAATCAAGCCCGATGCTCGCACTGCGCTGCGCTGCCGCCACGAACGACTGTTTGATCGACTCCATCTCCGACAGTGCAAGCGCAAGCGGTGTCGGCCAGCCCGCGGCCAGCGGCAATGCCGAGGGTGCGACGGTTTCCCACGCGCCCTGGCCAGGCTCGAGCGGACCGCGGCCTTCCCACGGCCTTTGCGAAGAGCCTTTGCGGCCGGCATGCGAAAGCTGGATGCCGATCCGGATCGGCGAAATGCTGCGGCAGAATTCGACCACACGTTTGATCGCTGCCTCGTTCGCATCCGAATACAGCCCGACGCATTGCGACGTGATCCGTCCATCGGGCCTGACGCCGGTCGCTTCTATCGTCAGCATGCCCGCACCGGAAAGCGCGAGCGTGCCCAGATGCATCAGATGCCAGTCGGTCATGGAGCCGTCGACCGCGCTGTACTGGCACATCGGCGCAATCGCGATGCGGTTCGCCAACTCCAGTTCACCAATCCGCAACGGTGTGAATAATCGGCTGCTCATCGCTCCACCTGTGGCCCGGTCTGCGCCAATCCCGAAAACGGATTAATACTTATTATTAAACAAAGAGTTATGATATTCCCCTCCATCTCAACCCAAAAACCCGATGATGCGCCACCACAGATAATCGAGCGGCACCAGAACCAGCAGCGACACTGCCGCCGTCGGGACAACATAGCGCATGGCGTCGCGAAACCTGATCCCGGCCACCTGAAATCCCACCACCACCGGCGGCACCATGTGCGGCAACAGCATGGTGGAATAACCGACAGCCATGGTCATCAGCACGGCCTTGAGCGGCCATCCCGTCGCCTCGGCGAAATGCGCCGCGAGCGGCGCCAGCAGCGCGGGCTGGGCGGGATTGGTCGTGATCACGCCTGTCAATGTCGACATCGCCACCAGCTTGCCGAAATTAACCGCATCCGCGCCCTGTTCTACGTCGAGCGCAACTATCAGCATGTCGCCGATCGCCTTGGTGAGCCCGGCCTCGGTCATGACGCTGCCCAGTCCGAGTATGGACGCCACATAGAAAAACGGGCCGTAGCGTATCCTGTCGTTAAAGGCGCTCATCGGGATCACGCCTATGCGCGGCATCATGCACAGCAATCCCGCCACCAGCGCAATCCATCCCGCCTTGATGTGATGTATGAAATCCGTCGCCCAAAACAGGATGGCGACAATCAGGATCAGCGACAGGCGCCGTTCGTCGGCGGTCATCGGCGACAGCGGTGTGGTGGTTGGAGCCGGCTTGGGTTGCGCCGGGAAAACCCACATCAGAATCGCGACGCTGACACCCAGTTTGAGCAATGCCATGACCGGGAACTGCACCAGGAAATATTCAGCGTAAATTATTTCCAGGCCGTACAGCGTTTCCGCCGCACCCGCCAGCACCAGATTCGGGGCGTTGGCAGGCAGGATGCCTGTGCCCGAATGATAGGTCGTCATGATTGCGCACAGCAGCAGGCCATTGTACCCCGGGCTCGCCGGTTCGAAGCCCATGCGCGCCGCCAATGCGCACACTATCGGGATCACCAGCAGCACGCGGCCTATCGTGGCCGGCATCAGGAAAGCGAGCAGGGTCGCAACCACCGACACACCTATCAGCGCGGCGAGATAGGACGAGGTATAGCGATCGAGCATCAGTCGTGCCAGCCGTTCGCCGAGGCCGGTGGAGCGCACGGCTTCCGCGATGAACAAGCCGCCGAACACCAGCCACATCGTGGCCGAGGCAAAACCTGAGAACACCACCGCGGGCGGCGCCACCGCAAACAGCACGGCAAGCGCCAGAAAAATCAGCCCGGTGATGTGCTCGGGAAGAAGATGGAACGCCCATAAGCCTATGGCCAGCACCACCAGCCCTGCGGCATGCATGGTGGTGGCAGACAGGCCGGCCGGAGGCGGCATGAAAAAAATGGCCGCCGCCACCGCCACCACGATCGCGGCCAGCAGCGTAGAGGTCTTCATGCCCTGTTGTGCGACGGTTGATCCGGCCGGATGCCCATGCCGTCGGTAGCGTGGTTCAGGATTTGAATTTCGCCGCCAGCGCCTCGGTGCCGCGCGCGAGCATCACGAGATCGGAGCCCACGGCGACAAACAGATAGCCCATATCCAGGCAGCGCCTGCCATCGGCCTCGCCCACCAGGATGCCGGGCGCCTTGCCGGCTTTCTTGATCCGCTTGGCCGCGTCCTCCATCACCTTCCACACTTCCGGGTGCTGCCAGTTGCCGAGATAGCCCATGTCGGCGGCCAGATCATTGGGCCCGATGAATATGCCGTCCACGCCCTCGACCGCGGCGATGTCCTCGAGATTCGCCATGGCGGCGCGGGTCTCGACCTGCACCAGCACGCACGTCTCGTCATGCACGCGCTTGAAATAATCCTTGATGCGGCCATAGCGGTTGGCGCGCGTGCAACCTGACACGCCGCGCACACCCTGCGGCGGATAGCGAGTGGCGGCCACTGCGCGCCGCGCCTCGTCCGCGTTCTGCACATAGGGCAGCAACAGCGTGCGCGCCCCCACGTCGAGAAAGCGTTTGATCAGCACCGTGTCGTTCCACGCCGGGCGCACGATGGCCTCGGCGCTGCTGCCTATCATCGCATCGAGCTGGTTCTGCACCAGCGGCAGTTCGTTGGGGGAATGCTCGGTGTCGAGCAGCACCCAGTCGAACCCGGCGTCCGACAATACTTCCGCCGAAATGTGGCTGCACAGGCTGGACCAGATGCCGATCTGGGGCTTGCCTGCTTTGATGGCTTGTTTGAATTTATTGACTGGCAATTCCACTTGGAAAACTCCTTTTTAGCCACAGAGGGCACAGAGAACACAGAGGAAATCCTATTTTTCTAACATCAATTCACCTACGCCGCCCGAAGTTTCACAAACGTCCCGGTCCGGAAAAGAATGAGGTTCTGGAAAATCTATTCGGTTATGCGTAATGCTCCACTTTTTTTCACTGGCCGGCTTTCTGTATCTCGCAATCTGTCACCGCCATTTATCAGCAGTTCTCTGTGAACTCTGTGTCCTCTGTGGCTATCGCTTTTAATGAATCTCCGGATCCGGCGTAGCCGGCCCGTGATGCAGAATATCGAAATCGCAGCCCTGGTCCGCCTGAGTGATATGCGCAGCGTACAGCGCGCCATAACCGCGCCCATAGTGCGGCGGCGGTTGCTTCCATGTGGCGCGCCGTTTCGCCAGTTCTTCCTCGCTTACCTTAAGCTCCAGCTTGCGGCCTTCGACGTCGAGCTCGATCAGGTCGCCGTCGCGCACCAGCGCCAACGGGCCGCCGACGAAGGATTCAGGAGCCACGTGCAGCACGCACGCGCCATACGAGGTGCCGCTCATTCGCGCATCCGAAATCCGCACCATATCGCGCACGCCCTTTTGCAGCAGTTTTTTCGGGATCGGCAGCTGGCCCCATTCCGGCATGCCGGGCCCGCCGAGCGGCCCCGCATGCTGCAGCACCAGCACTGAATTCTCATCGACCTTGAGATTCTCGTCGTCAATACGCGCGGCCATATCGTTGTAATCCGCGAACACCACTGCGGGTCCGGTGTGCTTGAGCAGATGCGGCTGGGCGGCAGTCGGCTTGATCACAGCGCCGTTGGGCGCAAGGTTGCCGCGCAGCACGGCCAGCCCCCCGCTGGCCGAGAGCGGGTTGGCCCGCTTGCGGATCACATCGTCATTGTAGATTTTCGCACCAGCGATGTTTTCTCCCAGCGTGCTGCCGTTGACCGTGGGACATTTCTGGTTGAGCAGATCGCTCAGTTCGGCCAGCATGGCGCGCAGTCCGCCCGCGTAGTAGAAATCCTCCATCAGGTACTTGTCGCCCGCAGGCCGGACATTGGCGAGCACCGGCGTCCTGCGCGCGAGTTCGTCGAAGCGGTCAAGATCAAGTGCGATGCCGGCGCGGCCCGCCATCGCGATCAGATGAATAATGGCATTGGTCGAACCCGACAGCGCATGAATAACGGTGATCGCGTTGTCGAAGGCGTCCCGCGTCAGGATATCGGTGGGCTTGAGATCCTCCCACACCATCTCGACGATGCGCCGGCCGCTATTGGATGCCATGCGCGCATGGTTGGAATCGGGCGCCGGGATCGAGGCCGCACCCGGCAGCGTCAAACCCAGCGTCTCGGCCACCGAAGTCATGGTCGAGGCCGTGCCCATCGTCATGCAATGGCCGTACGACCGCGCGCTGCCGTCTTCGACCTCGCGCCAGTCGTGCTCGTCGATATTGCCGGCCCGCAGTTCAGCCCAGTATTTCCAGGCATCTGTCCCCGAGCCCAGCGGTTTGCCATGCCAGTTGCCGCGCAGCATCGGCCCCGCCGGCACGAAAACCGCCGGCAGGTTCATGCTCGTCGCGCCCATGATCAACGCCGGAGTGGTCTTGTCGCAGCCGCCCATCAGCACCGCGGCGTCGACCGGATAGGAGCGCAGCAATTCCTCGGTTTCCATCGCCAGCAGGTTGCGATAGAGCATGGTCGATGGTTTCTGGTACGGTTCGGCCAGCGCAATCGCCGGCATCTCCAGCGGAAAGCCGCCGGCCTGCCACACACCGCGCTTCACCTCTTCCGCGCGAATCCGGAAATGCGCATGGCAGGGATTGATGTCGCTCCAGGTGTTGATGATCGCGATCACCGGCTTGCCGGCGAAATCCTCGCGCGTGTAACCCATTTGCAGCGTGCGCGAGCGGTGCGCGAACGAACGCAAATCCTTGGCGCCGAACCAACGGTGACTGCGCAGCTCATGCGGCTGTTTCCGGACTCGCGCCATGGGTGGTGATCCTTCGGATGTGGTCGGTATCATCGGATGCTGCGAGCATCCCTCATGTATGCGGTGATTATGCCGCATCGTCCACCCGCGCCGCAACGCCAGCCTTACTGCCGATCAGTCAGTAAAACGACTGGTGCTAGAATCCCTGTGCCGCTCACGATCGGCCTGCTTTTGGCAAAGAACAATTGGCACAACGAGACAGCAATTCATCATCCGGGGGAACACAGACTATGAAACTCGCAATTCCGGGCTGGGACATACCCACACTGGCCGTATTCGGCAGCGCCGAACGGTTTCCCGTGCGCAGGGTGTTCTGCATGGGGCTCAATTATCTGGACCACAAAATAGAGATGGGGGTGACCGGCGAGGTGCCGCCTTTCATGTTTACCAAGGCGGTCAATCATGTGGTGCCGTGCGAGGCGGATGCAGTCACCGACATCAAATATCCTGGCAAGACCACCAACTACCAATGGGAGTGCGAGCTCACGGCGGTCATCGGCAAGCGCGGCGCCAACATTCCGGCCGCGCGCGCGAACGAACACGTCTGGGGTTATGCGGTGGGGCTCGACATGACGCGCCGCGATCTGCAGCTGTGGGCAAAAGACAACGGCCTGCCGTGGGAAGTCGGCAAAGACGTCGAGCAATCGGGTCCCGTCGGCGCGATCGTCCCCGCATCGACAATGGGCCACCCGCAAACAGCGGCGCTATGGCTCAAGGTCAACGGCGAGTACAAACAAAAGTCGGACATCGCCCAGATGATACGGCCCACGCCCGAGATCATCGCCTTCATTTCCGAGTACTACACGCTGGAACCCGGCGACATCATCATGACCGGCACGCCCGGAGGCATAGGACCGGCGAAACCTGGCGACCTGATCGAAGCCGGAGTCGGCGACCTGCCGGTGCTGAAGGTGCGTGTCGTCGCGTAAATTGCTCTGTCCCTCCCCCGCGCGGGGGGGGGGGGGGTGATCAGCTGCCGGGAATTATTCCCGGTTTCATCGCACAGCAGTAGTCGGCGATCTCACCCGGCCGGCATTTCCAGACGCGGCTCACGAATTTATTTGAAAAACAATGGGCCAGTGCTTTTCGCAACGGCCGCAGCCGGAACGGGTAGCCGAACACGTGAGGGTGGATGGAAATGTTGCAAACGAGAGGGTGTTTTTCGCTCTGCTCTATCATTTCCTCGAACTGGTCCACCAGCATGTCGCAGAACTCGCGACCGGTGTGCTGCCGGTGAATGATCTGGGGTGAATCGTTCAGTTCCACCGGGTACGGCACGCACAGCAACGGCCCCGAACGCGTGCGCATCCAGATCGGCTGATCGTCGCACGGCCAGTCCGTGAAATAAAGATAGCCCGCCTCCTTTAGCAGGTCGGGCGTCCAGCTGTGCTCGTAGGCGCCGCCGGAAAGCCAGCCCTTGGGCGGTTTTCCTTCGTTCCGGGTAAAAGTCTCGGTCACCTCCCGGATGATGCGCGCCTCGTCGGCCTCCCAGCGCACATCGTTGAAGTTCTCGGAATTGGTGCGGCCATGAGCGATGATTTCGTCGCCGCGCTTGCGTATGCGCTCGAAAATCTGCGGCGCTTCGCCATAGAGCAGACTGTTGGTGTTGTGGGCGAGCGGCAGTCCGAGTTCGTCGGCGAGATCGAACAGCCGCCAGATACCGATGCGGTTGCCGTAATCGCGCCACGAATAGTTGCGCGAGGTCTGCGGCTCTCCGTGCTTGGCATTGTCGTGCCCGCGCCCTTTGCCGTACGCGTGCACCGCAATGTTGGTCGTCAGGCAGAACGCCAGACGCTTGCCGTCCGGCCAGCTGTAATTCTTGCGTTCCGTGAGCGGCGAGTAGTCGTAGCGGCCGTGGTGAGGAAGTTCAAGAGTCATATCTTGCACCTGAATATTACAAAAAAATCATGAAACCGCCGATGAACGCCGATAAACGCGGATAAGAGCTCAATCGGGGAAACCAATGGATCGCAAATTATCAGGATTCACATGATTTTTTAGCCCAGGCTCTAATCTTGTAAATCCCGTCTGTTTTTTTACCGTAGTTTTGTTTCTGATTTTCATCGGTGTTCATCTGCGTTCATCGGCGGTTGCATTGCTTTTGAATGAGTCGTCGATAGGTCAGTCAACCTTCGCACCCGACTCCTTGACCACCTTGGCCCATTTCGTAATCTCTTCGCGCACAAATTGCCCGAAGTCTTCCGGCGACATGGGCGCCGGATCGGCACCCAGCGCCGCGAGACGCGTTCCCATATCCGCCGACTTCAGCACGGCCGCGATGTCTGCATTCAATTTCATCAGCAGGTCTTTGGGCAGCCCGGCCGGCGCGAACATGCCGTACCACGAGGTCACGTCAAAGCCGGGCAGCCCGGCCTCGCTGACCGTCGGCACCTCCGGCAACAACGGCGAGCGTGCCGTGCCCGTCACCGCGAGAACGCGCAGCCTTCCGGTTTTGACGAAAGGCATGGCTGGCGGCAACCCGATTGATGCGAGTTGCACCTGTCCCGAGACCAGGTCACCGATCATCTGTCCCGAGCCGCCTTTATAGGGAATGTGCACCATCTCTACCTTGGCCATGGTCTTGAACAACTCCATGGCAAGGTGATTCGGCGAGCCGCTGCCTGCCGATCCGAAATTGAGCTCGCCAGGATGCGCTTTCGCCAGCCCGATCAGCCCCTTCACGGTTTTGATCGGAAGCGACGGATGAACGACGATCGCACTGGGATACGTCGCGAAGCGGTTGATCGGCACGAGATCCTTGGCCATGTCGTAGGTGAGCTTGCGGTAAAGACTGGCGCCGATCGCGTGCGGAGTCCCGGCCACCAGCAGCGTATAGCCGTCCGGCGCGGCTTTTGCGACATAGTCGGCGCCGATATGTCCGCCCGCGCCAACCCGGTTATCCACCAATGCGTTCTGTCCCCAGCGCTCGGTCAGTTTCTGGCTGACAAGGCGGGCGAGCACGTCGGTCGCGCCGCCCGGCGAAAACGGCGCCACCACTCTGACCAACCTCTTGGGATAATCCTGCCCCCACGTCACCGGGGCAAAAACCAGCAACACCGACAGCAAGCTGACTCTCAGGGTAGCGTTCACGATCTCCTCCTTGTAAATTTTGGATTCGATGCAATGCAGGGGCGTTGTTTACTGGTTAGATGGATGAGCCCCAAGTCTGCGCGCATCCATTGTGCCAAAATCACGCGCGAAATGACACCGGTCCACAATGTGGCTCACACCGCCGAAACCAGGCCACGTACTGTGAGGTAGAATTTGCCCTGAACCCAACCCCGGAGAAACAACATGGATGGAACCCCCAGCGCCGCGCAACTCGCGCGCAATGTCAAACGCCTCTCGCGGCTGGAACTGCCGGGCGCAGGCCAGGTCTTAGTCGAGGGCAGTTACGCGTATATCGGCCACATCCCGAACAAGGAACAGCTCGGTACCAGCATACTAGACGTGTCGGATCCGAAGAATCCGCGCATCGTATCGCAGCTGTTTCTCGACGATCCGACCTCGCACAGCCACAAGGCGCGCGTCATCGGCGACATCATGATCGTCAACAGCGAGCGCAACATGACCCCTATCGGCCGCAAGGCCGACGAACTACCCAAGCTGCGCACGCAGTTGCGCGAAGCGCTCGGACGCGATCCCAGCCACGCTGAACTCGCGGAAAAACTCGGCGTCAAGGAATCCGACATCCCGGCGGTCGAAGCCGCCGAGAAAACACCCTATGACCAGGGCGGCTTCAAGCTTTACGATGTGTCGGACAAGAGCAAGCCGAAACTGATCCATTTCCAGAAGACCCACGGCATCGGCGTGCACCGTTTTGACATGGACGCCAATTACGCCTACATCTCGACCGAGTGGCCGGGTTATATCGGCAACATCCTGGTGATCTACGACATTCGCAATCCGGTCAAGCCCGAGGAAGTCTCGCAATGGTGGATACCGGGGCAGCATCTGGCCGGCGGCGAAAAACCGACCTGGCCCGGACGTCAGCACCGCCTGCATCACACGGTGCGGCAGGGCGATCGCCTCTTCGCCGGTTGCTGGCACGGTGGCGTGCGCATCGTCGATGTCTCCGACATTCGCAAGCCCAAAACCATAGGCGCCTACAACTACCATCCGCCGTTTCCCGAGCCCTCGCACACCTTCATGGGCGTATCCAAAACCATAGACGGGAAAACGATCGCGATTGCCATCGACGAGGAAGACCACGCCCACAGCGCCGAGGAAATGGCCAAGCGCCGCGGCCGTCCGCATGGCGCCCTATGGACCTTCGATATTACAAATACCCATAATATACAACCACTTGCAATGTTCGAAGTCAGCGAACTCGATTCACCCTGGAGTCGCGCCGCGCCCGGTCGCTTTGGCGGGCACCAGTTCCAGGAGCACTGGAAAGGCGGCGACACGCTGGTCTATTGCGCTTGGTTCGCGGGCGGCTTGCGCATCGTCGACATCGCCGACCCCTCGGCGCCGCAGGAAGTCGGGCATTTCATCCCGCACCCCGCCGCAGGCAAGGTGGCGCCGCAGAGCAACGACGTCGATGTAGATGATCGCGGTCTGGTCTACCTCGCGGACCGTTACGCCGGTCTCGATATCCTCGAGTTCAACCGGCCGGGCTAGCGCCCGCTTACTCGATCCCGGCGGCGACGAACAACCGCTTGCCGTCGGGGCCGCCGAGAAATTTCACCAGGGCCTGAGCAGCGTCCTTGTTGCCGCCGGCGCTCATAGTCACCGCGATGTACGACGTGTAATTCTTGATGTCATCCGAAGTCGCGACCGCGGGCACCGGCGCACCCGGCCTCACCACCACACCCGAGCCGACGCGGCCGACATCCACGCCGCTCGCCTCTACCTTGCCGGCCGCGGCAAACTGCTTGATCGCCGCCGGCGGCGCGATGATCACGTCAAAGGTGTCGCCGGCCGCGACGCGCTTTTGCATCTGCGGCGTGGTGTTGAAGGTGATTAATAAACTTCAATAAATACCCGTTTCGGCAAATATTTTTTTGGCATCGACGGATGCCAGCCGCCGCGCCAATTCGATTGCAGTTGCCGGCGCACCGCTCACCGCCGCAGCATCGTAATGGGTCATGTTCTGGATATCATCGGGAAGCGGCGCGGCGAGTTTGACTGCGCAGCCCTTGTCTATCAGCACCATAAGTTCCGAAATCTGCGCGAGCCCCACTGCGCCGGGATGCGCTGCAACGTACTCCATCACAGCCGCGCCGCCCTTGACCACGACCATGCGCGAAGCGAGCTCTTTCGTCAGCCCGAGCTTTTCGACGAGCTTGGCGGCGTAGAGCCCGCTCGAGGCCTCGTTATGCACCACCGCGGCTGCGCCTCGCAGTACTTTGGTGAATGAAGCCGTGTCACGGATTGCCGGCATCGCCTCATCGGCATGGATCACCACCCCCATACGCGACCGCCCAACGAAGCCGCGACTGTCTGAAATGATTTTCCCCTGCGCTACGAATTCGTCCATAGCCGCCGGCGTGGCAATGATGACATCGGCCGCCTCGCCCGCTGCGATGCGCTTGCGCACCTCGGGAACCGGCGCAAACTCGACCGTCACGGTCGTCCCTGTTGCGCGTCCGAATTCCTCGGCAATCCTGGACACGCCGCGCTTGACCGCACCCGCGCTTAAAACTTTCAGTGTCGTCATCCGTGCTTAGCCTGCCCGAAACAAATAGCGCCGATCAATACTGAACCTTGAACTTGGAACACGGAACCTTGAACACGCCTTACCTCAGTCGACACTGGCGCCCGAAACCTTGATCACTTTGGCCCATTTTGGACCTTCGGACTTGATGAACGCGCCGAACTGCTCCGGCGTCCCGCCCTGGATCTCCGCGCCCTGATTGGTCAAGAACTTGACCACGTCCGGCTGCTTGAGGATGGCATTGACCTCGCTGTTGAGCCGCATGACGATGGCGCGCGGCGTCCCGGTCGGCACCACCATTCCATGCCAGGTCGAGGCATCGAAGCCCGGCACGCCCGATTCCGCAATGGTCGGCAGGTTCGGCATGCCGCCGATGCGCTTTGCAGTTGTCACGGCGAGCGGACGCAGCCTTCCGCTTTGCAGGTACGGCTGCACCGACAAAGCCGTGGCAAATATGAGTTGGCTGTTCCCGGCCAGCACATCGGCCAAAGCCGGACCTGCGCCCTTGAACGGGATATGCACCATGTCGGTGTGAGTCATGCTCTTGAACAGCTCCGCCGAAAGATGGGCTGCCGCGCCGCTGCCGGACGAGGCATAGTTGAGCTGGCCCGGGCGCGCCTTGAGGTAGACGATCAATTCCTTGACAGAATTCACCGGCACCGACGGATGCACCACCAGGATATTAGGCTGCGTGGCGACCCAGACCACCGGCTTCAGATCTTTCTCGGGGCTAAACGTCATTTTCTTGTATAGCGTCGAATTGGCCGCGAGCACGGCATTGTTGGCGATCATCAGCGTATGGCCGTCGGGCACGCTTTTCGCGACGATCTCGCCGGCAATATTGCCGCCCGCCCCGGGACGATTGTCCAACACGACCGGCTGTCCCACGCTCTGTGAGAGCTTGGTGCCGACCAGGCGCGAGAGGATGTCGCTCGGCCCGCCCGGCGTAAACGCAATCACGAAACGGATCGGTTTGGTGGGATAGGCCTGCCCTGAATCCTTAGCCTGGGTCTGCGCCCAAACGCCCGTGACCGGCGCCAGCAGCAGCGCGCACAACAGTACGAAGCGAGTATGTCTCTGCATGATTTCTCCAAATGACGTAACCAGGGAAAAAATTAAAACGGTTAACTCCAGATAAAACTTATTCCATATTCCGCTTGCGGTGTTTGGGGTCGATCCGTGTTGATCGGCGGGGTAATGGGATTTACAGGATGGCTTTCGAACTCCTGCAATTGTAAACCCGGCGTCTTGGGATTGCCACGATGATATGCTATTCTGCATCGGCTCCGGCATCACACGCACCCCATCCCAACCTCTCATATTTCACGGACCTTGCCCGGCGAGGAATATCCAACATGAAAGAACAGAAACGCATCAAGGGCCTGCTGTCGCCCGTGGTCACGCCCTTCAAATCCGATCTCAGCCCCGATCCGGAACGCTTTGTCGCGCAATGCCGCTGGCTGATCACGCAAAATTGCGGACTGGCGGTGTTCGGCACCAACAGCGAAGCCAATTCGCTGTCGGTCAACGAACGCTTATCTCTGCTCGATTCTCTGCTGGCTGGCGGCGTCGATCCGTCGCACATGATGCCCGGCACCGGCTGCTGCGCGCTGCCCGATACGGTCAGGCTCACCGAACATGCGGTAAAAGCGGGCTGCGCCGGCGTGCTGATGCTGCCGCCGTTTTACTACAAGGGCGTGTCCGAAGACGGCCTCTACCGCAGCTTTGCCGAAGTCATCGAACGCGTCGGCGATGCGCGGCTGCGCATTTATCTTTATCACATCCCCCCGGTCGCCGTGGTCGGCATCACGCCGAAACTGGTGGAACGGCTGCTCAAGGCCTATCCGACCGCGATCGCCGGCATGAAAGACAGCTCGGGCAACTGGAACAACACCAAGATCATGCTCGACGCGTTCGCCAAATCGGGCTTCGATGTCTTCGTCGGCAGCGAATCGTTCCTGCTCGCCAACATGCGCAACGGCGGCGCCGGCTGCATTTCCGCCACCGCCAACGTCAACCCGGCGGCGATCGACAAGCTCTATCGCGAATGGCAGGGCGCCGACGCCGACGCGCAGCAGGCCGCGCTGGATGCGGTGCGCACGACCGTCGGTCAGTACGTGATGATCCCGGCATTGAAGCAGGTGGTCGCGCACTACGCCGAAGACCCGGCGTGGGTCACGGTACGCCCGCCGCTGGTCGGACTCACCCAGGCCCAGGCCGCGTCGGTGATCGAGGGACTGAAGAAGCTCAACTTCACCATGCCCGGGCTCAAGCGGGCGCAAGCGCAGGCCGCGGTGTCCTAGGAGTTTGTCGGACTTAGCCCCGACAAACTCCTAAAATGAAAAAAACTAAATAGCTGGAGCGATATGGATTTAGGAATCGCGGGAAAGATAGCGATCGTCACCGGCGGAAGCCGTGGCGTGGGACGCGCCTGCGCGGCGTCGTTGCTGCGCGAAGGCGCGCGCGTGATGATCACCGCCCGCGAACCGCAGCGGCTGCAAGCCACCCGGGCCGCGCTGGAGCAGGAAACAGGAGGAGAGGTCCAGGCGGTGGCCGCCGATCTGGAGAGCGACACCGAAACCCGGGCCATGGTCGAAGCCACGCTCAAGGCGTTCGGCGGCCTGGACATCCTGGTGAACTGCGCCGCGACCGTGATTCCAGAAGACTTTCTCACGGCGACGGAGGCAAGCTGGGCCGGTGTCTTCGAGCAGAAGCTGACCGGCTACGTGCGCTGCCTGCGCCACGCGATTCCGCCGATGCAGGCCCGGGGCTGGGGACGCATCATCAACCTGTCCGGCGTGGCCGGGCGCGAAGCGGGCAGCAAGACCGTCACCGTGGGCCTGAACAACGCCGCCGTGCTGAACCTGACCAAATCGTTGGCATGGACGTTGGCCCCCGATAACATCCTGGTGAATGCCGTGGTGCCCCACATCATCAACACGGACCGGCAGGATGAGACGATGCGGGAGTTCGCCGCATTGAGCGGCAGGCCGGAAGCGGACATCCGCAAAGAGCGCGTCGCCCGGATCCCGCTCGGTCGAATGGGGCGGCCGGAAGAAGTTGCCGATGTGGTGACCTTTCTCGCATCGGAACGGGCGAGCTTTGTCACCGGCGCCGCATGGCACGTCGACGGAGGCGTGACCCGCAGCATCTGACGGCGTAGCCGTGATCGCGGCGCGCCGCCGCCCTGCAGGCATACACAGGTCGGCGATCCTTCGCCGACAAAAACTCAGCGCAGCAAGCCGATCTCGCGCATGTATTTCAGCACGCCGGGGTGTATCAGGTCCTGGCGCGGCGCGGCCGCCAGCGTGTTCGCCAGTGTCGACTCCCTGGCCTGGTCCAGGCGCGCCGCGAACTTCGCTTCGCTCTGATGCAGGGCCTTGGCCAGACGATACGCCGCGTCATCCGGCAGCGATGCGCGCGCCAGCACGAACGGCCACGATCCGACCGAATTCACTGGCGCATCCTGTCCAGGATAGCTGCCCGCCGGCATCACCGTGTTTTTGAGAAAACTGTGCTTAGCCTGGATGCGTTTGACTTCGTCCGCGCTGGGGCCGATGAAGCGCGCGCCGGCAGGACCTTTCGCGATGTTCATGAACGGGGGCCAGCCGACGCCGCCGCCCCACATCGCCGCCGCGCGTCCGTCTAGCACCATAGGCGGGCCGTCGCCGGCCTTGTCCAGGAACACCGACTTGAAATCCTTTTCCATGTCCAAGCCAAGGCCGTCGATTACATAGCGCGCCAGCACCACGAATCCGGAACTGGACGCCCCCCACACAACGGTCTGGCCCTTGAGATCGGCGATGCTGCGGTAAGGGCTGTCGGCGCGCACCATGAACATGCCGGCCTGCGAGTAGGTGGCGTTGATGATGCGGATATTATTGGCCTTGGGGCGGCCGGCCAGACCGTTGACCGCTTCGTAGGTCACTTCGCCTGTAACCAGCCCGATGTCGATCTTGCCCTCATCCAGCGTCACCACGTTTTCGTTGCTGCCCTTGGTGTTGATCGGCTCGATCGCGAGCGTGGGATCGGTTGCGTTGAGGACTTCGGCATACGGCCAGCCGTAAGCGGGAAACCCGCCGCCGGGTGTCGCCGTGCCGAGCACCACTTTCGTTTTTTCCTGTGCAGACATTTTTTAATTCTCCAAAAAGACCAAGACCGATGTAACCGCCGATGAAAATCAAAAACCGTAAGCCACAGAGAACACAGAGGAAAACAAATAACGAGACAGGATTTGCATCTAATTGTTTTAAATAGTTTATATGGATTCTCTCTGTGAACTCTGTGATCTCTGTGGCGAATGCCTTTAGATTCTGACCTTGATCCTGTCCGCGTTTATCGGCGTACCCGTCAAGCGCACCCGTCAAGCGGGTATTGTGAAGAAGGTATTAAAAAGAATTCATCGGCGGCTAATTTTTAGATTTTGTCAGTAGTTCCAAGTCATCTCCGGCGAGTGAAACCCCGCTCGCTTCTTCCCAGTACCGCACGATCTGCGTCTGGTCGAGATCGTAGCCGAGTTCCCGGACTGCGGCGTTCCACAGTTCGGCAACCTTCTCCCCCAGCGGTGCGGCGGCGCCGATCGCGTGTGCCGTGTCGATGGCGATCTTCAGATCCTTGGCGATGAAACCCATTGCCATGCCGGTGCCGAATTTTCGCGTCAGCACGTGCGGGACCACTTTCTTCACGATCGGATGATTGCGGCCGGTGCACATTGGTATCAGCGCCTCGGCCATCAGATTCGCATCGAGGCCGAATTTTTTGCCTATGGTCATGGCCTCGATGGCGTTGATCAGCGAGCAGGCATTGACGTAGTTGGCGAGCGCCTTGAGCGCGTGCGCGGTGCCGATGCCACCGCTGTGCACCAGGCTGTGGCCCATGACGCCAAACAGCGGGCGGCAGCGCTCGATCAGCGCGGCGTCACCGCCGGCCATGATATCGAGCGTTGCACTTTTGGCAAAAGCCACCCCGCCCATCACCGGCGCATCCAGCACGTCCACGCCGCGCGGTGCGAGCGCTGCGGCCAGCGCACGCGTGCCGACCGGGTCGGAGGTGCTCATATCGATGACAATCGCCCCTTTTTCCAGCGTCGCGGCAGCACCCTCGGCGCCGTCTCCCAGTATCGCTTTGCGCACCACCTTGTCATTCGGCAGCATGGTAATCACCACATCGGCCCCGCGCGCAACTTCAGCCAGCGAACTAGCCGCTTTGCCGCCGTGCTGCGCGACGAACGCCTGCAGGGTTTCGGCGCGGATATCAAATACCGTCACATCGAACCCGGCTTTGACGAGATGCCCGGCCATGGGATTGCCCATGTTGCCAACGCCGATGAAACCGACTTTACTGATCTCCTTCATAAGGACCACCCCGATTACAGTCAAATACAAAAACTTTTAGCCACAGAGATCACAGAGGACACAG
>JAUXMZ010000065.1 GCA_030683105.1 Burkholderiales bacterium | reverse complement strand
TGTTTCGCGGCCAGCCGCGCGCGCAGCGTGCCTATCCTGCCTGAGCCGATGACGGCGATGCCGAGTTCCTTGCGTTGCAATGTATTCCCCATGAATCCAGTAGGATTGATCATAACCCGGGGGAAAACGCGGGTCTATCGCGTTCTCAGGAAGTGGACTCCCGGAACGCGACGCCGATCAAGCCCCGCCAATACTTCAAGTCGGGAAAAAGAGGCTTACTTTTTTACCAATCACCAATCACCAATCACCAATCACGAACCACGAACCACGAACCACGAACCACGAACCACGAATCAGTAGACGCGGTTCATCGGCGCCTCGCCCTTCAGCAAGCGCGCCACATTGGCCCACGACGAGCGGAACAGGAACGCGGCGGACTGGCGCGTGACGCCGGCGATATGGGGCGTGAGCAACAGACGCGCTGCGGCTTCTCCCTTCACTTGCAACAGCGGGTTGTCCGCCGTCGGCGGCTCGGTCGAATAAACGTCAACTGCCGCGCCGCCGAGATGGCCGGATTCGAGGTGCGCCACCAGCGCGGCTTCGTCGACGATGCCACCGCGCGCGGCGTTGATCAGGATCGCGCCTTTTTTCATGGAGGCGAGTTGCTTGTCGCCGATCAGCCCCTTGGTTGCGGGCAGCAGCGGCACGTGCAGCGTCACTACATCGGCAGTGCGCATCAGTTCATCCAGCGTCAGCGATTGTGCGTCCATGGCGGCAGCCGCTTTGAGGTCGCGCGGCGCGGGATCGAAGTAGCTGATGCGCGCGCCCATGCGGTGAAATGCCTGCGCCACGGCGAGACCGATCACGCCCAATCCCACCACGCCGACCATGAGGCCGTCGAGTCCGGCGAGGTTGTCGGCCATCATGCGCTTGCGGAAGGCATCGTAACGGCCGGCCTTGATCTCGGCATCGGACCAGGCCAGGCGCCGCAGCAGCGTCGAGGCGCAGGTCACGGCGTACTCGGACACGGCGCTGTTGCTGCCGCCCGGCACGTTGGCGACCGCGATGCCGAGTTTTTTCAACGCCGCTTCATCGAGGCGGTCGAGCCCTGCGCCGGTGACCTGCACCAGCTTGACAGTACTGCCTTCGAACAGCGCGGCCGGGAGTTTGGGGCCGACGGCGGGGATGACCATCGCGCGTGCCTGTTTCATCAGCGCCGGCAGATCCGCGTCATCGGGCGCGCGGTAGGCGATGGAAAAAGTATCCGGGGGCAGCGCATCGACGCGCTGGAAATCGGCCTCGGGCCGCAGAACGATGATGTCAATACTCATTTTTTATAGACCTTATTTGCCACAGAGGGCACAGAGATCACAGAGGAAAACCGAAAATGAAAAGGTGGCATGACTTCAATTCGATGGCGTTTGGTCTCCGGGAGCGCAAACCTTGCTGGCGTTCTCTGTGACCTCTGTGTTCTCTGTGGCTAGAATGTTGTCGTTTTCGGCTCTTGCGTGCGCTTCGAAATGTCCGCAACCGGAAAGAAGCACAGCAGCACCAGCGGCTCGGAGCCGGTGTTGCGCGTCACGTGCTTTTCCCCCGACGGGACCAGGATGGTGTCGCCGGCCTTGAGTGGGTACTCGCCGCTGTCGGCATGCGTCGTGCCCTGGCCCGACATCACGAATATGCATTCCTCGAAGCCCTGGTGATAATGCGGACCGCGCGGCGCTTCGCCGGGCTGGGGCGCCGGGATCTCGACCAGCCGCAGCGTCACCGCCTGCGAGCCTTTTTCGCCGGAGACGATTTCCAGCGACTTGCGGCCGGGCAGGCCCATGCTCTTGGCTGCCGCCTGAGTCAGCACTTTGGCCATGTCAGCCCGCCACTTTCAGGTGCTTGATCTCGGCCGTGCCGCCCTGCGCCTCGTCGAGCATGTGGAATATATCCGTGCATTCCTTGGCGATGGCGTCGGCGATGTCGTTGAGCATTTTCAACCCCTTGTCCACCGTTGCATGCTCGGGCGCGCCGTACCATCCCGTTTGCGCAATGGTCTTGATGTCGCGCAGCACCGGCTGGTAGCTGCGGGTGCGGCGCAGCCTGTCCCACTTGCGGCCGTGCGATTGATCGGATGAATAGTCGATGCGGTCCAGATGGACCAGGCCCGGCTGGTAAGCCAGCACCGCCAGCGCTTCGATCTCGCCGCCGTGGGTGAGGCCGCCGCTGTCATGACCATAGAGTTCGGCCGCGACGTAGCACGCCTGAACCACGATGACATTCATGCCGACGTCGCGATGCAGTTGCTCGGAGGCGATGGCGAGCGAGGGGATGTTGCCCTCATGCCAGTTGAGGATCAGCAGGCGCCTGGCGCCGTGCTTTGCGGTCGATTCGCAGGTCTCGACCACGACGCGCTGGTAAGTGTCGGGCGTGAGCGTGATCGTGCCTTCGAACGGCATGTGCATGGGTGTCACGCCGAGCGGGCCGCCCGGCAGCACCAGGCCGTCCATCCTCTCGGCCACGGCATGCCCGATGACGTTACTGGCGTAGATGTCGGTGCCGGTCGGCAGGTGCGGGCCGTGTTGCTCGACGCTCCCTGCCGGCAGGATCACCAGCGGATTTTTCTTGAACTGCGCAGCGATCTCGGGCTGGGTGAGGTCGATGAAATAACGGGTCGGTAGCATGTTGAAATCCTTATTTGCCGCAGATAAACGCAGATAAACGCCGATGAGAAATCAGAAACGGAATGCCGATATGGAGCAGGGCTTCAGCATTATCTGCGTTCATCGGCGTGTATCGGCGGCTTGGGTGCTCTTTCAGGCGGCGCGCTTCTCACCGGACTTGGCGCGAGCTTCTGCCATGACCTCGGCGATGCTGACGCACTGGCCTTTGCGGTCTATGGATTTGAGCGCAGCGTTGGTCACCGCCACCGCGACGTTGCCGTTGTGCGCGGTGAGTTCGTTGGCTTTGCCTGATACGCAGCTGCCGGCGAACGCTTCGAGCTCGGCGCGGAACATGTCGCTTTCGGGCAGCTTGATGTCCTCGCGCTTGGCCCAGCCGTCCTTGCCGCGCTGGATGTAGAGCACCGAATTCTGGTGCAGTAAATGAGGAGTATCCCAGGTGCCGAAATCGATTTCATAGTGCATCAGCCCCTTGGAACCGAATACGCGTACCGAGAAAATGCCAGGCGAAGTCCAGCACGAACCGACATAGCCGACCTTGCCGTCCTTGAAGCGGATCAGCGTCATCGACTGATCGTCGACCTCGGCGCCGACCGGCGACAGCTTGGAGGCCATCGACGACACTTCATCGATGTCGCCGCCCAGCAGGTGCAGCACGTCGAACTGGTGGATCGCGAGTTGCGACAGCGGGCCGCCAGGCGCGCGGTCTTTGTACCAGCGCCAGGTCTGCGGCGTAAGTTCGAGTGCGCGTTCATTGGAGAAATTGGCTTCCATGAACGCGACACGGCCCAGTTCGCCGGCGTCGATCTTTTCCTTGATGATGCGTATGCCCGCCATCAGGCGCGCGCTGTGGCCGACGGTGACGGTAACGCCGTGCTGCTTCTGCAGCGCTTCGATGCGCAGGCCGTCTTCCAGTGTCTGGGATATCGGTTTTTCGGTATAGACATGCTTGCCGGCCTGGGCGACCATTTCGGCCATCGGCAGGTGCTGCTCGTTGGGCACGGTGAGGATCACGCCTTTGATCTCGGGATTGGTCAGCATGGCTTTCATATCGGGCACGGCGGGCACGCCCATTTCCTTTTCGAACGCAGCGCGTTTTTCCTCGGAGCGGCTGTAGCCGGCGACTATCTGGATCTTGTCCGATTGCTTGGCGGCGCGGGTCAGGACTTTGGCCCAGCGGCCGAGACCGACGATGCCGACTTTAACGGGGGTACTCATGGGGTGCGTGCTCCTCAACTGACAGGTGTGGTGAATGGCTTGCGCGATCTGATGGATGCGGCGTAATATCGTATTACGGTATTACGGTCTGGTCAACCCAAGAGTTTGTCGGGCTGGTGCCGACAAACTCCTAAAATATAACTTATTGTTTTATATGTAAAAATGGATCAACTGCCCACACTCGAAGTGCAAAAGCTTGCCGCGCCGCTGCGGCAGCAGGTGCAGGATGGCTTGCGTCAGGCCATCATCGACGGCCGGCTCAAGCCGGGCGCGCGGCTGATTGAGCGTGAACTCACTGAGATGATGGGAGTCTCCCGCACCGTGATCCGCGAAGCCTTGCGTCAGCTCGAGTCCGAAGGGCTGGTTGCGATCATTCCCAACAAGGGGCCGGTGGTGCGCGAACTGACGCTGACAGAAGCCAAGGATCTGTACTCCATCCGCGCCGTGCTCGAAGGGTACGCCGCGCGGCTGTTTGTTGAAAACGCCGGAGACGCGGAATTGAAGCAGCTTGCCCAGGCGCTGGACGTGGTGACCGGCGCCTACGAACGTGGAGATGCCCAGGAAGTGCTGGAGACCAAGAATCGTTTCTACGATGTGCTGTTCGCAGGCGCGGGCAGTGAAACGCTCTCTTCCATGCTCGGTACGCTGCATGCGCGCATCTGGCGCTGGCGCGCGCTCGGGCTCACGCATCCGCAACGCTCCGATGCCCGATCCCGGGAAAGCATAGAAGGCCTGCGGGCCATACTTGTTGCGATACGCGGGCGCAATGCTGAGGCCGCGGAAAAGCTGATGCGCGAGGAAGCGCAACACGCTGCGGCGGAAATCATGCGGCTGATCGAAATGCCGGCCGCGGCTCGCGACTGAATCCTTACGTTTTTTCAGCCGCGTTCGTCAGGCTGTGGCTGTGCCGGCCATAAAGAATCGGCTAGCTATCGCCCCGCCTGCGGGCAAGCCGCCAAGCTTGCCGGGAATCCCGGGTTTTTTTACTGCGAGCAGAAATCCTTCGGTTTGGGATGGTAGGCCGCCTGCTGGGTGGCTTTTTTGACCAGGCCCGACAGGGCTGCCCAACCCCGGCGCAGTTGCTGGATGATAAACTCCCGGCGCATTTCGTGAGCCAGATACACATAGGCCTGCACTTCGCGCGGTGACAGATTGTAAGAGTTGCACTTCATGATGCATTCTCCTGTGTGACTAAAATTCAGAGACAGTTCGGGGTCAGTGGTGGGCAAGCTTTGTAAAACTGGACTTGATTTGCTGCGCCAACGCCTGGCAACCGTGCACGGCTTTGACCACTGTCGACCGAAGGATCGATCCCGCTTTGAATAAACGATCGGCTGCCAATTCCGCTTCCCGCATGTAGATCCTGGCGATCGCCCGCTCGCTGGGGTGCAGGCTGACGTTGTCCAGTAGATCAGGCAGGCTCTGCGGGCGTCCTGATTTGATAGATAATTTTGTCATTTTTGAATCTCCTTTCATTAAATTATGCTGCGTTGCATTAACATTATCCATAAATATGTGTTTTACTTTCATGAGTATTAGAACATATCTGGAACAAAATACTGCGTTGCGGGATGGTATTTATTGTTCAAATTCAGTTTAGATAAACTAACTCGATGAAGCTGAGGAGGCTTATTTGGATAGCCCGATTACAGGCGGCACGGGCACGACGGGTGTAGGGGAGCCAGTGCCGGCGGCGTAACGAGCCAGGGCGTGAGCGAGACGTAACAGGCATTCCGGGGAAAAAGGGCGCAGGCAGCGCCGTTTAACTTAAAACCGGGACAAGAGTCCACTGCAAATTGCTCACGGCCCTCGTCCAGGCTTTTAAAAAAACCGCGTTCGCCGGCGCGGTTTTTTCGCCTGAAGAGCGCCCGGCACGTCGCCGCCAAAATCATGCGTCTTTCCGCAAAGCCCGCTACGCCCGCGTCGCCCACAAGTTTTACTGTTAAATCCGCGGCCGGGGTAGTATGCGGGACGGAAAGACGCCTCGCCAAACTTCCATAAGGGTTGCGCGCCGAACTTGAATCCGTCGTTCCATAACTCTAATGATAGGACATACCGATGCGATTCAATCTTCTTCCCGCCCTGGTCATGGCGGGAGCGCTCGCCGCGCTGGCCGGCCCAGCCCAAGCCGATGCCACCTTCAATGCGGGCGCCAGGCTGTCCCGTGACAACAACGTCAACGGTTCGCCCGATACGCCGAGCAAGGCGAATCAGCGCAGCGACAACTACCTTACCCTGAGCGCCTCCGCGGTGTACTTCACGCCGCTCGACGCCGCTCAAACCACCTATGTCATCGGCCAGATCGGCGCGCTTTCTTCCGCCTATAACAAATTCAGCAACCTCGACAGTTCCATGCTGGTGGCGAGCGCGGGACTCTGGCGGCAGTTGTCCGCCACCTGGTCCGGCCAGGTCACGGGCCGCGGTTTCACCCGCGACACCAAACAAACCGAGCGCGATGCCAACGGCTATGGCGGGACCCTCGAAATCAAGAACCAGTTGAGCCAGACGGTGTGGATCAAGGGCGTTGCCGACTACGAGGACAGCAAAGCCAATCTCGGCGCCTACAGCTACACCGGTGAAACCTACGGCGTGAATCTGGGGTACCTGCCGCTCCCGGACACCTTCATCAACCTCGGCTACAGTCACGCGACGCGTGATTACAAAAGTGCCGCGCCTTTTGTCAGCAAATCGAAAACGCTGTTCGCCGAGGTGACGCAGCGGATGGCGAAAAACTGGTATTTGAACGGCGGCTACGCCTATGGGCGCAATGATTCCAACGTCGCCGGTACGGCCTACACCAACCACATCGTGTCGGTTGGACTGAACTTCAGCTATTAAGGTGATAGAAATGAAAATCAAACTTGCAGTTGTAGCGGCGGCATGCGTCTTCATTTCCATCGGCACCGTCACTGCGGCGGATCAGCCTGAACGCAAACCGGCAGGCGGCAGCGGCTCCGCAGCGGGGCAGGCTGCACCCAGCCCGGTCAGCGGTTTCGGCAGCGGCACGGGCATGGGCCCCGGCGGCGGCGCCGGCAGCGCCAGCAGCCCGGCCGGCGGCTTCGGCTCGCAAATCAGCGGCAGCGGCGCCGGCAGCCAGACTTTCGGCGGCGGCTTCAGTTCACAGCAAACCCCCGGCTCCGGCCCGCTTTCCTCCCAACCTGCGGCAGGTGCCGGCGGCGGATCGGCGATGAGTCCTTAGCCTGTGAGGATGGCGCCACACTCGACACCGGGGCCGTGCGCGCAATGCACATCGAGCGCCGCGACGAAAGGGTCGGGGAAGTCGAGCAAGCCGCCCACACCAACCCAGCGAGGAGCATTGAAATGAATTATCGATTTGGCCGTACTGTAAACGCCGCAGAAAAGAAAGAAAGACTGTCGTCCGCGGCACTCGCGCTCGCCGTGGGGCTGGCTTTGGCGTTCCCGGGTTCGCCAGCGCTGGCGATCGGTGAGCCCATTCCCGGTATTGACATCGTCGTGAGGAAGGGCGGCGGTATAACTGCTCCCCGTCCAACCAGCGCGGAGTTGCCGACGAGCAATAAACCCATTCCCGGCATCGACATCGTCGTGAAGAAGAATCCAGGCGGCATTCCGGTTGTCGTGCCCATTGACGATTCTGGCAAATTCTCCCTGCGACTGAAGGAGCCCGGAAACCACACAATTTCGACCGCCTGTAGGCAGCCAAGCGGCTGCCTGCCTCATAAGCTCTCCGGTGCGCTGAAGCCCGGCGCCGACGGGGAGCCGTCCATCATCGCCATCCTGATCGGCCTCCTCCTCCCGGCGCAGAAGGCCAGCGCCGACGGCACGAGTTACACCTTCACCGTCGGCGACCGCGGAGTCGTCCTCAGCGGCCAGATCCCGAGCGCCGCCGGCGTTCGCGTCGCCGCCGGGGATGTCGATGGGGATGGTGTCGAGACACGCAAAGCTGCGCCTAAAAAGGCCGCTGGAAAATCCGCTGCTGCTGAACCACGCGACATATTCCTCAAACCCCCCGTCACCTCCAGAAATGGCGAGGATGTAAAACCGGGCATCGCGGAGGCCAACAGCATAGGCCTCACGCAGTCCAACGACAAGGAGGGTGTGGTAACCACAAGAGGAACCGCTCCCCGCCCAGATGGCTCTGACTTGCCGACGACCAGCAATCCCATTCCCGGCATCGACATCATCGTGAAGAAGAATCCCGGCGGCAAAATCATGTTCTCCTCCCCGACGAAATCGGATGGGACTTATACATTCAGCGGGCTGGCGCCGGGAGAGTACGACCTATCTATCGCAGGCCGGTACGTAAAAACGATCACCGTTGGCGCCAATCGATCGATCAGCGGCGTGTTGAACAAGAACAGCGACGGCAGCGCATCGATCATTGTCAGCGGCAAGGGCGTTACCCCTGGAATATGGGACGACATTGATATTGTGCATGGCATCAAGATCGTCGAGATAATCGGCAATCAATCCCCGGAGGAGGCTGCCGTGCCACCGCCGATCGATGTGCTACCTCGAGCAGTAACGATCGGCCAACCCTTCGTGCCCGGCGGCGGTACCCCGGGCATCGCGATAAAGGAGGCAGGCGCCAAAGATCCGGAGCAGCAAGGCTTCAAAATTGCTGAGAACGCGTCGCCGCGCCCGACAACAAGAGGAACCGCTCCCGGCTCAGGTGGCGGAGATGGCAAGCTACCGCTACCGGGCTTAGCGGGCGAGCCCATTCCGGGTGTCGACGTCAACCTTGGGAAAAATCCCGGCGGCATCGTGGCCTCCTCCAAGACGGACAGTCAGGGGGCTTTCCACTTCGACAAACTGCCGGCCGGGAATTACGAACTCACGCTCCCCGGTCTGCCTGCCCAATCGCTCACCGTCAGAGCCGACGGAATAGTGAGCGGCGAGGTGATAAGGGGCCACGATGGCAGCATTACAGTACGCAAAGCGGGCGACAAACCGGTAGAGTACGTGTTCCGCCTCGCCCCTCCGCCAACTAACGCAATCGGCGGCACTTATACGACCGGCGACTTCACTAAACCACAAATGCGCGCATTTCATCCCACCGCCGCCCCCGAAAATAATGGGGATGGAAAATCCGCTGCTGCTGAACCACGCGACATATTCCTCAACCCCCCCGTCACCCCCAGAAATGGCGGGGATGGAAAACTCCCGGGCATCATTAACAACAGCGAGACCGACACGGCCACTGTCGAAGCGATCAACGGCATCGGTGGCACAGGCGGAGGCAGGTTCACCTTTATGCCGACTTCGCGGGTCGCTGACTCGGCCAATGTGGAAACCAGCAACCGGGATCATATCGATCAGGACGCGCAGACCGACAGCAAGAAGAAGACCGCTGTGCAGCCCGGCGGCCCTGGGGACGCAAGAATAAGAGTGAGTGCGGACGTGTCAACACTCAGAGGAACCGCTCCCGGCCCAGGTGGCGGAGAGGGCAAACTGCCGGGCTTGGCTGGCGAACCAATTGTTATTACCGACCAGCTTGGAAATAGCCATGTTCTCGTAAGCAGAGCCGCCACCCCCTCCAAGGGTGGCGATGACAAACTGCCGGGCTTGGCGGGCAAGCCCGTTGCCGGTATCGGTGTCAACTTGGGGAAACTCGGCGGCGGCATCATGGCCAATCTCAACTCATCCGGCGGCACCATAGCCGCGGAAACCATGGTCTCCTCCAGGACGGACAGTCAGGGGAATTTCCACTTCGACAAACTGCCGGCCGGGAATTACGAACTCACTCTCCCCGGCCTGCCTGCCCAATCGCTCACCGTCGGCGCCGATGGAATTGCTGGCGGCAAGGTGATGAGAGGCCCCGACGGCAGCATGAGCATCTTCGATCGCTGGGGAAACCGCACCGCTACCGCTCCAAAGGGCGGCGGCAGCAAGACAGCCGAAAAACCCGTCGGTTTCGGCAGTGGCAACAACGCCATGGGTGGCCCTGGCGGCATGGGGCTGGGTGGCGGCATGGCGCCTCCTGGCGCCGGTCCCGCAATGGGAGGGGCCGGACCTGCAATGGGGGGAGCTGGCCCTATGGGTGGGGCTGGACCCGCAATGGGGGGGCCGGGTTCCGCAATGAAAATCCGCTAGAATTCGAAAAACCGGCCGGCTGGTACGTGCGCCGCTCAGGCGTGCGGATCGGCCCCGGCCCCGAGTATCGCGGGTTTGTGTACCCTGGCTGTGGACTGGGTGATTTTCTCGGTATAGGCGATGGCGAGCGCCGAGACCACGAACGTGAGATGGATCATGGTCTGCCAGAGCAGGGTTTTTTCGTCGTAGTGCGCCGCGTTGATGAAAGTCTTGAGCAGGTGTATCGACGAGATGCCGATGATGGCGGTGGCGAGCTTCACTTTCAGCACGCCGGCGTTGACATGCGACAGCCACTCCGGCTGATCCGGATGCTTTTCCAGTTCCAGGCGCGAGACGAAAGTTTCCCAGCCGCCGATGATGACCATCACCAGCAGGTTGGAAATCATCACCACGTCGATCAGGCCCAGCACGATGAGCATGATTTCGGTTTCGGTGATGTCCTTGACCGTGATCATGCTGATCAGGTGGACCAGTTCGGTCCAGAACTGCCATACATAGACGCCCTGGGCCACGATGAGGCCGATGTAGAGCGGCGCCTGCAGCCAGCGGCTCATGAATATCCAGCGCGGCAACGGGCCGAGGGCGCTGGTGACGGGTTTGTTGTTGTCCATGGTCTCGATCTCGTGAAAGCCGGCTATTATCTACACTTCGGGCCACATTGCAAGGTGCGACCCGCTGATCCAGTGAATATTGCCGGGAATCGCCCCGGGAAACTACAATCCATGTAAAACAACGCACGCATGATCAGGGAGTGAAGGATGACCGACCACAGTCGCAGAGGGCAGAAGTGGATCACGGAAGAGTTTTACAAGGTTCTCGACGTATTCGGATTCCGCGCGGTGATGTTCGTCGAGTGGGGCTTTCGGCCCGCCGACGTCAAGCGCACCACCGAGCGCATCAAAGTGCCCGGCGCGGTGGTGAAGGAATGGGTGCGCACCGCGAGCCAGGAAGAGGCGCTCGCCCGTGAAGCCGAGGCCGCGGGCCACAGGCAAAGCGCGGCGGAGTTCTACTATCGCGCCGCGCTCTACTATGGTCCGGCGTGCGGAGTACTCCATGCGAACACGCCCCGCAAGCTTGAACTGTACAAGCGCCTGATTCATTGCTACACGAAGTTCACGGAATATTTCGAAGAAGCCAGTGTGCGGCGCGTCGAAATCCCTTTTGAAAACGGCAAGACGATCCCGGGAATTCTGCAGACGGCGCCCGGCAACGAGAAGGCGCCGTGCGTACTCGTGATACCCGGCATGGACACGATCAAGGAATACATGCCGAGCCCGTACCACAATCACTTTCGCCGCCGCGGCATGGCGACGCTGACCATCGACGGGCCGGGTCAGGGCGAGAGCAACGTGCGCGAGACCTGGGTGACGCTCGACAACTTCGAGCGGGCGGGGTCGGCCGCCATCGACTTTCTCGAGTCGCGGCCGGAGATCGATGCGGGCCGCATCGGCGTCTACGGCTGGAGCATGGGCAGTTACTGGGCGCCGCGCATCGCCGCGCATGATGCGCGGGTCAAGGCCTGCGTCGGTGCCATGGGCGTTTACGGCCAGAAGGACACCATCTTCAAGCACGCCAAGCCGCCGTATCGCGCGAACTACATGTACATGTCGAACATCCACGACGAGGAGGCGTTCGACGACATGGCGGCGCACATGACGCTCGAACCGATAGCCGGGAAGATCAAATGTCCGACGCTCCTTGCGGTGGGCGAGTTCGACGAGCTCAGTCCGCTTGAAGACGCGGATCAGTTCTTCGACATGCTGAGCTGTCCCAAAGAGATGTGGATCTACGAGAATGAGACGCACACCTTCGGCGGCCGCCTGCCGGACTTCTATCTACAGGTGGCCGACTGGATGAGCGATGCGCTGGAAGGCCGGATCAAACCGGGGCATGCGAAGCGGGTGGAGCACGCCGCGCGGTAAATCAGTGAGAGTTTGAATAACCGTCATCGCGACGAACGCGATGACGGTTATTCAGTGCCGCCCTGCGTCACTCCAGTTTGATGCCCGCCGTCTTGATGACTTTCCCCCACGTGGCGATTTCCTTCTTCACATGATTGGTTAATTCTTCCGGCGTGCTGCCGACCACGGTCGCGCCCATGGTGGTGAATCGATCGTTCAGGCCGGGAGAGGCCAGGGATTTGACGATCTCCTGTTGCAGCCGGTTGATGACGACACCCGGCGTTCCGGCGGGCGCGACGATGCCCTGATATTCAAACAACTCGTAACCGGGCAAGCCTGATTCGGCAATGCTCGGGACGTCCGGAAGCACCGGATGACGCTTGACGCTCGTCACGCCCAGGGGCGCCAGCCTGCCCGTCTTGAAATACGGCAGTCCGGCCGGGATGCTCATTACAAAAACCGATACCTGTCCGCTGAGCAGAGCCACCATCGCCGGGCCGCCGCCGGTGTAGGGGATGTGCACCATGTTGGTCTTGGTCATGTATTTGAACAGCTCGGCCCCCATTTGCGACGCGCTGCCGATCCCGGATGACGAGTAATTCAGGGCGTCCGGTTGCGCTTTGGCCAGCGCAATAAACTCTTTCACCGATCGCGCCGGCACCGACGGATGTATCGCCATCACGAATGTCACGATGGAGACCAGGCTAACCGGCGCAAAATCTTTCAGAGTGTCATATGGCAGCTTGGGTACGAGACTCGGGTTGATCGCAAAGGTCAGCGTCGCAACCCCCAGCGTATAGCCGTCCGGCGCGGATTTCGCGACATGATCCATGCCGATCAACGTTCCGCCGCCGCCGCGGTTCTCGACCACCACCGACTGCCCCAGGTTCTCCGACAGCCGCGGCGCCAGCAGCCGGGCGACGATGTCGGTCGAGCCCCCGGGCGCAAACGGCACGATCACCCGCACGGGTTTGGTCGGATAGTTTTGGGCGGCGGCGGGGCCCGCGCCCATCGCGAAAGCGACGAGCGCCGATGCGGCGAGGAAGCGGTGCAGGGAAATATTCATGTCTTCTCCTTGAGTGGCGTGAGGCAACACCTTATTTATGATCCGGACCGGGTTCAGCGCGTGCAGCGCCGCCCCTGTTTTCTAGCGCCGGCTTATCCCGCCTGTAATGACGCTTGCATGACGGTACACCATACCCTCCCTCGGCTTCAACCGGTATCCGGCCCGCGGTCGGGCGTGCGCTACGCCGACAGATAATAATCAAATAAAAACAACATGTTATGGTGAACCTGCCCAGCCTGCTGCTAGCGCATGCGGATGACCACCTTGCCGACGGCCTTGCCGTCACGCACGATCGCGAGCGCCTGCTGGTAATCCTGGAGGGCGAATTCCGCCATCACGTGCGGCTTGATCCTGCCCGCCTCGTACCAGGCAAAGAGTTCGCGCTGCACCTGCTGCACTTTCTCCGGCACGCGGTCGCGGTAGGAGCTGTACTGCAGCCCGAGCATCGCGATGTTCTTGACCAGCAGATGCCCCGCCTTGACCTCGGGGATGCGGCCTTCGGCGAAACCGACGATGATGATGCGGCCGCACCAGGCGATCACGCGCAGGCCGGCGTCGAACACGTCGCCGCCCACCGGATCGACGATGATGTCGACGCCACGCTTGCCCACCGCCTTGAATACCTGGTCGCGGAAGGCATCGCGCAGATTGGGCACGTCGGTGCGCACGATGTGATCGGCGCCGTTGGTTTTCGCGAGGTCTGCTTTGCCGGCGCTGTCCACGGCGGCGACGACGGTCGCGCCCAGCGCCTTGGCGATCTGGACGGTGGCAACACCGACGCCGCCGGCGGCGCCATTGATGAGCACGATCTCGCCCGGCTGGTACTGGCCGCGTTCCACCAGCGCAAAATGCGCGGTGGGAAAGGTGAGGCCCATGGCCGCGGCGTCGGTAAAGCTCATGCGCTCGGGCATGGTGTAGCAATTCATCTGCGGCACCACGCAGCGCTGGGCATAAGCGCCGTACTCGTTCTGCGCCGCCACGCGATCGCCCGGCTTGCAGGTCGTGACGCCCGCGCCGACGGCGGCGACGACACCCGCCAGATCCTTGCCCGGGCTGAACGGCAGCGTCGGCAGGGTCTGGTAGGTGCCGCCGATCACCAGCAGGTCGGGGAAATTGATGCTCACGGCATGCACGGCTATCAATACCTGGCCGGGGCCCGGAACCGGATCCGCCGCGTCTTCCAGCAGCAGGTTCGCTATCGGTCCGTGCTCTCTTACGATTAATGCTTTCAACGAGGTCTCCTCGGGATTTGCCGTCTAGTGTAGTGCGTCGCAATTCCTGCGACATATTATTCCCTCCCCTTCAAGGGGAGGGCTAGGGTGGGGATGGGTGGCAATACACGCCGTACGCGCCCATCCCCCTCCCAAGGCCCCCTCGCGTGCTGCGCAGGCTCTCCCCCTTGAAGGGGGAGGAGTTTCGCAAATATCGCGGCCAGACATGTTCCATACAGCATGAAGCACACCACTAGGAGTTTGTCGGACTGAGCCCCGACAAACGCCTAAAATAAAAAAACATTTTACATTGATGACCCCGATAGTGAGCGGCCCGGGATAAATAGGGGTGCGCAAATGCACCCTGCGCCCGCCCGAGCGGTTAGAATCACCGCTCCACGGCCGTACGCCCGCATCGGCAGGCCGGACGTCCAGTCGGTGTCTTTCGTTTCAGGAGAAGGTGCTTGAGTCAGTTCCACAAACGGTTGCAGGTGCTCGCGCCCGAATTGCTCCGCGGCATGCTGCGCGGCATAGAAAAGGAAAGCCTGCGCGTCAGGCCGGACGGCATGCTCGCCGATACGCCGCATCCGGCGGCGCTCGGCTCGGCGCTGACCCATCCTCACATCACCACGGATTTCAGCGAATCGCAGCTCGAGCTGATCACCGGCGTCCACGCCGGCATCGAGCCGTGCCTGGAGGAACTCACCGAAATTCACCAGGTGGTGTACCGGCACGTGGGCGACGAAATGCTGTGGTGCGCCAGCATGCCGTGCAGCCTGCCCGCGGACGACGACATTCCCCTCGGGCGCTACGGCAGCTCCAATGTCGGCCGGGCAAAAACGGTATACCGCCACGGCCTTGCGCACCGCTACGGCAGGCGCATGCAGACGATTTCGGGCATCCATTACAACTTCTCCTTGCCGGAAGCGGCCTGGCCGTTGCTGCAGCAGGCCGACGATCATCACGGCGCGGCGCAGTCCTATCAGAACGAGGCGTATTTTTCCCTGATACGCAACTTCCGGCGTCATTCGTGGCTGCTGCTGTATTTGTTTGGCGCCTCGCCGGCGGTTTGCAAGACGTTCGTTGCCGGCCGCACGCATGCGCTGCAGGCATTGACGCGCGGCACGCTGTATCTTCCCGGAAGCACGTCGCTGCGCATGGGCCCCCTGGGCTATCAGAGCGAGGCGCAAGCCGAGCTCGCTGTGAGCTATAACAGCCTGGAAAGCTACGCGCGCTCGCTCCATGGCGCGCTCACCGCGCCTTATCCGCCGTATGCGGCCATAGGCATACGTGATGGCGAAGACTACCTGCAACTCGATACGACGCTGTTGCAGATCGAAAACGAGTTCTACGGGACCATCCGGCCCAAGCGCCCGATCCGCCCGGGCGAGCGCCCGCTGCACGCGCTGCGCGAGCGCGGTGTCGAATATGTCGAAGTGCGCTGCATCGACCTCGATCCGTTCTGCCCCATAGGCATCACTGAAGGCATGATCCGCTTTCTCGACGTGTTTTTGCTGCATTGCCTGTTGAGCGACAGCCCGCGGGACACGCCCGATGAGATCGCCGCCATGTCAGTCAACCAGCACTGGGTCGCTGAACGGGGGCGGGATGCGGACCTGCGCTTATACCGGCGGGACGAGGTGCTTGCACCGCAAGCCTGGGGAGAAGGACTGCTGCGCGAGTGCGAGCCCATCGCCGCTGCGCTCGACGCGGCTCATCGGTGCAGTGCCTACCGTGATGCGTTGTCGGCTGCGGCCGCAGCACTTGCGAATCCCGGCCTGACGCCGTCGGCGCGGATTTTGCGGGAGATGGAGCAGAAGCACGACAATTCCTATTTTCACTTTGCGCAGGCGCAGTCTGTACGACACCAGCGCACCCTGCTGGGGTTGCCGCTGACGAGCGAAGTGGAAGCGCGCTACACGCGCATGGCTGCTGAGTCGCTTGCCGCGCAGCGCCAAATCGAAGCGCAGGATACCCTGCCGTTCGAAACCTTCCGCCAGCAGTACCTGTCGCCGGAAATGCTGGGCGAATGACGGGTGAATGGCCTCGCTCACGTAGAGGGTGGCGCTTGCCGCTTGAGCGGTTAGAATCGACCTGTGGTCATGAGTCATAAACAAAAGCGGTTCGCACGGAGCACACGGAGGACACGGAGGAAAAACAAAAATAAATAAACTGCTCAGCGGTCAATCACTGCACACTGTTTTTTCAATAGCCGTTACGCTTTACCAGCGCAAGCGGGCGTGCAGAAACGGATCTTGCCGTCTCTCGTCTCTCGCCCGGCGTCTCTCCCGCCCTCATCCCTCATTTTTTTTGTAGCCGGGGGCAGCCCGGCGGCTGGTCACTTTCTCTTGCGCGGCCAAGATAAAGTAACCAAAGAGAAGGCCGCCCAGGTTCGCCGCTCCTGACTTGCTGTTGTCAGGAGTTCCCTGCGCTGCTCGACAAGCCGGGTGTCTGCGGAACTCGCACAAAACGCTCAGACAGTCCTCGACAAAATCTCCCCGGCTTGTCTGCGACTGCTCGGCGGCTCTCATGGGTCCGGGGAATCGGCGTAGCAGCTAGAGGAGACATCGACGCAGCAAATTATCTTCAAGGCGTCTCACGGCAGTTACGCAACTACTCACTGCTCACTGCTTTTTTCAATAGCCGTTACGCTTCACCAGCGCGAGCGGGCGTGCAGAAACGGACCTTGCCGTCTCTCGCCCAGCGTCTCTCCCGCCTTTATACCGTTGTTTTAATTGATTTTTTACGCCGTCTCTGTATGTCGGTATGACGGCTGAATAGCCTCGCCGAAGTAAAAAGTTCAAGCCCGGATTGGGGAACCGATACCAACGTCGCTTTCGGCGCAAAAGCAGTCTTCCCGTCAAAATTGACAGCGTCATAACGCCGGCGTAGCGTAAGTTCCCGCGCGCTTCCACGTTGAAGTGAGAGCCAATGAAAAATCGTAATATTAGGTCACGGGATGAGGGAGGCATGGAAGACACCCACAAAGCACTAGATACAGCAGCAGCGGAGGCGTACGAGAAATTCCTCGTGCCCACCTTGAATGAACCGCTAGCGATCGAAGCGATCGAAATTGCGGGACCGCGGCCGGGTGAAAAGGTGCTCGATGTTGCCTGTGGCACAGGGATTGCTGTTCGCCTAGCCGCGCCTCGGGTGGCACCGGGTGGCGAAGTAGTCGGACTGGACTTGGACCCCGCTATGCTTGCCGTGGCGCGTTCGCTTGCCCCAAGTTCAGACAGCGTAACCGTTGACTGGCGTTGTGCGAGTGCCCTGGAGATGCCGTTTCATCCCGAAACGTTCGATATTGTGTTCTGCTTGCAAGGGCTGCAGTTTCTGCCAGATTGCACTTTGGGCCTTTCTGAGATGCGACGGGTTATGAAGCCCGGCGGACGCTTGGTTGCGATAGTCTGGAACGCGCTGGATTACTGCATGGGGCATTACGCCATTGTGCAGGCATTGAAGCACCGTAGTGTGGACCCGGCGCCCATGTTAAAGGCTCTTTCCATGGGCGATGCCAGCAAGCTTTACAAATACGCAGGCGATGCGGGCTTCCGCGAGGCGAATATTCGTGCGGCGTCCGGAAGCGCTCGCTTTCCCTCGGCCAGGCACTTTGTTGAAGCGCTTTCCGCTGGAGGCCCTGCAAGTCGCCACGCACTGTCAAAAGTGCCTGAGAGTCAACGAGCCGAATTCCACGAGGAAATCAGTAGCGCGCTTCGGCAATACGAAGATAAAGACGGCATCTCGATTCCGCTTTCATACCTTGTGTTGGCTGCTCAATCGTAATTCGGACGCCACGGTGCAAAGGGGTCGGGTCTTGGTTGCGGCTGGGCAATGCTGCAAATTCTAGCGGGTGAGAACCCCGCGCCGGTAACCGCTAGCCACGGGCCGGGTATCGAGCCTTGCAGATG
>JAUXMZ010000064.1 GCA_030683105.1 Burkholderiales bacterium | reverse complement strand
TCCATGAACTCCCATACCGACATGAACATAAACCCTTCCAAGGCACGCTATGACTGTTCGACGAACGCTGAGACTCGGTCACGTTAACGTCAAAAAAGCGTTCGACGAACGCTGAGACTTGCCCCATTACCCATTACCCATTACCCATTACCCATTACCCATTACCCATTTACCGTGGTTTGAAATAATGCGCGAAAGTAAACTCGTCAGTCCGCGCCGTGTAGGCGATATTTTTTTTCATCGCCCAGGTGACGACCTGGTAGTGCAGCGGCAGGAAAGTGATTTCCTGAGCCGCCAGCGCCGCGGCACGCCGTGCCAGCGCTTCGCGTTTGTCGAGATCCACCGTGGCGAGCGATTGCGCGATGATCTGGTCGAGTTGCGGATTGGCGTAGCCGCCCCAGTTCCACGTGCCGTAGCCCTTGTCTGGGTTGGGGCTGCCCGCGAGCGAGCGCAGTGCGAGATCCGCTGCGAGCGAACCCCAGCCGAGCAGCGCGACGCCGAATTCGCGGTTGCGCGCCTTGCCGAAATAGGCCGACAGCGGAAACGCTTCGATGCGGGTGGTGATGCCGATGCGCGTGAACATCTGGGCCACGGCCTGCGCCACCTGCTCGTCGTTGATGTAGCGATTGTTCGGCGTGGCGAGCGTCAGCGCGAAACCGTCGGGATAACCGGCTTCGGCCAGCAGTTTTTTGGCGCCCTCCGGATCGTAGGCCTCGGGCTTGAGCGCCGGGTCGTGCCCGAACACGCTGGGCGAGACCACGTTGGCCGCGGGCAGCGCCAGTCCTTCCATGATGCGATCCGCGATGGCCTGGCGGTTGATGGCCTTCGACAGCGCTCGCCGCACGCGCAGATCCTTGAGGGGATTCTTGTCCAGCGGCTTGCCGGACTTGGCGGTGATGCCCGGCGGCTGGTCGCGCTGCTGGTCCAGATGCAGGAAGATGGTGCGCCACGATACCGTCTGCTCCAGCCGCAGGTCCGGGTTTTTTCGCAGGCGCGCGAGATCGGCGGTCGGCACGTGCTCGATGGCGTCGATCTGGCCTGAGAGCAGCGCCGCGGTGCGCACCGGGTCGCTCGGCAGGATGTGCAGCGTGACCTTGCTCCACGGCAGCTTGCCGCGCCAGTGTTTATCAAAGCGCACGAGTTCGATGCGGTTGCCGCGCGCAAAGCGCGCGAGCTTGTAAGGGCCGGTGCCGATGGCCGCTTTGCCGCTGTCGAAGTCCTCGGTGCTGGCGCCGGCCGCCACTTTCTTTGACACGATCAGCAGTTCGCTCATGTCCTGCGGCAGTGCGCCGTAAGGCGTCGCGGTCTTGAGCCGGATGGTGTAGCGGTCGACGATTTCCTTGGCGACGATGGGACGCACATAAGTGATGTAGCCGCCGGGGCTGTTGGTGATGGTGTACGGCCGGTCGAGCGAGAACACCACGTCCTCGGCGGTGAGTTCGGAGCCGTCGTGGAATTTCACGCCCTTGCGCAGGGTGAATTCCCAGGTCAGCGCGTCGGGTGTGCGCCACGATGCGAGTCCCGGACCCGGCCGGCCGCGCTCGTCGACGCTGACCAGGGAATCGAACACATGTTTTTGCGCGGTGAGGTTGGGTTGAGCGGCGACGAAATGCGGATCGAAGGTAGTGACGTCGGCGCTGAGCCCGATGTTGAGTTCCGCGGCAGCGGCGTGCAGCGCAGGCATTAAGAGCAGCGCTGCGACCAGGCGCCGCGTGGTTGCGATGAAACGGCTGGAGAAAAGCGCGAGGCGCGCTCCAGCACGCGCGCTGAGTGTCGTTTTCATCTTAGAGTCCCTAACATAATGAAACGCGTGTGCGTTGCGAGTCAAAATTGGTGATGACGCGAAGGACGGCGCAGAGCATATCGCGAATATGGTCAAGCCGGCCGACAAAGTGTCCCGCGCAGGGCGGAGCAGGTTCCAAGCGTCCTATGCTTGGATGCGACCCCGGAGCGGGACAGGAGCGCGCCATCATGCGCAGGCCTAATGCACGCCTACGCGGTCGCATCCCCACCAGCGGGGCCCCTGCTCCGCGCTTCGGCGCGCCGCCGAGTTTGATCGCAACCCTTTCGGGCTGGCACGAATTTTGGCCCATGACGTTGTCGCTCCCCTTGACCATATTCGCGATATGGCCTGCGGGAAGCTTCGCGTCCTGAGCCAAAATCGTGACAGCGCATCGCGCGTTTCATTATGTTAGGGACTCTTAATCCTGTGAGCGTGCCGAACCAGCGAAGGATACCGCAATTCGTCGTGCTGTGACTGCATTCAGCCTTTCATTGACAGCGCTGAATGCGGCACCTATGCTGACTTTTCGAACCTTGAACCTTGAACCTTGAACCTTGAACCTTGAACCTTGAACCTTGAACCTTGAACCTTGAACCTTGAACCTTGAACCTTGAACCTTGAA
>JAUXMZ010000057.1 GCA_030683105.1 Burkholderiales bacterium | reverse complement strand
AGCAACGGCTTTGCCGTTGCGCGTCCCATAATGGGCCAGAATACGGACCGCGAGCGCGTAGCGCCCGCTCGGGGCTCATGGCGTTGTCGCACCTTCGCTTATTTGCCACGGGGCCCCCCGCGCTAGGCGCTCCTAGCCCTGAGCCCAAATCGCCTCCGTCGCACTCATGTGGTAATTGTTAACAGGCCCTAATCACTAATTACGAGTCACCGCTCTTCTTTTCCTCTTTGACTTCCGACTCCATGCCCATCATTTTCATGACCCACACCATGGAAAAACCCGCGGCCAGCGGCCACGCCTGCATCAGACTCAACGCCGCCACCCCCGAGGCGCCGTAGGTAAAACCGATCCAGAACAGGCCGGCATGCCGAGTGCGATAGCACGCGAACATCACTGCCGCCGCAATGAGGATGAAGATGATAGAGATAATGATGATGATGATGTTCATGCGCAGCCAATAACGCGGAAACCGCCCGCGGATAATTATCGTGGGACGGGATTTTACATCATACGGCGCCCGGTGTCGGCGTCGCGCGGCGGTCTGTTATGATCCCGCAGGCTGCTTAAAAAGAAACGTTACGTGTCGAAACCTTATGCTAACCGGATCATGCAACCACCGGCGACTACACGCACCCTTGCCACCTGCAGCGCGGCCCACACGCTGCACGATGGCCTGTCCGACATCACCTATGTGCTGCTGCCCATCCTCGCCCAGACGTTCAACCTGTCGCTGGCTCAGGTCGGCCTGATCCGCGCTGCGCACCGCGCGGCGATGGCGATTTTCCAGATCCCCGCCGGTCTCGTGGCCGAACGCCTGGGCGAGCGCAATCTGCTCGCGTTCGGCACGGCGTGCGCCGGCCTCGCCTTCCTGGCGCTGGGGTTTGCCTCCGGGTTTTACGCGATTCTTGTTGCCTTGTTTGTCGCCGGCTTCGGCTCGGCGTTCCAGCACCCGCTGTGCTCGGCGATCATTTCGCACGCCTATCCCGGAGCGGGCCGGCGCGCGGCGCTCGGCACGTACAATTTCGCGGGCGATCTCGGCAAGTTCGCGTTCGGCGGCGCGACCAGCCTGCTGTTCATCGCCGGCATCGGCTGGCAGGTGCCGGTCACTTTTTTCGGCGGGCTGGCACTCGCCTGCGCCGTGCTGATCGTGCTCGCGCTGGGCGCGACCGGCGTCAAAGCGCCCAAGGCCGAGGCTGTGCATGAAGCGCCGCGCGCCATGGGCTGGGGCATCAAAAACAAACAGGGGTTCACCGCGCTGTGCCTGATCGAAATCATCGACAGCGCCACGCGCACCGGCTTTCTCACGTTCATCGCCTTCCTGATGATCGCCAAAGGGCTGCCCGAAGGCTGGGCCGCGCTGTCGGTGCCGCTGATTTTGATCGGCGGCATGGCGGGCAAGCTCGCGTGCGGCTTCCTCGCCGAGCGCATCGGCATCATCCGCACCGTCGTCATCACCGAGATCGCCACCGGCTGCGGCATTCTGGCGACACTCGCGCTGCCGAATCTTGCCGCATTCGTGCTGCTGCCGCTGATAGGCATCGCGCTCAACGGCACCTCGTCGGTGCTCTACGCGACGATAGGCGATCTGGTCGACAAGGAGCGCCTGCCGCGCGCGTTCGGGCTGTTCTATACGCTGGGTTCGGCGTGCGGCATCGCCGCGCCACTAGGCTACGGTCTGCTCGGCGATCGCGTCGGCATCGAAACCGCCATCGCGCTGGTCGGCATCCTGGTGTTCCTCACCGTACCGCTCGCGCTCGTGCTGCGGCCGGCGGTGCAGACCAGCCGCGCCGGATACTGAAGAGGCCGCATTGTCTATCACGGTGATGACGATCGTGCTGCTCGCGGCGGTCATGCACGCGGGATGGAATGCCCTCGTCAAATCGGGCGGCGACAAATTCGCTGAAATCACGCTGCTCACCTCGGGCGCTGCCCTGATCGCCGTGCCGGCGCTTTTCTTCCTGCCGCTGCCGGCACCCGTTAGCTGGCCCTATATCGCGGCGTCCGTGTTGATCCATTGCGTCTATTTCAGCCTGGTCGCGTTCACCTACCGCACGGGAGATCTCAGCTTTGCCTATCCGGTGATGCGCGGTTCAGCGCCGCTCGCCACCGCGCTCGTTTCGGCCGTCATCGTCGGCGAGCAGCTCACGCCCGGCGGCTGGCTGGGCATCGTGCTGCTCTCCGGCGGCATCCTGGCGCTGGCCCGCGACAACTGGACGTCGCGGCTGCGCCAGGGGCACGCGCTCGCTTTCGGCCTCGTCAATGCGGGCGTCATCGTGGTCTATACGCTGGTCGACGGCCTGGGCGTGCGGCTGGCGGGAAACGCGTGGAGCTATGTCGCCTGGATGTTCTTCCTCAACGCCCTGCCCCTGCTCGGCGTCGCGCTCTTCACGCGGCGTGCGGCGCTCCTGAAGGCGGCCCGCAACAACTGGTGCGGCGGCCTTGCCGGCGGCGCGCTGACGCTAGGCGCCTATGGTCTGGTGCTGTGGGCCATGACGCAGGCGCCGATCGCGCTCGTCGCGGCGCTGCGCGAGACCGCCGTCATCTTCGGCGTCATCATCGCCTGCGTTGTGCTCAAGGAACGCTTCGGCGCGACCCGCTGGACGGCCTCTATCCTGGTCGCCGCGGGTGCCGCATCGATGAAGCTCTGGTGATCAGCGGAAAAAAACTGGTTTTGACAGAACCCCCTTAAAAATTCAAGATCAAGCCACAGAGAGTTCTTTTCAATACCTTCTTTTTAATACCTTCTTTTTAATACCCGCTTGACGGGTGCGCTCGACGGGTACGCTTGACGGGTGCACAGAGTCCACAGAGAAACCCCATAAGTGCCTGGAAACAATCAGATGCCAATTCTGTCGGGTTTGTTTTTACTCTGTGTTCTCCGTGCTCTCTGTGGCAAAAGATGTGCTGTTTTAATCCTGACCGCATACTTCGGAATTCGCTGTTTTCGATAATTCCGGTCTCACCGCAATAACCAAGGAAAAGCATCATGCTGGATTTGACGGGCAAGGTCGCGATCGTAACGGGCGCCGGCACGGTCGGCGCGGGCTGGGGCAACGGCAAGGCCACCGCCGTGCTGCTCGCGCGCCAGGGTGCGCAGGTCTTTGGCACCGACATCAAGCGTGAAGCGGTCGAGGACACGCGCGCCATCATAGAAAAGGAAGGCGGCACCTGTGTAACCCAGGTCTGCAACATGACGGTGTCCGATGAGGTGAAAGCCGCGGTGGATGCCTGTTTACAGCGCTTCGGCCGCATCGACATCCTGGTAAACAACGTCGGCGGCTCCGCGCCCGGCGATCCGGTGGCCATGAGCGAGGAAGTGTGGGATGCGCAGCTTGATCACAATCTCAAAACCGTGTTCCTCGGCTGCAAGCACGTGTTGCCGGTGATGGAAAAACAGGGTGGCGGCGCCATCGTCAATATTTCCTCGGTCGCCGGTTTCAGCCACCAGGTCGGCGGCCGTGTCCATGTCGCCTACAGCACCGCCAAATCCGGGTTGCTGGGCTTCACCCAGTCCACCGCCATGGCCTACGTGAAAAAAGGCATACGCTGCAACCTGGTGGTCGTTGGCACCATGCACACGCCGCTGGTCGAGCAGCGCCTGACCAAACAGCTCGGCGCGGCGGATGCCGCGGCGCTGATTGCCAAACGCAATGCCGCGGTGCCGATGGGACGCATGGGCGATGCGTGGGACGTGGCGCACGCCGTGCTGTTCCTCGCCTCCGACGAAGCGCGCTACATCACCGCAACCAGTCTGACGGTCGACGGCGGGCTGACTGCTGCGCGGCCGCAGTGACTGCAGATAAAACGTTTTTTGCCACAGAGATCACAGAGATCACAGAGAACCACCATAAATATTCAAAAACAATCAGATAGATACCAATTCTGTCTGGTTTGTTTTTCCTCTGTGACCTCTGTGATCTCTGTGGCAAATAAATATTATTTTTTTGATCTTGTCAGCATCCACCTGAATTCGCCGTTTACAAGAAAACTGGGTATCATCTTTTGCACCCAGGATAATCCTCCTCACAATCCACGCAATGGAGCGCAACATGGCAGGCAAACAAAGAATCAGTTACGTCCCCCTCGATAAAATGACACCGGAGATGCGCGCCGAGATGGAGCGTTGCGTGCGCGAAGGCACGCCGCGCCCTGAAAGCACCGCCGTGCGCGCCCATGTGCCGAGCTGCTTCTGGTTTTTCGCCAATTCCTGGAACGACATTTTCAGAAACGGCATCCTCGATCATGCCATCAAGGAATTGTGCCGCATCTACGTCTCGCGCTCGGTGGTGTGCGAGTTCTGCGGCAACCAGCGCTCGATCAAGGGCCAGAACGCCGGCGTCAACGAAGGCCAGGTCGATGATCTGATGAATTTCGAGAAATCGGTCAAATACAACGACCGCCAGAAAGCCGCGCTCGCTTACGCCGAAGCCATCGTCTGGCGCACCGAGACCGACGACGCGTTCTGGGAGCGCATGCACAAACACTACAGCGAACCGGAACTGGTGGAACTGGGCTGTGCCATCGGCCTGACCTTCGGCCAGCAAAGCTTCCTGCGCATGCTCAACATCGACCATCACCAGGTGATGGCAGGGCTGTCCTCCGCCTCGATGGCGCCGGGCTTCGAAACTGCGGAAGCGCTGGCCAAGTCCAAGGCCGACCCCAACTACTGGGCAAAAAAGAAAACCGATGCCAAGAAAGACGCCGCGTAGTCTACGCGACCGCTACTCGTCGAGGATGCGCGGTTAGCGCCGTTGCTCCTTGTCCAGCGCGTCATCCACCAGTTTTTTCAACTGCTCGTAGCCGAAGCTCGGCAACGGCCGGCCGTTGACGAAGAACTCCGGCGTCGCGGTGACATTAAGGGTACGGGCATCCGCAACATCCTGACCGATGATATTGGCGATTTCCGGGGCATTCATGTCGCTCTTCATCTGCTCGAGATTCAGCCCCAGCCCTTCAAGATGCTTCCAGACCAGCGCCGGCTGCGCCGCGTGGTTCACCACCCAGCCGGACTGCGCGGCCAGCACCGCCTCCAGCGCCGGCCAGAACTTGCCCTGTTTTCTTGCCGCCTCCAGCATCGCCACCACCTTGTCCGAGCCGTTGTGGAACGGCGCATAACGCAGCACCAGGCGGATCCGGTCGGGATTCTCCGCCATCATTTTCTTGACCATGGGATAGAACGCCCGGCAGGTCTCGCAGGCGGGATCGAGAAACTCCACGATCACGACCGGCGCCTCGGATTTGCCCAGTGACGGCGAGTGCATGCGCACGAGCACTGCGCGTTGGGCCTCGGGCAGCTGCGCGGACTGGTTCTCCGTCTGGGTGGAATAGAGCAGCACACCGCCGGCGAAAGCCAGCAGCAGGGCCGCCAGGGCAATGATGAAAAGGGTCTTTTGCTTCATTTGGCACTCCGATAATGCGCCGCGATCAGCAACGCGATGATGGTGGAAAAAGCTACGACAGCCAGCAGCGGAATCGTCACGAAGCCGAACCACTCGATCACCGTTTCCGAACACGGCACACCCTGGGTGCAGGGTTGGATGCTTTCGGGGATCACCTTTGCGACCAGAAGCACGTGGAAAACGGCTATCAACCCGCCGATCACGGCCAGCGGCAGCGCGTAACGGATCACTTTCCGGTCAAACGGGAACAACCCGACCGGCAATATCAGCGCCAGTGGAAACATGCAGATACGCTGGTACCAGCACAGGACGCAGGGCGGCAGTTTCATCACTTCGCCGAAGAACAGCGCGCCGAGCGTCGAGATGCTGGCGATGAGCCATGCGCCGAAGATCAGCATCCATGCGGTCGTTACTTCAGGCGTGCTTGCAGCAGGCTGGAGGGCATTCATTGTTGCATAGCACTCTTTTATCTCGTTGAGGCCTATTTCCCGCGCCGAATGCGCCGGACTTCCCGGAGCGAGGCCGTCGTCTATACTCGAAGACTACCGCAGCCGGCCATGAAATGACCGTGCGGCGGCCACAAAGTTTCAACACTCTGGCCGGCACACTAAGCATGCCACCAGACCGACCTCATCCGTCTGCACTCTGCTGCCGCGTCACGATCAGCGCCTTGAGCCGCTCGTAGTTTGACAAATCCATCCTGATTTCACCGCTGTTGATGCGGCGGTCGATCTCGGTCACGGCGTCGTTGAACGGCGTGGCAATGCCGAGTTCCCTGCCCTGCTTTGCCACCAGGCCGCTGATGAACTCGATCTCGCTCCTGCGCCCCTTGATGTGATCGTGTATGGGCGCGGTGCGCCCCCCGCCCACGTGGCTCATCAGCGTCTGCATGGCTGTTACCAGGTTCTCATCGCTGGAGCCCGCGAATTCATCGGCGCGCAAGCCGAAGACCGGCTCGACGCGGTAACCGAGCGCGGCGCCCACGGCGAATGACTCTTTGCCGAGTTTGACCGAAATGTCGAACATGCCGTGCAGCGCTGCCGCCTCGAAATTGCGCAGTCCGAGCAGCCCGAACGGGCCCATGGTCATGGTATTGGCGATGAGCTTGGTCCACTTTGCGCCATAGATGTTGTTGGTGACATCGCAGCGGCCGACGTTCCCCATGATGTCCGCGATTTCGCGCACGCGCGGCGTGTAAGCCCCGTCGAGCTCCCCCACCGCGAACCACGTGCCTTGGTGCGTGGTGTTGCGCTGGATGAGACCGGGTGTGAAGAGTTCGGCCTGCAGCTCGACGACGCAGCCCAGGGCGCGGTTGCGGCCGACGATAGCGGCGATCGCATCATCGTTCATACCGTTCTGCACACCGACCAGCACGCCGTCGCGCTTCAGATACGGCTTGATAAATTCCGCCATCCAGCGCGCATCGTTCGATTTGGCCGCAAGCAGCACGATATCAAATTCGAGCCGGGCGGATGCAAGGTCGCACAGGTGCAGGGCACGTACCGGAAAATGCAGATCCCCGTCCTTCAATTTGACGTGCAGGCCGCCGGCCTTCATCGCCTCCACGTGCGCCGGCCACTGGTCTATAACGGTGACGTTAAGACCGGCCCGGATCAGATCAGCGCTCACGCTGCTGCCGATGGCGCCCGCCCCCAGCACTGCGATTTTCTTCTCCATGCTTTCCTGCTCCGTGCCAGGGACTTCTGATTAAGAAGTTGCCACAAAAATAAAAAGAGAACCCGCAAGCCCAAACCCGAATAGACAGGATTAACAGGATTCACATGATTAATCCGTAATTTTTGTCTTGTTAATCCTGTAAATCCTGTCCATTTCTTTTTTTGGCTGTGCTCAAAACCATACTTAGAAACCCAAGTTACGAACTGCAACAGCCGCCTCAGTTGGCGCGGATGCCGGCTTCGTTTATGACCTTGGCCCAGCGCAGCATTTCCGTCTTCATGTAGTCCTCGAACGCCTTGACGCTGCCGCCCATCGGCTCGACGTCGGCCCTGGCAAACTGCTTGCGCGTCTCCGGATCGTTGAGAAAGGCGTTGGTGTCGGCATTGATTTTCTGCACGATTGCACGCGGCGTTTTGGCCGGTGCAAACAAACCGTACCACACATCGAACGAGTAGCCGGGCAGGCCCGCCTCCCGCACTGTCGGCAAACCCGGCATCATCGCCGAACGTTTGGAGCCGGTGACAGCCAGCATGCGCACCCGGCCGGATTTGGCATGAGGGGCGACCGAGGCCATGGCCCCGATCAGCATCTGCACTTCGTTGCCGAGCAGCGCCGTCACCGCCGGCCCGGTGCCTTTGTACGGCACGTGGGTAATATTGATGCCGGCGGTGGCGAGCAGCAGCGCGGTGCCCAGGTGCGATGCGCCGCCCACACCGCCGGAGCCGTAACGGACCTGATCCGGATCCTTCTTCGCAAGCTGGATGAACTCGGCCACCGACTTGGCCGGCACGCCCGGATGCACCGCCATCACGAACGGCTGGGCCGCAACCAGCGCGACGGGCGCAATATCGCGCTTCACGTCGAACGGCAGATTTTTGTAGAGCGCGGGCGCGTACGAAATGCCCAGCGACTGGAACAGCAGCGTATGACCATCAGGCTGCGATTTGGCGACGATGTCGGTGGCGATGGTGCCGCCGGCGCCCGAGCGGTTATCAACCACCACCTGCTGCGTCCAGGCGGCGGTGAGTCCGCCTGCCAGCATGCGCGCGTTGATATCGGTGCCGCCGCCTGCAGCCGACGCCACCAGCAGGCGCACCGGCTTTACTGGAAATCCCGCAGTTGAATGGGATTTGCCTTGCGCGCTGGCGCCGTGCGCCGCGATCAACGTCGCTGCGGCTAATGCAATGGATAAGGTCTTCATTTTAAGCCGCCTTCTGTTTGCCATCGCCTGCCGCCGCCAACGCAGCCACGCGCGAGGCGCGCACCAGCACATGGCCCTCGAACATGCGGCGCTGGGTGCGATAGAACGCACCCTGCTCGGCATACCACTTGCCATCCTTTTTCCTCAGCGACGCCGCGACCGTCAGCACGCCTGACGGCATCGCGATGCGGATTTCAGCTTCGGGATTATCGGCACGGCGCGCCGCGTCATATACGACACTGCCTTCGAGGCGCGCCGCTACCGCCATGCACAGCGATGCGGTCAGGGGCAGCGCGCGGTGAGGCTGGCCGTTGGATATTACGCGGGCGGTGAGATCGACATCTCCGGCTTTCAATGCCTCGCCGGTCAGAAGCTTCGCGTCCTGCGCCGGTGAAACAAACCCGACGAACGGCACCGCGGTTTTTTTTGCGGCCTCTTCGGGTGACTGGGTGATGCCCATCGCCACTGAAGCGGCAACGCGGATCGCACCGAGTTTTTTCAGGACTTCGGGAGAATTATCGAGCACTTCCGGCATCTCGATGCCGGTCAGCCCGATGTCGGCGGCGCTGACAAACACGCAGGCATTGGCGGCATCGATCATGGTTACGCGCACCCTGCCCATGCCCGGCACGTCCAGCGTATCGGCTACGTTGCCGGTCGGCAGCAGCTTGCCGGTGGTCGCACCCCCGGGCTCGCGGAATTCGAGTTTCACCGGCGCACCGGTGCCTGCCACACCGGGTATCGCCAGATCACCGTCAACTGCGGACTGGCCGTCATCGATTGCGAATAGTGCGTGTATGATTTTTTTGGTGTTGGTGTTGTGGATGCGCACGAGCGCTTCCTTGCCCGAGACCTTGAGCAGGCCCTCGTCGACCGCAAACGGCCCCATGGCCGACGACATGTTGCCGCAATTCGCACTGTAATCGACCCTTGCCTCCTTCACCAGTACCTGGCCGAAAGTGTAATCGATGTCGGCATCGGGCCGTGTGGGCGGTCCGATTACGCAGACTTTGGACAAAGAAGAAATGCCCCCGCCCATGCCGTCGAGCTGACGGCCGTAGGGGTCGGGGCTGCCGACGGCAGCCAGGAATATTTCGTCCCACTGCGCGCGGTCAGCCGGCAGATCGCGCTGATGGAACACCACGGCGTTGCTGGTGCCGCCGCGCATGAATACCGCGGGAATTCTCAGTTGCTTCATATTACCTCCATCACACCCGTAACAAGATCAAAGAAACCGACCGCCCGTTAAAAGCAAAAACTTATTGCCACAGAGGACACAGAGATCACAGAGGAAAAAAAGGCTGCGAAACATGATTCGTTTCGGGTTGTTTGTAAAAATTTTCCCGGGTTTCTCTGTGTCCTCTGTGTCCTCTGTGTCCTCTGTGTCCTCTGTGTCCTCTGTGTCCTCTGTGTCCTCTGTGTCCTCTGTGGCTAATGCTGTTGATCTGACTAGCGGCGGCATCAGCCCGGTATCTGCAAATGCTGCGGCCCCAGGTCCGCGACACTGCGACAACCGAGCAACGCCAGCACGCGATCCACCTCGTTCTTCAGCAACGTCAGCGCATGTTCGGCACCCGCCTGCTTGGCCACAGCCGCGCCGTAGAGAGTGGCGCGCCCGACGAACACCATGTCGGCGCCCAGCGCCAGCGCCTTGACGATGTCGGTGCCGCGCCGGATGCCGCTATCGAGCAGGATTGCGATGCGCCCGCCCACCGCATCCACGATTTCCGGCAGCACCGTCATCGGCGAGATCGCGCCATCGAGCTGGCGGCCGCCGTGATTAGACACGAAAATGCCGTCTGCGCCATTTTCCGCCGCAAGCACCGCATCCTGCGCGGTCAATATGCCTTTGACCAGGAGCTTGTGCGGCCAGATTTCGCGCAACCACCGCAGATCGCTCCAGTCGAGCGCGTCGCGCCGCGCGCGGAACTGCGCCAGGTCCTTGGAAACAATACGGCCGCCGGTGTTGGTATCGACGTTCTGGAAACGCGGCACGCCGGAATCGGCGAGCGTGCGCAAAAATACATCGACCAGCCAGCGCGGATGCAGCGCGCCGTCTATCATGTTGGCAAGGTTCAGATGAAACGGGATCTCGAACCCGTTGCGCCGGTTGTATTCGCGGTTGGCGCCGACCGGCACGTCGGTGGTCACCACCAGCGCCTCGAATCCCGCATCGCGGGCGCGCACCACCAGGCGCTCCGCCGGCTCCCGGTCCTTGGACATGTAGAGCTGGAACCACTTGGTGCCGCCGGCCGCCTGCGCCACGCGTTCCATGGCGGTAAACGATGCCGTCGAGAGCACGAAAGGCACGTTGGCCGCCTGCGCGGCGCGCGCGAGCTCGATGTCGGCCTCGAAACAGTAGAGCCCGGCGGCGCCGGTGGGCGCGATGCCGAACGGCGCGTCGAATGTCTTGCCGAACAGGTCCACTTTCTGCGAACGGCCCGACACGTCAACCAGGTTGCGCGGCTTCAGCCGGATGCGTTCGAACACCGCGCGGTTCTCGCGCAGCGTGACATCGTCCTCGGCGCCCCACTCGAGATAATCATAGGCGACGCGCGGCAGGCGTTTCTTGGCCATCAGCCGCAGATCGTCGATATTGTAGGCCAGGCGAAAGTTCACGATCTGGATTGCCTTTGCTAAGTGCGCCCTGATTTCAGGCAGGAACATCTTTGCTGTATATTCTAATGCACTGGGGGCCGCCGGCGTAGTGGTTGATCAGCCTCCCTTGAAAACAGTCCATATTATGTCTTGCGCCCAAGACCGCACAGACCACGCCATGCAATCCATCATTCTTCTCTCGCTGCTGACCATGATCATTCAAGGCTGCCACATGGGCAGCCGGATGACGGCCTCATTGCTTGCGATCGAGCTTGGCGCCAACCCCTTCCTGCTCGGCGTGCTGATCGCGGTCTACTCGCTGTTCCCGCTGCTGCTCGCGGTCCTTACCGGGCGCCTGTGCGACCGCTACGGCTCGCGCTATCCGATGCTGTCCGGCTCGGGGGCGCTTGGTCTGGGCCTGCTGCTGCCTTACCTGTGGCCCAGCCTCCCTATGCTCTACGCCTCGGCGGCGCTGATCGGCGTGGGCTTCGTGCTGTTCAACGTCGCCGCGCAAAACCTTGCGGGCGGGCTTGATGCGCCCGAACATCGCACGCGAAATTTCAGCAACATGGGGCTGGCTTACGCCGCTGGCCACATGGCGGGTCCGCTGATCGCCGGTTTCGTGATCGATTCCCGCGGCTACGCTTTCGCCTATCTGTGCCTGGCGCTGCTGGCGCTGCTGCCGGTGGCGCTGCTGGCGCGCAACCGCAGCCTGAACGTGGCGCCGCAAGCCGCCGCCCGCGAGCAGGGCAGCGCGTTTGGAATGCTGCGCAACGCCAGCCTGCGCCGCGCCATCATTACCAGCGGACTGGTGACTTCCGGCATGGACCTTTTTACCTTCTACGTGCCGATCTACGGCCATTCAATCAATCTTTCCGCTTCGACCATAGGCGCCCTCCTCGGCATGTTTGCCGCCGCCGCCATGGTCGTGCGCATCGTGCTGCCCGCGGTCACGCGCCGCTACGGCGTGGAAAAGGTATTGTCGACGGCGATGTTTTCCGCCGCCTTCTTTTTCCTGCCTTTTTCATTCATCGAATTCGTGCCGGCGCTGTTCGCACTGTCGTTCGGCATCGGGCTCGCGCTGGGCTGCGGCCAGCCGCTCACGCTCAACCTCGCCTACAACCGCTCACCACCCGGACGCTCGGGGGAAGTCACCGGGCTCCGGCTCACCATCAACAACATGACCCACATCAGCGTGCCGCTCGCCGCCGGCGTGATCGGCTCCGTGCTCGGCGTCACCCCGGTGTTCTGGGCGAGTGCCGCGCTGTTGGTCACCAGCGGCATGCTGGCGCGTAACGGCAACTAGGTCCTGTTGAACCTCACGCACGCGCCGCCGCCCGGCCGGCGATACGGCCGAACACGGCACCCGACATCAGCCCGGTGCCCAGCGGATAGTTGTAATGGAACAGGCCGCCGACCATTTCACCGCAAGCATAGAGACCATCCATAGGCTTCCAGCCGGTGGAGACGACCTGCGCGTCTTCGGTGATCTTGATCCCGCCAAAAGTGAAAGTGATGCCGCCGGTCACCCCCCAGGACACGAACGGCGGCTGATCGAGCTTCTGCGCCCAGTTGCTCTTCGGCGGACTGATGCCTTCCGTGTGCAGACCGTCGAGCACCGCGGGATTGAACGGCCCGCCACGCGCGCAGGCCGCGTTGTACTCGTCGAGAGTTTTCATCGCCTGTACGTGATCGATCTTGAGCTGTTTGACCAGCCCTTCCAGCGTGTCCGATTTGAGCGGCTCGCTGGTTGAATATCGCGGCTCCAGCAAATGCATAACCTTGCTGTCGAAGATCTGGTAGACCATGCTCTTCTGCTGCTTGAGGATCAGCCCGCCGTATTTGGCGTAGGTGAACGACTGGAAATCGACGGCTTCGTCGACCCAGCGCCTGCCCTCGACGTTGATCATCACGCCGTATGGATAAGACAGGCGGTTGGTCTTGTCGGTCATATTGCGCACACCGTAATCGGGCGCCTCGGCGACGATCGGCGTGGCGTGGCAGCCGCCCCAGTGGCCCCACGGCATCGCGCCCAGATCGAGCGCCATCTTGAGCCCGTCGCCGTAGTTGAAGTTAGACCCGCGCACTTTGGCATGGGCCCACTCCTGCCCGAGGTAACGCGTACGCCACGCCGGGTTGGTCTCGAACCCGCCGCAGGCAAGCACCACCGCCCGTGCCGGCAGCGTCGCCACTCCGTCAGGCCCGCGCACGACCACGCCGCTGATGCGTCCAGCACCGCTTTGGGTGAGTTCGAGAACGTGAGTATCGTAGCGTATCTCGATGCACATCGCTTCGGCGGTCTTGAACCAGGTGTTCGACAGCCCCACGCCTTCGTGCACAGTGCGCACGATCGCACCACGCGGCCATTTGATCTTGTTGCCGACTTTGATGCCCATCACCGACTTGGCCAGCTCGAACTCCATCTTGCCCACGTCCTGCAACCAGCACGTCGTGTCATACGACTCATCCATGAGTATCTCGGAGAGGACGGGGTCGCTCTTCCCGTCGGTCACACGCATCAGGTCTTCCTTGAATGCCGCCTTGGGATACAGCGGCACCTCGGCGTGAAAGCCCGGATATTCATCCTCGGCAGCCGGCACGAACCGGTCGAGATCCTCGACCTTGTTAAAGACAAAGCGGAAGATAGCGCCGCTGAAAAAGGTGTTGCCGCCGCGCTGTTTCTTCGACGCTTTTTCGATAACCACCACGCGCTTGGCGCCGTTCTCCCTGGCTGATACCGCAGCAGCAAACGCCGCATTGCCTGCGCCGACCACAATCACATCGTAATCCATTTCGCCATGCTCCTTGCCATAATCAACTGGTAATAATGCGCATCAACGCGACCGGATAGTGGATACCATAACAGCCGGATATCGAGTATCGTAATCCGCGCAGGGCGCTGTCAAGTTCAGAACAATGACAGCCGCCGCGCCTGAACTTACAATAGCGCTCGATCGTCCGCACGCGTTCCGGCGCACACCCGGACGCCAACGTTGCACGCAGCAGGAGACGTTCATGAATATCGATCGTCACGCCATCGCCGCACCCACCCGCGAACTTGCGAGCTGGATTGCACATCTGCGTTACCCGGATTTGCCGCCACGCACGCGTGAAGTCGTGCGCTGCGCGATACTCGACACCACTGGTTGCGGCCTCTACGGCTACCAGACGCCGTGGGCTGGAATGCTGCTGAAGTGGGCGCGCAACGGTGCCGGCAAGGCCGAGGCCAGCGTGTGGGGCGATGCCGCGGCGTCATTGCGCGTGGCCGATGCGGCGCTGGTCAACGGCACGGCCGCGCATGCTTTCGAACTCGACGATTACCATAACGCGAAACTGCACGCGGGCGCGGTGGTGGTGCCCGCCGCGATTGCGATGGCCGAAAAACTCGACGCCAGCGGCGAACAACTGATCACCGCCATCGCCGCCGGCTACGAGGTGATGATCCGCTCCAGCCTCGCGCTCAATCCTTCCGCGGCGCGCCTGCGCGGCTGGCATATCACCGGCATCTGCGGCCCGTTCGGCGCGGCTGCAGCCTGCGCTTCGCTACTCGGCCTCAACGAGGAGCAGACCGCGTGGGCGCTGGGACTCGCCGGCACGCAAGGCGCGGGCACCTGGGCGTTCAACGCCGACGGCACCATGAGCAAGCGCCTGCACGCGGGCAAAGCGGCGCATTCCGGCGTAATGGCGGCCGAACTTGCGGCGCTCGGCTTCACCGGGCCGACGCAGATCTACGAATTCGAAGACGGCGGCGTGCTCAAGGCATTTTCCGACGCTTCCGATCCCGCGCCGCTCACCAAAGACCTGGGCCGTGTCTACCATCTCGATGCCACGGCGATCAAACCCTATTCGTGCTGCGGCAGTTCGCATGCCTACATTGACGCCGCGCTCGAACTGCGCCGCAGGCTGGGCGCACCGTGGGACGCCAGGCGCCGCGTGCGCGTGGGGCTGAGCAAAGTAGTCAAAGTGCAATGCGGTTTCGACTATCTGCCGGGTTCGGCACTCAACGCGCAGATGAACCTGCGCTACATCATTGCGGTGGCGCTGATCGAGGGCCAGGTGCTGCCGCCGCAGTTCGAGGATAAAAAACTCTCAGATCCAGCGCTGCTTGCGCTCGCCGAGCATCTCGAACTGGTGCATGACCCGGAACTCGACAAGCTTTATCCCGTGCATTTCGCGGGCTGGGTCGCCGCCGAGCGCAACGGCGCATGGGAACGCGCGGACGTCCTGGATCCTTCGGGCTCGCCCGCTTCGCCGATAAACGCCGGCGGGATTGCCGACAAATTCCGCGGCATCAATCCACAGCGACCGGTCGATGAGATCGCCGCCATGGTGCTGGCGATGGAGCGGCATCCGGTGCGCCGGCTGCTCGCGCTTCTGGCACAGCGCACCGCCGGACAAACATACCGTGCCGCATAGGACACCATGACCCCGACCCTGATTCCAGCCGCCGCACTCCTGTTTGCGCTGAGCGCTTCTGCCCAGGCGCAGGATACGCCGTTGCAAAACCCGGTCTCGGCACCCGGTGCGCCGTGGGCGTTCTGGGGATTCGTCGTCAATGCGCCTGACGCGCCAGACCTGGTCAGCCAGTTCAAAGCGCTGACCGGCGCCGCGCTCGGCAGGAAACTGCCTGAACCCAACCATTCCTGGGCGTTTACCGTCGCCGCCGAGAAGATCGATAAAGCCGTATCAAGCGCCGACGAGTTGCTTGCCTATATGGCGGAACGGCGCGGGAAAAAATCTGATCCGCTGCGCTTTCGCGTTATCAATCTCAAGGAACAAACCACTGCGCATCGCGATTACTGGTGCACCCGCTACACCATGCTCGGTGAAGATCTCAGTGTCGAGGGCCCCAACGCGGCGCCGGTCGCACTGGCGGGTTTGACGTGCGCGCATCCCGATCAGCCCGACTTCATCGTGGATGTCAGCTATTCCGAAAAATCCGGCGCCAGTGGCATCAGCGCCGAACTGAGTGAATCTGGAGAAAAATTTGTAAGCAGCCTGCGCTTTCTCCCGTTGCCGGACCGCGCTGAAATCCTGGATGCACTGAAAGCAGCCAAAGCCGGCAAAGGCGTAGCCGCGCTGGCCATGCTCAAACCACTGGTGGACCGCCAGGATACTCAAGCCGCCATGGTGGCCGGCGAGATTCTGCTGCGCGGTTATGGCGCGCGCAAGGATCCGGAGGCGGCACGGCGCATGTTCGAACTGGCCGCCAAAGACGGCCACCCCATTGCGCTCTACAGCCTCGGCGTGATCTATGAGACCGGCACGCCGCGCTACGTGCTCGAAGCGCTGAAATGGTTCCGGCTGGCGGCGGATCAACGCAACAACCAGGCCCAGTTGAACCTCGCGATACTCTATGACCGGGGAGACGGCGTGCCGCGCGATCCGGTCGAGGCTGCAAAATGGGGCCGCTACGCCGCCAACAATGGTAACCCGCGCGCGCAACAGCTACTGCGTGGACGTTGACTCTAGGGCCCAATAACCTGCATGTTCAGATACCAGTTCATCATGCAGCAGCTTGATTAGATGCGCGTGAAGCGAGCGCCGTGCAACATGATGGATTTTCGCCGGCACGTCATCATAGGCCAGCGGCAGCAGTTCATCCAGCGTCGCCGGATTTTTTTTCGCAAATGCGTCCAGCACTTTCTGCTCCCGCTTCAGGCGGTGGGTGATCAAACGCCGGATTTCATCGTGGGGACGGGTGATCACATGGCCGTGCCCCGGCGCCAGCTCAGCGATATCCATGCGCAGCAGTTTGGCTAGCGAGGCCAGGTAGTCACTCATGTCGCCGCCCGGCGGGGTGATCACCACCGTCGAGCCCTGCATGATGTGGTCTCCGGTGAACAGCAGTTGCTGGTTCTCCAGCAGATAGCACAAATGGTTGGCGACGTGTCCCGGCGTATGCACCGCGCGCAACACGCAACTTCCGAGATCAACGGTGTCATGTTCACCCAGCACCCGGTCGGGTGCGAACGTCGTGTCCTGGCGCCCGTCATCCGCCGTGGGCATGCCGACCACCTGCGCGCCGGTGGCATGCTTCAGCGCCATGGCCGCGGGCGAGTGATCGAGGTGGGTATGGGTGCACACGATCCAGCGCAGCCTGTCGCCCACGGCACCGATCAGTCCCTGCAAATGACTTTCGATCACCGGTCCGGGATCGATCACCGCCAGATCCTGCTCGCCGACGATATAGGTGTTGGTGCCGGGGCCAGTCATGACGCCGGGGTTGGGCGCGGTCAGGCGGCGCACCAGCGGGTTGAGTTCGGCGACGACGCCCGGAATTATTTTTTCAGGTGTGGCGTTCAAAGTTTGATAAAGACCATTAGACAAGATTGACAGGATTAAACAGGATTGACAGGGTGCCTGCTTCAGATTTTGGATCCTGAAAAAATCCTGTGCATCCTGTCCATTCGCTTTTCAGATGCTCCAAGAACCCTGCCCTTCGGTGGAACCCGCCTCCTCGTAACCGGGATCACCCGGCAGCAGGCGCGCGCCATTTTTCGCTATGCGCGGCAGCATCGCCGGAATGTCGCGCCGCTCGCGCATCGCCGCAAGCAGGCTTTGCGCCGTTTCATAAGCGGAAAACTGCTCCAGTGTTTTGACGGTGGGCGTGCGCATTTTGAATTCGCCGCTGCGGAACCTGTCCAGCGCCGCGCCCGGATTCATCCAGATGTGGCCAATGAGTTCGTGGTTGTCGTGCAGCGCCTCCTGGGCGGCGGGCGCCTGCGCCACGAAAAACCGCGTGTCGTAGCGGCGCGGCGCGCCCTCCGGCGTGATCCAGCGGCTGAAGTACACCAGCTGATCGACCGCAGGCCGCAAGCCCTCGTCGCGCAGCAGAAAAATAAACTCGCGTTCCCCGGCATTGAGCGTGCGGCGATAGCCGCTGAAGCGCGCGATCTCGTCCGGCTCATCGAGCAACATCATGTTGCCGTGCGCATCATAGGCCAGCAGAACGCCCGCCTCTTCGAATGATTCGCGTATGGCGGCCATCCAGTAGGCCAACCCGCCATGATCGACGCCGAGTAGGCGGCTCGCTGCGGCATCATCGAGTCCGGCGCACAGGCTGCATGCTTCCGCCGAGGCATCGGCGGCATCGAGTCCGCCGCCGGGAAACAGGTGCATGCCCGCCATGAATCCCGACTTGAGATTGCGCTGCATCAGCAGCGTTTCGAGTCCCCGCGCCGAATCGCGGACCAGCGCGACGGTGGATGCGGGAAGTGGGATGATTTCAGCCATAAAACGGTAATTGGTAATTAGTAATTGGTGATTAGTTATGATGGGAAAATCACTGTTCTGAGTGCTGAATCACCAATCACCAATCACCAATCACTAATCACTAATCACTGCTGTTCGTTAGCAGTCTGATCAGGCTCGAGGTGTCCGACCGTCCGCCGCCCCGGCTCTGCAGTCTGGAATAGAACTGATCGATCAGCGCCGTCGCCGGCAGCGCCGCGCCGTTGGCGCGCGCCTCTTCCATTGCAATACGCAGGTCCTTGCGCATCAGGTCTACGGCAAAACCGAAATCGAATTTATCGTCCACCATGGTATGGCCGCGGTTTTCCATTTGCCAGGACGTCGCCGCGCCCTTGGAGATGACGTCCACAACCTGCTTGGCATCCAGGCCTGCACGCATGGCAAACGCGAGCCCTTCGGCCAGTCCCTGGATCACGCCGGAGACGCAGATCTGATTGACCATCTTGGTCTTCTGTCCCGCACCCGACGGCCCCATCAGCGTCACCGCGCGTCCGTAGCAAGCCATAGCCGCCCTGGCGGCCTCGAAAGCAGCCGCATCGCCGCCAACCATGATCGTCAGTATGCCCTGCTCGGCACCAGACTGTCCGCCTGACACCGGCGCATCTAGAAACGCGAGGCCTTTTTTCTGTGCAGCCTTGTACAGTTCGACCGCCACCTGTGCCGAGGCCGTGGTGTGATCGGCGAGGATCGCGCCCGGACTCATGCCGGCAAACGCGCCATTATCGCCGAGAGTAACTTCGCGCAAATCGTTATCGTTGCCGACGCAGGAAAATACGATCGCGGCGCCTGACGCGGCCGCTTTGGGCGTTGCGGCGCTTTTACCGCCGTGTTTCTCGACCCAGGCGTCGGCCTTGCTGCCCGTACGGTTATACACCGTGACATCGTGCCCGGCGCGGGCCAGATGCCCAGCCATCGGGCCGCCCATCACACCGAGGCCGATAAACGCGAGCTTGAGTTTTTTCTGTGTTGTAGTCATGACAGTTTCTTTTTCAGGGTTTTAACCAATCCGATGCGAAGCGAGCACCCGGAGGGTGACCAATAACCAATCACCGCACTTAAGTTCCGTAACGCACCGGCGATTTCGCCAGTTTGAGCGCAGCCAGCGCGCTGTAGCAGGCTAGCCATGCCGTCTTGGGATTGTCAGGCGCCGGCACGTTCTCGAGCTTGATGCTGATATTGCCTGACTTGCCCTTGATCTCGATGAAATGCGTGTTGAACTTAAGCGCCGGGTCGGCGACGACCTTGAGCCGCGTCTTGTCGAAGCCGATGCCGGCCATTGACAGTACCGCCGCGATATTCACGTTCGCCGGAAAATGCGGCACGCCCTCGCGCGCCGTGCCTTCGAACAACACGCAGGGGCTGCGCAGATTATCGAGATCGACGCCCAGTTTCTCGACGTACGCAATGCCTTTCCACGCCGCCGCCGGCTTGGTGACGGCGATCGTAACCTCGTCGACGCCGGCGATGCATGCCGCTTTCAGCGCGTCGAGTCCACCGATGCCGCCCGAAGGCACATAGAGCAGCGCGCCGCTCTCGTGGGCCGCGCGCTCCAGCCCGGCGCGCAGCGCGTCGTCGCACAACGCGCCGCCGGAGAGCACGATGACCGCAATGCCCTGCTGGAGCAGCCCTTCGGCATAGTCGCGCACTGCATCGTGCGACGCGGCTTCCACCACCACATCGGGATGCTGTGCAACCAGCGCCGCGCTGCCGGTGACGAACGCCACGCCATACTCCTGCGCCAGCGGCTTGCCGCGCGAAGCCTCGCTTCTGCCGGCGATAGCCACCACCTGCGCATCGCCCAGGTCGCCGCGACGGATGTGTTCGAGGAACAAGCGGGCGATGCTGCCACCGCCTATGATGCCTACCCGCACAGGAAATGCTCCGCTAATCAGGAATGGCTTATTTTACAGCGGATCGGCGACAGTATCGCGGTGAAATCCGGAATATCTCAGGGGTATGCCGCAGCGTGCAGAGGATCAGTTTTGTGTGTCCTCCGCTGCGTCGCGCGTTTGATGAGTTCAGGCCAGATCGTGGCGGGGTCCTTGGTGAAAACGGTATCGGGATCAGCCGGAACGACATGCCAGCCGCCCTGCTCGATCTCGTTTTGCAACTGGCCCAGCGCCCATCCCGTGTAGCCCACATAGACGCGCAAGCCCTGTAAGGGATCGGCACGTTTGAGCATACTGTCGAACCAAGCAGAATCGGGAGTGAAATAGACGTCGTTTAGCACGCGCGTGCCGCGTGGCGGCGCCTCCGTCGTGCGCACCAGGAAAACCAGGGTCTGACGCCCCACCGGGCCGCCAGAATAAACCACGTCATCGCGGCCCTGAAGCGCGGCGTTGCTGGGAAACAGCGCGCTCACACGATGCGCGAGCGGACGGTTGATGATGACGCCGAACGGTCCGCTATCCTGCGGATGGGTGATCAGGATGACCGACTCTTTGAAATTGGGATCGCGAATGTCGCGCGTGGCCACAAGAAAAACGCCATTGGCTGCCGTTTCCTCGGCTGCGGCATTGCGCATCGTGGCGGTCATGATCAGCATCAGGCATAGCGCAGACCACATCAGCACGCTGAGCAATCTCATGGGGCACCGCGTTGGAATACTATAACTTATTGATATTATTATATTTTATTGCCTGGAGGGATCAGCTGCACGCCAGCGGATCAGCAGGCGCCGTGGCCGGAGCAGCCGGCCCACCTACCGCCGCGAGCACCACCCCGCGCCGCACCGCCGTCATTTCGGCCAGCACCGACACCGCAATCTCAGGTGGTGTGCGGCTGCCGATCGGCAGCCCCACCGGCCCGCGCAGCCGCGCAATTTCCGCGGCAGACAGATCGAATTCGGCGAGGCGCTTGCGGCGCTTGTCGTTGTTGAGTTTGGAGCCGATGGCGCCGACGTAAAACGCCGGCGACTTGAGTGCTTCGAGCAGCGCCATGTCGTCGAGCTTGGGATCATGGGTCACCGCGACCACCGCGGTGTGCGCATCCATGTTCAGCGCCAGCACCACGTCATCCGGCATGCCGCGATCCAGCTCCGCGCCCGGCACGCTCCAGCCTTCGGCGTATTCCTCGCGCGGGTCGCACACCGTGACCTGATAATCGAGCGCCTGCGCCATCTGCGCCAGGTAACCCGACAACTGCCCGGCGCCAATGATCAGCAGCCGCCAGCGCGGGCCGTGTATGGTCTTGAGCACAGCGCCGTCGAATTCGAGCACGTCCGACCATTTGGCCGGCGCGAGCGCGCTCTTCCCGCTGTCGATATCCAGAGTGCGCGCCACCAGTTCGTGCCGCTCCACGGTGTCGAGCAGCGCATTCAGGCCCGAGCGGTCAGACAGCGGCTCGAGCACGATCTGCAGCGTGCCGCCGCACGGCAGCCCGAACCGCTCGGCCTGTTCCTTGGTGACGCCGTAGGTGACGACTTCGGGCTTGTCGCCGCCCAGGTCATGTGAGCGCACGCGCGCAATCAGATCGTCTTCGATGCAGCCCCCCGACACCGAACCCGTAACCTGGCCGTCGTCACGGATCGCCAGCATCGCGCCTATGGGCCGCGGCGCCGAGCCCCAGGTTTTCACCACCGTCGCCAGCGTGGCACGGCGGCCGGCCGCAAGCCAGGTCACCGCGCTTTTCAGAACTTCGGTATCGACGCTATCCATGATCGCCTCCGGAAAATTGCGGCGCGGCTGCCGCTCATCATTACCGCGCCATGGTTCTTGCGGGAATTATATAGTGAACTAGGGCCTGTTAACATTCACCACGTGAGATGCGTTGTGGCCAAAATTGTTGATGGCAAGGCGCTTGTCGCAGCCCATATCGCGGCGGCTGCGACTCGTTAGCCGCAGGCCCGTTTGCGGGAGCAGCCGCATAAGCCCCGGGACGACATCGCATCCACACGCCGCTTTGCGCCCCTGCCCGCACCACGCTGCGCGAGACCGAGTCCGGGGCGCATAGGCAAGACGAGCAACGAAGCCAGCGACGATTTTGGCCACAACCCGAAGGGACGGGACGCTGAGCAACGGCTTTGCCGTTGCGCGTCCCATAATGGGCGAGAATAAGGCCCGCGGGCGCGTAGCGCCCGCTCGGGGCTCATGGCGTTGTCGCACCATCGCGTATTTTCCACGGGGCAAACCGCGCTCGGCGCTCCTAGCCCTGAGCCCAAATCGCCTCCGTCGCACTCATGCGGTGATTGTTAACAGGCCCTAGCGTGGTTGCTAAAGTCAAATGCATCAGCCAGAATCAGCGCATCCCCTTTGTGCCGGTCCAGTGTTATCTTGTTTCTGATGGATACCCCCTCCTTCCTCAAGCGCATCATCCGCCTGGTCATCCGCCCCGACGAACAGGCCCGTGCCCAGCGTATGGCGCGGCACATGATAGATCTCTGCCATGCGCTGCTCTCCGAGCGCGGGGAGGTATCGGGCGCCGCACTCGCCCGCGAGACCCTGATCGCCTATCACTCTCTGCCCGAACCCGCGCTGCCCGCCCTGTTCGACCTGCTGTCGTCCGAATTTTCTCCCGATCCCATCGAACTCGCCCGCGCCTGCCAGGAGTATTGCGCGCAGCCTTCCACCGACACGCTGATCAGCCTGTTTGAACTGGCCGAACCGCCGCGGCAGGAACTGTTCCGCAGGCTCAACACCGCCCCCGGCGGCACCACGACCCTGGTCGGAATGCGCGCGCTGCTGCTGCGCTCGCTCCAGGCCCACCCGCAATGGAAAGGCATCGACGCCGATCTCGAGCATCTGTTCGGCTCGTGGTTCAACCGCGGTTTTCTCTCCCTGCAACGCATCGACTGGAACACGCCGGCGATCATCCTCGAAAAACTCATCAAGTACGAAGCGGTCCACGAAATCTCCGGCTGGCGCGACCTGCACCGGCGCCTCGAAGACGACCGCCGCTGTTTTGCGTTTTTTCATCCGGCACTGCCGAACGAGCCGCTGATTTTCATCGAAGTCGCCCTTACCAAAGGCATAAGCGACGCCGTGCAGCCGCTGCTCAATCTCGACTCGCCGGTGACGGACCCGCAGACGGCGGACACCGCGATTTTCTATTCGATCACCAACTGCCAGCGGGGGCTGCGCGGCATCTCCTTCGGCAACCTGCTGATCAAGCAGGTGGCGCAGGAGCTGGGGCGGGAATTTTCGAAAATCAGCACCTTCGCCACGCTCTCGCCGGTACCCGGTTTCCGCACCTGGCTTGCTGGCATCCCCGAGGAACTGGCCGCCACCGCAGCGGGCCGCGCCGCTGCCGAAGCCTTCAAGTGCCTGGACGATCCGGACTGGTTCAAACAGAAACACACCGCCGAGCGCGTGCAAAAACACCTGATGCCGCTGTGCGCCTGCTATCTGATCCATGCCAAGAACAAGGACGAGCCCGCGGACAGCGTGGCGCGCTTCCATCTGGGTAACGGCGCGCGGCTCGAGCGCCTGAACTGGCTGGCCGACACGTCGAAGCGCGGCATGCAGCGCGCCGCCGGGCTGATGGTCAATTACCAGTACCGGCTGGACGACGTGGCAGACAACCACGAGGTCTATGTCAAGGAACACCGGGTCGTCGCATCGACCGCACTGAGAAAACTGGCGCGCGAATGCCCGTTGTCGCTGCCTGATAAGCGATAAGCGCATCGACCGCCGCGGAGAACATGAATGGAAATGACCGGAGAACAACTGATTCCCCTGACCCAGGCCGAGACCTGGCGTGCCTTGAATGACACAGCCGTTCTCAAGGACTGCATCCCCGGTTGCGAGACGATAGAGCAGATATCCGACACCGAATACCAGCTCACCATGACCGCCAAGGTCGGTCCGGTCAGCGCCAAGTTCAAGGGTCTGATGACCCTGTCCGACATGGCCCCGCCCCATTCCTACACCCTGTTGTTCGAAGGCCAGGGCGGCGTCGCCGGGTTTGCCAAGGGACAGGCCAGCGTTCAGCTCGCGCCCGAAGCCGACGGCACCCGTCTCGGTTACGTGGTCAAGGCCATGATCGGCGGCAAGCTGGCGCAGGTCGGCGCGCGGCTGATTGACGGCGTGGCGAAAAAGATCGCCGGACAGTTTTTTTCAGAATTCAACAAGCGCGCGTCCGAGCCGCGATAAGCTCAGCCGAACGCCGCCGGCTGCAGCAATCACCAATCACGACGAACAGGAGCAGGGACGATGCTGAAAATATGGGGACGCAAGAATTCCATCAACGTGCAGAAAGTACTGTGGTGCTGCGCCGAGCTCAACCTCGCCTACGAGCGCGTCGACGCTGGCATGGAATTCGGCGTCAACGATACGCCGGAATACCGCGCGATGAATCCCAACGGGCTGGTGCCCACCATCAACGACGACGGCTTCGTGCTGTGGGAATCGCACGCCATCGTGCGTTACCTGTCGCGCAAGCACGGCCAGGGCACGCTGTGGCCGGAACACACGCACCGCTGCGCCGATGCCGACCGCTGGATGGAATGGTACAGCACGACATTGTGGCCGCTGATGCGCCCGGTATTCTGGAATCTGGTGCGCGTCGCGCCGGAAAAACGCAACATGGCCGATGTCGAGGAAAACCGCAAGAAACTGGCGGCGCATTTCACCGCCGCCGACGCCCATCTCGCCCACAATGCGTACATGGCCGGCAAGGCCTTCAGCATGGGCGACATCCCGCTGGGCGTGACGGCCTTTCGCTGGTTCAATCTGCCGATCGAGCGGCCGGCGCTCGGCAATTTCGAGGCCTGGTACAAGCGGATTTGCGAACGGCCTGCGTTCCAGCAGCACTGCATGGCGAAGATGACCTGAAACACGCCGCCCTACCGACATGATCCGCCCCAACTGGCGCACCCCGGCCGTCATCCTGCTCTGCAGCGGCCTCGCTCTTACGCTGTCGCTGGGAGTGCGCCACAACTTCGGCCTGTATCTGCAGCCGATGACACTCGACCTGCACTGGAGCCGGCAGACGTTCGCGCTCGCGATCGCGATCCAGAACCTGGTCTACGGCCTGGCGCAGCCCTTCACCGGCATGATCGCAGACAAGTACGGTGCGGCTCGCGTGCTGATCGGCGGCACGATACTGTATGCCGTCGGGCTGGTGCTGATGTCGCTGTCCACCACTGGCTGGGAATTCAGTCTGAGCGCCGGCCTGATGGTCGGCGTCGGCCTGAGTTGCAGCGGATTTTCCATAGTTTATGGCGTGGTCGGCCGCGCATTTCCGCCCGAAAAGCGCACGGTCGCGCTGGGTGTGGTTGGCGCGGCCGGTTCGTTTGGCCAGTTCGTAATGCTGCCTTTCGGCCAGACCCTGATCAATCACCTGGGCTGGCAGTACGCCTTGATGGTCCTCGCCGTCACGGTGCTGCTGATCCTGCCGCTGTCGGCGGCGCTGGTTGAAAACAAGAAAACCCAGGCGCATGATTTTCACAAACAGTCGATACCGGAAGCGCTGCGCGAGGCCCTGAGCCACAAAAGCTACCTGCTGCTGTGTTCGGGCTATCTGGTATGCGGTTTCCAGCTGCTGTTCATTTCGGTGCACTTCCCGGCCTATCTGGTCGATCAGCGCATGACGCCAGAGACCGGAATGATGGCGCTGGCCTTGATCGGTCTGTTCAATATTTTTGGCAGCTACCTGTGGGGATGGCTGGGCAGCCGCTACACCAAGAAAAACGTGCTTTCCACACTGTACATGACCCGCGCGGTCGCTATCGCCATCTTCATCTCGGCGCCGATCTCGCCGCTGACGGTCTACCTGTTCGCCTCCACCATAGGATTTTTATGGCTGGGCACGGTGCCGGTGACCAACGGCCTGATCGCGCACATCTTCGGCGTCAAGTATCTCTCGACGCTGGGCGGCATCGCCTTCCTGTTCCACCAGGTGGGCAGTTTTCTTGGCGTGCTTATCGGCGGCTACCTGTTCGATACCACCGGTTCCTACCATCTGATGTGGATACTCACCATAGGCATGGGTGTGGCCGCGGCGCTGATCAACTGGCCGATCGAAGAACGGGAAATCGTGCGCGTCGCGCCCAAACCTGCCTAAGAACCCGTAACAAAATAAAATAAATTAACCGCCGATAAACGCCGATATACGCCGATAAACATCAAAAACTCCAAACATGATAAAGTGCAATGGAGCCATATAACATATTGTTTTAATTATTTATTTTACATGTTCTCTGGAACAAAGGCCATCGGGGTTGGTTTGATCGGCGTCCATCGGCGTCCGGTCCCTCTCTCCCGACCTCTCTGCCTTGCTTCAAGTGTTCCCTTGTCCCAAAGGGCGAGAGGAGGCAATTGTTTCCCTTCTCCACTGGGGGAGAAGGGTCAGGGATGAGGGTCGGGCGGTTACATCGATCTTGGTCTTT
>JAUXMZ010000052.1 GCA_030683105.1 Burkholderiales bacterium | reverse complement strand
GCATCCAGCACAATCTCTACCCCAAACCATTGTGGATGACTCAAGCTGGGAGCCGGATGGTGTAACTCTCCAAGTCCGGTTCTGCGAGGGCGGCGAGGTTCCGGCTATCCGGGATGCTCGCTGCTACTCTCCCAAAGTAGCACGGATCACGTCGACATACACTTCACGACGGTGGGGAGGATCGTGAGAGGAGCGTGAGGAATGCTATGATGCTAGACCTGACCCCGTCCGTCTTGCATGACCCCGTCCGCCTTGCATTTTCTGACGCTCAAAGTTCACTGTTCTTCCTCGTCCGGCGTGGGCCGAATCGATAGTCCCGCCCCATCGCTGTAGCCGGCTAGGTAGTCATGCTTGTGCAACCAACTTAGGTGTTCCGCCAATCCCTGTAGGTCTGGGAACAAGAGTCGCTTGTTCACGCCACAAGTGTTGAGTCGTTTCTTGATCGTGAACTCTGCTCTTCGGGCGATTGTTATCTTTCGTACGAACGCCAGTTTGACTTTCTCAGTGGGTTTTGGGCACAGCATGAGAACGCTCCCCTGAGCTGCTATTCGAGCGCTGACATGGGCTGGCCGGTAAACACATGGAGACTTGACCTTGAAAGGATCGCATGGATCTTCGGCGTCGATCGACGAAACTCCATGGGCAACCCAGATTGCAGCGTCAGCACCGTCTTCCTTGGCGCCCGCATTTTCAACTGCGAACCATGCGGCTATAAGAATACTTTCCGTCCAGTCAAGAAGCCGCGTTGGCATGCCAAAGTGCTGTGCAAGCGCCAACCATTCGAGTGGTGTTGTAGGTGGTCGCTGGAGGTAAGCAAGGGCTTGACTCTTGAACATTGTGAAGATAGCGCGTTCGTCCGCTAATCGATATGGTACGCGTTTGACGCGAGGTGATCCCGGCCCGCGTTTTATGATTCGCGCCTTCTCGCGACCGATCTTTGCGATGAGTGTGTGATTTACGTTTGTGACTCCGCGAAATAGCCAATCATTCGCGCTGTAGAAGGAAAAGTGCTCGACCAAGTCGCTGAGATCGCTCCATGACTCCACGCGCGCGAGGAAATCTTTAGCTGCCTGACTCATGTGAATGCCTTCTTTGTGACGCCAAACTATAAATATCCGGCAATAACGCCGGATAACATAGTCCCCCGCCGAGTTTCAATATGTCAACCGCATTGCGATTTTAACTGCGGTGACCAGTGACCGGAAAGGCGAAAGACGCCGGGCGAGAGACGCCGGGCGAGAGGCGAGAGGCGGAGAGCACTTGTTTATATGTCGTACGCTTTGAGACTAATTTGCTGCGCTGATGCTTCCTCTAGCGAGGCTGCTTATTCCGTGGTCCCATGTGCGCCGCCGAGCAACGCTTAACTGCTGTGATTGGTGATTAGTAATTAGTGATTGGTAACTGCTGTGAGAGGCATTTACCGCGATTACTCCTCCCCTAGCTGCTACGTCCATTCCCCGGACCCATGCGAGCCGCCGAGCAGCACAGACAAGCCCGGGAATTCTGCGAGGACTGTCTGAGCGTTCTGTGCGAGTTCCGCAGCAGCCGGGCTGGTCGAGCAGCGCAGGGAACTCCTGACGACAGAACGTCAGGGGCGGCGAACTGGGCGGCCTTCTCTTTGGTTACTTTCTCTTGGCCGCGCAAGAGAAAGTGACCAGCTGTCGGGCTGCCCCCGACATCAAGCAAGGGTGAGGAGTGAAGAGTGAAGAGTGAAACCACGTTGCCCGAGACGAATCGGTTTTGTTACTTAACGTTGTAAAACGTTAAGCGTCTCTACGTCTCATACGCTACTATAGAACTCTGCATATCGGCAGCAACCGACGGACAAGTCATGACTGGCGATCAAGTGACTGCGGGCGCGGTCGTCGCGCCCCAGCCTTCCGGCTACGGCGTGCGCGATCTCGCGGGCGGGATAGCCGCCGCCATGGTGGTGCTGCCGCAGGCCATGGCGTACGGAGTTGCGCTGTTCGCGCTCATGGACATGAGCGCTGCGGGCGGCGCGCTGGCCGGGCTGGTCGGCGCGGCGTGCCTGAGCCTGGCTTCGGGACTGTTCGGCAGCACCCGGGGCCTGATCAGTTCACCCACCGGTCCCGCACTGGCGTTGCTGACGGGCGCATTGGCCACGCTGGCCGCGCATGGCCTGGACGGCGAACATCTGTTCGCGGGCCTTGTCGCCATGATCGTGCTTGCCGGCCTGATGCAGATTGCGATTGCGGTTTCGGGCGGCGGCAAACTGATCAGATTCATTCCCTACCCAGTGGTGGTCGGCTTCATGACCGGCGCTGCACTGATCATGATCCGCTCCCAGTTAGGCCCGATATTCGGCGATATTCCAGAAGCAGGGTGGGAAGGCTGGCTATGGATACCCGGCGCCAGTGCGCTCGCGACCCTGGGGGTGGCGGTAGCCTCGGTCAGGTGGTTGCCGAAGATACCGCCGCCGATAACCGGGTTGATAGCCGGCACGCTGATTTTTCACATGTTGGCGGGCCTGGGCCCGGGACCGGTTCCCGGGTCGTGGGTGGTCGGTGCGTTGCCGGAATTTGGTGATAGCAGTTCAGGACTCTCGTTAGCGCTGTTCCAGGACTTGCCGTTGTGGTCGGTGGTATTGGGCGCACTGGCGCTGGCGATGCTGGCGAGCCTCAATACGTTATTGACATCGGTGATCGCCGATCTCGTGACCGAAGCCCGCCACGATGCCCGCCGCGAATTGATCGCCCAGGGCGTGGGCCAGATGCTGGCCGGCCTGGCCGGCGGCATGGGCGGGTCCGCAACCACCGGCGCCACGGTGGTGGCCGTCAAGACCGGCGCCCGGCACTGGGCCGGGGTCACCGCGGGCGCTGCGTTCGTTGTGATGGTGTTTATCTTTGCCCCGGCAGGAAAGCTGCTGCCGCTCAGCGTGCTTGCCGGCATCATCATCCATGTCGCTGTCGGCATGATAAAGCGCGACATGTTCGAGTGGCTGCGTGCCGGACGCATGCGCATGGATGCGATGGTGGCGCTGCTGGTGATGATTATCACCGTCGCCTATGACCTGGTCACGGCGGTCGGGGCGGGCGTCGTGATCACGATCATATTGTTCATCCGTTCCCAGGCGCAGGCTCCGGTTATTCACCGGCGGTCAAGCGGCGCGCAGCGGCGTTCGGTGAGAGTGCGCACCGCAGCGGAACAGGCGCTGCTCGAGTTGCACGGAGACCGAATAGTCCTGTATGAATTGCGCGGAAACCTGTTTTTCGCCACGGCAGACAGCCTGTTCGAGGAACTGCTTCCCGAGCTTGATCGTCCGGCCTGGATCATTTTGCACATGCGGCGCGCCGGCCAGATCGATCTCACCGGCATCAATATCCTGCATCAGATCGCAGCGCGGCTGCAGGCGCATGGCGGGCAATTGTTGTTTTGCGAAGTGCATCGCGAACTCGATCTGGGCGCGGACATCAATAAAACACTGGCCGCGGTCGCTCAGAAAGACGGGGAGGAGCTTAACGTAAAAACCCTGGTCGGCTCGGACGAAGCGCTTGAATATGCCGAGGATGCGCTGCTCACCGAACTGGGCTCGCCACCTGCCGCAGCGCACGAACATGTGGCGCTGGCAGACAACGACCTGTGCCGGGGTATGAGTCCGACGCAGATCGCGGCGCTGGAGACGGTGTTGCAACCAACCCGCACGGTGGCGGGACAGCAGTTGTTTGCCGCGGGCGGTACGGGAGACGACTTATATATAGTCTTGCACGGTGAAGTCGAGATGCGGCTGCAGACGACACGGCATCATTACAAGCGTCTTGCAAAGTGCGGCCCCGGGACTTTTTTTGGCGAGGTGGCTTTTCTTGATCCCGGGCCGAGAACTGCCGATGCCTGCGTGGTGGCGCCGGCTGAACTGATGGTTTTAGACCGCAACAGCCTGCGTCAGCTTGAAGAACGGCACCCGGATGTGGCGGTGGCGTTGCTGATCGCGTTGGGCAAGGCACAGGGTCAGCATTTGCGGCATACCGACGAGGAGATTCAGCGCATGGCGCAGTGGTAGTTGCGGGTTGTTCGGCGATGAGGCGTTACTCGTCCGGTAGTGGGTAGCCCGGATGGAGCATGAAGAAATCCGGGGCGAGGCGTTGAGCAGACGAAATCCCGGATTCCACCTGCGGTTGCATCCGGGCTACGTTCGCTGAGGGTTATCCTTCAGTCGGAAGGCGGCGCCACCAGCGCACGATAGGCATGCCAGGTGGCATGACCGACAATGGGGCCCGTGATTGCCAGACCGATATAAAGCGTTGCGAGTCCGACGAAGAGCATCATGCCGATCAGCGCAGCCCATACCAGCATGGCGGGGAAGTTTCGCGTCAGCGCGAGAAAACTCGCGATCATGGCGGTGACGGTGTCGGTGCCGCGGTCCATCATCAGCGGAATGGAGACCACGCTGACGGCGAACACCAGCAAGGCGAAACCCGCACCGACGCCGAAATAGATCGCCAGAAACTCCAGGTTTTCGTTCGAGAACACCAGATGCTGCGCGAAGGTGGCTATGCTCGGCATGCTGCCCGTGTAAAACAGCGCCACCAGCACCACAGAGACCCGGGCCCAGCCCGCGAATAGCAGCAGCAGGATCAGGGCGTAGAAGCCGATCGCGCCGGGATTGCTGTTCCATGCGGTCAGGCTGGCCGCAAGCTGCGACTGCTCGCCACGCTCGCGGCGGCGCGACAGATCGTACAGCCCGAGCGCAAGGAAAGGGCCGATCAGCGTAAAGCCGGTGCCGAGCGCGAGCGTGATGTGCGGGCTGGAGGCAAAAAAGGTGTTGAGCAGATAGCCCATGACGACAAAGGCGATGCCGTAGAACAGGCTCGCACCCGGCGCCGCCCGGAAGTCGCGCCATCCCGCGGCGAGCCAAGCGAACGGCGCACCGGCGCTTACGCTCTTTATGCGCGGGAAGACGTTTTTGGAAGGTGACGATTCCGGTTGAGCGCTCATGACGGCCCCCGCGGTGGCGTCAGGCGCCCGACCAGTTCGACCTCGCCGCCGGCATCGGCGCGCACGACCAGCGCTTCGCCCTGTGCCGGCACCTTGCCGGTAAGTGCGGTGATATTGACCTGGTGGGTCACCATGACGATATTGCCCGTGCCGCGAAATCCGGAAATGATGCTGTGGATGGCGGCGGTCTGCCGCTCCTGCGTCGAACGGTCGTCGAAAAAGGAATCGAGCGCCGGCAGCGGGGTAACTTTGCCGAATGCGAGGCGAGCGGTATCGATGCAGCGGCACCAGCGGCTCGACAGCACGTCATTGACAGGGACTGCTGCAGCGCGGAACGCAGCGCCGAGGCGGCGCGCCTCTTCGCGTCCCGCCGCCGAAAGATTGCGCTGTGTCGCGCAGTCGCCGAGTTTGAAGCCCGGCGGGTCGCCGAGCCCCGGGACGGTGCTGGCGTGCCGGATCAGCACGACGTGACCGCCGGACTTGAGCCTGTTCCACAACACATCGTCGGCTGTCGCAGGCGGAGAGGCAAACGGCAGCCAAAGCAGAAAGAGTAAAAAACGAAACATCAAATCAGCGGAATGGACCGAATCAGAGCCGGTGGCGAAATCAAATTGTCCGGTAATTGATGTTCCAGGGATCATAAAATAATGTATATAAACATATAGATACGTATTAATTTCCTACGCATGCCGACCTCGCTGAAAGCCAGTGGTGTGCGTCTTACTCGATGACGCCGAGACGCCCGCTGTGCGAGCCCATGTACCAGAGCCTGCCCTGGGCATCGACGATCATCTTGCGGATGCCGGTATTGGAGGAGGGCAGCTTCACCACGCGCATCTGTTCGGTTTTGGGGTTGAATCGCACCACGGTGTCGGTGTTGATCTCGTTAACCCATACCATGCCGCCGCCGTCCACGGCAACGGCGTAGGGGCCGGCGTCGCCCGCCGGCAGTTGATATTTTTTGACCACTTTCATGGCAGACGGATCGAGTTTTGCCAGCTTGCCGTTGCCGTAGAGCGCAATCCACAGCATGCCGTCGGGCGCGGTGGCTACGCGGCGCGGACGCGAGCCGCGTCCCGTGTCGACTTCGCTCATTTTTCCGGTCTTGGGATCAAGCTTGCCCATCATGTTATCGCCCATGCGGCAGAACCAGACGTTGCCCGCCTTGTCGAGCGAGAGTCCGTAAGGGCCGCCGGATGTCTGGTATTCCCTGATGGCGCCGGTTTTGGTATCGAGGCTTGCGATCTTGTCGCCGCTTTGCATGGTGAACCAGATCGTTGCGTTATCGTTGGTAATGACCAGCGTGTGCGGCCCGCCGCCGCCCGAAGGGGTCTTGAACTCGGTGATCGTGGCGGTCGTTGGATCGAGCCGGCCTATGGTGCCGTTACCGTTGCCTGTGGTCCAGACGAGGCCCTGCTTTTCCACCAGCACGCCATGCGGCTTGTGTCCCGGCGGCATGTCCCATTCCCTGAAGGTTTGGGTTTTGGGGTCGAAGCGTGCCACCTTGTTGCCGCTCATCACGGAGATATAGATGCTGCCGTCGGGTGCGGGTGCCGGATCGCGCGCAAAGCGCGGTGTCGGCACCGGCCATTCTGTGACCTTGCCAGCAAGATTGGGATGCGCGCCGGGCGTGATGCCGTAATTTGACCCGCCGGCAAATGCCGCGAGCGGAACGGCTAGGAACAGATATGCTAAATGTTTCATCGCAGTTCCGCCTTTTAACCAATCACCATTCACCAATCACCAATCACCAATCACTGATCCAGTCACTTGCCTTTCCACTGCGGCGCGCGCTTTTGCATGAAGGCATCAATGCCTTCGGCGGCGTCTTCGGTCATCATATTGCAGACCATGGCTTCGGCGGCGAAATCGTAGGCCTGCTCCATCCCGGCATCGAGTTGCTGGTAGAAGAGTTTCTTGCCGGCAGCAACGGCCACGGGCGTCTTGGCGATAATGGACAGCGCGAGCTTCCCGATCTCTGCATCGAGTTCCTGCGGCGGCGCCACGCGGTTGACCAGTCCGTAGGCAAGCGCGGTCTGCGCATCGATGAATTCGCCCGTCATCAGCATTTCCATCGCCTGCTTGCGCGGGATATTGCGCGACAGCGGGACGCTGGGGGTCGCGCAAAACAGCCCGACATTGATGCCTGAGGTTGCAAAACGTGCATCGCTTGCAGCGACCGCCAGATCGCATTGCGCCACCAACTGGCAGCCGGCTGCGGCGACTATGCCGTGCGCACGCGCGATCACAGGCTGGGGCAGGCGCGTGAGGCTCAGCATCAGATGACTGCAGCGCTGGAATACATCCTGAATGAATTTTCGATCGTGATGGGCGCGCATTTCCTTGAGGTCGTGCCCGGCGCAGAACGCCTTGCCGGCGCCGGCGATGACGACGACGCGCACCGACGCATCCCGCGCGATGGCATCGACCGCGGCCTGCAACTCGGCCAGCAGTGCTGAAGACAGGGCGTTGTAGTGATGCGGACGGTTGAGCGTCAGAGTGGCGATGCCGTCAACGTCTTGGCGCAGCAATATCGGATCTGATGATGCGGCTAAAGCGGATGTCTGCACCGATGCCTCCTGCAACAGTGGGCGGGACCATTATAAACCCGCAAAATGAAAAAGGCGGCCCTCGGGCCGCCTTGCGATCTTGCTGCGCGCTAGGCCTTGGGCGCGATGATGCGGTTTCTGAGCGCCATCGCCGGTTTTTCGAACGCGCATTCGACGATGTCGCCGGGCTTGAGGTAGAGGTCTTCAGCGTTGGGCTTGCCGACGGCCACGCCGCCCGGCGCGCCAGTCGAGAACATGTCGCCCGGTTCCAGCGGCAGCAGGCGCGAAAAATGCTCGATGATGTCGGGCAGTTTCCAGATCTGGTCGTTGGTGTTGACACGCATGCGCTGTTCGCCGTTGACGCTGCAGGTGACCCAGATGTCGTAGGGGTCGCCGACCTCGTCCATGGTGATGATGTAAGGGCCGAGCGGGCCGAAGCCGGGCGCGTTCTTGGAAGTCCAGAAGCGCGAGCCCGAGGCTACTTCGCGCTTCTGCGTGTCGCGGCAGGTCAGATCGTTGAGGATGGTGATACCCATCACATGGTCGAAAGCGTCCTTGCCCTTGGCGCCGAAAGCGCGCTTGCCGATGACGAACACCAGTTCGGGCTCGTAATCGAGGCGGGAAATGGTGGCGGGACGTTCGACCTCGGCGTCATGGCCGGTCAGGCAGGTGTTGAGCTTGATGAAGCCTGTGGGTTCGCCCGGCAGTTCCTTGATGAGGTCGTTTTTTTTCAACTCCTCGAGGTGGGTGCGGTAATTCTTGCCTACGCACAGAAATTTATCGGCATCGGGAACGGGCGGCAGGAATTGGATGGCATCGAGTTTGCTGAGCACGCCCGGGACCAGTTTTGGGGCGTGGGTCTGGGCGTAGTCGAGCAGCATGCGCACGCGGTCCAGGCCCGGTTTGCCCAGCGCCAGCAGTTGTTTCATCGAGCCCGGAATCACGTTCCTGCCGCCCATCGCGCATTCACAGGCGTAAAGGTCGAGCATCTGGTTGCCCAGCAGGGCGCCGATACGAGGATGTGCCGGTTCGGATTTCAGGGTGTAGGTGGCAAGTCGCATTTTATGAGTGTTGAGTGTTGAGTGGTGAATGATGAACCGCTACGCGTTGAACGGCAAGGCTGCCGGTTCGAACGCGTGCAAGCAACCCCGCCTGCGGTCGGGGTTTGTTATTTCTTGACGACTTTTACTGCGATTTCTTCCAGCTTCTTTGCCCGGATGACTTGGCCGGAGGGGTGGACCTGCGACACGGAATCTGCGCAGCAGTCAGGAGCGGGAGCAGGTCCTGGCCTCGACAGTCTACTTCTTAATCACCTTTACCGCGATTTCTTCCAGCTTCTTTGCCCGGATGACTTGGCCGGAGGGGCGGACCTGCGACACGGAATCTGCGCAGCAGTCAGGAGCGGGAGCAGGTCCTGGCCTCGACAGTCTACTTCTTAATCACCTTTACTGCGATTTCTTCCAGCTTCTTTGCCCGGATGACTTGGCCGTCGAGGCCGGCAGCCTTGGTCGAGCCGCCGTAGGCCACTGACATCAGTTGGCTGTAGTAGAGGACCGGCATGTTGAACTTGGTGCCGTATTTCTTGTTGACTTCGCCCTGATAGATCTCGACGTTGGCCTGGCACAGCGGGCAGGGCGTCACGATCATCTCCGCGCCGTGGTCATAGGCTGATTCCACGATGTCCTTGATCTGCTTCTGGCTCTTGTCGGGTTCCGAAAACGCCAGCGCGCCACCGCAGCAGGTGACTTTCTGGTCATAACTCGTGACCGCTTCGCCACCAACCGATTCGACCAGTTTGTCGAGATAAACCGGGTTTTCGAACGATTCGCCGTTGATGCCGAAGGGGCGGTTGGTCTGGCAGCCGACGTAGCCGGCGAACTTGATGCCTTCGAGCGATTTCACCACCGGTTTTTTCAGCTCGTCATAGCCAAAGTCCTCGATCAGCACTTCCACCATGTGGCGCATCGCGGACTTGCCTTCGTACTGCAGGCCGACTTCCTTGAGCGCTTCGTTGGCGTCGTTCCTGAGCGTCTGGTTGGACGCGAGCTTTTCCTTGCTTTCCTTGGCGTTGAGCCAGCATGCGGCGCAGGTCGCGACTACATCCTGGCCGGGCAAATGCTTTTCTGCGAGCGCAAAGTTGCGCGCGTTCATCACATGACGTGGCAACTCGCCCGATTCGGCATAGCCGATCGAGGCGCCGCAACAGTTCCAGTCGGGGATTTGCGTGAGCTTGACGTCAAGCGTCTTGCACATTGAATCGACGGACACCAGATAATTGGAAGCCGAGCCCTTGAGCTGCGACGAACATCCGGGATAAAACGCGTATTCTTTCTTCGCCATAGTTGGTTCCTTCAGCCTTCGTCAAAAGGAAGATTGAAAATCATTAGCCACAGAGGACACAGAGTTCACAGAGTAAAGATACGCAAAGATTTCACCGGAGAGGGTAAATTGGATAAAAGGCATTCCGCTTTTTCTCTGTGTTCTCCGTGATCTCTGTGGCAATAGCTTTTTAGCCGTTAAGGCCGCGGTGCCGGGCTTCGATTTCGTGGGCTTTCTTCAGCATGCGTTGTATGCCGGCCTTGTCCTGGCATTCATGGCCTTTTAAAATCTCAAATGGATTCAAGCGCTTAGCAAGCAGCATGCTCAGCCCGATGTTTCTGAGCGCCCAGGCTTTTTTGATGCCGGAGACCAGGCCATCCTTGAAGTAGAGCCCCAGAGTGAGTTTCAGTTCGTTGACGCGGCCGGTTTGGGTGCAGTTGTTCCAGAACAGCGCTGAAAAATGGCGCGTCGGCTGTTCCTTGGGCGCGAGTCCGAGACGGTGCGCGTAGCTTGCGAGCCCATGCATGATCTGGGTGATGGGGAGCTGGCGCGGGCAGCGCACCACGCAGTTGTAGCACGAGGTGCACATCCACATCGAATCGGACTGGAGCACTTCCTCGCGTTTCCCCGCGCGGATCATCATGAATATTTTCTGCGGCGAATGCTCCCAGTGCGGGCCAAACGGGCAGGAGCCGGCGCACACGCCGCACTGCATGCACATCTTGACCCATTCGCCTTCCTCGACCTTCTCCTCGACTTCCCTGAGGAAATTGTTGCGGTAACTGGCGAGTGCCTGCTGGTTTAGTGCTTCGCTCATTTCATTCGCTCCGCGAGTGAGAAGTGAAGAGTAAAGAGTGGGGCGTAAGCCCCCTCACCCTGGCCCTTTCCCCCGGTGACGGGGGAAAGGGGATTTGGGCAATTGCGCTGTTACTCCTAACTCCTGACTCCTCACGCCTCACGCTTTTCATGCAAACCCCTTCATCGGGCTCATGCCTATTTTTTCGATGACCTTGGCGTAGTCTTCGATGAGCTGCGGCACGCGTTTGATGTCCGTGATCGCAACCTCGTAAGTCGCCACGCGTTCGGTTTCGAGCGCCATCTGCTTTAACGTGTCGTCGATTTTGCTCATGCGATAGGCGGCCAGTTCCGAGCCCTTGACGAAATGGCACTGGTAGTCGTCGCCGTGCTTGCAGCCCATGAGCATCACGCCATCGTAGCCGCCGTTCAGCGCGTCGGTGATCCAGCTGGTGTTGACCGAGCCCAGGCAGCGTACGGGGATCACGCGCACGAAGGCGCTGTAGGGCGTTCGCTGCATGCCGGCCATGTCGAGCGCCGGGTAAGCGTCGTTTTCGCACGCCAGCACCAGGATGCGGGGTTTTTCGGAAAACTCGTCGGGAATGTCGACAGCCTTGATCTGCGCGCCGACGGAATCCACCGAATAGTTCTCGAATGAGATCACGCGCACCGGGCAGGCGCCCATGCAGGTGCCGCAGCGCCGACAGCGCGATTCGTTGAACACCGGATAGCGTTTTTCATCCTCGTCGATCGCGCCGAACGGGCACTCCACGGTGCAGCGTTTGCACTGGGTGCAGCCTTCGAGCCGGACGATGGGATACGACAGGTCGCCCGAGCGCGGATGCGCGGCGCGTCCCAGTTCGGCGTTCTCGGTCGCTTGTATCGCCTTGAGCGTGGCGCCGGTCGCGTCTTCCAGCGCCTGCGCGATATCCATGGGCCGGCGCACCGGGCCGGCGGTGTAAATGCCGGTGCGGCGCGTCTCGTACGGAAAGCAGATGAAGTGCGAATCGGCAAATCCGTTCTTGAGATGGGGCAGGTCCTTGCCCTGGCGGTAATCGAGGTTGAGTATGGAGATGGGCTTGACTTCGATCTTGTCCTGTTCTTCTTCGGTCAGGTCGATGTTGACGCCGGAATTGGGCACCTGGCCGGTGGCGAGCACGACGAGGTCGACTTCGGGGATCTCGGAGTCCTCGTCGAGGATGAGGTCGTGGAAGCTGACTTTGCAGGTGTTGCCATTGGCGGCAACAGCAGTCACTTTGCCCTTGGTGAAGATCACCCCTTTGGACTGCGCGCTGCGGTAGAAATCCTCGCCATTGCCGGGCGTGCGCAGGTCGGTGTAGATGACGACCGTGTCCACCCCGGGGTTGGCATCCTTGAAATACATCGCCTGCTTGATCGAAGTGTTGCAGCAAAAGCCCGAGCAATACGGCAGGTGTTTGCCGCTGTCGTCGCGTTGACCGGCGCACTGCACGAAGGCGACGGTCTTTACTTCGCCGCCGTCGGATGGCCGCTTGATAGCCGTGCCGCTTGCGGCCGCATCGACCGCCAGTTTTTCCAGCCCGGCCTGATCGACCACGTTCGGCGTCTTGCCGTAAGCAAATTCCGGTAGCTGGTTGGCGTCGTAGGGGGTAAAGCCCGAAGCCTGCACGATGGCGCCTACCGCCTCTGTATTACAACTACCTGATTCTATTAATATTTCTGCGGAGAACTGACCGGGAGATCCACTGGTCTTGGCGAGCACCGCATTGAGATAGACCTTGATGCGCGGCTCAGCCTCGATCGCGGCAATCATGGCGCCGATACCGGTGTCAGCGGGATCCTTGTAGGGTTCGCGATCGGGCACCCGTTTCCACAGTTTGCCGGTCCAGCCGCCGAGTTGATTTTCTTTCTCGACCAGCACGACGTCGTAGCCGGTGTTCGCGGCTTCCAGCGCCGCGGTCATGCCGGAAATGCCGCCGCCGACGACCAGGATCTGCTTGTTGTGCCCCGTGCTCGCATTGCCCGCCGGCAGTTTCATTTTTTTGAGTTCGGCGCAGCCCATGCGCACATAATCGTCGGCCATTTCCTGCGTGGTTTCCTTTGCTTCCGGCGTATCAGGCTGGCTCCAGATCACGCCTTCCCGGATATTGGCGCGCGCGACCGCCGCGGAAGGGAACTGGAAGGCCTCGGTCTTGGCGCGGCGCGAACAGGCGGCGATCATGACATGCGTGACGGCTTCTTTCTCGATGTCATCGCGTATCGTCTGCACGCCTGCCTCGTTGCACAGGAACTCGTGCTCGCGCACCAGGCTCATCTTGCCTTCCTTGGTCGCGATGTTCACCATCTGCGTGGCGTTGACGCGTTCGCCGATGCCGCAGCCTTTGCAAATATACGCGGCGGTTTTCATTTCGCTCATTTGATCCTGTCCATTTGTTTTATGCCTCGGCGCGGGCGACTTTATTGACGACCTGGATCGCGCGCAATGCCGAAGCGGTCGCGCTTTGCACCGAGCGGTTGACGTCGAGTGCATTGGTGGCGCAGCCGGCGCCGAACAGGCCGCTGCCCGCGGCCGAAGACTCGATAAAGCCGCTGGAATCGGAGATGATTTCAGCAGGGATGTCCGCCGCATTGACGCTGGGCTGCATGCCGACCGCAAGCACCACCAGGTCGTGGCGGTTTTCATAGCGGTGATAGCCTTCGGTATCGACGCCGTGCAGGATGATATCCCCGGATTTCTGGTCTTCCGTGGCCTTCGCCACCTTGGATTTTACGAATCTGACAGTCGCATCGGCGCGCACCTTGGCATAGAAGTCCTCGAAGCGGTCTATAGCCCGGATGTCGATATAGTAGATCGTCGACTTTGCGGCCTCGCCAAAGGCTTCGCGGACATAATTGGTCTGCTTGAGCGAGGCCATGCAGCAGATGCGCGAACAATGCCGCAGATGGTTCTCGTCACGCGAGCCCGCGCATTGGATAAAGGCCACGTCCTTCGCTTCCTTGCCATCGGACGGGCGCAGGATTTTGCCGCCGGTGGGGCCGTGCGGATCGGCCAGGCGCTCGAATTCGACGCTGGTGATGACGTTGGCGAAACGGTCGTAGCCGTAGGGCTGGATCTTCGCGGCGTCGTACGGTTGCCAGCCGGTGGCCCAGATCACGGCGCCGGCCTTGATCTGTATCGTTTCTTCCTTCATGTCGAGATCGATCGCGCCGTACTTGCAGGCGGCCTTGGCTTTTTCCGCATCGGGCGTGCCGATGATCGAAGGATGCAGCGCATAGCGTTGCGGATAGGCCATCGCATGCGGCAGGTAGGCCGCTTTCATCTGGTTCAGGTTGTAGTTGAACGGGTTGTCGACGAGCGTTTCGACGGCGTCGGTGCAGGCACCGCACCCCGTGCAGTTTTCATTGACGTAGCGCGGCGATAGCCTGACCGTCGCGGTGTAGTCGCCGCGGCTGCCGCTGATGGCGGTTACTTCCGCCAGTGTGAGCACGCGCAGGCCGGGATTGGATTTGATGCGGCGCAGATTGATCTCGAGACCGCAGGTCGGGTGGCACAGCTTGGGAAAGTAGCGGTAGAGCTGGGTGGTGCGTCCGCCCAGGGCCGGAGTTTTTTCCACCAGCACCACGTCTTTGCCGCATTCAGCGGCTTCCAGCGCCGCGGTGACGCCGCTGATGCCGCCTCCAACCACGAGTATGGTCTGGTTGGTCGCAACGACTTCGGTCATCAGGCCTCCTCGCGTATTTTGAGGAAGAAATTTTACCTGACTACCGCTGCCGAATCCAGCTTAAGTCCGCTTAAGCCCTTCACGCAACAGTGTATTTAAGAACCTTATGAAACGATAGACAAATCGAATCCTGGCTGCGTCAGGATTTGGTCCGGGACAGGTGATCCTGCACCAGAGACTTGGCGTGCTGGCGCGTGAACGCCATGAATGCCTGCGAGACCGCAGACAATTGTTTGCCGACTGGGTAACTGAAGTACCAGTGATGTTCGAGGGGGAAGCCTTCCACATCGAGCGTGACGAGTTGATCCTGCTCGACATCCAGTCCCAGCGTATAGCGTGACAGTATGGACACACCCAGGCCGGCAAGGATCGCCTGCTTGATCGCTTCATTGGTTGACAGCTCCATCCGTATCGTGGGCTTGACCCCGTGGGACTCGAAGACCTGCTGCGCGACCATACGCGTGCCGGAGCCGGGCTCGCGCATCAGAAAAGGCTCTTTGGCAAACCGCTCGAAGGGGATGTTTTTCTGGCGCGCCAGCGGATGATCGGCGCGGGCGAATACCACCATGGGATTGGGCAGAATTTTCTGGATCACGGCTTCGCCTTCCTGCGGAGGGGTCGCGAAGATATAGAGGTCGTCGGTGTTGTTCGCCATGCGCTCCAGCAGCGTTTCCCTGTGATGGATTTGCAGCGATACCTCGATGCCGGGATGCTTTTGCACAAATGCCCCAAGCAGGCGCGGTGCGAAATATTTCCCCGTCGTGCTCACGGCGAGACGCAGCCTGCCGGATTCGAGTCCGCGCAGATTGGCGAAGCGTTCCTCGACGGCAGCGAGCTTTCCGAAAATTTCCTGGCATGTCGCGTAAAGCTCGCGACCGGCGTCCGTCGGGTGCACGCGTTTTCCGACCTGCTCGAGCAGCGGCACGCCGATGGTCTCAGTGAGCTTCTTGATCTGTACCGAGACAGTCGGTTGCGCCATGTACAGTTCCTCACCGGCGCGAGTGTAGCTGCCGAGGCGGGCAACGGCTTCAAAAACGCTCAACTGCGGCAGGGTGCCGTGCTTGAGATAGCGCTTGATTTTGCTTTGTGGCATGAGTTCCTCGAGTTCTACTATTATGCAATATTGAGTGGCGGGCATGCCGGGTGCGCTGCGCTGTCTGCGGATGGCTTGCCATTGGTGACGATATAACCATATACATCAATTATATGCATCACAGACCTGATTACGCCTGAAGGCGGCGGGCGGGAAAGACCATCGCGTCTTCTGGCGAGACACCCGGTAGTTAATACGCTCCGGCAGTTTGCGCCGGTGCGAGAGGTTACGGCGTAACGCCCTCGATCGTGAACTCCAGGGTCGCGAGATCGCCGATGGCGTAGGTGGCGGGCGCGCTCAGGCCGGCGACGGTGCCGGGATTAACCAGCATTGTTTCCGTGCACGACGTGCACCGGCAAACCGATACATTGGAGTGCGCGCTGGGTATTCGGACCGATCACATCACCACAGTGTATAACCGCCTGTGCCCCTTGTGCCGCCGCGGCTTTGACCGCAGTGGCCAGCAGTACGCTGTGATCGTGGCTATCGGATACGATGCAGATTTTCATGGACGTTCGGGGGGATGGCACTTCGGGCTTATTGTAGCGTGCCGGCCCTGGCGATCAATGAATGACAGTGCGATCCTGCATCTCGTCCAGGTATTGCGCGACGAGCTTGAGCAACTCTGCCTCGTGGTAGGGTTTGCCGAGGAAGGCATTGACGCCAAGTTGTTCGGCGTGACTGCGGTGTTTTTCAGCGGTACGCGAAGAGATGATGATGATCGGAATGGCAGCCGTTCTGGGCTCCTGGCGGATGTTGCGGGTAAGGTCGAATCCGTCCATCCGGGGCATCTCGATGTCCACCAGCATGACGTCGGGGAGCGTCTCCTTGATCTGCTCCAGCGCATCGACGCCGTCTTTCGCAGTGAGCACGTGATAACCCTCGCGCTCGAGCAGCCGGCTGGTGATTTTACGCACCGTCAGCGAATCATCGACGATCATGACCACCCGGGCAAGCGGCTTGCTCATGACCGGCTGGGGTATCGCGGCAGTGGCCACGGTGCGCCCGTGCCGGGCGAGCTGCACGGGATTGAGGATGAGCACGATCTTGCCGTCTCCAAGGACGGTCGCACCGGCAATCCCGGGCACCCGCGCCAATTGCGGGTTGACGTTCTTGACGATGATCTCCTGGTTCCCGATCAGTTCATCGACATGCAGTGCCGCGCGCTGAATGCCGCTGCGCAGCAACAACACGGAATTGTAGCTCTGGATCTGGGCGGCGGCATGGTCCGAGCCCACCAGGTGCCGCAGGTAATGCAGCGGGTAGGTATGGCCCTGGGAGTCTATCGTGCCGCGCTTGTAGAATCCTGAGAGCACCTCCGGTTTGATCCGCAGCACCTGCTCCACCATGGCGGAGGAAATTGCAAACGTGCTCTCTCCGCTGCGTACCAGCACGGCCTGGGTCACGGCCAGGGTGAGCGGCAGATAGATGGTGAATGTAGTGCCTTTGCCGGGAATGGTTGCGGACTCGATGCGTCCGCCGATGCCGCTGATTTCATTGCGTACTACGTCCATGCCGACGCCACGTCCGGACAGCTCGGTGATTTCTTCCGCGGTTGAAAAACCCGGAGTGAAAATCAATTGTATGAGTTCCGCCTCGGAGGCCTCCCGTTCCGCTGCAAGCAGACCTTTATCCAGCCCCTTGCGGCGTAGTTTACCGAGATCAAGCCCGGCGCCATCGTCGCTCACGATGATCACGATCTCGTTGCTTTCCTGGCGCAGCGTGAGGTTGATCTCGCCGATTTCACTCTTGTTCGCGGTGCGGCGAGAATCCGGAGATTCGAGGCCGTGCGCTACGGCGTTACGCAACATGTGCTCAAGCGGCGCGCCTATTTTTTCCAGCACGCTACGGTCCAGTTCGACGTGGCTGTCGCGTATTTCCAGGTTGGCTTTCTTGTCAAGCTCGCGGGCAGTCTGCCGCACAACGCGGTAGAGGCGTTCGTTCAGGTTGGAAAAAGGCACCGTGCGCGTGCGCATGAGTTCCTGCTGCAGGTCGCGATTGATGCGCGTCTGCTGCAGCACCGCGGCGTCGACTTCGCCGAGGTTCTTGAGCAGCGTTTGCTGTATCGTGGTCACGTCGTGCAGGCTCTCCGCCATCATTCTTGTGAGTTCCTGCAAGCGCGTATAACGGTCGAACTCCAGTGGATCGAAGTCGTGCTTGTCCGAGTCGAGAACGGACTGACGCGACTGCATCTGGCTGTCAGCCTGAAGTTCCATCTCGCGCAACTGGCCGCGCAACCGTGCGATGCTGTCGTTGAGGTCAAACAGCGATTGTTTCAGCGTGCGTAATTCGCCTTCGATCCTGGAGCGTGCAATGCCGACTTCGCCCGCTTCATTGATCAGCCGGTCCAGCACATCGGCGTTGATGCGCAACATTGCCGCAGCGCCTGCCAAGGGCGGCTCGATACCGGGTTGGGCGACGCCGGGAACAGCAGGCGCCAGTTTGGCGTCGGTCGCGGCCTCGGGCTGGGCAATCGGCTGTATTTCCGCCTCGCCGCCGGCGAGGTGCTCTATGCCTTCGCTCAGCCGGTCCATTTGAGATTCAATTTCTTCGATCAGCCTGGCGGCGGGCGCGCTCCCGGACTCAAGTGCGACCTCCATTCTGCTTTCCATCAGATGGGCGAGTTCGCCCAGACGCATGGCGCCGGCCATGCGCGCGCTGCCTTTAAGCGTATGCAGGGTGCGTTGCAGTGACTGTTGAATCAGTAAGTCGTCGGGTTTGGCCTTCCAGTCGCGCAGATCGCTGCCGATGAGCGGCACCAATTCCTGCGCCTCCTCCAGGAAAATCGGCAGCAACTGGGGATCAAGGTCGTCGCGTATCGCACGCTGCTCTGTTTGTCTGGGCGCAGCGACTGCAGCCCGGGCAATAATGTTGGCATCGGTGGGCGTGGTACGGTATGGCGGTGGGGCCGGACTTTCGGCCACTGGCGGCACCATGGCCGGTGTCGGGGCGGACGGTTCAGCATGTGGCGCTAGCAGGCGCGTGATCAGTTCATGCAGCATTGCCGTTGCTGCGCCCGATTCGGCTGCGGGCTGGAATTGCGAAATGTCCGACAGCATCTTCTGCAGGCCGGTGATTGCGGCTGCAATTATCTGTATATCGGATTCGGTGACGACGTTGTGTGCCAGCGGCAGACATCGTTCCAGGCCTGCCGCGAGATCGGCCAGCGAGACGAAGCCGGCGGTGCGGGAAATGCCTGAGAGCGTGTGGGCGGCTCGCAGGAATTTGCTGGACGCTGCCGTGCCCGGGTGCACACGCCATGCCTTGAATTCCTCTTCAAGCGCCGCCTGGTGTTGATGCGCTTCCTTGAGGTAAATATCATAAAACGGACGGGCCAGGCGCACTGTTCCGATGACAATTTCCGGTTCCGGTTCCGGTTCCGGTTCCGGTGCGGCGGGGGCTGCAGCCACGAGACTTTGCATATCAGCCCCGGCGGCTTTGGTATCCGTGCCCATATCGGCTGGCACGTCCGGGACAAGGGCGCTTTTCAGGCGTTGCGCGGTTGCAATTATGTGCTGCGCGTCGATTTTCGGTTCTATGCGCGATTTAAGCTGGTCTACCCAGGACGAGAATGAAGTGCTTGCCAGGGATATAAACTCCAGCAGGTCCGGGGTGGCGGGATAATGTTGCTCCAACCAGTGGTTCATGACCTGCTCGATTTCCCACGCAGTCTCGCCAAGGTCGGTGAGCCCGACCATGCGTCCGCTGCCCTTGAGCGTATGAAAGCCGCGGCGTATCGTGACCAGCACCTCATGGTTGTCGGGCTGGCTCCGGCTCGAGGGCAGCGCCGTATTGATATTGGCCAACACTTCGTCCGCTTCCTCGAGGAAAATGCCCAGCAATTCTTCGTTGTCCAGCGTGGTGATCCCAGATATGGACTGGGGAGATGGGGCGCGTTCCATCACCTCCGGCTCGGCGGCGACGGGTTCAACTGCGTGGCCAACCGCGGCAGATACCTCGACGGGGCCGGGGAGGGCGCTTTCCGGTGAAGCCTGGGGTGGGATTGCGGTGCGTTTGTCAAAGCGCTTGAAAAAGAGTTCAAGCGCCGGCGCTGTGGGCGGCCGGCCGCGCAGGCAGGGATCAAGGAAGAATCCCAGGCTGCTCAGGCCTTCTGCAATCCAGTCCATGTCCTGCGCCGTCGCCGCATGATCGGGCTGGGCACACGCGATGATCATCTCCTCGCAAATCGTCAGCAGTTCGGCGGCGCGTGAGAAGCGCAGCATGATCAGTGCTCCGCTTATCTGCTTGAGGTGGGGGCGCAGCGTCAGCAAACCGTCGCGCTTGGTGGCATCCCGCGCAAATGCGTCCAGTACCTGCTCGACATTCTGCAGGTTGCTTTGGATTTCTCTTGCGACCTGTGCCTGCAGCTGCATTTCGCTGATCTGCTGGCTGAGTTCGGCGCGCAGACCGGCGGGAGGCTGACCGGTTGACTTGCCTTTGGCGGCATCAAGCAGCCAGCCGGCCATGATGCCGACCTGATGCTCAAGGTCGGACGGCGCATTGGTGAAGTTATCTATGATGTTTTCGATCAGCAGAAAGGCGGAGGCCATTTCCGTGATCATCAGCTGCTGTTGCCGGGGATACGGGTCGGGCAGGCGGGTCGCGACCATAATTATGACGTCAAGCAACCGGACCAGCTGGTGATTGCCGAGTTCATCGATCTTGGACTTGAGCGCTTTGACGACTTCACGAAACTTCAGCAGGGCGCCGGATTCTCCGGATATGTACTGGACCCAGGTGTTCTTGATGGCATCCAGCCGCGCATGGATGTCATGCAGGGTCGGCTCCAGCCAGTCCATGTCAAATTCCATCAACCCCAGCATGTCAGGTTCCGGAAACAGGGTATCGAGCTGATATAACTGTTTGACGTCCTTGATGCGCTGGGTATCGGCCCTGGATGTTGCCAGCGAGTACAGCATTTCACGCAACAGCAGCTCGTTGGGCGCTTTGTAGCCTTTGGCGAGGTCGCGCATTTGCAGGTCGATCTTGCTGCAGATGGGCTTGGCGGCAGCTACCCGCTCGGGGGCGGGGGAATGGGACAGGCCGTCGACGAAACCAAAGGCCGTCCACCATAACGCGCGCGGTTCGGGCAGCTGAGAAGCAATCTGGTCCATCGCATCGAGCGCCTGGCGCATGTCCTGCAGCCCGGGCACATCTGATGGATTGCGCAACCAGCTTAGCAGGCCGCGTTGGAAACGGGAACGCTGGGTTTGCAAAAATGCCGCCAGTTCCTTGTCCGGGACGGTGCGGCAGGCGGGGTGGAGCGGGGCGGCAGGCTTGAGATCGGGGTAAAACAGGTCCTTTTCAGAAACCCCGGGGTTGCCCTGAAGCGTCGAGAGTTCCTGGTATATCGGAAACAGTTTGATGGGAAGGTTGGTTTCGCCTTTGGACAGGCCGTCTATGAATTCCTTGAGCGCCAGCACAGCGCGGTCGATGACGGCCAGCTTGGAGTTGCTCAGGCGCTGGCCCTTGCTGGCGCCCTCGAAAGCATTTTCAATGGTTTCGCAAAAGCGGGTGGCCCCGTTTAATCCCAGGATGTGGAGCGTTCCCTTGATCTGATGGAGCTGGTCGGGGCAGCCGCTGAGCACCGCCAGGTCATCAGGCGCAGCTGTAAACCGGGCGATGTTGTCGCGTACCGTTTTAAGGGCGTAGTCGACCTCGGTTTTGACCCAGGACAACAAAGTGGTGGCGACGATAGTGGTCATGACAGCACTGCGCTTTAACTAAGTTTGAATCCGGATACCGAGTTCTTGAGATCGTTGGCGAGCGCGGTCAGCTGTGTCGCGGAAGCCGCGGTTTTCTTGGTGCCTTCAGTGGCCTGTTGAGTAATGTTAAGTATGCCTTTCATGTCGGCCGCGACTTTGACCGCTGATTTTGCCTGTTCCTGGGTGGCATTCGAAATCGAGCCGATCAATTCTGCAAGGTGTGTTGATACCCGCTCGATCTCGTGCAGGGTCTGGCCGGCTTCGTCGGCTGTTTTGGTTCCGTCCACGACACCCACCGTGCTGCGTTCCATGGCCACTACCGCGTCCTGGGTATCACGCTGAATGCTTTTTACGATGTCGCTGATATGCTTGGTCGCTTCGGCGGAACGTTCAGCCAGGCGCTGCACTTCCTCCGCAACCACGGTGAAGCCCCGCCCGGCTTCGCCTGCCGAAGCGGCCTGGATGGCTGCATTCAGCGCCAGCACATTGGTCTGTTCCGTAATGTCGGTAATCAGCTGGACGATCTCCCCGATTTCCTGGGAACTCTCGCCCAGGCGCTTGATGCGCTTGGAGGTTTCCTGGATCTGCTCGCGGATGTCGTTCATGCCGCGAATCGCGTTCTGAACCGCCTGCGTGCCTTTTTCCGCGGCGCTCAGCGAGCCTTCCGCAACCTTTGCTGACTGGGCGGCGGTGTTCGATACGTCGTTGATCGAGTTCACAATCTGCATCACGGACTGGCCGGTGGCCTGGATCTCGCTCGACTGTTTCTGGTTCGCCTCAAGCAGCTGAGTCGTGATTTGCTGCGCCTCACCGGTCGCCGAGGTCACCTGGGTTGCCGCCTTGGTGATGCCCGCTACCAGGCGGCGCAATTCCTCGATGGTGTAGTTGATCGAATCGGCTATGGCGCCCGTGATGTCCTCGGTCACCAGGGCCTGCACCGTAAGGTCGCCATCCGCCACCCGGCCCATCTCGTCGAGCAGGCGCAGAATCGCTTCCTGGTTGCGTTTATTTTCCATTTCGCTTGACAGGGCGCGGCGTCTGGCGTCGTCGAGAAATACCTTGCCGAGCAGAAACAAGCACGCGAGCGCGAGCAGGGCAAACAGCACGGCACCCGATATGTAATAGATCTGGCGCGCGCCTTGCAGCTGATATGCCTCCACCAGTTTCTCCGGTATTGTCAGCAAATCTTCGCTGGTGGTGAAGGTGTCGCGTCCGCTCAGTTTGGCCTGGGTCAGCGCTTCCATGTTGTCGATGATGGTTCGCACGCCTTTCGAGAACGGCGAAAATACCTTGTTGAGCGCAGCCGCCCTCTCTTTTGCCGCTGCGCTTGAAATTGCGGTTACATTCGCATCCTTGGCTTCGCCCAGCAGCACGTTGAGTCTGTGCTGAAACTGGCCCACGTTGTTGCCGAGCTGCAGCGCCACCTGTGGATTTGGGTTGTCGGTCGACAGCAGGCGCAGAGTATTGATGAAATCGTAGTTGGACACGTCGGCATGAAGCTGCCGCGTATAGGTAAGCACCCTGGCGGACTCGCCTGCGTCGATAGCGGCTATCATCAGTTCCTGCGACCGCAGGGATAACTGCGGCAGAATCTTCTCGATGGCGCTCTCGAGCGCCTTCAGGTCCAGCAGATTCTGTTTCTGCGACAGAACCAGGTTGATGTCGCCCTGCATCGTTCTCCAGATGATCGACAGTTCCCGCAATGTAGACTGGATTGCATCCGGTGACGGCGGAATGCTCACGCCGAGCTTTTCGCCGCCATTCACCATGAGATCCAGGTTGGTGATGAATTGCTCGCGGCTTTGTTCCAGCCGGGTAAACCCGATCGGATTGCCCTGGGTTGCCTGCTGCGTGCTGTTGGCGATGCGCTGCGAAAGCATCTGCATTTCGGTCGCTGTGGAAATGTATATGTTGTTTTGCTGGGCTTCGCGGTAGTTGATGTACACGGAGGCTGCGGCCAGCAGCAGAAACATACTTATCAATCCCAGGAGAACCTGGAACTGGCGTGCGACCGGCCAGCGGCCGATGATGAGAAGTCCGCGCGGCTGTTTCAGAGAACGTTGCGGCGAAGGCTGGGCCGGAGCAGGCGTCGGTGCTGCGTCTTCTGGTTTGCTTATTGTCTTGGCTTTATTTTTTCTTTTGCCAAGAAAGCCTTTGATGTCCGGCATGGTAATTCGCATGGTTAGCCCAACTCCCCTGAAGAATTTATATCGATGGCGCTACGAAATGCCGACTTGCAGAAAGTCGGGATGAGCGACCAATTCGCGCACGCTCAGCTGCTTCCATCCGTTTGACTGATTATCGGTATACTGCGCCGCAATCCATGGCAGCGCTGCCGCATTGTCATCGACTTGCAGCTGGTCATCCCGGTAAAGGCCGAGCACGCGGTCGACCAGCAGGCCGCTGTTCATGCGGTAGCGATCGCCTATCAGCAGCAGGCGCGTCTGGTCGGTGATCGTCACCGGCGCTCCTCCGAGGAACGCGGGAAAATCGATGATGCTGTATAGATTGCCGCGGATATTGGCCACTCCCGCAAACCAGGACTGCGTCAGGGGTACCGCCGCGATGAGCGGCACCGGGATCACCTCCCCGGCGTCCGCCAGATCAATCAGCCATCTGTCTTTTCCAACCTGCAGGCCAAGCTTGGAAGCGGCCTGGCCGGCTTCCAGATTGACCAGTCGCGCCGAGAGGTTGCGCTGGTATTCCCGCAGTGAGACTTTTTCGGTCATTTATCCGAGAGCCGATATTTTGGCCAGCAGGTCCGCCTGATTGATCGGCTTGACGATGTAGTCTTTGGCGCCCTGGCGCAGCCCCCAGACCTTGTCTGTTTCCTGGCCTTTGGAAGAGCAGATAATGACCGGAATATGTTTAGTGGCATCGTCCCTGGTCAGCGCCCGCGTTGCCTGAAAGCCGTTTTGACCGGGCATCACGATGTCCATCAGCACAAGGTCGGGATTTAGCTGCTTGGCCTTGGCCAAAGCATCCTCAGCACTGTCTGCGGTAGATACCTTGTAGCCGTTCTTGATCAGCATGTCGGATAAAAACTGGCGCTCGGTGGGGGAATCATCGACGACGAGAATGTTCTGAATTGCCATGATGTGGGTGGTCTCCTGGAAGTTATTGGGTAGCGGTAGCCTGGGTGGTGAAGTCCTGGACTGCCTGGGTCAGGCCTTCCTTGGTGAAAGGTTTGGTCAGATAGCAGTCGGAGCCTGCGAGCCGGCCACGAGCCCTGTCGAATACGCCGTCTTTGCTGGAGAGCATGATGACCGGCGTGGACCGGAAAACCGGATTCTGCTTGATCAGCGCGCAGGTCTGATAGCCATCGAGCCGCGGCATCATGATGTCCACGAATATGATTTGCGGCTGATGGTCGCTGATTTTCGATAGGGCATCGAAACCGTCTTCGGCGAGAATGACTTCATACCCGGCCTGGCGCAGGAATATCTCCGCGCTGCGCCGGATGGTATTGCTGTCATCGATAACAAGGACCTTGATGGCACTTGCCGCCGAACCTGTCACTTTTTTGTATCCCCCCCAACTGACCGTTTGCGGCATGGCAGTAACCTGCCGCACGGTGTTGTTGACTGCCGGCGCCAGGCGGGTGTCCGGTGCGCCTGCCGCTTTTTTGCGCTAATTACGCCGTTCTGGAATGAAGGTCCCGCATCCATTGCTATTGGAAACTCTGTGCTTTACTGCGATGTTTGATTTACGGTAGAGGCTGGTGCTGGAACGAGGAAATCATACCCGTATATTAAAATAATGCAAATCTATCATTATGTTAGATTTTAATCATCATTCAGATTGACAGGATATCGTGTGTATCTTGTTGAATATGATATAAATATGATTTTAATATTGGCCTAAAATGAAGTTTTATACGCATCGGGTGGCCGAAATCCGCGATATGAACGGTCGTTGCGCAGCGGTCTGAATACTGCGGCCACAAGCGGATCTTGCGTCCAAGGCGGCATGCTAGGATGGCCTCGCAAGGGGCGACCCCACCAGTAAAGGGAACATATGGCTGTTTCTATAAACAGAGTGGTTTCCGGGTAGGTGACCGGCATGTCCGGCTTTCGTTATGCCCATGCTGCGGCGGACTCGTGGCGTGATGCAGTGCAGTCGTGCCTGGCGCAACTCGGACAGGGTCCGGCTAATCTCGGGTTCCTGTATGTCAGCGATGTGCTGGCAGATCACATGGGCGACATTCTGGCCCTGTTCAGGCAGGCGACGGGCATTCAACACTGGGTCGGCGCTGCGGGCATCGGCATTTGCGCAAGCGGGCAGGAATACCTCGATCAACCGGCGATCGTGGTGATGGCTGGTCATTTCGAGGACGGGTCGTTCAACGTTTTTTCAGGTATCGGTGACGAAGACGATATCGATGCCACTCTTCTGCAATGCGGCAGCGCTCCCGCCAACTTCGCGATAGTCCACGCCGATCCCCGTAACCCGAACGTGGGCAAACTCGTCAGTGTTCTGGCGCAGCGCGTGGAAAGCGGGTTTCTCGTCGGCGGCCTGACCAGTTCCAGGCGCCGGAACATCCAGATTGCAGACGAGGTCGTCGAGGGCGGTCTCTCGGGGGTGTCGTTCTCTGACGGCATCACCATCGCAACCCGCCTGACACAGGGATGCTCGCCGATCGGGTCCAGGCACGTGATTACCGCGTGTCAGCGCAATGTCATTGTCGCGCTCGACGGACGGCCCGCGCTCGAGGTGTTCAGGGAAGACATCGGGGAAACGCTGGCGCGCGACCTTAACCGTGTTGGCGGTTATATTTTCGCCGGGCTGCCGATTACAGGCAGCGATACCGGCGATTACCTGGTGCGCAACCTGGTCGGAATTGATCCGGTCAACAATCTGATCGCGATCGGGGATGTGGTCGAGCCCGGCGCATCCGTCATGTTTTGCCGGCGCGACCGGGACACGGCGCGCACGGACATGGCGCGCATGCTGGAGAGCATCAGGCAGGGCCTGTATTCGACGCCGCGCGGCGGCGTGTACTACTCATGCCTGGGGCGCGGCGAGGGACTGTTCGGGCCCGATTCGGCGGAACTCAAAATGATCCGCGAGGCCCTCGGTGATTTTCCGCTGGTGGGCTTTTTCTGCAACGGCGAGATTTCCCATAACCGGCTCTATGGCTACACTGGGGTGCTGACACTGTTTGTATGATATGCGGGCGGTGTTGCTCCAATCCTTTGAATTAAGGCGAAATCATGCTCAGCAATTGGTTATCCATTAATCTCAGCATTACCGTGCTCGACCTGTTCGCGCTCGCTTTCCTGGTGCTGGCGTGGGTCGGCTACGTGGCCTTTGCGGCCTGGCGCGCAAAACACGTGCCCAGTCTGCACTCGAAAATGGACGGGTTCCGCCGCGACTGGATGGTGCGCATGATCGAGCGCGACAATCGCATGCTCGACGTCAACATTATTCGCAACCTTGCGCGCAGCTCGCAGTTTTTTGCGTCCACGACGATGCTGATCCTGGGCGCGCTGATCGCGCTGATGGGCTATGTGCAAAGGGCGCTTGACGTGATGTCGGACCTGCCCTTTACCGTGCAGGGATCCCAGGCGTTGCTTGAAATCAAGATCCTGCTGCTGGTGATAATTTTCGTTTATGCGTTCTTCAAATTCTCATGGGCCATCCGCCAACTCGGCTCCTGTTCGGTGCTGGTGGGTGCGGCCCCCAAACAACCCAAGGACAACCCCGAGCAATACGCGCCCCATATCAATCGTGTGGCGCGGATTACTTCCTATGCCGGGGTCAATTTCAATAATGGCCTGAGGGCCTATTATTTTGCGCTTGCGGCCATGGCCTGGTTTCTCCATCCGTGGCTGATGATGGCGGCCACGGGATGGGTGGTCTTGATTCTGTATCACCGCGAATTTGCCTCGAGGACGCTCAAGGCCCTGGTCGAAGAAGACGCTTCGCCGACTTTGAAAGCCTAGGGCCTGTGCTGGTCGGGCAGGCTTGATGGGGATGGCTTGTTACTGACAAATCCCGGGTGGTGTTCCGGTGATTTTCCCCGGTGCTCAGAAATCAGCGTGGTCGTCGTCAGACTGCGGGGAACGTTTGCGATAACGGCGGTGCTGCCACAGGGCAAAAATCACCGATGCCACTGACAGTGCAATCAATCCGCCGGAGATGGGGCGGGTAAGAAACAGCCATGGATCGGAATCGGTCATGATGGAGCGTATGAGGTTGATTTCGATCTGGTCGCCCAGTATTACGCCGAGAATCAGCGGCGCCAGAGGAAAGCCGAACTTTACCAGTGCGTAGCCGATTATTCCAAACACGAGCAGCACATAGACATTGGCCATCGTATTGTTGAGCGCGTAGGCGCCGACCACGCACAGCACCAGCACGATGGGAATAAGCACGGATTTCGGCACCGTGGTCAGGCGCAGCATGTAGCGCGCGCTCAGCGCGATGATGACCACCATCAGGAAATGAGCAACAATGTAAGCGGCGAAAATGCCGTATGCGAGCTTGGGCTGCTGGGAGATAAACAGCGGGCCGGACTGTATGCCGTGTATGGTCATGGCTCCGAGCATCACGGCGGTGACGATGTCCCCCGGGATGCCGAAAGCCATGATGGTGACCAACGAGCCGCCGACGTTGGCATTATTGGAGGACTCGGAGGCAATGATCCCTTCCGGGGCGCCGGTGCCGAAGCGTTCCGGTTGTCGTGAAAATTTCTTGGCCTGGTCATAGGCCAGCATGCTGGCAGCACTGCCGCCGATAGCGGGCAGCACGCCGATCAGCACGCCGATAAAGGATGTCCACAGCAGCAGGAACGGACGCGCAATGATTTCCCCGATGACTTTGAGATGGGACACGGTAAGCGTGGGGACGGGCCCCGCAGCCTGTCCCGGGCGCGCGGGGCCCATTTTTTCGATGTCAGACATGATCTGGGCGAAGGCAAACACGCCGATCAGCACCGGCAGGAAGTTTATGCCGCCTTCGAGAAACCCGATGCCCAGTGACAATCGCGGAGCACCCATTACAGGATCGTTACCCATGATCGTCACGACCAGTCCGAGTGCGCCGGACAGCAGGCCTTTGGTAATTGAAGAGCCGGTGAGGCCAGCTACCATCGACAGCGCAAAAACGAACAGTGCAAAAAATTCCCAGGGACCGAACTCGAGTGCGATGGCCGCAAGCGGTCCGGTCGCCGCGATCAGGAACACGCCGCCGAGCATTCCACCGAAGAACGAGGACCAGATGCCGAGCCACATGGCTCTGCCAGGCTCTCCTTTGCGTGCCATTGGAAAACCATCGAAGGTGGTTGCTATGGCTGAAGGCGTTCCGGGAATGCCGAGCAGGCAAGCGGTGATCAGCCCGCCCGCCGAGCCGCCGACATAAACGCCGGTCATCGCGGCCAGACCCTGCAGCGGGTCGAGTCCGAAAGTGAAGGGCAGCACCACGATGACGGTCATCGCGATCGTGACGCCCGGCAGCGCGCCGCCAATTACGCCGATGAAGGTGCCGAGCAGCAACGGCAGCAGGTACTGGACCTGGAGTATGTTGGCGATGCCCGACAGCAGTAATTCGTACATGGGGCCTGGAGGTTAGAAATCCGTCCAGCGTCCGCGCGGCAGCAGCACCGACAGGTAGCGCTCGAACACCAGGTAAGTGATGAGGGTGGTGACTACAGCGACGATCAGGACCCGCAGCCAGTTGTTTCTGTTGCGCGGCGGCTCCAGAGCAACCTGCAATACCGACACGAAGGCAAAAGTCGCAATGCGGAATCCGAGGGAGGGCAGCAGCGCAATGTATATACCAATGATCGAGAAGGTGATCAGGACCAGGCGGTAATTGGCGGGCACCCCGGCTGTTATTGCCGGCCGTCGGGCGCGGCCGGCAAAGTCCGTTACGATCAGGATCGCTGATAACAGTACAGTGATGCCCAGAACGATGCGCGGGTAAAAACCGGGGCCTATCGGGACCAGAAGGCTGGCCTCCGGCAGGCCGATCGTCGCCGCGAACAAGCCCAGGCTCGTGGCGAGACAAACGAGCCCGGCTATACCGTCACGCCCCATCAGTGTCGATCAGCGCTTCAGCAGCCCCAGATCCTTGGAGATATTTCTGTTTTCATCGTCGGTCTGTTTCAGCCACGCCGCGTAGGCCTTGCGGTCGAGGTAGCGGACGGCGGTTCCCTGCAGCTTCATCGCTGCTGCAAAGGCCGGCTCTTTGACGGCCTGTGCACACGAGGATTCGAGTTTTGCAAGGACCGCGTCGGGCGTGCCTTTGGGCGCCATGAGGCCGCGGTTGACGTCGTACACCACGTTGATGCCCAGTTCCTTGAGTGTGGGCACGGTCGGCATTTCCGGATGCCGTTTTTCCGTGGCAATCGCGAGGAATTTGAGCTGGCCGGCGTCGACCTTGCCCTTCTGCGTCAGGTTGGAGTCAGTGAGGTCAGTGTGGCCGCCGAGTATCGCGTTCATGCGCGGGGCCAGCCCCTCGTACGAGACATACTTGAACTTGATGCCGGCTGCCTTCTCGATAAGCGCGGGAAAAAAATGACTCGTCGAGGCCAGCGTCGCGCCGACCGTGATCTGTCCGGGTCTCGCCTTGGCATCCGCAATCAACTCTTTCGCGTCTTTCCACGGCGTTTTGGGGGAAGCGGTCAGGACCGAGGGTGTCGAGGCTATCATGCAGATCGGCTCGAAATCGCTGTACTGGACATCGGCCACGCCGGTGTAATAGGTCGAGTGGATGTACTCATGCGGAACATAAAGGGTGTAGCCGTCGGGCGGCGCATCCTTGGCTTCCTTGGCGCCCTTGGTGCCCGAGGCGCCGCCGACGTTCGCGATCACGACAGTCTGGCCGAGATGATTCTGCAGCGCCGGCGCGAAGGGGCGGAAGATGTTGTCGGTGTCGCCGCCCGCTGCCCAGGGAACGATCACTTTGACGGGCCGGTCGGGATAGGCGGCAGCGAACGCCGACGCGGATGCCAGGAGCGCGACAGCAGCTGCGGTCGTAATGATTTTTTTCATGATTTCCTCCAATCGGTGAAAATTATTCTGGTGGGTGAGGCATCTTAGCAATGCAATAACGCGGTGGCAACCAGTATTCAGGAGAAACCTAAAAGCCGACCGCCTGCCCATCGGTGCGCCGTTCGGATGCCGCGAAATAACCGTCCTCCATTTTGTATATCAGCTGCGCGCGGCCAAAATCGGTCGACCAGCGGTCGGCCTGGGGCATGTCATGGCCGCGTTGTTTCATGGCGGCAATCACATCCTCGGGCACACCGTATTCGATGCCGACTTTGACGCCGCTGTCGATGCGCCAGCGCGGCGCATCAGCCGCGGCCTGCGGATTCTGCTGGTAATCGACCATGCGCAGCATCACCTGGGTGTGGCCCTGCGCCTGCATCGAGCCGCCCATCACGCCGAAGCTCATCAGCGGCTGGCCGTTGCGCGTGACGAAGCCCGGAATGATGGTGTGAAAAGGGCGCTTACGCGGTGCAACCACGTTGGCATGATCCGGGCGCAGACTGAAGCCCGAACCGCGATTCTGCAGGCTGATGCCGGTGCCGGGAACGACGACGCCGGAACCGAAGCCCGAGAAGTTGGACTGGATATACGACACCATCATGCCCGATTCGTCGGCGGCGGTAAGATAAACCGTGCCGCCCTTGCCGGGGTTGCCGAAAGCGGGCGTGCCGGCTTTTTTCGGGTCGATCAACTTGGCGCGTTCCTTGAGATAACTTTTGTCGAGCAACTCGGTGGGTTTGACACGCATCGTCTGCAGATCGGAGACGTGCTCGTAAATATCGGCAAAGGCGAGTTTCATCGCCTCGATCTGCAGGTGCAGGCTTTCCACTGAGTCTACCGGCAGTTTCGCAACATCGAAGTTTTCCAGTATGCCCAGCGCCATCAATGCCGCGATGCCCTGGCCGTTGGGCGGAATTTCGTGCAGCGTATAGCCACGATAGTCGATGCTGATGGGCTCGACCCAGTCATTGGTGTGCGAGGCGAGATCGTCCAGCGTGAGCGCCGCCCCGCACTGTTTGGAGTAAGCGGCAATTTTTTCAGCGAGATCGCCTTTGTAGAACGCATCGCCACGGGTCTCGGCAATGCGTATGAGCGTTTTGGCCTGGCCGGGAAAGGAGAACTTCTCGCCCACTTCCGGCGCGCGCCCGTTGGGCATGAAGGCTTCGGCAAATCCCGGCTGGGATTTGAGCAGCTGCACCTGATTTGCCCACAGCCGGGATATCGTCGGCGTCACCATGAAGCCGTCCTGGGCGTATTTGATCGCCGGCTCGAACAAGTCGGCAAACGGCAACTTGCCGAATTTCTGCGACAGTTCGGCCCAGGCTGAAACGGCGCCGGGCACGGTAACCGCATCCCAGCCGCGCTGCGGCATGGCATTCAGGCCCTTGAAGTGGCCCGGGTTCCACGCGGCGGGTGAGCGCCCGGAGGCGTTCAGTCCATGCATTTTTTTGCCGTCCCACAGTATGCAAAACGCATCGCTGCCGATGCCGTTGCTGGTGGGTTCCAGCACCGTGAGCGATATCGCCGTTGCCAGGATGGCGTCCACGGCATTGCCGCCTTTGAGCATCATGCGCAGCCCGGCTTGTGCCGCGAGCGGTTGCGAGGTCGAGACCACGTTGCGCGCCAGGACCGGCATGCGTTGCGAGGGGTAGGGAAATTGCCAGTCGAATGGTTTCATGTTTTTGTAGGTAAGTGCGGATAAATCGGATTTTATCTGGAATTGAGCGGTGTGCTGAACATGGTTGTCATTGCGCGGCCGGAACCGGCTATGCAAAAGCAACGCGGCGCGTTAACGCCGCGTTGGTTCTATTTCCGGGAAAACTGATGTCATTCAGGCTGTATGCCCGCCTCTTTGACGACCTTGATCCATTTTGCGATTTCGGCGCGGTTGAACTTGTCGTGCTGCTCTGGGGTATTGGCCACCACTTCCGCACCCTGCTGGGTGAGGTTGTTCTTGACGGTTGGATCGTTCAGTGCCTTGACCAGGGCGGCATGCACGCGGTCTATGACTGGGCGCGGCGTGCCGGCCGGCGCGAACAGGGCGAACCCGCTGGACACGACGAATTCCTTGAGGCCCTGTTCCTGCATTGTCGGGATGTCCGGTGCCGCGCTCGAGCGCTTCTCGCCGGTCTGGGCGATCATGCGCAGCCGCCCGGTCCGCGTATATTGAACCGCCGCCGGCATGCTCGGGAACTGCATCTGCACGTGCCCCGCAACCAGGTCGGTCATCGACGGGCCCGATCCCTTGTAATGGACTGCTGTCAGATTGATTTTCGCGATGGAGTTGAGCAGTTCCGCGGACAGGTGGCCCACGGTGCCGCGGCCCGCGGTGGAGTAAAAGATATCCTTGGGGCGCGCGCGTGCGATCGCAAGAAACTCCTTCAGGTTTTTGGCCGGCAGCGAGGGATGCACCACGAACGCGGTCGGAACATCCGCGATCACGCTGATCGGCGCGAAATCCTTGATCGAATCGTAGGGCAGCTTTTTGATCATGGCCGGGTTGATGGTGTGTCCGGCGGAGACCATGATCAGGGTATAGCCGTCGGGCGGGGACTTCGCCGCGATTTCAGTGCCGATGGTGCCGCCGGCGCCGCCGCGGTTGTCGATGATGATCTGCTGCCCGATCATTTCGCTCATCTTCGGCGCAAAGACGCGGGCGATGATGTCGGTGTTGCCGCCCGGCGCAAACGGCACGATCATGCGGACGACCCTGGTGGGGTAGGCCTGAGCTTGGGCAGTGCTTGCGGCAAGCGCGCACAGCATCCCGGTACATCCCAGGCTGAGCAGGCGCAACCATGATTTCACGGCCATCGATATTCTCCTTTGAATTTTGGTGAGTGGTCCGCAGACTGACTGCGGGTCGGCGGTGCTGAATTCGCACTTTCCGGTTCTGTCGCGCGATAGGGAATGATACTACATCATGCGTGCCGGATTCTTCCCGGCGCGAGGTTCCTGCCTCAGGTAAAATTGGCATTTTATTAGCGGCATACCGAAATGGCGCAACTACCCGATCCCAGGTGCTGGCCAGCTCACAACGCGGATATGCCGCTGTTACGGTTGGCGCTGGCGAGCGAGGCCGGAGATCCGGCGGCACGGCAACGTCTGGCGCATGAATTGCGGCAATGTATCGAACAGGGCGAGGATCAGGTAATCCTCGATACGCTGCGTATTGCCACGACAGCTTCCGTGTATGCGCATCTGTGGCAGCAGGTATGCGCGGCGGCCGAACCACAGCAGGACAATGAGGGTGCCATTGTCGCGAGAATCTTTGCGATTCCAGTTGTACTGGTCGTGGGGACAAAAGGCCGGGCCGTGGTATCCGGCGTCATACCCGACATTGCTGAAATCACGGCATTGCTCGACCAGCACGGCGCCATCGGCGCCACCCGCAATTTCGGCCTGAGCAATGCTGCCGCTGCGTTGCATACGCTGGAACGCATTACGCCGGGGCAGGCGTATCGCTGGGCGCATGATTTCATGCGGACCGGCGCACCGTGTGACATTGCATCTGATCCGATAGTGGTGGCGCCCGGCCGGGAGCAGGTCCATCTGCGCTTCCTGGTCGGTGCGGGGATAGGCGCCGTGGGTGCACCATCATTTGTCGAGACCGCGTCCCATATTGGCAAGTGGGGTGTGCCCCTGACGCAGTTGCTGTCAAAGCAACTGGCCCAACCGGGTGTCGAATTACTGGCGCTGCCACGACCCCCGGTGCAACTGCTCAAGGCGGCCCATGCCGGGCGCTGTGCTCAACTCGAACTGGCGTTCAGTCTCTTCGTGAGCAATTCAGCCAGAACGATGAGATCGGCCAGCGGCGATCCCACGGCCATCGTTTCGGCGCACTGCGATGCAGCAGGCCTGGCCGAGCTACGCATCAGCATGAGCACGGCGCTGGACGATACGGTGCTCGAGGGATTCCGCTGGCCGCTGCATCCGCTCGACGAGTTTCAGAGTATCGTCGGCAGCATCACCGCACTGCTGGAAGAGTGCCGGATCGGTGATATCCGGCTGGTTGGTGCTGTCGTGGCCGATGACGAGTCGTCCGGCCGTCCGCCGTTCATCCGCGCCGCGGATCTCAACCGCAATGAACGCGATGCGCTGCCGCACTGACGACTGAGGTGCCGGCCCCGCACCGATCTTGCTGCAGCGATGTGTTATGGCCCCCTCTTTTTTAAGTGCCCGTAACAAGATTAAAAAATTAGCCACCGATGAACGCCGATAAACGCCGATGAAAATCTAAAGCTCCAGATTGTAATCACACAGAAGCTATAATATAACCCATTGTTTTATTTATTTATATTTGCCATTGGTAGCAAAATATTTTTTTCGTTGGTTCGATCGGCGTTCATCGGCGTTCATCGGCGGTTACATCGATCTTGGTTTTTTTGATATGCGCTCTACTAAAGACTAACCATGACGCCACCCTACGAACGCCTGATCCCGGACTGCATACTCGATGCTGTTGACAGCGCGGGCTTTCGCTGCGACGGGCGCCTGCTGGCGCTCAACAGCTATGAGAACCGCGTCTATCAGGTCTGGCTTGAGGATGACACCTCGCTGGTTGCGAAGTTCTATCGCCCTGGGCGCTGGCCGGATGCGGCGATCGGTGAAGAACATCGGTTTGCGCTGGAACTGGCCGAACGCGAGATACCGGTGGTGGCGCCGCTGGTGATCCGCGACCGGACGCTGCTCGAGCACGACGGTTTCCGCTTTGCGTTGTATCCGCGGCGTCCCGGGCGCAGTCCCGAACTGGATGATCGCGACACGTTGCGCTGGCTCGGGCGTTTCATCAGCCGCATCCATGCCGTCGGCGCCCTGAAACCATTTGGCCACCGTCCGCTGCTCGATATCGAAAGCTTCGGCCGTGAGCCCTCACGATTCGTGCTCGAGCACGATTTCGTTCCCGTCGATCTTCAGGAGGCTTACCGCAGCGTGGTCGATGACGTGCTGGGCAGGGTGGTGCGCTGCTATCAGCGGGCGGGCGCGATCACCAGCATCCGTTTACACGGCGACTGCCATGCCGGCAATATACTGTGGACCGGTGAAGGACCGCATTTCGTCGACCTCGACGACGCGCGCATGGGACCGGCGGTGCAGGACATATGGATGTTGCTCTCGGGCGACCGCCAGGACATGAACCGCCAACTGGCCGCGGTGATCGAGGGTTACCGCGAGTTCAACGACTTCGATCCCCGCGAACTGGCGTTGATCGAAGCCTTGCGCACGTTGCGCCAGATTCATTACGCGGGCTGGCTCGCGCGGCGTTGGGACGATCCGGCGTTTCCGGCGAATTTCCCGTTCTTCAACACTCAGCGCTACTGGCAGGACCACATTCTCGCCCTGCGCGAGCAGGCTGCGGCGCTGGACGAGGAGCCCCTGGAACTGGCAAGGTGAAGCTTCCCATGCCATTGAACATCGTCGCAGCGGTCGCGATTGCCTACGCCGCGATCGTGCTGCTACTGTTTATCTTTCAGTCGCGGCTGGTCTATTTCCCGCAGATCGGCCGGGAGATCGCAGCCACGCCGCAGGCCTATGGGCTGGAGTTCGAGTCGGTGAACATAACCACCGAAGACGGTGAAACACTGCATGCGTGGTGGGTGCCGGCGCAAGACGCGCGTGGGACGATCCTTTTTTTCCACGGCAATGCCGGCAATATTTCCCACCGCATCGACTACCTGCGGATGTTCCGCAAGCTCGGGCTTGCGACGCTGATTTTCGATTACCGCGGTTACGGCAACAGCACCGGCACGCCCTCGGAAGAAGGCACTTATCGCGATGCGGTTGCGGCGTGGCGCTGGCTGACGCAAACTCGCGGCCTCGGGCCGGAAAATATCGTATATGTCGGCGAATCGCTGGGCGGCGCGGTGGCGAGCGGGCTGGCCGAGCAACATGCGCCACGCGCGCTGGTGCTGCTGTCGACGTTCACCTCGGCGCCCGATCTTGGCGCTCAGGTCTATCCCTTCATCCCGGTGCGGCTGATTTCCCGCTTCAGCTACGATAACCTGGCTCGTATCGGGCGGATCAAAGTGCCGGTGCTGGTTGCGCACAGCCGCGACGACGACATCGTCCCGTTTGCGCACGGCAGACGGATTTTCGAGGCTGCCGGCGAGCCCAAGCAATTTCTGGAAATGCGCGGCGGGCACAACGATGGATTTATTTTCATGCGCGAGGAATGGGTGAGGGCGCTAGCGGCTTTTCTCGAGCAGCACGGCGGCACGTCGCGAAGTCAAAAGAATTAAAAGCAAAAATCTATAGCCACAGAGTTCACAGAGGTCACAGAGAACCCCATGATAATGATTTCCAAATAATCAGATGCGATCATGATCCGCCGTTTGTTTTTACTCTGTGGCCTCTGTGATCTCTGTGGCTAAAATTGTTTGATTCTGGGTTTTTTGTGTGTGCTACGACAAGGAGGAGGAAAAGTGGAAAAACAGTTCATCAATCCGGAAGGGCTGGCCCGGCCGGGAGCCTATACGCCGGTCGTGACCGTGCGCGGCGGCAAAACGATCTGGATCTCGGGACAGGTGCCACACGACGCCACCGGCGAGCTAGTCGGTCGCGGCGATCTGCCGGCGCAGATCGAGCAGGTTTACCGCAACCTGCAATTGGCGCTGGCGGGCGCAGGCGCGACCTTCAACGACGTGGTGAAAATCAATGTCTATGTCGTCGATTACAAGCCCGAATACCGCGATCTCCTCAATAAGGTGCGCAGTCGCTATGTCTCGAAGGACAACCCGCCGGCGAGCACGCTGGTCGGGGTGCAGGCGCTTGCCCGGGAAGGTATTTTGGTGGAAATCGAGGCGGCGGCAGTAATCGGCTAACCGGCAGAGGTGGCCCGCCTTGACGCAGGAAAGAACTGGCGCCGACGTGTCAGCCGACCTCTCATTTATTTAATGTAAATCAAGGGCGCCTGTTTAGAACTCGTGAATACTGCCTCTGACACAGGGAGGAGATGCCATGACCATGATCAGGGGGCCGAGGGGCCGTTCGGCGACGGGCACTGAACGGTTAAGCGATGTGCAGGCTGCGGCAGCCGAGCGTCGCGAGTTTCTCAGGTATCTGGTGACAAGCGCCGGCATGGTCGGGATGGGCGGGTTGGCCGGCTGCGCCTCGACCGCGACCGTGCAGGGGCCGGCGGACACCCTGATCATGAACGGCCGCATCGCGACCCTGGACCCGCGCAAGCCGTTCGTGAGCGCGCTCGCCGTCAAGGGCGATCGCATCATCGCTACCGGAGCCGAAGCGGATCTTGCGCACCTGCGCGGCGCGGCCACCCGGGTAATCGACGCCGCAGGACGCACCGTGATTCCGGGGCTTAACGACGCGCACACACATTTCATCCGCGGCGGGCTGGGATATGCCGCGGAAACGCGCTGGGACGGCGTCACGTCGCTCGCGCAGGGGCTCTCCATGCTGCGGGAGCAGGCGGCACGCACACCTGCTCCCAACTGGGTGCAGGTGATCGGCGGCTGGTCGCCTGAACAGTTCACCGAGAAGCGCTTCCCGACGATCGAAGAGATCAACGCGGTCTCATCGGACGTTCCGGTGCTGCTGTTACATCTTTATGACCGGTTGTGGCTCAACAGGGCTGCGCTGCGCGTGCTGGGCTGGGGCAAGGACACGCCCAACGTCCTGGGCGGCATTATCGAGCGCGATGCGGGCGGCAATCCAACCGGCGTGGTCACCGCCCGCACGACGCTGGCCGGGCTGGTGTCCGTGGTGCAACGCATTCCGGCGCTTTCTCCCGAACAGCAGGCGCTCTCGACCCGCCACTTCATGCGCGAGTGCAACCGGCTCGGGCTGACCAGCGTCGTGGATCACGGCGGGTCGGGACAGTTCTATCCCAAGGATTATCAGATCATCCTCGACCTCGAGCGGCGCGGGGAACTCACGCTGCGCGTCGGCTACTGGCTGATGGGGCAGAGCCGTGGCAAGGAACTCTCCGAGTACGAGGCGTGGGCGAAAATGGTGAAGCCCGGCGACGGCAGCAGCTATCTGCGCATGGTCGGCGGCGGCGAATACCTGGTATGGGCCGCGGCGGACATCGCCAACTTCGGATACGATTTCAAGGGCTTCGCGCCGCCTACCGAAGGGCAGCTCGCCGATGTGATGAAGTTCGTCACGGCCAACGGCTGGCCCTTCCGTCTGCATACCGTTTACGACTCATCGTCGGCCGCGGTGCTTAACGTGGTCGAGCAGGTGAGCAAGGATGTGCAGCTCACCAATTTGCGCTGGGGTCTCGAGCATTGCGAGATGATCAGTCCGCAGAACCTCGAGCGGCTGGCGCGGCTCGGCGGCAGCATAGGCATTCAGAACCGCATCAACATCGGCGGCGAGGCGTTCGTGCGAAAATTCGGCGAGCAGGCGGCGCTCGATGCGCCGCCGATCGCGCGCATCCGCGAGTTGGGGATCCCGCTGGCCGCGGGCACGGATGGCAACCGCGCGAACAGCCACAATCCGTGGCTGTCGATTTACTGGCTGGCCACCGGCCGCACCGTCGGCGGCCGCAAACTCTCCGCCGACCGCAACGTGCTCGACCGTACCGAAGCGCTGCGGTTGTGGACTCAGGGTGGGGCATGGGTCACGCGGGAAGAGGGCGCTAAGGGGATGCTGGAGCCGGGCAAGTGGGCCGACCTGGCGATCCTCTCGGCGGATTACTTTAGTGTGCCCGAAGAGTCGATCAAGAGCCTGGAATCAGTGCTGACCCTGGTGGGGGGTAAGGTGGTGCACGCCTCTGGCGCCTATGCTCCGTTCGCGCCGCCGCCGTTGCCGGTGAGTCCGGATTGGGCGCCTGCGGGCCGCAAGCAGGTCTGGCACGGGCCGCTTGCTCCGGTGGCGCACGAGCACACACCCCCGATACTGGGGGCTGCGGGACTGTGGTCGCTTAGCTGCGGCTGCTCGGTGCTCTAGGAGTTTGTCGGACTTAGCCCCGACAAACTCCTAAAATCCATGGGGGCGGAAATGTGTATAATAACAGACAAATATACACATTAGGTTTCCCGATGCGAACCAATATCGTCATTGACGAAAAACTTATGGCTGACGCGATCAAGGCGACAGGGGTCCGAACGAAGCGCGAGGCTGTCGAGTTGGGCCTCAAGGCGTTGATTCAGCTCAAGAGGCAAGAGGCGCTTAAGGGATTTCGCGGCAAGCTCAAATGGCGGGATGATCTGGACCGTATGCGGATCGACTGATGATCCTGGTTGATTCCAGTGTATGGGTGGACTATTTCAACGGCCGCATTACGGACGAAACCGACTGCCTCGACACGCTCCTCGGGACGGAACCGGTAGCCATTGGCGACTTGATACTTGCCGAGGTGCTCCAGGGGTTTCGCAGCGATGCCGACTATGCGGCTGCGAAGGAGTTAATGACGAGCTTAACCGTCTACGACCTCCTTGGGGCGCCTTTAGCCCTTAAGACTGCCGATAATTATCGAGCCCTTCGTAAAAGAGGCGTCACGGTTCGGAAGACTGCGGATACGATTATCGCTACGTTTTGCATCGAGCGCGGAATTCCCTTGCTGTATTCCGACCGGGACTTCGACCCCTTCGTTAAATACCTCGGGCTAAAGCCGGCTTTTCATGGTCATGGCGCATAACTTATGAAAGACAGAAACGTAATATTTAGACATCTAGCGCATGGAGTAAACAAGACAGTCAAAATAAAGGACGTGATCGACAGATGTCCGATTTTATCACCCTGATAAAAACCCTCTGCAAACACCGCAGGCTGGTACTGAGCAAACGCTTTGGACCGGTGGTGGCAGTGTTATTAGTGTCGCAATGGATCAGATAACCGCCATAGCTCGCCTTGAAGATAATTTGCTGCGCCCATATCTTCCCTAGCTGCAACGTTGATTGTCGGACCCATGCGAGCCGCCGAGCAGTCGCAGACCGGGCCCGGGGTTTCGGGCGAGCACTGCGCGAGCTGTGACTACGTAAGATATCCCGCAAAGAGTGCCCGCCCCAGTACTTATGATTCCCGTTACCGGTGCGCGAGGAGCGCAGCCTGCCGGGCCTGGTCGAGCAGCGCAGGGAACTCCTGACGATAGATGAAATGTCAGGAGCGGCGAACCTGGGCGGCCTTCTCTTTGGTTACTTTCGCTTGGCCGCGCAAGAGAAAGTGACCAGCCGCCGGGCTGCCCCCGGCAAAAAATGAATTTGAAATGAATGTGCATTGCGAACTGAGCCTCGCTGTTAGGCGAAGCAGCGCCTCACGCCGCTGGCCAGTTTTTCGGCCTCTGCCCCGGATTCCACCTGTGGCTGCATCCGGGCTACCGATTAGCCTTTGTCGCTAGTCAGCGAGCAGATCGTACACGTAGTCGGCGATTGCGAGCGAGGAGGTGAGGCCAGGCGACTCCATGCCGTAGAGGTTCACCAGTCCTTTGACGCCGTGGTCCTGCGGGCCCTGGATCATGAAGTCAGGGGCTTCGGTGCCCGGGCTGTGGATCTTGGGGCGGATGCCGGTGTAGCCGGGCTGGAGTTGCCCGTCCTGCAACCCCGGATAGTAGCGGCGGATCGCTTCGTAGAACGCGGCCTCGCGGTGGGTATCGAAGGTGTAGTCGATGTCGGCTATCCACGCAAAGTCGGGGCCGAACTTGCAGCGGCCGCCGAGATCGAGCGTCACATGCACGCCGAGCCAGTTGCGCCCCGCCACCGGGTAGATCAGATGCCGGAACGGGGTGGCGCCGGTCAGCGTGTAGTAGTGGCCGATGGCGTAGTAGGTCGGCGGTATCGTTTCCGGAGGAAGGCCCGCGATCTTGCGCGCGAGCGCCTGTGCGTGGAGGCCGGCCGAATTGACCACGGTGTTGCAGACGATGGTCATGGACTCGTCGCCGCCGACGTTGAGCGCTATGCCGTCGCCGGTGAGCCTGCCGGATTCGACCGGGCTCTTGAGCGCGAGCGAGGCGCCATGCAGTTGCGCATCGCCGAGATAGGCGAGCATCAGGCCGTGGCTGTCGATGATGCCGGTCGAAGGCGACAGCACGCCGGCCACCCCGAGCACTTCGGGCTCGAGCGCCGCCAGTTCATCGCGGGCCAGCCACTTCAGGTCGTCGAGGCCGTTGATCTCGCCCTGTTGTTGATATTTTTTCAGTCCCGCTAGCTGCGTCTCATCAGTGGCGACGATCACCTTGCCGATGCGCTGGTGATTGACATTGTGCGCGGCGCAGTATTGATACAGCGTTTGTTTTCCGGCCACACACAGCCGCGCCTTGAGCGACCCCGTCGCGTAATAGATGCCGCCGTGGATGACCTCGGAATTACGCGCGCTGGTGTGGGTGCCGAATGCGTCCTCTGTTTCGAGGATCACCACTTCGCGTCCGGACATCGCAAGCCTGCGCGCGATGGCGAGTCCGATGACGCCGGCGCCGATCACGGCGCAGTCGATTCTTTCTGCCATAATTCGTTGTCGAAAAAAGCCGTCAGTTTACCTTAATGGACCAGTGGACTTCCGATTTTCTGGTGCGCTCGCCGATGTTCGAGCCGCTGCGCCCGATCGGGGCGGCGCTACGGTCCCAGCAGTGGCCCACGCTGGATGACTTGCAGCGCCTGGCGGATGCGCGCGAGACCAGGGTATTGACACACGGCGGCGCGCCGCTGCGTTTCGTGGCGCAGTCAGTCAAAGCGGCGGCTTTCGAGGATAAGTACGAAGCGCGCATCTATCTCAAGGGCGAAGTGCAGATCCGCGCAGGGAACTGGCATGACCTGTTCAATGCGCTGGTATGGCTGACGTTTCCGCGTGCCAAGGCGGCGCTCAACGAGCGGCACTACCGGGCGCTCAGGCAGCAGTATGCCGATGGGGAGTCTGACCGCGGGCCGCTCCAGGACGCGTTGACCCTGTTCGATGAAGGCGGGGTGATCGTCGTGGCGAGCGATGGCGGACTGCTTCAGGCGCTGCGCGAATTCAAGTGGAAGGAGTTGTTCTGGCACCACCGTGCCCATGTTGAATCCGCAATGCGCTGTTATCTGTTCGGCCATGCGTTGTATGAAAAAGCGCTGCAACCATACACGGGAATGACCGGACGTGGCCTGTTGTTTCAGGTCGGGAAGGATTTTTTTACTGCGCCGATGGCCGTTCAGCTTGAGCGGCTTGACGCCATGCTGGAGCAGCGTTTGCTCGATACGGGCGCCCTGGAAACGACGCGTGAACTTGCGCCGCTGCCTATACTCGGGATGCCGGGCTGGTACCCGGGAAATGAGCATGAGCCCTACTACGACAACCTCGATTATTTCCGGCCGGGCCGCTCGGACAGGTCCTGACGCCGCCGCGGTGCCGTCTAGTTCCCGCTGTAAACGGTAGTGCGGTTCTTGCCGCTGGTTTTGCTCGTGTACATCGCGAGGTCGGCTTTTTCCAAGATGATATCGAGATTGCTGCCATGGTCAGGATAGCAGGCGATGCCGATGCTGACGGTCGTGTGCACCGGTTCCGTGCGCGTTGCGAGTGCCGCGGATTCAATCTGCTGGCGTATCCGGGTGGCGACCCCGGTGGCGCCGCTGCAGGTCGTTTCGGGCAGCAGCACGACGAACTCGTCGCCGCCGTAACGCGCGACGTAGTCGGAATCCCGCAGATGGCCCTGAATGCTCTGCGTAATCATTTTCAGCAGGCGGTTGCCGGCTTCGTGGCCGTGAGCATCGTTGATTAATTTCAGGCTGTCGGAATCGATCATCAGCACGCTGAATGGATGTGAGTAGCGCGTGGACTGCCTGAAAACGCGTTCAGAGACCATGTTGAATGCGCGCATATTGAGCGCGCCGGTAAGATCGTCAATTTCCGACAGCAGTTTGATCTGTATCAGCGCGCGGCGGATGTCGGCCGAAAGCATGGTTGTGATATAGGCGACCAGGACCAGCGGCGCGAGTTGCGTGGCCAGCGTGGCCAGAAACGGAGTGAGGGGGAGCGATCCGATGCGCTCGTAATGTCCAAGCCAGACATAGCACGCTGCGATCAATAACATCTGCAGCAGCGTCGAGATCTTCCCCAGCGTCAGCGCGCTGGTGATGATGACCAGCAGATAGAGATTGAGCAGCGGACTTTCCAGCCGTCCCGTATACATCAACGCCCAAGTGATGAAAACGATCATCACCCAGGTTTCTATCGCAAGCTTCCAGTAGGTCTCTTTGCGATAAAAATTGACGTAGTGAAAAATGAGGATGAACGCGGCGAAAAAGAACATCGCCATGCCGAGAGCGGAGGCGGTTTCCCCTTCGGGGGCCAGCACGGCCTGATAAAGCAGCACCAGGATCAGCAACAGCCATTCGATTTCGGCCACCGTCCGCGAAAAACCTCGCAATTCTTCGGCCGAGAGGTGGGGGTCGTAAACGAGATTGCGGGACATCTGTGGTTCCTTGCGTCTCGACAGTGGCTGCTAACGGTATGCGTAAACCCCTCAAGTGTGCCTAGTCGAGGTGACAATGGCAAGCAAATCCCATTAATTTCAACATGCTGCAGCGTATTTTCCGGGAAAGAATTGGTGCGCGGGTGTTGGCCGATGGCTTGCGGGGAAGGTGCAAAGACGGGTCAAACAACAGCGGGTTGTTCGGTCACTGGCCGGCAGTCTGCATCCAGGAAATACAGCCTTTGCGTGAACCGCAGCGGATGGTTAACAGGTCTCCTAAGCTCTGCGGTTTGATCGGGTGCCCGTGGCGGGAATGATGGGGTAGAATGCGCAGCCTGACGTTGAATTGAATTATGTAATTAAATCAAATGAATATAAATGATTTCCGGAGGACGGTGGCGCTATTGAACTTGCGGCGGGTGCCCCCATCTAACCCGTCGCGTACATCACTGGAGGCATGAGATTCATATGAAACGGATTTTTCTTTTTATCGTCACCAACCTCGCGATCGTTTTCGTGCTCAGCGTCACGCTGCGCCTGCTGGGTGTCGACCGCATGCTCGATGAGCAGGGCGTCGGTATCGATTTCAATTCCCTGCTGGTGCTGTCGGCGGTGCTGGGATTCGGCGGCTCGCTGATTTCGCTGGCGATTTCCAAATGGAGCGCCAAGCGGATGACCGGCGCCCAGGTGATTGAAGTGCCCTCCAATATGACCGAGCGCTGGCTCATCGACACGGTCAAGCGTCAGTCACAGCTGGCCGGCATCGGCATGCCCGAGGTGGCGGTCTTTGATTCGCCCGAGATTAATGCCTTCGCCACGGGCTGGAACCGCAACAGCGCACTGGTTGCGGTCAGCACCGGGCTGCTCAACAACATGACACAGGAAGAGGCCGAAGCCGTTTTAGGACACGAGGTCAGCCACGTCGCGAATGGCGATATGGTGACGCTGGCGCTGATACAAGGTGTCGTAAATACCTTCGTGATCTTTCTGTCGCGGGTCATCGGCTTTCTGGTGGACCGGATGGTATTCAAGGTCGAGCGCGGGCACGGCCCGGCGTTTTTCATCACCACCATCATCGCGCAATTGGTGCTGGGTATACTCGCCAGCGTAATCGTGATGTGGTTCAGCCGGCAGCGCGAGTTTCGCGCCGATGCGGGCGGGGCCCGGCTGGCCGGACGCGGCAAGATGGTCGCCGCGTTAGAGCGTCTGAAGCTGAATCATGAGTCTCATCTGCCCGACCAGATGGCAGCGTTCGGGATTTCAGGGGGAGTGGCGCACGGCCTGAAATACCTGTTCATGTCGCATCCGCCGCTCGAAGAACGGATTGCGGCGCTGCGCACCATGAGCAACTGAAATATCAGCCGCCAAGCACGCCAAGCACGCCAAGGAAAATCTGTAACAAGAACCTAAAAGTCAGGCAAGACGAATCCCGCTGGGTCTGGCGTTGTCGCGATGGATATGTAGGGCGCAACCTGCCGCTTTCCTGCCACCGTGCGATGTGCTCCGCCAGCCGATTCAATTTTGTATTTTTCTTGCCGGTCTTGGCGGCTAAGTCGACTCAGGGCTTGAGCAGCGGGCTTTTGACGTTGCCCGAAACGTTGAGGCTGCCGCGCGCAACGATCACCGATTTGGTGCCAAGTTCGGCATTGATGCGGCCCGAGAGTTCGCCGTCCGCCGCGACGTCGATGCTGCCGGTGGCGCTCATGGGCCCCGAAGTGAGTTGTAACTCGCGGTAAGCATATCTCTTTCCCTGCACCTGCAGCGAGCCCGCCAGATCGTTGAACGAGGTCTTGCCGCCGCGCGTGCCGTCGCGTGAAGGCGTCTGTATGCTGCGTACGAGGTCGACATTGTTGAGCGTGCCTTTCTCGGCGTTGAAATTTACCTCGACCCGCGGCTGATTGAACAGCGCAGTGAGGCTGGCGGCTTGTAAATCGTAGGTGGCGGTCAGGTTAAGCGTCCCGGTTGCTGCGAAATCCCGGGTGAATACCCCCAGGTATTTGCCAAGATCGCCATTGGAAAGACTGATATCACCCGACATCCGGATATCGGCGTCCCAACTGGCGCTGGCCGAACCTGTGATCGTGCCGCGGCCGAAATGTCCCTCGATGCCTTTGATGTCGGCCTTCTGCCCGTCAATGAACGCGGTCAAAGTAAGGTTGTCGAATTCGATCTGTGGACCAAACGGCAGGCGCCAGTTACTCGCAGTGGCGTTAATGCGCCAGCCCTGATCGCTGGGCGCGAGGTCCATCCGGAGTTTGCCGTCGGATATCAGCGCTTTTTTGAGTGTGCCGTTGCGTTCCAGCGTGATATCGGCGTTGAATACAGGAACTTCCAGCGATTTTGCGGCCAACCGCACTGCGGTGATGATGACCTTGCCCACGCGCAGATTATTTGCTCCGGTTACAGGCTTGATCCAACCCGGGAACATGGAGAGCGCATTCTGGTCCATGTCCACCGAATTGACCTCGATGCTGTCGATGTCCTTCTGCTCTGCAAGCAGTGTGGTCGGCCACACGTTGGCAACAATTGAGCCGATCTTGATTTCCTGCAGCTTGCCTATGCCGACCCGCTCGAGCTTAAGGTGAGGCGTGGGAAACAGCGCATAACGCATGTCGGAAATGGTGACAGGTTGCTGCAGGCGCTGCGCCATGATCTGCTGCACGCTGACAATCTGACCTGTAAGCGGCACGAATTGCAGCAGGCCCACCGCCGAGGCGATCAGCACCACCGTTCCGATTGCCGCGTTTCTCGCCCAGTGGGTTGGCTTTCGGGGGAGGGATGACTGCGCTGCAGAGTGCGATTCTTCCTCAAGCTGCGTCTTTTGATTTTCAGCGGCTGCCCGGGCGCGTTCCGTGGCTTCCAGGCGGTAGCGGGCGTCCTCTTTGCGTTCGGCGAGTTCGCGTGCCTTGAGTTCAGCAGCAACGCGCTGATTTACTTCACTGTCAGCTTTCTCCCGCAGTTCCTTCTCCTGCATGATGCGTGCCACGGCTTCAGTCTTGGCGCGTTTCTCCGCTTCGGCACGTGCCTTGCGCTCGGTATCGGCTGTCGCAAGAGCCTTCGCGAGCGCGGCCTCTGCCTTCCTGGCTGACGCTTCGGCTTCTGCGCGCGCCTTGTTCGCGGCCTCGCTGTCGCTGCCTGTGGCTTCCCGCGCCTTTTTTTCGGCTTCTGCCCGTGCTTTGTGTGCGATCTCGGTCTGGCGCTCGGCTTCTTCACGGGCCTTTCTTTCAGCCTTTATTTTAGTGGAAAGCTCCTGCTTGGCTTTCTGCTCGGCTGCTTCGCGCGCTGTTCGTTCTGCCGCTATCATGGCATCGACTTCGGCGCGCGCCTTGCGTTCGACATCCTCGCGCGCCTTGCGTATCGCCTCATCGCGGGATTTTCGTTCGGCATCGGCGTTAGCCTCTGCCTGCTCGCGCGCCTTGCGTTCGGCATCGGCGTTAGCTTCAGCTTCCTCGCGCGCCTTGCGCGATTGTTCCCGCAATTCGCGGATCTGTGCCTTGGCGCGGGCTTCGGCTTCCTCGCTCTTCTTGTGCTCAGTCTCTGCTCGGGTCTTGCTTTCGGTTTCCGCGTGCTTGCGCGCAGCGGCCTCTTCACGAGCCCGGGCCTCGGCGTTTTCCCTGCCCTTGGCTTCTTCCCGCACCCTGGCTTTGGCCTCCTCCAGCGCCTTCATGGCTTCTTCCATGCGCGCCATGATTTCGGGATCACCTTTGCCCTGTGCTGATTCTTTTGCTCTGACCTCGGCTTTGGCGTTGGCGGCGGCCTCGGCCATGGCCTGCGCCTGCGACACGGCTGCTTCAGCCGCGGCGGCGCGCGCTTCCGCTTCGGCCCGCGCCCGGGCTTCGGCCTCGGCACGCGCCTTGATTTCGGTCTCCATCCTGACCCGTGCTTCAGCTTCCTGCTTGGCCCGCGCCTCAGCCTGCGCCAAAGCTTCGGCCATGGCTTTAATCTGTGCCTCGAGCGTTGACCGCGCCCGGGTTTCGGCTTCGGCATGCGCTCTTGCTTCAGTTTCGGCGCGTGCCCTCGCCTCGGATTCTTCCCGGGCCCTGGCTTCACCGACTGTTTTGGCCTCAGCCTCCTGCTTGGCCAGCGCTTCAGCGGTTGCACGCAGTCGGGCTTCGGCCTCGGCTTTGGTCTTGGCTTCCATGGCGGCGCGTACGCGCGCCTCAGCAGCGGCCTTCGCTTGGGCATTAGCCGCAACCAAGGCTTCCTGTTCCGCTTTGGCGCGGGCATCGTTGGCGGCCTTCGCTTCCGCTTCGGCCTTGGCCTTGGCCTGGGCTTCTGCCTTCATCTTGGCTTCTGCCATGGCGCGCGCCCGCGCTTCCGTTTCCTGCCTGGCCTTGGCCTCCGTTGCTGCGCGCGCCGCCTCTTGCGCGCGTGCTTTGGCCTGGGCCTCTGTTTTCACCCGGGTTTCGGCTTCTGCATTGAGCTTGGCTACAGTCGCCGGCGAGGTGAAATCCAGATCCTCAGTGTCTGCGGCGGGCATGGCGGCCACGGCAGCCGTTGTTGAAGCAGACTCTATGGCTTTGATATGGCCGTCCGCGACCATTTTGTCGAGGGCTTCCTTGAGCTTGTTCTCTGCTATCCCCGTCTTGAGAGCAAGGTTGGCAAACGTGGATTTCCCGTCGATGGCAAGAAACAACAGGCCCAGCTCGCGCGTAAGCCTGAGCGCTTTGTTTTTGACATCAAGCACGCCTTTGGCGGTCTTGGTATAGACAGTGTTAAGAGCCATCGACCAGATTATTTTTTGGTAATTGGGTTCAAAGCAAGAACTAGGTCGTTCAGTAACCAGCGGAATCTTATCCGAGACCCGCCGCCCTGGATTTTTTTGCCGCTATGCAACATTGCTGCTGCCCCCGGCTACGGCATCCTCCATGCAGCCTGTACTATATTGCATAACCGGAACATTGTAGTGTAATAATAATTCACCTGGAAAAACCATGGATTCCACCCTTGGCTACCGCACAATACAGGCGTAACGAGTACGATGTCACCAACAGTATCAACATGACCGACAGCCAGCAGGTTGCCGCGGAGGTTTGCCGCATCTATCAGGATCTGTACCAGAAAGACGCGGCCGATAACCTCGCGCAGGCTTTCGATGACCTGAGCCTGCTGTACCGGGGCGAACATCCTGGATATCATGAATGTGATACGAGCTACCATGACATACAGCACGTTATGGACGTGACTCTGGCAATGGCGCGCCTGATGGATGGTTGTGTGCGGGCAACCGATGCCGGCATCATGACCGAACGCCTGTTCCGGATCGGAGTTATCTCCGCGCTTTACCACGATTGCGGCTATATCCGGCATCGCAAGGACACCAAGCATCTCAACGGTGCAGAGTACACCGCCATTCACGTCTCCCGTGGCGCCCGTTACCTCGAGGATTATCTGACCAGGATCGGCATGGCGGACGAGGCGCAGGCTGCAGGCCGGACCCTGCATTTTACCGGCTACGAGATCCCGGCCGATCGCATCCGTGTGCCGCCTGAGTTCCGCCTCATGGGCAGTCTGCTGGGCAGCGCCGATATCCTGGCGCAGATGGCCGATCGCTGCTATCTGGAAAAATGCTACGACCGTTTGTATCCTGAATTCGTGCTCGGCGGCATTGCGCGAAAACCCAGGGAGGACGGCAGTGAGGAGGTCGTGTTTTCGTCGGCAGCCGACCTGATTTTCAAAACGCCGCGCTTCTATAGCGGCGCAACCCGCAGGCTCGATCATGACCTGGGCGGCTACTACAATTACATCGACAAGCACTTCGGGGGACAGAATCTGTATTTCGACGAGGTCGAGAAAAACATCAGCCATGCCCGTTCGATTGTATCCGAGGGCGACATGTCTTTGTTGCGCCGCAGGCCACCCAGCGTTGCGCCAGATCTGACTGACCTCGAGCAACCGCGATTGATCTAGTGATGCGGGTAAGCCGTGAATCGTGAATCGTGAATCGTGAATCATGAATCGTGAATCGTGAATCGTGAATCGTGAATCGTGGATCGTGGATCGTGAATCGTGAATCGTAACTGCTCACTGCTCACTGCTCACTGCTCACTGCTCACTGCTCACTGCTCACTGCTCACTGCTCACTGGGTAAGTCTCAGCGATCGCAGAACACTCGTGTCTCAGCGATCGCAGAACACTTACAGTAAGGTTTTTGCTTTTTATAAGGTATCGCCATGGCTAAAAATCGCGCATTGAGAAAAGACGTCGAGAGATGGTGCGCTTGGTG
>JAUXMZ010000048.1 GCA_030683105.1 Burkholderiales bacterium | reverse complement strand
AGACCAGCCCCTGCTCCATGAACTCCCATACCGACATGAACATAAACCCTTCCAAGGCACGCTATGACTGTTCGACGAACGCTGAGACTCGGTCACGTTAACGTCAAAAAAGCGTTCGACGAACGCTGAGACTTGCCCGCTTACGGCTTACGAACTACCCACTTACCGCTTACCAGATGAACTACATCGCCCCTATCTGGCTGCCCGGCGGCCATGCCCAGACCCTATACGCCGCGCTCGGCGCGCCGCGACCGCGCGTCACCTACCGGCGCGAGCGCTGGGACACGCCCGACGGTGACTTCATCGATCTCGACTGGGCAGTCAAACCGGCGCCACCATCGCTCCGGTCTGACTTAACTGATTGGGGTGAAGGAATCCAACATACGCCGCGCAATGAAAGCCCTATTCCCGGGATTCGGGAGCCGGCGACGGCGCCATTGGTTGTTCTGTTCCACGGGCTCGAAGGCAGTTCGCGCAGTCATTACGCGCTCGCGCTGATGCACGCCGTCCGTGCGCGCGGCTGGCGCGGCGTCGTGGTCCACTTCCGCGGCTGCAGCGGTGAAATGAACCGGCTGCCCCGTGCCTATCACTCAGGTGACAGCACTGAGATAGACTGGATACTGCGCAGGCTGAAGCGATTGTGTCCGCATGCGCCGCTACACGCGGTAGGCGTCTCGTTGGGCGGCAATGCGCTGCTTAAATGGCTCGGCGAAACCGGCGCCTCCGCACGTGAATTGGTCGATCGGGCCACTGCCGTGTCGGCGCCGGTTAACCTGATGGCGGCAGGTAACGCCCTCGACCATGGGCTCAACCTCGTTTACGCGCGTCATTTCCTGGTGACCATGAAGAAAAAGGCGCTCGCCAAGCTCTCACACCATCCCGGCCTGTACAATGCCGCGCGCCTGCGCGCGGCATGCACGCTGCGCGAATTCGACAATGTGGTGACCGCGCCGCTGCATGGCTACCTAGATACCGACGATTACTGGACGCGCGCCAGCAGCAAGCCGCTGCTGCGAGATATCACCGTGCCGACGCTGCTCGTCAATGCCTGTAATGATCCGTTTCTGCCATGCGGCGCGCTTCCCGCGCCGCATGAAGTTTCCCCCCAGGTTCTTCTCGAACAACCGGAGAACGGGGGCCACGTCGGTTTCATGAGCGGACCTTTTCCCGGCAACCTCGGCTGGCTGCCGCAGCGCATACTGGAATTCTTCGACGCACGAGACAAAACGACGAACACTACCCGTTCCGGTGAATTGGGCCAAGTCCGTCAGGCTGCTAGTGATTTTATTGATCTTCACTAAAAATTTCCGGGTATATTGACTACAATACGATATATCGAGATCCCGACACTTCTCCTACCATGATGAATGCGATACCACCGGAAATTTTTAAGGCTTATGACATTCGCGGCATCGTCGGCCGCACGCTGACGCCGCAAATTGCTGAACGCATCGGCCACGCGATCGGTTCCGAGGCGCGCGCCAGAAAACAAAAGGCGATCGCCGTCGGCCGCGACGGCAGGCATTCCGGGCCGGAGCTGTCAGTTGCGCTCGCCAACGGCATCCGTCAAAGCGGCATCGACGTCGTCGATGTCGGACAAGTGGCGACACCCATGCTGTACTTCGCCACCCACCACCTGCAGACGCACTCCGGCGTAATGGTGACCGGCTCGCACAATCCGCCTGAATACAACGGCCTCAAAATCATGCTCGGCGGCGAATCGCTCGCTGGCGAAAGCATACAGGCGCTGCGCACGCGCATCGAGTCCGGCGATCTGGCGCATGGTGCCGGCTCATACCGCGAGTTCGACATCCGCGAACACTACCTGCAACGAGTCACCGGCGACATCACGCTCAGGCGGCCGCTCAGCCTCGTGGTTGACTGCGGCAACGGCGTGGCCGGCGCGACGGCGCCCGAACTCTACCGCCGGTTGGGTTGCGAGGTGCGCGAGCTTTTTTGCGAAGTCGATGGCAGCTTCCCCAATCACCATCCGGATCCTTCTCATCCCGAAAATCTCGCCGATCTCATCAATGCGCTCAAATCCGGCGGCGACCTCGGGTTCGCGTTTGACGGCGACGGCGACCGCCTCGGCGTGGTGACGCGCGGCGGCAAGATCATTTATCCCGACCGCCAGCTGATGCTGTTCGCCGCCGATGTGCTCCAGCGCAACCCGGGCGCCGAAATCATTTTCGACGTCAAATCGACGCGCAATCTGTTCGGCTGGATCAGGCAGCACGGCGGCAAGCCTTTGATGTGGAAGACCGGCCACTCGTTCATCAAGAAAAAACTGCAGGAGACCGGCGCGCCGCTCGCCGGCGAAATGAGCGGGCACGTATTTTTCAAGGAACGCTGGTACGGCTTCGACGATGCGCTTTACGCCGGCGCGCGGCTCCTGGAAATCCTGAGCCGCGAGCACGACCCGAGTGCGGTTCTGGAAAACCTGCCCGACAGCATCAATACCCCGGAGCTGCATATCAAACTTGCCGAAGGCGAAAACTACACATTGATGGACAGGCTGCGCCGGGACGCGCGCTTCGACACCGCTCGCGAAGTGATCACCATCGATGGTGTGCGTGTCGAGTATGCCGACGGTTTCGGTCTCGCACGCCCGTCCAACACCACGCCGGTGGTGGTATTGCGATTCGAAGCTGACAACCAGGCGGCGCTGCTGCGGATCCGGGAAGAGTTCCGGCGCGCAATTCTCGCCGTCAAACCTGACGCACGGCTGCCGTTCTAGGGTCTGTTAATCACTTCGTCCGTCGTATCAGCGTCTGCGCTTAGTTTCGCTGATGATTTCCTTGCGCACATCGGTAATCTCACGCGCACGCGACCCTCCGGCGCCATCGCAATGCCCCGTTCGCGGACAATCCGTGCTGCGCGGACAAATGACGCGCGCGTGCCCCAACAACGCGTCCTCTACCCAGGCGATGTTCAGTACCCGGACCGCTCCACTGATTGCCTCGACGGCAGCCTTGGGAATTCTTGCTTCGCCATGGTGATGCAGGCATTCATCGGTGATGCTTGCGACAATCTTTTCCGCATCGGCGCCGTGCGAACGCAGCGCCGGCACCAGATCGATGCCGACCGACAGCACATGGGGATTGCCAGCCATGTCGTTGGTGCGTCGCGAATGACAGCAATAGAGCAGGGATTGCCCGCCGTAGCGCATCACCGAAATCTGCGAACGGCGATCGGCGCCACGGTGCTCATCGAGCATACGAAAAACTGCCCAGTTCGGACAGGGATCGGTTATTTGTGCCATGTTGCCCCAAGGCAGCGGTATGCCGTTGCCGCGATATACCGCGCGCAGGTATCCAGGCGGGTAGGCGTCGAAAAAATGCCAGTAGGGATAAGGCGACACTTTCGTCATGCGGCGCATCACGGCCGCCGGAGTAAGTTCGATTTTTTCTCCGGCTTCGACCCGGTATGACTCACGCGTAAGAAAGCGACGGAACGGAATCTTGGGGCACAGTAGCGCGCCGGCAAAAAAACTGCACTCGAAATCGCGCCACGCGTGCAGCACGTCCTGCGCGTTCAGGCCGGCGGCAATTCCCGCGCCGCCTTCCGGACTGCCGCCCATTTCCCCGCCGGTCGCATGCGCTGACTTGAGCCCGTCGCCCTCGTGCAGTACCTTGTGACCAAGGTGCGTGGCGAGATCGAATTTGAGACGCGCCGGACTCGCCTGCAACTCGCGATTCAGGTAAATGGTGCGCGGCGCTTCGTAAAATGAACGCACTACGCTACGCAGTTCGCGATCCTTGTCACGCACGAGCACCGGCTTGCGGTCAAACCAGCGGATGGCTAGACCGTGGTGCTTGCAAAGCCGCAGCAAATCGTCGGCGCCGAGCGGAAACTTGCGCTCGCCGACATTTTCCGCCAACCGCTCAAGATCGGGAAAATCATTGCGCGACATTTCCTGATGTGAGCGGATAAGCAAATGCGCGAACTGCTGCCCGGTGGTGCCGGTTTGTGTCAGCAACTCCGGGATCGCCGCCTGCAACAGTTCCTTCGAAAACAGGAACGCTGGTTCCAGCGGCACGCCCGCCGCGCCGCCGGCACGGTGCTCGACGGCAGTGGATTCGATGTCCCGGCTATCGTCTGCAAACCAGCCCGCGTCGCGTTGAAACAACGAGGACAGCAGCCTGAGTACGTCTTCCGACGGCATCCGCTTGCCGCTCTCGATCATGCTCAGGTAGGAAACCGATGGCGCGCACTGCGCATCCAGTTGAGTACAGCGTGCGGACAACTCTTCCAGGGTCAGCCGGTTGCGTTTGCGCAAGGTGCGCAGCTTGGTGCCGAGGAAGTGGCTTTTGCGGGTGTGCGGCATCATGACAGTTTGTGAAATTAACATTGTGAAGTTTCTATTGTCAAATTTTCGTTATTCCTGCGCCTATACTTTGACGCATGCATTCAGAAGTGCGTGACTATCCTGCGTCGAACGGAGGTTTAACATGAAATACAGCGTTCTCGTTCTGGGGGCCTCCTACGGCTCTTTATTAGGCACCAAGTTGCTGATGGCCGGGCACCGCGTTACGCTGGTCTGCACGGGTCCCACCGCCCGGCTGATCAACCGTGAAGGCACCCTGGTGCGCTTCCCGATCCGGGGTCGGGACTCGCTGATCGATATTGCTTCGCAGAAACTTCCCGGCACACTTGCCGCGATCACGCCCGCCGAGGCGGATCCCGACCAATACGATCTGATAGTACTTGGCATGCAGGAGGCGCAACTCGGCTCGCCAGGCGTGCGGGAATTAATGGGCCGCGTCGCCCGCGCGCGCAAACCCTGCCTCGCGATCATGAACATGCCGCCCTTGGCTTACCTCAGACGCATTCCTGGTCTTGCCACCGAAGCGTTGGAGCACTGTTATACGAATCCCGGGGTCTGGGAAGACTTCGACCCCGCGCTGACCACGCTGGCAAGTCCAGATCCCCAGGCCTTTCGCCCGCCGGATCAGCCCAAGAACGTACTGCAGGTGGGCTTGCCGACCAATTTCAAGGCAGCGCGCTTCGATGCCGAGGAGCCGACCGCGCTGCTACGCAATCTCGAAGCCGACATCGAGGGCGCTCGGTTCGAGTGCTTCGATGGCGCGTTGGAAATCCCGGTGAAACTCAAGGTGCACGATTCCATTTTTGTTCCCCTGGCTAAATGGCCGATGTTGATCGCCGGCAACTACCGCTGCATCCGGCCGCACGACATGATCCCAATCAAAGAAGCGGTGCACGGGAACGTCAGCCAGTCCCGTGAGATTTACAACTGGGTTGCGAATCTCTGTACGGGTCTGGGCGCGGAGTTTGACGACCTCGTGCCTTTCGACAAGTACGCCAAGGCCGCCGAGAGTCTGTGCAAGCCCTCTTCCGCGGCGCGCGCGCTATTTGGCGGCGCCGAGCACATCGAGCGGGTCGACAGCCTAGTCCGGCGTATCGCCGGCCTGCGCGGACTCCAGTCCGACACGTTGCATGAAATCGTGATGCTGGTGGACGATCGCCTGGGAAGAAACCGTCTCTCCGCCACCTCACGGATGTGAGGTGTGCGACAACAGCAGAGTTACCACCGGTCGTTTTATCCTCAGAATGGAAACCCGCGAACTCGAGTCGTTCTGAGCAGTGCCGATCATGCGGAACGCAGCCCAGTGCGGACATCAACCGTGAAATGGGCAATTCAAAATCCTTCTCCGTCGACCAGGGAGTTCTTCACATGAAACAGAACGTCGCATATTCGTCCGGTGTCGAGGTACTCGGCAGGATCACGCCACAGTATGCCGATTTCCTCACACCACAGGCGCTGGCATTTCTCGCGGAACTGTCGCGCCGATTTGAACCGCGCCGTCGCGAACTCATTGAGTCGCGCGCTCAACGGCAGGCGGAATTCAACGCCGGCGAGCTGCCGGACTTCCTGCCGGATACCGCGCACATCCGAAACGAAAACTGGACGGTGGCGCCGTGTCCGGAAGATCTCCAGGATCGCCGTGTCGAGATTACGGGTCCGACGGACCGGAAGATGGTGATCAATGCACTGAATTGCGGCGCCAACGTTTTCATGGCCGACTTCGAAGATTCCAACGCGCCGACCTGGACTAACCTTATCGAAGGCCAAATCAACCTGCGCGACGCCGTGCGCCGCAACATCTCGTACCAAAGTCCGGAAGGAAAGTCTTACAAGCTGAACGATACGACGGCAACACTGCTGGTGCGGCCCCGTGGCTGGCATCTGGTCGAGCGCCATATCCAGATCGATGGCATGCCAATGTCCGCGGCGATCTTCGACTTCGCGCTGTATTTCTTCCACAACGCGAAGGCCCTGCTCGCTGCCAACAGCGGGCCGTACTATTATCTGCCGAAGATGGAAAACCATCTCGAAGCCCGGCTCTGGAACGACATTTTCGTGATGGCGCAGGATGCGTTGGGCGTGCCGCGGGGGACAATCAAGGCGACGGCACTGATTGAAACCGTGGTTGCGGCGTTTGAGATGGACGAAATACTCTACGAGTTGCGCGAACACTCGGCCGGTCTCAACATCGGTCGCTGGGATTACATTTTCAGCTGTATCAAAAAGTTCCGCGCGCGAGAGGAATTCTGTCTTGCCGATCGGGCGCAGGTGACGATGACGGCCCCGTTCCTGCGTGCGTATGCCTTGTTGCTGATCAAAACCTGCCACCGGCGCAAAACGTTCGCGATGGGCGGCATGGCGGCTCAAATCCCGATCAAGAACGATCCCGCCGCCAACGATGCGGCTCTGGAAAAAGTTCGTGCGGACAAGCTGCGTGAAGCAACCGATGGCTGTGACGGGACGTGGGTCGCGCACCCCGGCCTGGTCGGCATTGCAAAAGCGATTTTCGACCAGCACATGCCGACGTCGAATCAGATCCACCGACAGCGGGACGACGTCAACGTCTCGGCCCGCGACCTTCTCAACTTCGAACCCGAAAAACCGATCACCGAAGAGGGCCTGCGCAATAACATCAGCGTTGGCGTGCAGTATCTCGGCGCGTGGCTTGCAGGCAATGGTTGCGTGCCAGTGTTCAACCTGATGGAAGACGCCGCCACCGCCGAGATTTCACGCTCTCAGATCTGGCAATGGATAAGAAGTCTCAAAGGCGTGCTGGACGATGGCCGCAAGGTGACCAAACCCCTGGTCCGTCAATTGCTTGCCGAGGAGTTGCTCCGGGTTCGAAAACTCCTCGGACCGGAAGGCTGGGGTGCTGGAAAGTACGAAGACGCAGCGCGGTTGTTCGAGGAAATCACCACCCGCGACGAATACACGGAATTCCTGACGCTGCCGGCGTATGAGTTGATCACACGCGATGGGTACGTCCCGCCCGAAGACGGCGCAGAAGCTGCACAAAGCGTTAGAACGAGAATTCCCAGGATGGGTTACCGCGACAGCGAAGATTGTCGGCTGGTCGAAGGTGGAATGCAGAGGAAATTAGCGCGAGGAACATAGTTGCGGGATAAGGAAAAAATGCGAGATGTCTTTGGCCATTTCGGCATGATTGTGGCGTCGTCCGTTCATGTCGACTCGCGCTCGAGACGAGTGCGGGAACGGGCACCGCGGCCGGATATCACTTTCTATAATTTCTGCTGCACCCATTCGCGTACTGACGCCAGCGCCTGCGACAAGTGTTCGGGATTGGTACCGCCAGCCTGTGCCATATCCGGGGCGACCGTGACTCGGTGCCGCAGTGCGGCTGAGTGCGGGAACGGGTGCCGCGGCCGGATATCACTTCTTATAATTTCTGCCGCACCCACTCGTGCACGGAAGCCAGCGCCTGCGACAAGTGTTCGGGATTGGTACCGCCAGCCTGCGCCATATCCGGGGCGACCGTGACTCGGTGCCGCAGTGCGGCTGAGTGCGGGAACGGGTGCCGCGGCCGGATATCACTTCTTATAAACGCTGCCGCACCCATTCGTGGACGGACGCCAGCGCCTGCGACAAGTGTTCGGGATTGGTACCGCCAGCCTGTGCCATATCCGGCCGCCCCCCGCCCTTGCCGCCGACCTGCTGTGCGACATGGTTGACGAGTTCACCGGCTTTGATCCGGGCAACCGCATCCGGCGTCACACCGGCAATCAGCGATACCTTGCCGTCGCTGACCGCGGCCAGCACGATGGCTGCGGTCTTCAACTTGTTCTTGAGCTGGTCCATGGCCTCACGCAATGCTTTTACGTCGGCGCCATCGATCGCGGCGGCCAGTACCTTGATGCCCTTGATATCTACCGCCTGCGCGACCAAATCTTCCCCCTGCGAAGAAGCCAGCCTGGACTTTAGCCGTGAGAGTTCCTTCTCCAGTTGCCGCATATTGTCCATGATCTGCGTGATTTTGGTCCCGATCTCTTGCGGCGAGGTCTTGAGCGCAGCGGCGGCTTCGACGAGCTTTTCCTGCTGCTGCTGCACGTAAGCCAGCGCGCCCTCGGCCGTCACCGCCTCGATGCGACGGATGCCGGCAGCGACCCCGGTTTCGGATATCACTTTGAACAGACCGATGTCTCCGGTGCGCCGGACGTGGGTGCCGCCGCACAACTCGGTCGAAAATTCCCCCATACCGATGACGCGAACTTCGTCACCGTACTTGTCGCCAAAGAAGGCCAGGGCGCCGGCCTTGATTGCCTCGTCGTATTTCATGACGCGCGCGGCAACTTCGACGTTGCGGCGGATCTCGTGGTTGACCAGTTCCTCGATCTTGCGGATCTGCGGTTCGCTCACCGGCTCGTTGTGCGAAAAATCGAAGCGCGTGCGCTGGGCATCGACCAGCGACCCTTTCTGCTGCACGTGCGGCCCCAGCACCTTGCGCAGCGCCGCATGCATGAGATGAGTGGCCGAATGGTTCCATGCCGAGCGAGCTCGTGGCACGGGATCAACAGCGGCCATCACAATATCGCCCACCTTGAGCCTGCCGGTTTTCAGCATGCCTTTGTGACCGAACACCTCGGCCTGGATTTTCTGGGTGTCGCCGACCGTGAAAGTACCGTGAACACCCGCAAGCTCTCCGCAATCGCCGACCTGCCCGCCCGACTCGGCATAAAACGGCGTGCGGTCGAGCACAACCACCGCGGCGGCTTCACCCGCTGCGATTTCCTCAGTCTGCACGCCTTCACGGTACAGCGCCACCACCCTGGCCTCGAGTTGCAGCGTGTCGTAACCGTGGAATTCTGTGGCCGCCCCGGCGTAATCAACACTCGTCGTTGTCGCAAACCGCGACGCGGCGCGCGCACGCTCGCGCTGGCGCTGCATTGCGGCCTCGAAACCGGCGTAATCGACGCGCACGTCGCGTTCGCGCGCGATGTCGGCGGTGAGATCGACCGGAAAACCGAATGTGTCATAAAGCTGGAACACGGTCTCACCGTCGAGCATCTTGTCTTCGCGGTTGAGAGCGCCTTCCAGCACTTTCATGCCGTTGACCAGCGTTTCCGCGAAGCGCTCCTCCTCCTGTTTCAGCACCTGCGCGATGCGTTCCTTGGCCTGGACGAGTTCGGGGTACGCCTCGCCCATTGCCCGCGACAGATCCTCCACCAGACGATGGAAAAACGGCTCGGTCTGGCTCAATTTGTAACCGTGGCGGATGGCGCGGCGAATGATGCGCCGAAGCACGTAGCCACGGCCCTCGTTACCGGGAATGACGCCATCGACGATCAAAAACGAGCAGGCGCGGATATGATCGGCGATCACCTTGAGCGAGTTGCTCGCCAGATCTTTGCTGTGGGTTTCGCGCGCCGCAGCCTTGATCAGATCCTGAAATAAATCAATCTCGTAGTTCGAGTGCGCGCCCTGCAGCACGGCGGCGATGCGCTCGAGCCCCATGCCGGTGTCGACCGAGGGCTTGGGCAGCGGATTGAGCGCGCCCTTCTCATCGCGGTTGAACTGCATGAACACCAGATTCCAGATTTCGATGTAACGATCACCGTCGGCGTCCGCGGAACCGGGCGGGCCGCCCGCCACAGCCGGGCCGTGATCGTAGAAAATCTCACTGCAGGGACCGCACGGCCCGGTATCGGCCATCTGCCAGAAGTTATCCGATCCGCCGCCGGGCTTGTCGCCGATGCGCACGATGCGCCCGGGCGCCACGCCGATTTCCCCGGCCCAGATATCGTAGGCCTCGTCATCGGTCTGGTAGACCGTGACCCACAGCTTCTCCGCCGGCAATCCGTATACCTTGGTAAGCAGTTCCCACGCGTACTGGATCGCCTCGCGCTTGAAGTAGTCGCCAAAACTGAAGTTGCCCAGCATTTCGAAGAAGGTGTGATGGCGCGCGGTGTAGCCGACGTTCTCGAGATCGTTGTGCTTGCCGCCGGCGCGCACGCAACGCTGCGATGTCGTCGCCCGCACATAAGGCCGCTTTTCCTGCCCGAGGAACACGTCCTTGAACTGCACCATGCCGGAATTGGTGAACAGCAGCGTCGGGTCGTTGCCCGGCACCAGCGGGCTCGATGCGACTATGCTGTGGCCGTTGCCGGCAAAGTATTCCAGAAACTTCTTGCGAATCTCACTGCTTTTCATCGAACCGCCCCTGTCGCCTTATATTCTGTCACCGCCCGCCTCATGGCAGGCGCTTCGTTTCCTCGACCCGCAACCCCAGTGACTGCCCGCCGAGTATCATCACGCTTTTCACGGTTCCTTTCAGCGCAATGCGGTCATTGACCGCCGGCAGGTTGCCTTCCGTCGCGACCGTGATCTCCGCTGCATCATCAAGCAGGGTGTACGTCTTCACGTTCAGCATCGGCAGCTTGGTCACGTCCCTGACCGTGCCCCTGAGCTTGACCTCTTTGCCTTCGAAATTCGCCGGGGCGGCAACGATGTCCCGTACCGGCGTGTAGCCGAACGGCAAATAATCGCAGCCGGCCAGCGCCAGCACCGCGAGCACTATCCAAGTCCAGTTATTCTTCATCTCCACCCTGTCTGATGATGCGCAATACCGTCTCCAGCGCAAACCCGCGGCTTTGCATGAACCGCACCTGCTTGGCACGTGCTGCCGTGTCTGCCGGGGGTTTCCCGAACTTCCGCTGCCATAGCGCCCGCGCCGCCGCCATGTCGCCGTCCCTGAGCTGGGGCAGTGCCCGGTCCACGAGTTCCCCGTCCACGCCCTTTTCGAGCAACTCGCGCTGGATGCGCTGGCTGCCCAATTTGTCGCGCCGCGCATGAATGATCTGCTCGACGACGCGCTCTTCCGAAAGCCAGCCGCGACGCACGAGATCCTCGATCAGGTCTGTCACCTCGTCCGGATCCTCGGCATGGGAGGCGAGCTTGCGCTGAAGTTCCAGCCGCGAATGTTCGCGGCGTGCCAGCAGCCTCAGCGCCCGCGCGCGCAGGCTGGTTTCAGGCCTCTTTTTCTTCGGCTGCTGCTGCTCCACTGCCTACGCCTATGGCGGCCCGTATTTTGGCCTCGATTTCCCGCGCCATCTCGGGATGATCCTTCAGATAGTCGCGCGTATTATCCTTACCCTGTCCGATGCGCTCCTTGCCGTAGGAATACCAGGCGCCGGATTTATCTATGATCTTATGCTCAACACCGAGCTCGATGATCTCGCCTTCGAGTGAAATTCCCGTGCCGTAGAGGATGTCGAATACAGCCTGACGGAACGGCGGCGCCACTTTGTTCTTGACCACCTTGACGCGCGTTTCCGAACCGATCACCTCGTCGCCCTTCTTGATCGCGCCGATACGACGGATATCGAGCCTGACCGACGCATAGAACTTGAGCGCGTTGCCGCCGGTGGTGGTTTCTGGATTTCCAAACATTACGCCGATTTTCATGCGGATCTGGTTGATGAAAATCACCAGCGTGTTGGAACGCTTGATGTTGGCGGTGAGCTTGCGCAAGGCCTGGGACATCAGCCGCGCCTGCAGCCCCATCTGCGGCTCGCCCATCTCGCCCTCGATTTCGGCCTTGGGCACCAGCGCCGCGACCGAGTCGATCACCACTATGTCAACCGAACTCGAGCGCACCAGCATGTCGACGATTTCAAGCGCCTGCTCACCGTTGTCGGGCTGCGAAATCAGCAGCTGCTCGACATTGACGCCGAGCTTGCCCGCGTACAGCGGGTCGAGCGCATTCTCGGCATCGATAAAGGCCGCAGTGCCCCCAAGTTTCTGCATCTGCGCGATCACCGACAGCGTCAGCGTGGTTTTGCCCGAAGATTCCGGACCGTAGATCTCGACCACGCGGCCGCGCGGCAACCCGCCTATGCCGAGCGCGATATCGAGCCCGAGCGAGCCAGTGGACACCACATCGATGTCTCTCGAAATCGGGGACTCCCCGAGGCGCATGATAGAACCCTTGCCGAACTGTTTTTCGATCTGGGACAGCGCGGCGGCCAGGGCCTTGCTCTTGTTTTCATCCATCTTCTTGTTTTCTTCCATGTTTTCCTCTGCAAGCAAGCTTGAAATTATGGCACATTTAGAGCGCCTAACATAATGAAACGCGGGGCGCGGGATACGGATGACCGGGATGGGTTTATTTCGCCACACCTTCGAGCAGGCGCAACACGCCCTTGAGCGCATGTTCCACCGACTGCCTGCGTACGGCTTCACGGTCGCCCGCCATATGTCGTGTTTCCGAGCGCAGGTCGCCATCTTTTAACGCCCACGCCAGACATACCGTGCCCACCGGCTTGTCCAGAGTGCCGCCGCCCGGCCCGGCGGTGCCGCTCACCGCCACGGCGACTTGCGCATGACTGTGGGCCAGCGCGCCCTGCACCATCTCCCGCACCGTTTGCTCCGAAACCGCGCCATGACTGCCCAGCGTGGCATCGCTGACGCCCAGCATTTCGCGCTTGGAAATATAGGTATAGGTTATGAAACCGCGTTCGAACCAGCCGGAGCTGCCGGACACCATGGTCACTGCCTCGGCAATCCAGCCGCCGGTGCAGGATTCGGCGGTGGCGAGCATCAATCCCCGCGCTTTCAGCGCCTGGCCGACCTGCTCCGCCAGAGCATACAGTTGCGAATCAGTCATGATCTCCTCTCATCCGGCGAAAACCCGCCACAGCGCCAGCACCAGCAGCGTATAGAACGCCGCGACCAGGTCATCGAGCATGACACCGAAACCGTTCTTGAAGGTCCGGTCGTAGTAGCGGATAGGCTGCGGCTTGAATATATCAAACAGGCGGAACAGCAGGAACGCAAACGCCTGCCAATACAAAGAGTCGGGGGTGAAAAACAGCACCAGCATGAACGCGACGACTTCATCCCACACCATGCCGCCGTGATCTGCGACTCCGAGCGCGCGTCCGGTTTTGTCGCAGGCCCAGATGCCGGCTGCAAACATGACCGCGAGCAACAGCATGAACCCGATCGGCGACAGCCACGGCTGGAGCAGCCAGAACAGCGGAAATGCCAGCAGCGTTCCCGCCGTCCCTGGCGCTGCGGGTGCCAGCCCGGCGCCAAAGCCGAATGCGAGGGTGTGCGCCGGATGCCGCAGCACGAAGCGCCAGGACGGAGTCGGCATGGTTTCAGCCAAAATGATCGAATCCGCCGCTTGTCACATCCATCCGCGCGCCATTTCCCGCGAGGACCGTAAGCTGCGGTTTTCCCCGACCCGCGCGCTGCACGCTGCCGACGCAGGCCAGCGCAAGACCGAGACGACGCGCTACGTTGAGGATGACCTGGTGACGCACCGGCGCCGCTGTAAAACACAGTTCATAATCGTCCCCGCCAGCCAGCAGCGCGGCACGCGCCACCGGGCGATCCAGGTAACGGCGCAGCACCGGCGAGATCGGCAGCCGATCAAAATTGACCGTGACGGCCACACCCGAGCGCTCGCAGATATGGCCCAGGTCGGCACACAGGCCGTCGGAAATATCGATCGCGCAGTGCGCAATTTTTCGCAGCGCCACGCCCAACGCCACGCGCGGCGTGGGCTGGTGCAGCCGGCGTGTCACTGCCGCGAGTTCCAGCGGCTTGAGACGGATGCGTTTACCGAGTGCCACCAGCGCCAGCGCAGCATCGCCGATCTGGCCCGATACCCATACCTCGTCGCCGATGCGCGCGCCGTCACGCCGCAGCGCCTGCCCCGCCGGCACTTCACCCATGATCTGCACGCAGATATTGAGCGGGCCGCGGGTGGTGTCACCACCCACCAGATCGACGCCATGCTTGCGTGCGAGTTTCATGAAGCCGCCTGAGAACGCGCGCAGCCAGTGCGGCGCGACCCGGGGCAGCGCCAGCGATAGTGTCGCCCAGCGCGGGGTTGCGCCCATCGCCGCCATGTCGGAAAGATTGACCGCCAGCGCCTTGTGGCCCAGTTGCCCGGGTTCGGCGTCGGCAAAAAAATGGGTCCCGCACACCAGCATGTCAGCGGATACCGCAATCTCCATGCCGCGCGCCGCGCGCACCAGTGCGGCATCATCCCCCACGCCGAGCCGGGCGCCGGGCGCCGGATGCGTGAAGTAGCGCTTGATCAACTCGAATTCAGTAAGGGTGTTTCCCTTCACTCTTCACTCTTTACTTCCGCAGACTTGCGCTGCTGCACCTCAAGCTGTTTTTGCTGCTCGTCCCATTTCTTTTTCAGCATTTTCGGAAAATAAAAATCGACTGCCGCAAATCCAAAAAAGAAAAACACCAGCAGCAGCACCGTGCCACGCGGCATCATCGAGCCGCCCGCGACGAGCACATACATGCCGAGGACCAGGTTGACTACCCCGGCGAAATAAAATGCATAAATTCGTTTCTTGAGTTTTGAATCCAACTTTCCCTCCTGAAAATACGAGCACCACTCAGACCGGCTTGACTTCCAGCGCCCTCAGGCGGGCGGCCAGCTTGTCGAGCACACCGTTGACGAACTTGTGACCGTCGGTGCCGCCATAGGACTTGGCCAGTTCCACCGCTTCATTGATCACCACCCGGTACGGCACTTCCGGTCGATGCATGAGCTCGTAGCCCGCAAGCAGCAGTATGCTGCGCTCCACCGGGCTGAGCGCGCTGAATTTGCGGTCGATACAGGGGGTGAGTTCCTGCTCCAGCACCGCAGCATACTTGACCGCGCCGTCAAGCAGTGCGGAAAAATAATCGCTATCGATCTTGTCGAAACCCCTGCCCTCGGCCAGATTAAGCGCAATGGTCTTGGTGTCGGTTTGCGTCAGCTGCCATTGGTACAGACCCTGCAGGACAAATTCGCGCGAACGTCTACGGCTGGATTTCATCCTGTCTATTCGATCCTTTTCAGTAAATTGGCCATCTCGATCGCCGCCAATGCGCAATCCCGGCCTTTTTGCGCCATGCGCGCCAGCGCCTGGTCGTCATCGTCGGTGGTCAGGATGCCGTTGGCTATCGGCACGCCCGTTTCGAGTTGCACCGCCGTGATGCCGCCCGCCGACTCGTTGGCGACGAGTTCGAAATGGTAGGTTTCGCCGCGCACCACCGCACCGAGCGCAATCAGCGCATCGTATTTGCCGCTGTGCGCAAGCTCCTGCAATGCGAGTGGCACTTCCAGCGCGCCGGGCACGGTGAGGATGAGCAGGTCGGATTCGCGCGCACCATGCCCGATGAGCGCGGCGGTGCAGGCTGACAGCAACCCCTCGCCGATGTCGGCGTTGAAGCGACTCATGACTATGGCGATTTTCAGGCCCGCACCGTCGAGATCGGGCTTCAGTTCTTCTATATTGTCGTATTTTGACATAAGTATATGATAATATTAGTTATTTTTTGTTTGGCTGTAAATAACCGATCACTTCGAGATCGAAGCCCGCCATGCTCGGCATGCGGCGCGGCAGGGCCAGCAGCCGCATTTTCCCCACCTTGAGGTCCCTCAGGATCTGCGCGCCGATACCGTAGTTGCGAAGCGCAAACTTCGGTGACTTTGCATCCGCGCGCTGCGGCTGCACGCGCTCCAGCAGGTCAGCCGCGGTTTCCAGCCGGTGCAGCAGCACAATGACGCCGCACTCGGCGCCGCCGATGGTGGCCAGAGCATCGTTGAAATTCCACGAGTGACTGGTGCTGCCGGTGTCCAGCAGGTCGATCACCGACAGCGGTTCGTGCACGCGCACCAGCACTTCCTTGTCCGGCTGCGGCTTGCCCTTGACCAGCGCCAGATGGGTGGCGTTGCCCAGCTTGTCGCTATAGGCATACAGCCGGAAGCGGCCGTGCACGGTCTCGATATCGCGCTCCGTGACCCGCTCGACCAGCGATTCGGTGCTGCTGCGGTAATGGATCAGGTCGGCGATGGTCCCGATCCTGAGCTTGTGCTGCGCGGCGAACTCCTCCAGGTCCGGCAGGCGCGCCATTTCACCGTCGTCCTTGAGGATTTCGCAGATCACCGCCGCCGGCATCCCACCCGCCAGTCGCGCCAGGTCGCAACCTGCTTCGGTATGTCCGGCGCGCATCAGCACACCGCCATCCTGCGCCATCAGCGGAAAAATATGGCCCGGCTGCACGATGTCCTGCGGACTGGCATCGGGACGCATCGCCGCCCGCACCGTGCGGGCGCGGTCTGCGGCGGAAATGCCGGTGGTCACACCTTCGGCAGCCTCGATCGACAATGTGAAATTGGTACCCAGCGGCGAGCGGTTGTTGAACACCATCAGCGGCAGATTGAGCTGGCGGCAGCGGTCTTCGGTGAGGGTAAGGCAGATCAACCCCCGCCCGTGGCGCGCCATGAAGTTGACGGCTTCGGGCGTGACAAATTCCGCCGCCATCAGCAGGTCGCCTTCGTTCTCGCGATCCTCCTCGTCAACGAGAACGACCATTTTGCCGGCTTTGATGTCGGCGATGATTTCGGTAATCGGGCTGATGGCCATCGTGTCTGTGGGCTACGGGATGCCGCGGTGAAATTGCATATGATACAGGAGGTGCCGCGGCCGGAATTTGCGCGCCTGGCGGGCCGCGTTACGTCAAATTCGGCGGCCGCCGCAGGCAAGCTCAGGATTATTCGGGTTTGATTCCCGCTTTTTCCACCACCTTTTTCCACTTGGCGAGGTCTTCGCGTATGAACTTGCCCAACTCCTCGCTGGAACTCGGACGCACTTCCGCGCCCAGGGCGAACAGGCGCTCCACCAGCGCCGGGTTGGCGAGTGCCTTGATGAGCGCGGCATTCAGTCGCTGCACGACATCGGGCGGCGTTGCTGCCGGAGCGAGCACCCCGGTCACCGTGCTGGCGTCGAATCCCGGAATGCCGGATTCGGCGATCGTCGGCAGATCGGGCAACTGCTTGGCGCGGCGCGCCGTGGTAACGGCGATGGCGCGCAGGCGGTTCGACTGAATGTATTGCATGGAGGAGGTGATCTGGTCGATGCGCGACTGGACATGTCCGCCCAGCAGATCGGTTACCGCAGGGCCGGCGCCCTTGTACGGCACGATCAGCATCTTGATGCCGGACGAGATGTGGAACAGTTCGGCGATCAGGTGGCTGGTGGTGCCCACCCCGCTCGAAGCCATGGTCAGCTCGCCCGGCCGCGCCTTGGCGAGCGCGATGAACTGTTTGGTGGTTTTCACCGGAAGCGACGGGTGGACCACGATCACCAGCGGCACCTCGGACACCCGGCCCACCGGCACGAAGTCCTTGAGTATGTCGTAGGAAAGATTGGGATTGACCGCGGGACCGTTGCTCATCAGGCTGCTCGAGGCCATCAGCAGCGTGTAGCCGTCAGGCGGTGATTTGGCCACGAACTCGGCGCCGATCTGTCCGCTCGCGCCGGCGCGGTTTTCGACGATCATCTGCTGGCCCAGGACCTGGGCGATTTCCGGAGCGATGGCGCGTGCGGTGATGTCGACGTTGCCGCCGGGCGCGAGCGGCACGATGAGGCGCACAATCTTGGTCGGATAAGTCTGGGCTGCTGCCGGAACGGCCGCCGCCAGCGCAAAGACCGACGCGATCACGATGCGGAAAGTCAACATGGAAATTCTCCCGGGATAGTTTATTTGGAGGGCTGCGCGACGAAACGAAACCGCGGCTGATCGCGATTTCACGCCCGATACTCTGACGATTTATGGCTATGCCATTTTAGCATAAAGCACAGGATCACGACGCGCCGAGGCGGCCGTTGCACGGGCTTTTTTCATGCGTGCGACGGTGGTTTCCATCGTCAAAAGACCGGCGCGCGTTTGCCCGTTTAACACACTTGAATTATAGTTCGGGGGCGTTCCTATGTCCCACAATCCCGGACCTGCGGCGCTCACGACCAAACCCTCTCCCCTCCACCTTTACCTTAACGACCAGGATCATGCACGACGAAAACCTGCAACCCGCATTCATATCCCCCGCCGGCGCCTGCGACACGCATTTTCACGTGTTTGGCCCGTTGGCCCAGTATCCGGTCGCCTCGCTCTCGCGCTACATCCCCCCGTTGGCTCCGCTCGAAGACTACCTCGCGCTGGCGAAAAAACTCGGCATGGAACGGCTCGTTTTCGTGCAGCCCAGCGCCTACGGCACCGACAACCGCTGCATGCTGGATGCGATGGCCAGAGTGAAGCTGCCCCGCCTGGGCATAGCCGACATCGACGAGGACATGCCCGATGCCGAGATCGAGGCGCTGCACGCCCTCGGTGTGCGTGGCGTGCGCATCAACACCTCACCCGTCGCGCCGTTCGACCCGGGCCGCGTCAACGCTCTGCTCGGCCGCATCACCAAGCTCGAAAGCCGGCTCAAGGGTCTGGGCTGGGTGCTCGAGTTTCTCGGTCCGGGCTGGCTTACCCACGCGCTGATGCCGACCATGCGCAAGCTCGACATCGATTTCATTCTCTGTCACATCGGCATGTTCCTGGCGAAGGATGGCGTCGACCAGCCGGGATTCCGCGACCTGCTGAAACTGCTCGAAGGCGGACACTGCTGGCCCAAACTCACCGCGCCCTACCGTTTCGCAACCGCCCCCGATTTCGCCGATGCCGCGCCGCTGGTGCGTGCCGTGGCGAAAGTCGCGCCCGACCGTCTGATCTGGGGCTCCGATTATCCTCACCTGTCCTTTGCCGACAAGGTGGGCAGCGTACAGTTGTTCAACCTGCTCGGCGAGTGGCTGCCCGAGGAAACATTGCGCCGCAAGGTGCTGGTCGAGAATCCGGAAAAGCTGTTCGGCTTCGGCAAGCCTTGAACAGAACGAACGTCGAATTTACCAGGAGCAATATCATGCGCACCATTCTGCGCTTTGCCTTTCTCGCCGCATTCGCCTTTACGCTGGCGCCACCCGCCGCGTTGGCCCAGGCATATCCAACGAAACCGGTGCGGCTGATGATCCCCTGGCCTGCCGGCGGTTCGACCGATATCGTTGGCCGCATCGTGTTCCAGCACATGTCAGCGTCCATGGGCCAGCAATTCGTCGTCGAGAACCGCGGCGGCGCAGCGGGCTCAATCGGCGCCGAGGCCGTCGCCAGGGCAGCGCCCGACGGCTATACCCTCATGGTGCACACCACCTCGCACCTGGCCAACGCGCATCTTTACCGCAAACTGCCGTACGACACGCTCAAGGACTTCACCGGCGTGAGCCTGCTCTCGGCGCAACTGGGCATACTGGTCGTGCATCCCTCGCTGCCCGTGAAGTCAGTGAAACAGCTGCTGGCACTCGCCAGATCGCGCCCCGACCAGATCCTTTATTCGTCGGCGGGCAACGCGAGCTTTCCCCATCTTGCCACCGCGCTGCTCACGCAGATGACGAACACCAAACTGGTCCACGTGCCGTACAAGGGTGCGGCGCCGGCCACCACCGCGCTGGTGTCGGGAGAAACGCAGATGCTGATCGTGTCGGCATCGACAGCGCTGCCTCACGTGCGCTCCAACCGCTTGCGGGCGCTTGCCGTGCCTTCGGAAGCCCGGGTCAAACAGTTCCCCGATCTGCCGACCGTCGCCGAATCCGGCGTGCCGGGTTATGAAATGAACCCGTGGATCGCGGTGTTCGCGCCGGCCGGCACGCCCAAAGCCATCGTCGACCGGCTGAATGCCGAGATCCGCAAAACCCTCGAGCATCCCGAGATCAGCAAGCGGCTCTACGACACCCTGCTCAATCCCTGGTACACCACGCCCGAAGAGATGGCCAAACGGGTCCGCGTGGACTACGATAAATACGAAAAGCTGGTGAAAATGACCGGGGTCACCATAGACTGAGGAGCGGGCGATGACGCAAGCCGCATACCGGATAGGGCTGATGGTGCCGGCCAACAACACGACCATGGAGTCCGAGTTGTTGGCGTGGCTGCCCCAAGGCAGCACCTGCAGCACGCTGCGCATCCCGCGCGGCAAAGGCCTGCTCACCCCGGCCGACCTGCCGGCCTATGTCGGGCAGGCCATGACCCTGGCGCAGACGTTCGCCGGTGACGGAACCAATGTGGTCATCTACGGGTGCACGGCCGCCGGCTTCATGTCCGGCCCGGCGCGCGACGCCGCGATCGCCGCCGAACTGGCTCAGGTCACCGGCAAGCCGGTGCTGACCACGGCGAGCGCCATGACCGCGGCGCTGAAACACCAGGGCGTGCACAATATCGCGCTGGTCACGCCGTACTCGGACTACATCAACCGGCAGCTGCAGGCGTTTCTCGCGCAGGCGGACATCAAGGTGGGCGTACTGAGCACGTTCGGCGCGAGCACCGTCGAGGAACTGGCGGCGATCACGCCGGAACAGATCGCCGAGCGCGCGCGCAAGGCGATGCGGGCCGATTGCGACGCGATGTTCATCGCCTGCTCGCAGCTGCCCACGCGAATGATCATCCCGATGCTCGAGAAGGAATTCAAACGCCCGGTGTGGTCCTCTATCCGCGCCACCGCCTGGCAGGCCGAACGCGCGCTGGAGCCACAGCCCGCACACTGAAATCTGCGCGGCGGATTCAGTCGCCGTCGTCGAACTGCCGCAGGCGCTCGGCGTAGCGCGCCAGCACGTCCACCTCGAGATTGACCTTGGCGCCGGGCGCAAGCTGGCTCAGGTTGGTCGCCTGCAGCGTATGCGGGATCAGGTTGATCGTGAACCCGGTACCGTCCACCGTGTTTACCGTCAGGCTCACGCCGCTGACCGTTACCGAGCCTTTGCGCGCAATGTATTTGGCGATGGCCGGCGGCGCCGCGAGCGCCAACAGTCGATTGTCGCCGACCGCATCGAAACGCTGCACTTCGCCCACGCCGTCGACGTGACCGCTTACCAGATGCCCGCCCAGCCGGTCCGACAGGCGCAGCGCTTTTTCCAGGTTGACGCTCGCACCCGGGTTAAACCCCGCGGTGCATGACAGCGTTTCACGCGACACGTCCGCATCGAATGTCACCGCATTACACGCAACCACCGTCAGGCACACGCCGTCCACGGCTATGCTGTCGCCCACGGCAATATCGTCTAGCGGCATGCCGCCGGCGTCCACGCGCAGCCGCAGTCCGCCCTGCGTTTGGTCGGCCCGTGCGATTTTTCCCACCGCGGTGATGATTCCGGTAAACATCAGTCTGGCTCCCTCGCAATGACACGGATATCGCTGCCTATCATGCGCAGATCGTGGATTTTCAATTCGCGGCGGCCGGCCAGAGTCTCAAGCGCCGGCAGATGAAACATGCCGCTAGCGGCATCGCCAATGAGGTGCGGGGCAAGATAAATGACCAGTTCGTCCACCAACCCTTCCCTGAGCAGCGAGCCGTTGAGCCTGAACCCGGCTTCGACGTGCACTTCGTTGATGCCGCGGCGGCCCAGTTCCTGCATCAACGCGGCAAGATCGACCTTGCCCGACACGTTGGGCAGCACCACGACTTCCGCGCCCTGATCCTGCAGCGCCCGCATCTTCTCCCCGTCCTCCACTGCCGCCGCTACCAGCGCGCCGCCGGCGAGCACCCTGGCCGCAAGAGGCGTCTCCAGTCTGCTGTCGACCACCGCACGTAACGGCTGGCGCGAGGTTGCGACCTCGCGCACGGTAAGCTGCGGATCGTCATCTTTGATGGTGCCGACGCCGGTCAGCACGACACAGGCGCGTGCGCGCCAGCGATGGCCGTCGCGTCGAGCCGCGGGCCCGGTAAGCCATTGGCTGCGGCCGTTGAGCAGCGCGGTCTTGCCGTCCAGGCTCGCCGCGATTTTCATTCTTACCCACGGCCGGCCGCGCGTCATGCGCGAAACAAATCCGATGTTGAGTTCGCGCGCTTCAGGTTCGAGCACGCCCGAGTCGGCGGCGATCCCGGCGGCCGTCAGCGCGGACCGGCCTTTGCCCGATACCAGCGGGTTCGGGTCCGGCATGGCGGCCACCACGCGCGCAACCCCTGCTGCGATCAGGGCGTCGGTGCACGGCGGCGTGCGGCCATGGTGTGCGCAGGGCTCGAGCGACACATAGACGGTCGCCCCCCTGGCCTGAGAGCCGGCCATGGCCAGCGCGTTGATCTCGGCATGCGGTGCGCCGGCCTTCTCGTGCCAGCCCTCGCCCACGATCACCCCGTCGCGCACGATGACGCATCCCACCCGCGGATTGGGTGCGGCGGTGAACAGCCCCTTGCGCGCCAGCTGCAGCGCCCGGGCCATGTAACGATGATCGTCAGTAGTGAACATAAGGACTACTTGGCGGCCTTGGCGTACCCGTCAAGCGGGTATTAAAAAGAAGCCTTGGCGGCTAAATTTATTTCTTCTCGCCTATGGGTTTCTGCACTTCCCTGATCGCATCCCTGAAGTCGTCGACATCCTCAAAACTTTTATAAACCGAGGCGAAGCGGATATAGGCGACATGATCGAGCTTGTGCAGTTCGCGCATCACCATCTCCCCTATGCGCCGCGACGCGATTTCACGCTCGCCGAGCGCGAGCAGGTTCTGCGTGATGGTCGCAACCGCCTCGTCCACCAGCGGGGTCGGCACCGGCCGCTTGTGAAGCGCGCGCATGAAGCTGGTGCGCAGCTTGTCCAGATCGAACTCGATGCGGCTGCCGTCCTGCTTGACGACCTGGGGCATGCGCAGCTCGACTGTTTCATACGTGGTAAAGCGCTTGCTGCAGGCGGCGCAGCGCCGCCGCCGGCGTATGGTCTCCCCGTCGTCGCTGACCCGCGAATCGATTACCTGCGTGTCATCGTTTTTACAGAAAGGGCACTTCATAAAACCGGTGAAGGGTGAAGGGTGAAGGGTGAAGGGTAAAACCCCGAAACCGCCGTCATTCGCTTTTCACCCATGACTCATTACGACCCGTAAACGGGAAATTTGTCGCACAATTTCTTGACCTCGCCCGCCACGCGTTTGATGGCCTTGTCGTCACCCGATGCTTCAAGCACGTCAGCGATCAGGTTGGCGAGCGTCTCGGCTTCGAGCTCCTTAAAACCCCGCGTCGTCATTGCCGGGGAACCGACGCGGATGCCGCTCGTGATCGTCGGTTTCTGCGGATCGTTGGGCACCGCATTCTTGTTGACCGTGATGTTCGCGCGCCCGAGTGCCGCCTCGGCATCGCGGCCGGTCAGCTTGCCGCGCAGATCGACCAGGAACATGTGGCAGTCGGTGCGCCCGGAAACGATGCGGAACCCGCGCTCGTGCAGCACCTTGGCCATCACCCGCGCGTTATCCAGCACCTGCTCCTGGTAAACCTTGAATTCAGGGGCCATCGCCTCTTTCAGAGCGACGGCCTTGGCGGCAATGACATGCATCAGGGGACCGCCCTGCGTCTGCGGGAATATCGCCGAGTTGAGGATTTTCTCGTGCTTGGCATCGGCCAGGATCAGTCCGCCGCGCGGACCGCGCAGCGTCTTGTGGGTGGTGCTGGTCACGAAATCGGCGATACCGATAGGGCTCGGGTACAGCCCCGCCGCAATCAGCCCCGCGTAATGCGCGATGTCCGCCATCAGCAGCGCGCCCACGTGATCGGCAATGGCGCGGAAACGTTTCCAGTCAAACACCCGCGAATATGCCGATGCGCCGGCAATGATCAGCTTGGGCTTGCGCACGTTCGCAATCTCCTCGACCTCTGCATAATCGATCTCCTCGGTTTCGGGATCGAGCCCGTACCCGAACGCATCGTAATACCGGCCGCTGATGTTGACCGCTGCGCCGTGGGTCAGATGGCCGCCAGCGTCGAGCGACATGCCGAGTATGGTGTCGCCGGGATGCAGCGTCGCCGCATACACCGCCTGGTTGGCCTGCGCGCCGGAATGCGGCTGCACGTTGGCATACCCCGCGTGGAACAGCTTTTTGGCGCGGTCGATGGCCAGCTGCTCCGCGATATCGACGTACTCGCAGCCGCCGTAATAGCGTTTGCCCGGGTAACCCTCGGCGTATTTGTTGGTCAGTACCGAGCCCTGGGCCTGCAGCACGCGCGGGCTGGCATAGTTCTCAGAGGCGATCAGCTCGATGTGGTCTTCCTGGCGCTGCGACTCCTGCGCGATGGCGCGCCACAGTTCGGGATCGAAACTTTCAATGCGGTCTTTGGATGAAAACATGATCACCTGCAAAAAAAAGGGGGGCTAAGCAATTGATTTTACCATGCTTAACTCGCGCCGGTGGCAGGTGGTTGCGGGGCATGAAAATCAGGGTAACCAGCCTTGCTGGCGCTCTGCCGTGCGTCTTCGCGAGTGCGCCGGGCGGTTTTCCTATTTATCTCTGAGGCACGTATCATGGGTACCCGAAAATGAGTGGCGAGGCTTTCGCCGCTGGAGAATGAATGCGGTTTTTCCTGGCTTTGGCCCGCCTGATCGACGGGCTCAACGAGCGCGTGGGGCGGTTTACCCACTGGTTGATACTCGCCTGCGTGCTGATCAGCGCCGGCAACGCTATTGCCCGCTATGGATTTAGCCTGAGTTCCAACGCCTTCCTCGAAATCCAGTGGTATCTGTACTCGATCGTGTTTCTGGGCGCAGCAGGCTACACGCTGAAACACAACGCCCACGTGCGCATCGATCTCGTTTCCGGCCGCCTGTCTCAGCGCACGCAGGCCTGGATAGACGTGTTCGGTGCACTGTTCATGCTGTTACCGGTGTGCGCCATCATTGTCTGGTACGGCGGCAGCGCATTTATCGAGTCTTACCGCATCGGCGAACTCTCTGCTGACGCCGGGGGTCTGGCGCGCTGGCCGATCAAACTGGTGCTGCCGCTGGCCTTCCTGCTGCTGATGCTGCAGGGCATTGCGGAAACCATCAAGCGCCTGGCCTTCCTCGCCGGCGATGCGGCGCAGCCCGAAGCCCCGGGCCGCGAGCACGCGGAATAAAAGGCGGCTCGGCAATGGCTTTTGAACTGATGGCTCCGCTCATGTTCGCAGGACTCGTGGTCTTCCTGCTGCTGGGCTACCCGGTCGCGTTTGCGCTGGCGGCCAACGGGCTGCTGTTTGCCGTTATCGGTTTTGAACTCGGCTTGCTGCAGCCCGAACTGCTGCAGGCCCTGCCGCAGCGCATCTACGGCATCATGGCCAACCCGCTGCTGCTCGCCATACCCTTCTTCACGTTCATGGGGCTGGTCCTGGAGCGCAGCGGCATGGCCGAAGACCTGCTCGACACCGTCGGCCAGCTGTTCGGTCCGGTCCGCGGCGGCGTCGCTTATGCGGTGATACTCGTTGGCGCGCTGCTTGCCGCCACCACCGGTGTCATCGCCGCCTCGGTGATCGCGATGGGACTGATCTCGCTGCCCGTCATGCTGCGCTACGGCTATTCGCAGCAGCTCGCCTCGGGCGTCATCTGCGCCTCCGGCACTCTGGCGCAAATCATCCCGCCTTCGATCGTGCTGATCGTGCTGGCCGACGTGCTCGGCGCCTCCGTTGGCGACGTCTATGCCGGCGCGGTACTGCCCGGCCTGCTGCTGGTCGGCCTGCTGATGGGCTATGTCCTCATCGTGTCCATCGTCAGGCCCTCCGCCGTCCCGGCGCTGCCGCCCGAGGCACGCACGCTCAGAGGCTGGCCGCTATACCGTCACGCGCTGCTCGTCATGGTGCCGCCGCTGACGTTGATCTTCCTGGTGCTGGGTTCGATACTCATGGGCATCGCCACGCCCAGCGAGGGCGGCGCGATGGGCGCGGTAGGCGCGCTCGCCCTGGCCCTGGCCAAACGGCGTCTTGATTATGCGGTACTGCGCGACTCGCTCGAGTCCACCGCGAAATTGTCGAGCTTTGTCATGTTCATCCTCATCGGCTCGACGGTGTTCGCACTGATATTCCGGGCGGTTGATGGTGATCTGTGGGTCGAACGGCTGTTCACCCTGGTGCCAGGCGGCGCGATCGGCTTCCTGATCATCGTCAACCTGCTCATTTTCGTGCTTGGCTTTTTCCTCGATTTTTTCGAGATCGCGTTCATCCTGCTGCCGCTGGTGGCGCCGGTCGCGGCCAAGATGGGCATAGACCCGGTGTGGTTCGCGGTCATGATCGGCATGAATCTGCAGATGTCGTTCCTCACGCCGCCGTTCGGCTTCGCGCTGTTTTATCTGCGCAGCGTGGCGCCCCGGGAAATTCGCACCGCCGATATCTACAAAGGCATTATTCCGTTCGTCGGTATACAGGTGCTCGCGTTGGTGATCGTGATTGCCTGGCCGGCCCTGGTCACTGTCAACGCCGGCGCGGGCGCGGCGCGAAACACACCCGGCATCGAGATCAGGAAACCGGCAGCGGACAGCCCGCAGGAGGACAAAGCCGCGGCGGAAATCGACCGCATGCTGCGCGAATCGAAATAAGTGAACTTATCAAAAAAACCAAGACCTATTTAACCGCCGATGAACGCAGATACACGCCGATAAAAAAGCAAACAGACGGGATTTACAGGATGACCAGATCAAATAACAAGCATCAAATTAATCATGCAAATCCTGCCAATGATTTCTCGCTATTGATCTTATCGGCGTTCATCGGCGGCTAATGATTTAGATTTTGTCGCGGTTGTAAAACCCCTTTCTTACACGGCCAGGGCCGGCTACTTTTTCCTGGGCTGACTGGTGAATACGAAATTGTCGTAGCTGGCTTCGGCGACGCGGAACCACAGGAACTGATCGGCGCGGAATTTCAGCCATCCTTCATAGATGCTCTTGAAGTACGGGCTCTTGGCCGCCAGCTCATCGTAGAGTTCGAACGCCGCTTTCTGCCCCGCCTCCAACACCGCCTTTGGGAACGGTCGCAACTGCGTGCCCCCGCCCACCAGCCGCTTCAGGGCATGCGGGTTTGCAGAATCGTAGCGCGCCAGCATGTGCACATTGGATTCGGCGCACGCCGCTTCAAACACCGCCTTGTACGCTTTGGGCAGTGTTACCCATTTTTTGATATTGACGATGACGGAGAGCTGGGGACCGCCTTCCCACCAGCCCGGGTAGTAATAGTACTTGGCGACCTTGTTGAGCCCGAGTTTCTCGTCGTCATACGGTCCCACCCACTCGGCCGCGTCTATGGTGCCGCGTTCCAACGCCTGATAGAGCTCGCCGCCGGCGATTTGCTGCGGCACCACGCCAAGCCTGGACATGACCTGTCCGGCCAGGCCGGGTATGCGCATCTTCAACCCCCTGAGGTCCGCCAGGGTTTTGATTTCCTTGCGGAACCAGCCGCCCATTTGCGCGCCGGTGTTACCTCCCGGAAACTGGATGCAGCCGTATTCCCTGAACAGCGCAGCCATCGCCTGCGTGCCGCCGCCGTAATACATCCAGGCATTCTGCTGACGCGCGTTGAGGCCGAACGGGATCGCCGTTGCAAAAGCAAATGCCGGATCCTTGCCCACATAGTAATAAGGCACGGTATGGCCGCATTCGATCGTGCCGTTTTGCACCGCATCCAGCACCTGCAGGCCGGGAACAATTTCGCCGCTGGCGAACAGGCGGATCTGGAATTTGCCGTCGGTGGCATCGGCCACACGCTTGACCAGCATCTCGCCCGCGCCGTAAAGCGTATCGAGGTTTTTGGGAAAGCTCGACGCCATCCGCCAGTGTATGGCAGGTTGCGACTGCGCGATTGCCGGCGCGGCTACGGCGCTTGCGGCAAGGCCGGCGCCGGCCTGAGTCAGAAACTGTCGTCTTTTCATGTTCGCCTCCATCTGCAATGGATTGATGCTCAGCGACGAAAATCAAAATCATTAGCCACAGAGGGCACAGAGTTCACAGAGAAAAACAATGCGAGTCTAATATTTACGCGGCAATTACCTTCTCTGTGATCTCTGTGATCTCCGTGGCTGAATCTTGAAGTTGCCGTTCACCAGCGGTTCTATCAGTCGCCCGCGATCATCATCCGCTCGATCAGTATCGACCCGCATTGCCTGGGCACACGCCGGTTCACATCGTTGCCTACCGCAATGATGGCGTGGAACACATCCTTGAGATTCCCGGCGATGGTGATTTCCTGAACCGGATAGGCGATCTCGCCATTTTCGACCCAGAACCCGGCTGCGCCACGAGAATAATCGCCGGTCACGGCATTGACGCCCTGCCCCATGAGTTCGGTCACCAGCAGGCCGGTGCCCATTTTTTTGAGCAGCGCCGCGAAATCCTCGCCGGTATCTTGCAGGATGAGGTTATGGTTGCCGCCGGCATTGCCCGTAGACCGCATGCCCAGCTTGCGCGCCGAATAGCTGCCGAGGAAATAGCCCTGCACCACACCGTCCTTCACCACGTCGCGCGCCTGTGTCGCGACGCCTTCCTCGTCGAACGCGCTGCTCGCCAGCCCCTTCACGACATGCGGCAGATCGCTGATATTCACAAGCGGCGCAAAGACCTGATTGCCCATGCTGTCGAGCAGGAACGACGACTTGCGGTAGAGGCTGCCGCCGCTGACCGCCGACACATAATGGCCGAGCAGGGACGATGCTATAGGCGCCTCGAACAGCACCGGCACCTGCGTAGTGGAGATCTTTCTCGCCCCCAGGCGCTTGATGGCACGCTCGCCGGCGCGCCGGCCGACGGCTTCCGGGGCAGGCAGATCCAGCGGGTCGCGAGCTATGTCGTACCAGTCGTCGCGCTGCATGGCATCCCCCTGCCCTGCGATCAGCGAACAGCTCACGCTGTGACGTGACGACGGGTACCCGGCCAGGAATCCCAGGGAATTGGCATAAACAAAATGCGCTTCCTGGGTCGACACCGTTGCGCCCTCCGAATTGGCTATGCGCGAATCGACGGCAAAGCCCGCGGCCTCGCACGCCCGGGCCAGTTCAATCGCGCGTTCCACCGGCAAATCCCAGGGGTGCCACAAATCGAAGTCGGGGAATTCGCGCGCGAGCTGGTCGGCATCCGCCAGGCCCGAGCAATCGTCGGCGGCAGTGAAGCGCGCAATCGACAACGCGGCATCTACCATGTCACGCAGGGCCTGCGGCGAGAAATCGGAGCTGCTGGCATGCCCGCGCTTCTTTCCGATGTAGACCGTGACACCTGCGCCCTTGTCGCGGTTGTACTCTATGGTTTCGACTTCACCCTGCCGCGCGGTGACCGTCTGGCCGAAGCCCTCGCTCACCTCGGTATCGGCGGCGCTGGCGCCGCGCTGTTTGGCGTAATCGAGCAAATCCTGTGCAATCTGCCTGAGCGTTTCGGAACTGTGTGCAAAGCGATGATCTGGCATGATGTGTCTATTTCAGGCGGCTGACGCGAAAAGAGCGTTATCATAACAGCTTCAATTACCCTGAATAACCCGCCTGTGGACAACAATCTCCCGCCCAGCAAGTCGCAGCGCAAGCGACAGATGACCGAGTTGCAGGATATGGGCGCCGAGCTGCTTGACCTGAGCGTGCACCAGCTTGCGCAAATCGAGCTGCCCGACAACCTGTATGACGCGGTGATCGACGCAAGGCAGATCACCAAATTTGAAGCGCGCCGCCGCCAGCTGCAGTACATCGGCAAGTTGATGCGCACTATCGATCCCGAGCCGATACGCGCCCAGCTCGACCTCTGGAAAAACACTTCCGACGAGCACAAGGCGTGGCTGCATCACATCGAGCGCTGGCGCGACCGCCTGCTCGTGGACGAGACTGCGCTCAATGAACTCGTCGGCGCGCACCCTCAGGCCGACATTCAACAGTTGCGCACCCTGATCCGCAACACCTTGCGCGAGCGCGAATTGAACAAACCACCCAAGAGCTACCGCGCTTTGTTCCAGATGCTGCGCGAGCTGATGCCGCTCAAGCTGGTAGAATAAAAAACTTTTCCGCGGCGGAAATTCAATGAGCGAAGAACTAGTGATCGGCCTGGTCTCCGTCAGCGACCGGGCCTCCCAGGGCGTCTACGAGGACCAGGGCATCCCCGCGCTCCAGGCGTGGTTCGGCACGGCGCTGGCTTCACCGTGGCGCATGGTGACGCGCCTGATTCCCGACGAACAACCGCAGATCGAGGCCGCGCTCAGGGAACTGGTGGATGAGGACGGTTGCCACCTCGTGCTGACCACCGGCGGCACCGGCCCCGCGCTGCGCGACGTGACGCCCGAAGCAACGCTGGCGGTGGGCGACAGGGTGATGCCGGGCTTCGGCGAGCAGATGCGGCAGGTGAGCCTGAAATTCGTGCCGACCGCGATCCTGTCGCGGCAGGTCGCGGTGATCCGCGGCAAAGCGCTGATCATCAACCTGCCGGGCCAGCCCAAGGCTATTAAAGAAACGCTGGAAGGGTTGAAAGACGACAGCGGCAAGACGGTAGTTAACGGCATCTTCGCGGCGGTGCCCTACTGCATAGACCTGATCGGCGGGCCGTATATCGAGACGAACGACGCGGTGGTGAAAGCGTTCCGTCCGAAGTCGGCGATACGGCCAAGAGCGAAAAGCTGAGACACGAAGGACACAAAGGACACAAAGGACACAAAGTAAACCAAACTAAAATTTTCCATTTATAGGCCGAGGAGGTAAGGTTCGGATTTTCTTATCTCCATGCGCTGAGGATCTTTTGAAGCTTCATATTTTTTATTTGCTTTTCCTTCGTGTCCTTTGTGTCCTTCGTGTTAATGCTTTTTGAGATTTTTTAAATGCCCGAACAACTACTCGAAGCAATTGAAATAGAAACCGGCAGCAACCCGACCGCCAGCGTGATCTGGATGCACGGCCTGGGCGCCGACGGCAACGACTTCGTCCCCGTCGCGCAGGAACTCGGCCTGCCGCAGGCGCGGCCTGTCCGCTTCATTTTCCCGCACGCGCCGATGCAACCCGTGACCATCAACAACGGCTACGTGATGCGCGCCTGGTACGACATCAGCCTCGACGATCTCGAAGGCGGCTCGAAGCGCGCCGACGAGAACGGCGTGCGCGCCTCGCAGGCCGCCATCGGCAAGCTGGTCGCGCGCGAAGCTGAAAGAGGAATATCTTTTAAAAACATAGTTTTGGCAGGTTTCTCCCAGGGCGGCGCGGTGGCGCTGCAAACCGGCCTGCGTTATCCGCAGCAACTCGCCGGCGTGATGGCGCTCTCCGCCTACCTGCCGCTCGCCGACAGCCTGCCGCAGGAAGCGTCGCCGGCCAATCAGCGCACGCCGCTGTTCATGGCGCACGGCCTCCACGATCCGGTGGTGCCGTACGCGATGGGGTCGAACTCGAAAGTATTTCTGGAGAAGATGGGCTACCGCGTGGAATGGCATGACTACCCGATGCAACACTCGGTAAGCCTGGAAGAGATTCAGGATATCGGCATCTGGCTTAAGCGCGTGCTGGCGCCGTAGCCATCAGAAATTGGCGACAAGGTGCCCGAAGTCCGAGCCGCCCGCGAAACTGCTAAAATAATGCGCATGAGCCGAAAGGCTTTTTGAGGATGACAACATGAGACAAGTCGTCATAGCCCACGGTGAAGACGGTTACTGGGTCGCAGAGTGTCCAAGTCTGCCCGGCTGTATAAGCCAGGGCCGCACCAAAGAAGAGGTCATAGCCAATATTAAAGAGGCTATCGAGGGTTACGTTGCAGCCTTGCAGGAAGACGGGCTGCCCGTGCCCAAGGAACATTTCGACACAATGCTGGTAGCCGTGTGAGCAAACTGCCGCGGCTTTCGGGTCGCGATTGCGTCAAGGCACTCGTTAAAGCCGGTTTTTACCAGAAGCGGCAGCACGGCTCCCATATCATCCTGCGTCGCGACAATCCGTTTGCCCAACTGGTCGTTCCCGACCACAAAGAACTCGACCGGGGGACGCTTCGCGCAATCTTGCGTCAAGCCAACCTCGGTATCGAGGACTTCAACAAGCTGCTCTAACATAGGTGTTCCGGCGCGCGGCAAAGCCGAGGTTCCTGGCAGAAAAATGCACTGGTTCGAGCCTTGATCGGCTCTCCGATCTGGGCAAAACTGAGAATCGCTGGTTCGTCAGAGTGCCACTGGATTAACATCCCGGATCAACCCCGCGTCGGTTGCAGCCGGTTGTTAGGTTTCATCGGGTTTTCCGAGCGCCTCGGTGTTAGATTCGATTGTGGGATGCGAAAACACACGTAAAGATCGATTGCCGCCGAGCTGCACTTCGTGCTCGGTAAATCGACCAACGATGCGATGCTCATCAGAGTAATCGGCGACTCGAGATGCCGAGATCTGCTCCGTGCGACGCTGCGCAGTCACCTCGAACGAAAGTTCTCGAAGCAGTTTAGGCCCCTGGTCCGTCTGGACGGAGACGTCCTCATCCTCAATGTGCAACGTAAGAGTGTCGCTGATGGGGCTGCCGTCCGCCGGTACTTCTGGAAGGTGGTCCAAGATAGGGTTTCGGCTGAATGTTGCCGATAGTGAGTTTGTAGCCCCTGTCGACTGCATGCTCGGGAAGCCAGGCGGCTTCGGCATAGAGCGCGCTATCAAGTCATTCAAGGTAACCGGATCTTTCGCATCGTTACAGCGGAAGATAGGTGCATCCCAGGCGAGGGAATTGAAGAGGTTTCGCGAGGCCTCATCAAGCGCTAGCGGCCTATCGCTTGCGTAACGGTAAGCCAAAGTCATGCGACCGAGAGTGAAGTCAATAAAGCCGATGGTCACCTCAAGCTGACTGGTTAGACCGCTGATTTCGTCGTCGGTTAACTCGGAAATCCGCCGAAGAGATATGTTGTGCGCCGCGCCTGCTCGCACCGCCGCTTCAGTGAAGTCGGTCGATGAGACTGCGATTGTTCGATCAGCGCCGATGTGTGCACGCTTGGTGGCGAGCTGCTCAATCCATGTAACATCTTGAACGCGTGAGCGATCTCGGCATTCAATGGTGATTAGGAGGTCGCAACTCCCCACCGTGTATCTGATTGAGACATCGACCTCGCGGTATTGACCTGTGATTTTATCGCGTATTCGGTCTGGCGACTTTACCTTGGCTCCCTTTGGCGCAAGAGCGCCTTCAATTCGGGACGCCAGTAGCTCGAACTCTCGCGACCTAGTACGGGGGCGCTTCATTGAACTCAAACCTATCTTGAAGTGGTTGACATTGTGTCAACTAATCCGATTTCGTTGACACTGTCCTGTCCCCCATGGGGGTAACACGGGTGCCTACGGATACATTGCTCTGAATAATACGCCGTAAGATCGGTTCGATACAAAAATCTGCGCGAAATCAGTACCCAGTTTCGCCTTGGATTGGATCTCCCCCCGGATTCAAGTCAGGGTTCGCACGGAGAATTCTTTTCAATATTCCGTTAACTGCGGTTCGCACGGAGCACACGGAGTTCACGGAGGTAATTCATCAATCTCTGCTTTTCTCAGTGCCCTCCGTGTGCTCCGTGCGAAACGGATGTTGCACGAAGAACTGTTCCGCTGTCCCGCAGCGTGCCCTCATTCACGGGGGTAATTTAACCCGTTGTTTTTATTATACTTTTCTTCGCGCATCCCTGAATGGACGTGTTGAAAAGAATCCTTCGTTTTCCTTTGCGATCCTTTGCGTCCTTCGCGTTCATGCTCTTTTGGATTTTAGGCACCCGTCAAGCGCACCCGTCGAGCGGGTGTTATAAAGAAGGTGTTGAAAAGAAGACTGGGCGGTTTCATTAGGTTTTAGACCACGCCCCATCACAGCGCGCTCACCGCTCGCCACTCAACACTCAACACTCAACACTCAACATTAGAAAAAATCACCCCGCCCGCCGCATCACCTTGAACCGGGCCCAGTCGAAATCTTCGCCGCCTTCGACCATGCTGGCCGGCATCAGCAGATAGGGCTTGCCGCTGACCGTCATATCCAGGCTGTCGCGCGGATTGTAGAGGCCGGCCCGCATGACGACGCCGACTTCGCCCTTGCTGTCGGGCGAAGTCGACAACAGGATCGCAGGCTCGGGCTCGCGGTCACCACTGTCCGCTACGCCTGAGGCAGCGTGAGAAATCCTGACTGGAATCGCGGTTTTCGACAGCAGCTGGATGCCGACGCGGCGCTGCTGGTACTCATCGCTTGCAACGCGGCGGACCAGTCCTATGCCCCAGTAAATCGACGTTTCGCTCTGCACGCCGATCAGTCCGCCGACTTTGACCCAGTCGCTTTGTGCCGCCGGAATGATCGCACCGTAGCCGCCATCGCTCACATTCTCGACGATCCAGCTCTCGGCGGTCTGATCCTGGCTGAAATCCAGCTCGTCACTGTGGGCGGGATCGAGCGTGTTCAGGATATCGGTGAGGCCCGGCACGATGGTGATGCGGGTGGCCATCTTGTGGCGCTGTGTGCTGCGCTCCGGGGGATTTTCAGACCAGTACTGCACGAGATGATTCAGGACGCCGACAATCATCTCGTTCTGGAAAGTGCCGCCCAGATGGACATCCTGCGGAATGCCTCCGGTCTCTTTTATTTCCGCCGCCAGCCGCTTGAGCCGGGGCAGGCCCTCACCCGCGCCAAAATAGCGCAACGTGGCACCAGGCGCCGCGCCCTTGATCATGCGTGCGGGAGGATTTGAGCCGCCCAGATCAAAATAATAATTGCATGCCGCCGACGGGGTTTTCTCAAGCCTGAACAGGCTGGAAAAATGAGCAACCACGCGCTCGGCGATTTCCTGTTGCACCGGGGTCAGGCCATCGGTCGAGGACGCCGATATCATCATCGCCTTCAGGAATTCCTGCCGGACCGTGCTTTGCCCGTGGGAACCCGGATAAACCGCGATCACGTTGTCCGCAAAGCCGCCAGCCTCCGCCAGTTGGTAAAGACGCGACATTTCAGACCAGATCCGCGGTTCCGCCAGCCCGTAGCGCAGCAGCGTCCATTTCAGCTGCAGGCTCAGCGCGCGCAGGCCGCGCGCCGCGATGACCGGCAGTATTTTCCTGGAGGATGACGCAGTCGTTGTGCCGCTCTCGTACTGCGCGACGCATTTGAGATACGCATCTCCGAGATGTTTCCACAGGCCGTAAACGCCTTTCCACAGTTTGTTCTCGCGGAATTTCTGCTGGCGCTCCGTCGACAGGTAATCCTGCGACAGCTTGCGCTGGTGGTTTTTCGCGGCCACGTCCAGAAGGTCGATGTTCTCGAAGCGGCGGTCGAGCTTGAAACCCTCGGTATGGTTCAGCGAATCGAGCCAGTAGATAATGTCTTCCAGCGCTCTTGAGGAATCGATCGTAGGCAGGTCGGCGATGATCTCGCGCGCCTGCCTGGCGTCGGCCATCGGGTGATCGAGCTTGTCGCCTGTAATCCACTTGAGCATGTGATTTTCCCGCGTCAGCGCCGGGTTGAGTCCGGCGCGCACCTTTTTTGGTGTCCGGGGATTGTAGAATGAAGCCGGGTTGCAGGCCAGTGAGAAATTACCGTTATTTCGGATCGAGTGCGGCGGCCCGCCCGCGACGCACGTCGAGACTGGCGATGATCGCGATTCCCGCCACGAAATAAGTGCCGGTGATCAGGATCGCGAGCCGGTGGTCGCCGTTCGAGACCCACGTGACCGCGCCATAGGTGACTGGCCCGAGGATGGACGAGAGCTTGACCGCCAGGCCCCACAGGCCGAAAAACTCCGCGGTGCGCGCCGGCGGACTCAGATACCCGACCAGCGCGCGCCCTGCCGACTGGCTGGCGCCAAGACACACGCCGACCAGGTTGGCCGCGACCCAGAACAGCGGCGGGCTTTGCGCGGCGTAGGCGAGCAGCACCGCCACTATCCAGCCGGCGAGGGTCAGCACGATGGTGCGCACATGCCCGAGCCGGTCCTGCACCTGGCCAAACAGGAAAGCGCCGGCTGCGGCGGTGATATTGACGAGCAGGATAAGAAACAGCGTATCGCGCGTGGTAAAGCCCATCACCTGCTGGGCGTACACCGCGGCCAGCGCGATCACCGCCTGTATGCCCGCCTGGTAAAACACGATGCAGATCAGAAAGCGCCGCAGGTCGGTATAGCGATGCGCGTGGCGCAGCGTGTCGCGCAGACGGGAAAACGCTTCGCGCACCACCGCGCCGGCATTCGACACCGGGGTCGCGCGCTCGCGCAGAAATAAAAACGTGGGCAGGCTGGCCAAAGCGAAAATCGCTGTCGTAATCAGCATGGTGACCGGCACGAACCCGGTGGCCTCCATGCCCTGCGCCTGCGCCCAGATCACGTAGGCAAGACAGGCGCCAAGACTGACCAGCCCGCCGAGATAACCGAGGCTCCAGCCCCAGCCCGAGACGCGGCCCAGCGCTTCGCTTTGCGCCAGTTCCGGCAAAAACGCCGCGATCAGGTTCTCACCGCTGCCAAAAAAGAAGTTGGACAGCACGATCAGTGCGATCGCGAGCCACAGATCGCCGCGCCCCACGAAAGCCAGCGCCGCAGTGAACAGAATACAGCCGAGCGTGGTGACAATCAGCAAGCGCTTCTTCGCCGCATGCGCATCAGCGTACGCGCCCAGCAGCGGCGCGGTAAGCATGATCAGCGCGTAGGACACCGCGAGCGCGCAGGTCCAGGCGAATGTCGCCCACGGTGCGTTGCCCGCGACCTCGGCAACAAAGTAGGCATTGAATACGGCGGTGATGACAACCGTGGTGTAGCCGGAGTTGGCGAAATCGTACATCGCCCACGACCACACTTCGCGCGGTCGCACGCCGGGAGCCAGACTGCCCTGGCGCTCAGCCGCCATGATCAAAAAGACCAAGACCGGGGAAACCGCCCGGCCCTCTTCCCTGGCCCTTCTCCCGGAAGGAGAAGGGAAACAATTGCCTCCTCTCTCCCATTGGGAAAGAGGTCGGGAGAGAGGGATCGAACGCCGATGAACGCGGATAAGATCGAGAGCGAGAAACCATAGGCAAGATTAACAAGATTTACATCATTTATTTGATGTTTTTTATTCAAACCTGATTTTCCTGTAAATCCTGTTTATTTGCCTTTTCATCGGCGTTCATCGGCGGCTGATTATTTGATTTTGCTATGCGTCCTAAATCACGCCGCGGCGCTTCAGGTCCTGTTGCTGTTCCGCGCTATAGCCGAGGCTGCCGAGTATCTCCGCCGTATGCTCGCCGAGTGCGGGGCCCACCCAGCGCGTCTCACCCGGCGTTTCCGACAGCCTGGGCACTATGGCGGGAAGCTTGATCGGCTTGCCGTCGCCGAGTTTGAATTCGCGGATCATCCCGCGCGCCTCAAAGTGCGCATCGCTGACGATATCGGCGATATCGTAGATCTTGCCACTCGGCACTTCCGCCTTCTCCAGCACTTCGAGCACACGATCAAGATCGTTGGCCGCGACCCACCCGCTGATCACCTGCTCGATCTCCGCGGTGCGCGCGACACGCCCGTCGTTATGCGCGAGCGCAGGATCCTCGGCGAGATCGGAACGGCCGATCGCGTGCATCATGCGCTTGAAGATGGAATCGGAGTTGGCGCCGATCACCACATACTTGTTGTCGCGCGAGATATAGGTATTGGAGGGCACGATGCCCGGCAGCGAGGCGCCGGTTCGTTCGCGCACCAGGCCGAACATGCCGTATTCCGGCAGCACGCTTTCCATCATGTTGAACACCGCTTCGTAGAGCGCGACATCGACGTACTGGCCGCGCCCGCCGTTCATGTTGCGGTTATGCAGCGCCATCATCGCGCCTATCACGCCGTGCAGCGCGGCGATCGAGTCGCCGATCGACACCCCGACCCGCGCCGGCGGCCGGTCCGGAAATCCGGTGATAAAGCGCAGCCCGCCCATGGACTCGCCGATCGCGCCGAAGCCCGGACGGTCGCGGTACGGTCCGGTCTGGCCGAAGCCCGACAGGCGCACCATGATCAGTTTGGGATTGATCTCAGACAGCGCATCCCAGCCCAGCCCCCATTTTTCCATTGCGCCGGGCCGGAAATTCTCGATGACGATATCGGCATCCTTGACGAGTTTGCGCACGACCTCCTGCGCCTCGGGCAACCTGAGATTGAGAGTGAGTGATTTCTTGTTGCGCGCCTGCACGTACCACCACAGCGAGGTGCCCTCGTACATCTTGCGCCACTTGCGCAGCGGGTCTCCGCCGTCGGGCGATTCGATCTTGATCACTTCGGCGCCGAACTCGGCGAGCATGCGCGCGCAGAACGGCCCGGCGATCAGCGTGCCGAGTTCTATGACCTTGATCCCCTTGAGAGGCTGTTGTTTATCTGCGGGCATAACGGGAGCGGACTATCAGACAGTGCAATGAACAATTCAGAGTATATTGAAATTCGCACCGCTCAGACAGTTTCGTCTTGACCCTGCGCGCGCAGCACGTTATAACCACCCGCTCTGTCAGGTATCCAATGGCCAAACGCACGCTATTTTCCATCCTGTCCGAACAACCGTGGTGGGTGTCGATCGTCGTCGCCGCGGCGCTGTACGCGGTCGCCTATCAGTTCCTGCCGCTGTATGCGCCCTTCGTCGCGCTGCCGTTCGCCGGCGTCGCAGTCTATGCCGCCTGGAAACAATCCCGCGGCAGAGCGCCGGCCGATGCCGTGGAACGCCTCGCCGCGCTGCGCGAAATGTCATGGGACCAATTCGCATTGGCCATCAGCACCGCCTATCGCAAACAGGGTTATGTGGTTGAAGAATCGAAAAGCGGCGCCTTCGACTTCACGCTGCGCAAAAACGGCCAGATCACGCTGCTGCAATGCCGGCGCTGGAAAGTGAATCAGCTCGGCGTCGGTCCAGTGCGCGAACTGCACAACGCCATGGACAAAAACGAAGCCTTTAACTGCGTGTGCATCACCGCCGGGGATTTTTCTCCCCATGCATTGGAATATGCGGCCGGCAGGCCGGTAAGACTGGTGTCGGGCGCAGCGCTGCTGGAACTCACGCGGAATGCGGCCAGGCCGCGCCGGAAATGGAAGATCTTTCCGGACAACTAACCGCGTATCATTTTGTTTTTATTAAATATAACAAAAGCATAGACACAGAGGACACAGAGGAATACGAATTCCAATAATCCCAATAAAAACTTCATTCAACTGATGAGTTCCAGGTTTTTTGTATGTTTTACTCTGTGTCCTCTGTGTCCTCTGTGTCCTCTGTGTCCTCTGTGTCTATGCTTTACGTTTTTTAACGATCACCGCGGATCGACAGGCGTGCGCGCCGCAATCTCGAACAGCGACTCAAGATAGGCCGCCGCTGAAAACAGCGCCGCCTCCCCGCGCGGCTTGCCGATGGCCTGCAATCCGATCGGCAACCCGCTCTTGGTAAATCCGCACGGCAGTGCCATCACCGGGCAGGTGGTCACGGTAACGGCATAGGTCATGACCAGCCAGCCCATATAGCCATCGAAACGCACCCCGTCGAGTTCCTCGGGATAACGCTGGTTCACATCGAACGGCGGGCACAGCACGGTCGGGCATAGCAACAGATCGTAGTCCTCGAAAAATTGGGCCACGCGTCGCACGATCTCGCCCTGCGCGATTTCCGCGGCGACGACGTCCCTGAGTTTTAACCGCATGCCGAATTCGGCATTGGCGATGACTTCGGGTTTCATCAACTCGCGGTATTTCTGCAGCAGCGGCGCAACGCGCGCAAGATAAACCGCGCCGCGCAGCGTCAGGAAATCTTTCCCGGCTTCACCGAGGTCGGGATGCGCCTCCTCGACCGTCACGCCGTCTTTGGCCAACTGGTCGGCGGCGGCGCGGCATACGGCGCTGACTTCGCGGTCTACCACGGGTGCTATGCCAAGATCGGTGCTGTAGGCGACGCGCAGCGGACGCTGCGGGCGGGACGCCGCCTGCGCGAAGCTGGCATGCGGACCCACTTGCGACAGCGGATCGAGCGCATGATAGCCCGCCTCGGCATCGAACATCAGCGCGACGTCGGCGACGTTGCGCGCCATCGGCCCCTCTACCGCCAGAGGGGAGAATGGCTGCTTCTGCACGCGCGGCACCATGCCCGGACTGGGCCTGAGTCCCGTGATCGAACAAAAGCTCGCCGGCGTGCGTATGCTGCCGCCGAAATCGCTGCCGGTCGCGAGCCAGACCTGGCCCGACGCCAGTGCGGCGGCGGCGCCCCCCGAGGAACCGCTCGCAGACATGCGCATGTCCCACGGGTTGAGTGTTGCGCCAAAGACATCGTTGAAGGTGTTGCCGCCGGCGGCGAATTCAGGAAGATTGGATTTGGCGATCACCACTGCGCCATTGGCTTCCAGGCGCTCGACCACGAGGTCGGACGATGGCGCGATGCGCTCGGCGTAAATGCGCGAACCGGAGGTGCAGCGTACGCCGGCAACGTCGGTATTGTCCTTGACCGCGATCGGCAGGCCATGAAGAAATTGTGGCGGCGCGTCCTTTTTGCTTTGCTTCATGATGCGGCGCGCATGATCGCGCCCGCGGTCCAGGCACAGCGTGACCAACGCATTGATCTTGGGATTGGTCGCTTCGATCCGCGCGGCGGCGGCGTCTATCATCTCCAGCGGCGTGACCTCACCCTTCTTCAGCAGGGCTACGGCCTCGGTCGCGGTCAGCTTGTACAGTTCCTGCATGGCGCTATATTCTCCCTGCTATTGATAATCATGTGATTACTGCCAAGTATAGTGGCTTCCTGCCGGCTACAGCGCAAACGTGGTTCATGATAGGCTTATGTTTCCCCGGAAACACCCGCTAAGAGCCCCTGAGAACATCATGAAAATTACCGATTCGTCATTTTCGCGCACCGGCGCACAACTGCTGGTCGACGCGCTCAAGGTCCATGGTGTGGACACGGCGTTCGGCGTGCCCGGCGAGTCCTATCTCGCGGTGCTCGACGCACTGCACGATGCGCGCGAACAGATCAAATTCGTAATCTGCCGCCAGGAAGGCGGCGCCGCCAACATGGCTGATGCCTACGGCAAGCTCACCGGCCGCCCCGGCATCTGTTTTGTCACGCGCGGCCCCGGCGCGGCCAACGCGGCGGTGGGCATCCACACCGCATTCCAGGATTCGACGCCGGTGATTCTGTTCATCGGCCAGATCGACAGCGAAGTCGTCGAGCGCGAGGCGTTCCAGGAAATGGACTATCGCCGCATGTACGGCCAGATGGCGAAGTGGGTGGCGCAGATCGACCGCGCCGACCGCGTCGCCGAGTACGTGAGCCACGCGTTTCACATCGCGACCTCGGGTCGGCCCGGCCCGGTGGTGCTGGCGCTGCCGGAAGACATGCAAAAGGAGCTGGGGCCGATCTCCAATGCCGGGCGCTATCAGCGCATCGCCGCCCACCCCGGCGCGGCCGACATGCAAAAGCTGCGCGGGATGCTGGAGAAGGCGGAGCGCCCGTTCGTCATCGTTGGCGGCGGTGGCTGGAACCAGCAGGCGTGCGATGACTTTCAGGCTTTCGTTTCCACGTTCAATCTGCCGGTCGGCTGCTCGTTCCGCGCGCAGGACCTGATCGACAACCGCGATCCGCATTACGTCGGCGACGTTGCCGTGGGGCTCAACCCCAAACTGGCCGAGCGCATTAAAAACTGCGATCTGCTGCTGACTATCGGCGCCCGGCTCGGCGAGTGGACTACCGGCGGCTATACGCTGGTCGAAGTACCGCGGCCGAAACAGAAGTTTATCCATATCTACCCGGGTGCCGAGGAACTGGGCCGCGTCTATCAGGGCGATCTGCTGATCAACTCCGGCATGCCGGAGTTTGCCGCAGCGGCGCGCGCGCTCGCTCCGGCGCGCCACGTGTGGGACGAATGGACCGAGGGCGCGCGCGCCGACCTCGAAGTGTGGCAAAAACCGGTATCCACGCCCGGCCAGCTCAATATGAGCGAAGTCGTGCACTTCCTGCGCCAGCGTCTGCCGCCCAAGACCATAGTCACCAACGGCGCAGGCAACTATTCGATCTGGGTGCACCGCTTCTACCAGTACACCGGCTTTCGCACGCAGCTCGGGCCCACCAGCGGCGCCATGGGTTACGGCGTGCCGTCGGCGGTCGCCGCGAAACTTGTGCACCCCGAGTGTGCGGTGGTTTCGTTCTCCGGCGATGGCTGCTTCCTGATGTGCGGTCAGGAACTCGCGACCGCCATGCAGTACAACCTGAAGATCGTGTTCATCGTCGTCAACAACGGCATGTACGGCACGATACGCATGCACCAGGAGCGCGACTTCCCGGGGCGCATCAGCGGCACCCAGCTCGTCAATCCCGATTTCGCGGCGCTGGCGCGCGCCTACGGCCTGCACGGCGAGATCGTCACCGCCACCGCCGATTTCGAACCCGCGTTCGAGCGCGCGTGGAATGCAAAGACCTCGGCGCTGATCGAATTGCGCATCGACCCGGAGTCGATCACGCCGCGCACCACCTTGAGTGCGATTCGCGCCGAAGCGCTGAAAGCCAAAAGTAAGTAGCCACAGAGGACACAGAGGGCACAGAGATATCCGATATGCGCGACGATCTGACGGAGAAAATCATCGGCGCAGCTATGGAAGTACATAGTAATCTCGGCCCAGGGTTGCTCGAATCGACCTACGAAGAAGCAATGTGTCGCGAATTTGAGATCCAGAACATCCCGTTCAAGAGGCAGGTCGTCATCGATCTTACCTACAAGGATCGCGTTATTCATGGGCAACGAATAGATTTGCTGGCATTTGATGAAGTAGTGATTGAAATCAAGTCAGTGCGAAACTTGCCTGATGTTGCTATGGCACAAGTCCTGTCTTACCTGAAAGCTGCCGGCTTGAAGCGCGGTCTGTTGATTAACTTTGGCGCATCTCATCTGAGAAACGGCATCAAAAGGATTTCTCTGTGACCTCTGTGTCCTCTGTGGCTAATGTTTTTCGCCTTTAGGAATCAACCATGAATTCAACATTTGGAACTATCGGCTTCGTCGGCATCGGCGCCATGGGCACGCCCATGGTGGCCAACCTGGCGAAAGCGGGACTCAAGCTCGTTATTTACGACGCCGACCCCGCGTGCACCCAACTACACGCTGCGACGCCGGGCGTCGAGATCGCAGCCAGCCTGGCCGATCTCGGCCGCGCGAGCGATACCGTGATCACCATGCTGCCCGACGGCAAAATCGTGCGCCAGGTGCTGTGCGGCGAGAATGACGGATTCCAGGACTGCGTCGCCGCGGGTCTGAAACCGGGCGCGACCGTGATCGACATGAGTTCGTCTTCGCCCATAGGCACGCGCGAGCTGGGCGCGCTGCTCGACCAACGCGGCGTGAAACTCATCGACGCCCCGGTTTCCGGCGGCGTCAAACGCGCAGTGAGCGGAGAGTTGGCGATCATGGCCGGCGGCGATGCGGCGCTGTTCGCACAATGCCGGCCGCTGCTGGAAAAAATGGGCGTCCAGATTTTCCATGCCGGGCCGCTCGGTGCTGGACACGCGATCAAGGCGCTTAACAATTACGTGTCGGCCGCTGGACTTGTCGCCGCGTGCGAGGCGGTGATCGCGGGCCAGCGCTTCGGGCTCGATCCCGAAGTCGTAGTCGACATCCTCAACGCATCCACTGGCATGAACAACACCACCAAGGTCAAGGTGAAGCAGTTCATGCTGTCGGGCGCGTTCAATGCCGGGTTCAACATGGGGCTGATGGCCAAGGATGTACGCACTGCACTGGAGATCGTGCAGGCGACGAAGACGCCGGCGCTGCTCGCCGCGCCCTGCACCCAGATCTGGAATGACGCGGCAAAAACGTTGGGCCCCGCCGCTGATCACACGGCGATGTTCAGGTTCCTCGAAAACACCAAGAGCTCGTTTCAAAAAGACTAAGACAGACGAAGCCACAGAGAGCACAGAGTTCACAGAGAGAATAAAAACTTATTTAAAACAACCGGATACGAAACATGCCTCGTTATCGGTTTTTCCTCTGTGTTCTCCGTGTCCTCTGTGGCGAATTGGTTTTGTTACGGCCTCGCTACGGTAGCAGGACGGTCGACCCTGTCGTCTTGCGCGCTTCGAGATCGGCGTGCGCCTGCGCTGCGTCCTTCAACGCATAGGTCTGGTTGACCGAAATCTTGACCGCCTTGCTCTTCACCACCGCAAACAATTCCTTCGCCGCCTGCAGCAGGTCCTCGCGTTTCGAGGTATAGGTGAACAGAGTCGGACGCGTAAGGAACAATGAGCCCTTCTGCGCCAGGACGCCGGGGTTGAACTGCGTGACCGCACCCGAGGCATTGCCGAAACTCGCCATGATGCCCAGCGGTGCCAGGCAGTCGATCGAGTCCATGAAGGTGTCCTTGCCGATGCCGTCGTAGACCACCGGCACGCCTGCGCCTTTGGTGATCTCCTTGACCCGTTCCGAGAACTTTTCTTTTGGAATCACGATCACGTGTTTGCAGCCGACCTTCTTCGCAATCGCGGCCTTGGCCTCGCTGCCCACGGTGCCGATGACGGTGGCGCCGAGGTGTTTCGCCCACTGGCACAGGATCTGGCCGACGCCGCCGGCAGCAGCGTGCACCAGGATGGTGTCGCCCTTCTTGACCTTGTAGGTGCGGCGGCACAGGTACCACGCCGTCATACCTTTCAGCATGATCGAGGCGGCGATCTTGTCGTCGATGCCGGCGGGAATCTTCACCAGCCGCGCCACCGGGCGCAGCAGCACTTCGGCATAGGACCCGATCGGATTGGCATAGGCGACGCGGTCGCCGACCTTGAACTCCTTGACCTTGGGCCCCACCGCCTCGACCACGCCCGCGCCTTCCATGCCGAGTGTCAGCGGCAGCTGATTCGGATAAAGGCCGGTGCGGTGATAGACGTCGATGAAATTGAGGCCGATGGCGGTGTTGCGCACGCGCACTTCACCCGGGCCCGGGTTGCCGACCTGGACTTCCTCCCAGCGCATTTTCTCGGGACCGCCGTGTTCATGGATACGGATGGCATGTGGCATTGCGTTTCTCCTTTTTTATTTGATGGATCGCCGCTTGTTCAGCACTTGTTCAGCAAGCGGCGATAAAAAATCTGGCGTATGACTATAACGCCCCGAGACCTATGGATCAATCGAAACCCGCTATGGCTCAAAATCCACTGGCCGGCGTCCGCGTTCCGGACTTCTGGCGCCTCGCCACTAGGGATCGTCGGGGGCAGCCCGACAGCTGGTTACCTTTTCTTGCGCGGCCAAGAAAATGTAACCGAAAAGAAGGCCGCCCAGGTTCGCCGCCCCCTTCGGGGATATCTCCTGCGCTGCTCGACCAGGCCCGGCAGGCTGCGCTCCTCGCGCATCGGCAACGGGAATCATAAGTACTGGGGCGGGCACTCTTTGCGGGAAATCTTACCTAGTCACAGCTCGCGCAGTGCTCGCCCGAAACCCCGGGCCCGGTCTGCGACTGCTCGGCGGCTCGCATGGGTCCACAAATCCGCACTGCAGCTAGAGGCGACCTCAACGCAATAAATTACTTCAACCCCATTTCTGAAATTCATCAACCGAAGATTGGCAGGATTTTCAAAACCGGGGACGAATCAACGTTGCCGTTTATTTCCCGCCGGATAACAACGTCGCAAAGGGTCAGACTCCTAAGATCGTTGATCGCGTACGGACTGACGAGTCTGCCCCCTTATGATTCGAACACCTACGCCAGCGCCTTCAAGCCTTTGCGCTCGACAATATTGAGCAGCTTCAGCGCCGGCCCGCTCGGCTTCTTGTCGCCAATCTCCCATTTCTGCACCGTGGATACGCTGGTATTGAGATAAGCGGCAAACACGGCCTGGCTGGCCTTGGCCTTGAGCCGCAGGCGCTTGATCTCCACCGCCGCGTACGGCTTGAGCGCCGGCAGGCGCGCAGCATCGAATTCGCGCAGCGTTTCCGCATCCACCACACCCAGATCGTAGAGACCGCGGGCGGTCTCGAACATTTCTTTACGCACGCGCATGTTGGTCATAGCTGCTTCAGAAAATTCAACTGCCCGTTTCCAGAATGATCACGCCAGTTTGTCAATCGCCACGAACCGGGATGGTCAGGCGGCACGCCGGCCAATCGGCTTTACCGACAGCCGCAATCCCGCCGCGTCCAGGATCGCTGTCAGGCTGCGCAGTTCCGGGTTACCCGACGCGGACAACATCCGATACGTGGCTTCGCGCGTAAGTTTCGATTTCCGCGCGATCTTCGATATCCCCCCCTGGGCTTGCGCCACATGGCGCAGCGCCATCATCAGCGCCGGCTGATTGTCTTCCTCGATCGCCGCTTCAATGTAAGCCGCCGCTTCTGCGGGGTCTTTCAGACGCTCAATCAACCATGGTTCATAGGCGATTGCCGGCGCCGCGGCTTTTTTTCGCGCGGTCTTTGTAATCCTGGAGGCTGGCTTTGGCATGTGCAATGTCCTTTTGCTGGGTGGTCTTGTCTCCCCCGCAAAGGAGAAGAAGAATGACGTCACCCGTCTGTGCAAAGTAGACCCGGTAACCCGGGCCCCAATCAATACGCAGTTCAAAAACGCCGCCGTCAAGTGCCCGATGATCACCAGGATTGCCGAGCGCAAGGCGGTTGATACGCGTCTGGATTCGCGCTCGCGCCTGCCGGTCTTTCAACGCCGCCAGCCATTCGGTGAATGGTCGGCGCCCGTCAGCGGCCTGGTAAACGAGAACCTTACGCGTGGCCATTGCATTGTAACCTATAAGTTACTACCAGCCAAGGCTGTGCTGCCTCGTAAATTCAGCTTCGCAGAGCACTTGGCGTGAACTATTGTAACTTATTGTTTTCATTTATTTTGTGTCGCGTCCGGCTCCTGCTAAACCGCAACGAGCTCGTGCATCACCGCATAAAGGTGGTTCTGCGCTTCGAACCCGATTCCCGGCCGCTGCGGCAGCGTCAGATAGCCGTTTTCCACTTGCGCATCGTCGGCAAAGCCGGCGAACACGCCGAACACCCCGGGATAGGCTTCGCAGCCGCCGAGCCCGAAGCCGCCGACGATGGCGAGCGTCATCTGGTTGCCCCCGTGGGGGAACACGGATCTGCGGTCCCAGCCGTTTTGTTTGAGCATTTCGAGCGTGCGCGCGAACTGGGCGATGCCGTAGGACTGCGGCACGTCGGTCTGGATGATGTCGCGGTCGGCGCGCAAGCCCCCGAAACGGATCAGGTTGTGCACGTCCTGGGTCGAGAACAGGTTCTCGCCGGTGCCGATGGGCGCATCATAGATTGCCGCGACTTCCGTGAGCAGCGCGTAGTCCAGCGGATCGGTCGGTTCCTCGAACCAGCGCAGTTTGTACGGTGCGAGCGCTTTGGCATAAGCCAGCGCACGCTCACGATCGAATCCGGCGTTTGCGTCAACTGCAAGGTTGGCGCTCGACGCGACGATTTTCAGCGCCGCTTCGACGCGTTCGACGTCATCGGGGATGGTTGCACCGCCCACCTTGATTTTCATCGTGGTGTAGCCCTGGTCCAGCCGGCTTTTGATTTCGTCCTGCAGTTCCCGTATGCCCTTGCCCGGCTGGTACCAGCCGCCGCCGACGTAACACGGCACTTTGTCTATTACTTTACCGCCGTTGTATGTCTCGGCGAGAACACGGTGCAGCGGCTTGCCCGCGATCTTGGCGACCGCATCCCACACCGCGACCTCGATGGTGCCGATGGCCACCGAGCGCTCGGTATGCCCGCCGGGCTTCTCGCGCTGCATCATGCAGGCGAGAATTTTTTCAGGGTCGAAATTGTCGCCCGCTTTATTCAGCAATGAATCAGGCGGCGCTTTCATGATGCGTGGGATGAAACGGTCGCGCATCTGCGCGCCGCACGCATAGCGGCCGGTGGAATTGAAGGCAAAGCCCGCGACCGGTTTGCCATCACGGACCACATCGGTGATCACCGCGACCACCGAAGTCGTCATCTCGCTGAAATCGAACACCGCGTTGCGCAGCGTCGACTTCAGCGGGACCGCGGTTTCTCGGATATCAACGATGCGCAATATTTAAATCCCCGAAAAAAAACAGAAAATTAACCGCCGATAAAAATGAAACAAACAGGATTTACAGGATGATCAGGATGGAATCAAAAACATCAAATAAATCATGTGAATATTGTTAATCCTGTCTATGGCGTTTCGCTCTTGATCTTATCGGCGTTTATCGGCGTTCATCGGCGGTTTCAATAGGTCTGTTTTTATTCCGCGAGGATACCGGTCTCGCGCACGATATCCGCCCAGAATACGGTTTCCTTGTGCATCCACTGCGCCAGTTCATCCGGCAGGATCGGCTGCGACTCCTCGGTGCCGGTCGCCCTTGGCCCCCGGCGAGCACAGCTTTGGGCTGCCGCAATGCCGGCAACAGCCACGGCCGCCACCGCCACTACCCACCTGATCAGAACAAGCATGTCAGTCCCCCTCTTTTTGCAACACTCTTTGCAGCCGCTGCGTCACTTCATGTTCAAATAAATAAGCCGTGGCCTGACCACGGCTTATTGCTCAGTTCACTTTGACGCCGGCGCTCTTGATGACCTCGCCCCACTTCGCGATTTCAGCCTTGATCTGGGCGCGGAATTCCGCCGGCGAACTGGCAATGATGTAAAAGCCGAGATCGGTCACCTTGGTCTGAACCGCCGGCACGCGCATGATCGACACCAGTTCCTTGCTCAGCCGGTCGACGATCGCCTTGGGCGTTCCCGCCGGGACCAGCATGCCCTGCAGCGTTTCGGCTTCCTGGTTTTTAAAGCCGGCTTCGGCCATGGTGGGCACGTCGGGCAGCGCCTGCGACCGCTTGGCACTCGTCACCGCCAGCGCGCGCAGTCGCCCGGCCTGGATATGCGGCGTGGTCGGCGGCAGCGCGGTGCAGCCGATGGGGACCTGGTTGCCTACCGTGGCCGCGACCGCGGGCCCGGCCCCGCCATACGGTACGGCGATCATGTCGACCTTTGCAGTGAGTCCAAGCAGACGCGCTGAAAGATCGGGCGTGGTGCCGATGCCCGGCGTGGCGACGTTCGCCTTGCCCGGATTGGCTTTCGCATAAGCAACCAGTTCGGAGATCGACTTCACCGTCGAACTCGGGTGCACCGTAAACACGTTCGGCGACGCCGCCAGGTTGGAAATCGGCATCAGATCCTTGTACGGATCGTAGGGCAGGTCTTTGTAGAGCGAGGGATTGACGACGAAACTCGAACTGACCAGCAGCAGCGTGTAGCCGTCACCCGTTGCGCGCGCCGCCAGGCCCATGCCGATATTGCCGCCCGCGCCGGCGCGGTTATCGACGACGATCTGCTGCCCCAGCCGTTCCGTCAATTGCTGCGCGACCACGCGCGCGATGGTATCGGTCGGGCCGCCGGGTGCGAAGGGCACGATCAAACGGGCCGGACGCGACGGATACTGCTCGGCCGCGGTGGCGGCAAACGTTGTGACGAGCGCGCAGGCTGCCGCGATCACGTAGTGCAGGGACTGGGGCTTTTTCATGGCTTTGCTCTCCGTATTGACCAGATCGTGTTCAGTATGCGCTCTAGCCGTAAACCCTGGATCAGGCTGGGGCATGATGCGCCGTTTCGCCGTTGATGGCTCCTGCAAACTGCCCTGCGTGCCGGGTCGAGGGCCTATCACGGCACCGGTTATGATCCGCTGATGCGCAATTCGATGATTGGTGTTGACCGGCAGAAGACACCGCAGGCAGGATGACGGCACCGTGCGACACTTCGAATTTTGCACGCTCGGACAGTCTTGTCAACACAAAGCGTCGCATGCATATGACATGACTGTGTTGAGGTGGCAGTCACGGCATCTCGGGGCGGCCGGGCGCGATCGCCGGAGTGCATCACAGTCCCGCTGATGCTACACTCGCCATCCTCGTGTCCGTCACCCGGGATCGCGGTAAATTATTTGCATCTACATCGCCTTTTAAAACCATGCCCTCACCCCGCATCGCGCTGATCCATGCCACCCCCGTCGCCATCGAACCCATCGTGGATGCGTTCAGGAATCTTTGGCCCGAGGCGCGCACCACCAACCTGCTCGAGGATTCGCTACCCGCCGATCTGGCAGCCGATGGCAAGCTCACCGAGAAAATGGTAACGCGTTTTTTGACGCTGTCGCGCTACGCCTGCGATAACGGCGCGGACGCCATCCTGTTCACCTGCTCGGCGTTTGGTCCCGCGATCGAAGCCGCCAGAGCGGCGCTGCCGATCCCGGTGCTCAAGCCCAACGAAGCGATGCTAGAAGAAGCGCTGGCCGCGGGCACTCGCATCGGGCTCATCGCGACCTTCGAGCCCAGCATCCCGTCTCTCGAGGCTGAAATCAGAAAACTGGCCAAAGAAAAAAACATGGTCATTTCAGTCCGTTCGCGCGCAGTGCCGGACGCACTGGTCGCCCTGCACGCGGGCAAAGTGTACGAACATAACCGCCTGATCGCCGCCGCGGCCGAGGAAATCGGCGATTGCGATGCGCTGATCCTCGCGCAGTTCTCGATGGCCAGCGCGGCGGTCGTCATCGAATCGCGGGTCGGGCGCAAGGTGCTCACCAGCCCCACCTCTGCGGTGATCCGGCTCAAGCGACTGCTGTCGGGTTGATAAAGATGCGGTCCGCAAGCGCACCGCTTGCCACTGATGCATACTAGCGCATATCAAAAAGGCTAAAACCCGAAGAACATTAGCCACAGAGGACACAGAGTTCACAGAGAGAAACCATAAATATTATTTAATAATCAGATACAAATCATGTTTCGTTGTTTGTTTTCCTCTGTGTTCTCTGCGCTCTCTGTGGCTTACGATTTTAGATTTTGTCAGGACTCTAAATAAGCTCGATATTCCAACAGTCGTCCCAGGAGGAAAACCATGATATCTGCAACATTTCGCATCCTTGTCTGTGTCGTCGCGGCCGGCTTTGCTGTTCCCGCATTTGCTCAGGAATACCCAACCAAACCGGTCCGCTTCGTCGTGCCGTTCGTGCCCGGCGGTCCCACCGACATCCAGGGACGCATGCTCGGCGATAAACTCACCCAGCGTCTCGGCCAGCAAGTGATCATCGACAACCGCGGCGGCGCCGGCGGCAACATCGGCATGGAAGCAGTCGCGCGGGCGCCGGCCGACGGCTATACCATCGTGATCGCCACCGTCGGCACCTGGGCGGTGAATCCGCATCTCTACAAGCTGTCGTTCGACGTGCTGAAGGATTTCGCGCCCATCATCCAGATTTCCTCCTCGCCCGGCGTGCTGGTGGTGCATCCTTCGGTGCCGGTGAAAACCGTGAAGGAACTGATCGCGCTGGCTAAGGCCCGGCCCGGCGAACTCAACTACGGCTCTTCGGGCGTCGGCGGCTTCGGCCATGTTTCCGGCGAGTTGTTCACGCTGATGACCAAGACCAAAATGACGCACGTCCCGTACAAGAGCTCGGCGCCCTCGCTCACCGATCTCATCAGCGGCCAGATCCAGGTGCTGATCAACAACGCGATCTCGACCGTGCCGTTTGTGAAAAGCGGCCGGGTGCGGGCGTTGGCGACGACCGGCGCCACCCGTTCATCCGCCCTGCCCGACCTGCCTACCGTCGCCGAAGCAGGCGTGCCCGGTTACGAAAACTCCTCATGGTCGGCAGTCGCCGCGCCGGCGGGAACACCGCAGCCTATCATCGCGCGCCTGCACAAGGAATTCGCCGGCATCCTGACCATGCCGGACATCCAGAAGAAACATGCCGACGTCGGTGCGCAGATCATCGGCGGCACGCCCGAGCAGTTCCACGCCTACCTGCAATCGGAAATTGAGAAGTTCGGCAAGCTGGTGAAGGCTGCGGGGATCAAGGCGGCGTCGGGCGGTTGAAACAAACCCGAAAGACTTTTAGCCACAGAGATCACAGAGATTAAGAGCAAAAAGACCAAGACCGAAGTAACCGCCGATGAACGCCGATAGACGCCGATGAAAATAAAAATACCAGACCACGAAACACAAAGATGTTGCGTAGTTTGTTGTTGTTAATGGATTTTTATTGCGTACCAAGCAACTTGAGCTATCGCGGTTGGTTCGATCGGCGTCTATCGGCGTTCATCGGCGACTAATTTTTTAGATTTTATTACGGGCTCTAAAGCAATCGGAATCGACAAACCGATTTTCGCTCATCCTGACAGCTTAAACCGGAGGCTATCCCTGAGGTTTTGATTGTCAGAAAAGCGGGCTGGAACTACAAAGTAAAAACCCTTATCCTTGCCTCTGGCGGTGGCACACCGCCATTTGGAGGGGTAGGGGACGTCAAAAAGGTAGTGGGCAAAATCACCTTAGACGGCAGTCCGTGCGACATTAGCTTTTCGAACTAACCATCCCTGAAATTACCAACGATCCTATAACTCACAAGGAGCATCACCCATGAATCGACTGGTTTCCATTACCGCATTGAGTCTCGCGCTCTCGCTGCCGGCTGTCGCCGGGGCGGCACCGAACGATCTAACCAGGGCCCTGCGCGGCGACTACGCGTTCTCGGGCGATGGTTCGTGTCTCCATTCGGAGAACGGATTCGTCAACTTCCGGGCGAATCCCGCTCCCAGCAAACCGGGTCTGATTCGATCCTTCAGCGTGCACGGCGTCCGGAAGTTCAATGGCGACGGCACCGGGACGGTCAAAGGCCGCGCGGTGGAGATCGGTCACAACGCCTTCCCCGCGAACAATACCACTGGAAACACCAACTTTGGCCCAGCATTTACGAATAACTTCAGTGCCAAGTTCACCTATACGGTTGCGTCCGACCGGTCCATCCACATCGTAAATGAGCCGCTCACGCATACCCAGGTCGAAGGGCCCAATATTGGCCAGACGGGTGCCTGGACGGGCATCAATATCAAGGGCCATGTCTCCCAGGATTTCAAGACGATTGTGGTCGCTACGCCGGGTTCGGTGCTCGAAACCGAATATGCCTCCGAGGCCGCAGCCCTGAACGGCGGGATTCCTACCAATTTTCGTTACTGCCACCGCTCCCGCACCCTGATACGGATCAGCGACGGCGACCACGAGGATCGCGGGCGCGGGCAAACGCATTGGCCTTTTAGCCGTTAACGTAATGCGCCGGGCTTGGGCACGATGATCGCTTAAGCCCGGCGTCAGCGTCCGATTGGGTTTGTGTCTTATAAGGTCTTTACCTTAGAACAACTCCCCCCGCGGACTTATGCCCGCAAAATAAAAGGGTATAGACTGTATCCGGCACATTCGCTGCCAACCGGGGAGGCCAGATCATGAATATCGTTGATCGCATTAAAAACATCCTGCTGAAACCCAAGGAAGAGTGGCCCGTCATCGCCGGTGAAACCACCTCGACGGCGGAACTGTATACGAATTACATCATTCCGCTGGCGGCCATTCCGGCAGTAGCCTCATTCGTCGGCCTGAGCCTCGTCGGACTGCCCTTCATCGGACGGTTGAGCATGATGACCGGCCTGTCGATCATGGTGACGCAGTTCGTGCTGGCGCTGGCTGGAGTATTTGTCCTGGCCCTGGTGATTGACTTTCTTGCGCCTAATTTTGGCGGCGAGAAAAATCAGGCCCAGGCGCTGAAGGTGGCGGCCTACTCCATGACGGCAGCGTGGCTTGCCGGCATTTTCCATATCCTGCCGATGCTCGGCATCCTGAGTCTCCTCGGACTGTACAGCTTCTATCTGCTCTACCTCGGCCTGCCCGTTCTCATGAAGGTGCCGGCGGACAAGGCGGCGCTCTACACCGTCGTGGTGATCGTCGCGGGCATTATCATTTGGGCGGTCGCCGGCGCGGTCAGCGCCGTGTTTATGCCCACCACAACCATGACCATGCCTCTCATGCGGTAGATTTCAGGCGCGCGAAACCAAACGGCCGTGGATTTCCACGGCCGTTTTTGTTTGGTGTGATCAGGATTCGCACTGAGCATTCTTTTCAATATTCCGTTAACAGCGGTTCGCACTGAGCACACGGAGGATTCTTTACAATACCCGCTTGACGGGTACACGGAGAAAGTCAGATCGAGCCTCGATCCATCGAGCGAAGGCCGAAGCAATATTGGCTGCTCAGCGTGCCCAGAGCAGCGGCACGCGCAGCGATCATTGCACAGCGACAACGCGTGTTAAGGTAGTGCCATTCGTGTGTCCCCTTTATTCGCGCGCCTGCACGCAAGTGGTAATTTGTCGGCAAAGCGCATGGATAGGCGTTTTCCGGCAAAATGACGCTGTATTTTGAAAAAAATGGAGCTGAGTTCGATTTAGGCGATCCACCAGCGCGCTCGAACCCGGATAGATAATGGCTAAACCCTCGAATGGCGATGTCGATCAGTTCATAGAACGCTGGCAATCCGCCAGCGGTTCGGAACGCGCCAACTATCAACTGTTCGTGCATGAACTGTGCACACTGCTCGAATTGCCCACGCCCGACCCGGCACGCGAGGACACGCGAGACAACGCTTACGTGTTCGAGCGCCGCATTACTTTCCGGCACGGTGACGGTACCGAATCGCCCGGTTTCATCGACTGCTACCGCCGCGCAACGTTCGTGCTCGAAGCAAAGAAGGTCAAGCAGGCCGAGGGCAAGGGTTTTGATGACGCGTTACTGCGCGCCCGTGGTCAGGCCGAGCAATATGCCCGCGCGCTGCCAGCCACGGAAGGCCGCCCGCCGTTCCTGCTGGTGGTCGATGTCGGCAACGTGATCGAGCTGTACGCCGAGTTCACACGCTCCGGCGCAACCTACACACCGTTTCCCGACCCACGCTCGCATCGCATTCAGCTTGCCAACCTGCGCGATGAGGCCACGCGCCAACGGCTGCGCGCGGTGTGGCTTGATCCGCTGTCGCTTGACCCGACGCGCCAATCCGCCAAAGTGACGCGGGAGGTTGCCGAACGGCTGGCCAAAGTGGCCCGTGTGCTCGAAGCGGCCGGGCACGCGCCCGAGGTCGTCGCGGGCTTTCTGAGCCGCTGTTTATTTTCGATGTTCGCCGAGGACGTCGGCCTGCTGCCCAAGCGCGCGTTCGTCGATCTGCTCGAAAGCCTGAAAGACAATCCCGCGCAGTTCATACCGCTGGTGGGCGAAGTCTGGCGCGCGATGGATCGCGGGGAATTCTCCGCCGCCGTTCGCGCCGACTTGCTGAAGTTCAACGGCAAGCTGTTCAAGAACCCGCAGGTGCTGCCGCTAACCCGCGATCAGATCGAGCTGCTGCTCGCGGCCGCGCGGGCCAACTGGCGCGAGGTCGAGCCCGCCATTTTCGGCACGCTGCTCGAACGCGCGCTCGACCCCACCGAGCGCCATGCGCTCGGTGCGCACTACACGCCGCGGGCTTATGTCGAGCGGCTGGTGCTGCCGACCATCGTCGAGCCTCTGCGCGAGGACTGGAAGAATGTCCAGGCCGCCGCGCTGGTGCTGGCCGGTGAAGCTAAGCTCAAGGAGGCGCAGCAGCAGGTGCGGGAATTTCTCAAGCATCTGTGCGAGGTGCGCGTGCTCGACCCGGCGTGCGGCTCGGGCAACTTTCTGTACGTGACGCTCGAACATCTGAAGCGGCTTGAAGGAGAGATTCTTAACCAACTGGATGAACTCGGAGACACGCAAGGCCGTTTGGATCTCCAGGGCGTTTCTGTTGACCCCCATCAACTGCTCGGCATCGAACTCAACCCGCGCGCCGCCGAAATCGCCGAGATGGTGCTGTGGATCGGCTACCTGCAGTGGCACTTCCGCACGCGCGGCCAGATCATGCCGCCGCAGCCGGTGCTGAAAGATTTTCACAACATCGAATGCCGTGATGCCGTTCTCGCTTACGACCGCATGGAATACGTGACCGACGACCGCGGCGTGCCGGTCATGCGCTGGGACGGAAAAACGTTGAAGAAACATCCGGTTACGGGAGAGGACGTGCCCGACGAGACGGTGCGCATGCCGGTCGAAAAGTATGTCAATCCGCGCAAGGCGGAGTGGCCACAAGCGGATTTCGTAATTGGCAATCCGCCGTTTATCGGTGCGGCTTCGATGCGTGCCGCGCTAGGCGATGGTTACACCGAATCGCTGCGCAAAACCTGGCCCGAGGTTCCGGAGTCCGCAGACTTCGTCATGTATTGGTGGAACCATGCCGCCGATCACACTCGTGCCGGTGAGTTGCGCCGTTTTGGTTTGATTACAACCAATAGCCTGCGCCAGACGTTCAACCGGCGAGTGATCGAGCGGCACATGGCCGCGAAGCCGCCGCTGTCGCTCGCTTTTGCGATTCCCGATCATCCGTGGGTCGATAGCACCGACGGCGCGGCGGTACGGATCGCGATGACGGTCGGCTCGCCGCAAACCGGCATTGGCACGCTGCTCACGGCCGCGGCGGAAACGCCAGGTGGTGATGGAGCGATCGACGTTACGCTGGTTGCCAAACTGGGTGTGATTCACGCCGATTTGACTACGGGAGCAAACGTTGCAGGCGCGGCACAGCTTGAAGGCAATCGCGACCTCAGCAATCGTGGAGTGCAACTCTTCGGTGCAGGCTTCATCGTAACGCGAGAGGAAGCCACCGCGCTTGGCCTCGGCAACGTTGCTGGAATTGAGCAGCACGTTCGTCCTTATCGCAATGGCCGTGACTTGACCGACAGGCCACGCGACGTGATGGTGATCGATTTATTTGGGCTGAATGCAGAGCAGGTGCGTGAACGCTTTCCGGCGGTCTTTCAGCGAGTGCTCGAACGGGTGAAGCCAGAGCGCGATCAAAATAACCGGGAGGTGCGTCGACGGAATTGGTGGCTGTTCGGCGAGACCAATCCCAAGCTGCGCAAACAGCTTGCTGGCTTGTCCCGTTACATTGCTACAGTAGAGACCTCGAAACATCGAACCTTTCAATTTCTCGATGCGTCAATCCTGCCGGACAACAAGCTCGTTGCTATCGCGCTAAGCGATGCGCACGATCTGGGCGTGCTTTCGAGCCCCCCACACGTCGCGTGGGCGCTTGCCGCTGGTAGCTGGCTCGGGGTTGGAAACGACCCGGTGTATGTCAAAACAAAGTGCTTTGAAACTTTTCCATTCCCTGACGCTAAATCCGAGCTTAAGGTTCGCATCCGCGACCTGGCTGAACAACTCGACGCGCACCGCAAGCGCCAGCAGGCACAACACGCCGACCTCACGCTGACCGGCATGTATAACGTGCTCGAAAAGCTGAAGACCGGCGAACCGCTCAACGCGAAAGAGAAAGTCATTCACGAACACGGACTGGTGGCGGTGCTCAAGACGCTGCACGACGAACTCGACTGCGCGGTGCTCGATGCCTATGGCTGGAGCGATCTCGCGCCGCTGCTGGAAGTGGTGAACGGCAATGCTGTTGCCGGTGCGAGCGGCACGCTGGCGACACGCGACGACTGCAAGCGCGCGCTCGACGATGCGTTGCTGGAACGACTCGTCGCGCTCAACGCCGAGCGCGCGGCAGAAGAACAACGCGGCCTGATCCGTTGGCTGCGGCCCGAGTTCCAGATTCCGGCATCGGGCCAGCCGCAAACGCGGCCGGCCGAGCAGCTTGAGATCGATTCCGGCGAGGAAGTTGCGGTTGCCGCCAAGCCCGGCGTGCGCCGCCCGTGGCCGGCTACACTGCCCGAGCAGGTCAAAGCGGTGGCCGAAGTACTAACCGCAGCGCGCGCACCGCTGGCAGACGACGCCATCGCCGCGCGCTTCACCGGTCGCGGTGCGTGGAAGAAGCGCCTGCCACAGATTATCGATACGTTGGTCGCGGTCGGCCGCGTACGCAGAAGGAAGGATGGGCTCGCTGTAATTGCGTGACCCATCTGTAGCTGCGTAACGATGCAGTGGGCTCTGCATATTCGTCAAACCCATTCTTAATTGCTCCTTGACGATTCGGTCGATTGAATTAGCTATCCGTGCTCACTTTGATGCCGGTCAGCCCATTCAATCATCTCCCTCATTACGGCATCCGAGTTTCGATGTGAAATCATCAAACTGCCATTACGCCAAATGAGGAGATTGTACGGTCCAGGACCACTGTTACTGAGTTCATAATATTGCCCGGCCGGTTGCTCAAATAGATCATCCATCACCAGTAATCTTGTTGGACTTACGGGGAACGTAACAACTACGCCTTCCGTCCCAAAACCAAACGCTGATCGCGACTGGTGTTGTTTGCTCACGGGGTTATCAGACGTAACAAATACGGGGTTACCACTAGATATCACCGACCAGCGTTTCTTCAGCAGTATCGTTGCGAGCACTATTGCTTCAGACTGCACAACATCGACGAAAACCTTCTGGTGATCTGCTTTAGTGCTCTTGTTGTAATCCTGCCACCCAGAGGAATCGAACGGCAATCGTTTCCCGTCAATCTCGATAGCATCGATGAGCGGTGCTCCATCCGAGCCGCGTGGTGCTTTTTCGAATATTGACGCCAACTGCTGGTGAAGATGTGTGACGACCTCTATGTTCGATGGGTGACGCAAATACAGGACCGCAACGAACAGGGCGACCGCCTTCCTAATTGATTCCGCGTCAAGAGCAATAAACTCCTCTGCGAACGCAGGCCAGATTTGTGCGAGAAGGTATTCGAGGTCTTGAAGCTTCGACTCTAAGGACCAATTTCGTAGCCCTACTTCAGATTCTGGTGAATATAGATAACGTTTCGCGCAAATATTCCTAATGTTAGTAAGGATTGGGTCACCGCCGCCGTCATCCTTTGAAAAAACCCATGCCTGCGGTTGCTTACTCTTCTTGGTTTCCGGCGTCGAGAAGTGCTTGAGATAAAACCGTGGAACCCAATGTTGATTAATGGGGCGGGTCACGACTCACTCTCAACTTTTAGGCGGAGTCATCCGCCCGCGAGTCGGCAAATGAAACTCCGCTGGCGGAGTATCGGAGTTGAACGCCATTTTATATAGCCTGTTCAATCTCGCTGGCCACCGCTTCAGCAGGAAATATCAATTCGCAGAACGGGCTGCAATTGTGAAGCGCGATGGTCATCTCTTCCAGTCGTCTTCCCAAGTATCCAGCTCCATCGGTACGATCACCGCATTGTCTTGCCGGTTTCCGGCCCGTCGCCTTTCCTCCGCGTGCATCGCTAATGCAAGATATATCAGCGCGCCGCGCGCAAGCTTGAGGATTCGCAGGGTTTTTGCGGCGAGATCGCCGCGCGCTATAGCATAGATGCTTGGATCTGGACCGAAAGGCTCACCACCAGGCTGCCGCATATCGGCAAACGGGCCAGACCAATCCATCTCATGCACCGAAACAAACCCATGTTCTAACCTATTGCGCAGTTTGTCCAACGCGCGCGCATCTGGCTCGGTATAGTTTTGGAAACCTAGTGTAGAGTCGTACAGATCACGCGAAAGCCAATACAGCCCACGCAACGGCCAATTAGGCTCCTGGCGAAACTCATCTCGCAGTACGTATCCAGTCTTCGTTTTCCTAAACCATATGCTGCGAAACGCCACGTCCTTTCCGTTTATACCCAGTTTCCAGTAGTTGTTTATGAACTGAGCAATTTTGTCAAAAAGTGAGTAGGCCATACGAAAGGCGCACTTAACCTGTTCGACAGCGAGCCCGTATGCGGGATAGTCTAGAGTGTTGTAGAGTAAGACGCCGCGGTCTGAATAGTGCACCTGTTCCGAATGTAGGCCGCTGTGAAGTAGGAACCGAGCGGAAACGAACTCCTGTTTCATGATGTTGAAAAACTGGATGAGACTGGGCGGTTCATATACATCGGTGACGAAGTTTGGCGTGGTGAGCACGTCGTGATCGGCGACTGGCAAAGGTCCCAAGTCATTTAGCGGGTTCAGGAATAGGCGCTGGTCCAAGCACCAATGACGATAGGCTTGCTCGCGCTTCGATCGAACTGATGAGCCGGTGAGCTTCGCAAACTGCTCTCTAACTGCGGCCACGTTCATGTGCCCGGCAATTTCGTCCCGCAAGCGGCGAAATGCTTCCTGCGCACCCTGAGTGTCGGGGCTATCAAAGAAAGCATCGGGCTCCAGGCTTGCCGAAAAATCGTCGTGGGCTGCCAGCATCATGATGACCTTGTGGCCAGGATCATAGAGTGCTCGCGAATAGAAGCTCAGTCCCTGGCCCCTGTTACCTCGCGCCATGGCAAAGTGTGTGATTCGTGCCAAGGCGCGGTCCCAGGACTCTATGGCGTCCACAAATCGCCCCACACGGCTGAGTAGGTTGCCAAGATTCGTATTGATCTGACACTGGCGAACTGCATCCAGCTCCGCGAAGCCGGGATGGTGCGCCGATTGGCGCAAATACAAGATTTCGCGCTGTACCTCTTCCCCTTGCCAGTCCCATTCCTCCGGCTTGCTTAGCGTCTTTAGCGCGTATATCCCGCTCCATATATTGGCGCGAAAATATGCCAAAGTGGCGGCGGAACTTGGAGGGATCTCGCTTCCGGAAATTTGCTCGGCCAAGACATCTGCCCGTTCCAGGCCGGCGCGATCACGTGAATCGGTGGCAACATCGATCGCCTGTGCCAGGGCATTGAGACGACTCTCGATAGACTGAGCTGCATCAGTGGCAATTTCCAACCAGCGCGTCAATGAATCATTCATACCATCGAAGTCATGGACGGAAAGGTCATGGCGGCAGCCTGACGCTCAAGGCGCTCGTTTGGCCGTTCGCTCCAAGTAAAAATAAGTCATGAAAGTGTAATGCCACGAACTGTGCACCAGAGTCGAAAGCGTGATCCGCGGATCTCCAGGCACGGCGCCGCTCGTCCATGAAGTACTGGCGATCTTTTCATCGAGCGTCCGAAGCCTGTGGAGCGCCTCGAATGTTTCAGAAGAACTTGATTCAGCGACCGCCTTAAGTTCCGCTGCAATCTGGGATTCACTTGGATTGTCCTCGATATAGCATCGTGCGAGCAGTTTGACCGAGCCGAGGAGGTGCTCAACGGTTAACCCCGGCTCGCCGACGAACTGATACTGATTGATGTCTGATACATCATTCGCGACGGCCCGGAGTTTGTTGTCAGCAGTGTCGGTCGACGAGAGCACCTTGCAAACCCGCTCCAGCCGCTGACGATTCGTCAGGAGCATCGATTCGAGGCCTACCTGCCTCGCGACCAGCGATCCGCTGCTGACTGCCGCAGCGCAGATCTGAAAAATAAACCAGCCATACGAAGTCAGCGACCGGTAGCCGGAGTCCGCATCGTCGGGCGCTCCTTTCGTCCCGTGATACGGATTGAATCGAAGCGCATTAGCTTCGCCCCGATGCACAATTTCTGAACGCGCACGGTAAAACTGTTCAACCCAAGCCTCGGCTCTCGACACGTTTCCGATCAGGAGCATGACGGCCGCCTTGAAACGCTTGGTCACGTCCGGCCCTTGCTCGAGGCCCAGTAGACTCTCAAAGGCGGTCGCGAGGTGCACGAGCGCGGCATCGTCGGGCACGTCCGCTCCGATGCTCCGGTTGTACCACTTCAGGGCGGTGAGAAGTCTTCCGTAGAGTTCGCTTGGTGCCTCTCGCCTCCAGGCAAAAAAAGCCAAGACCGGATCGTAGCGCGCTGACTGCGGGATGCGCTCGAAGTCTCGTGCCAGGTCCTGCGAAATGTTGAGCCAAAAGCGAATGCAGGGAGGATACAGGCGGCTACCCTTCGTCACCCAAGTCATCGAGCGGTTATCGACCTCGCATTCGTATCCAGGAATCTCGTGCCGGTCATCGACATCAGGGTATTCAGACGGCTGTACCGGTTCAACATTGTAATCGTTCTCGACGAGCGAACGGAAGAAGCGCTTCGGCCTGAAGATGTAGAGACCGCTGTGCTCATTGCGCAAGAAGAGTTCGCCCGAGGATTTATGCGGAGACGAGTAAAGGTATGCGAGAAACTCGCGCAGCTCGCTGATGTCTCGGACGAACTCGGTGGCGACTATCTCCCCGGCGTCGTCGGGACTAAACGCGTAGGACATCCGTTTGATACGCTCGTGATCTCGAAGGAAGAACACTGAGCGCAGCAGCTCAAAGTCCTTGGCGGCTTCGGCAGGCAACCCGGTCGCATCGTCGGTGCTCCGGATGGTGACCGAACGGAACCTCACGGGTTCTGATGTCTTCAAGTATGGAAAAAATGCAAACATTGCGATTCACGTCGAAAATATGTTGAGAGTATGACAGTGCACTTCCCGTCCCACCATCCTATAAAACGACGCTCAGGATAAGACGGGAGTGATGGCACGAACGGGGGCGTTTTATATTTTTCCTCTGGATAAAGCTCTTGAAATGACTGACGCTGTAGAAGCCAGTATAAAATTCGCGTCGTTTCTACCATATTCGGTTACCACTCCGGCCTCGCCAACGTGATGGGAAAGTTGTGTATAGACTTTTACTGCTTCCCGTATCAATAACTCTCGCTGCTCCTTTGTCATCGGATTTTGATCTTTTGCCCGATACAATTTGATTGACTCCGCAAGTTTTTCCTTGTCTTTCATTACTTTGGTTAAGCTATCAAGCGCTAGTCTGCATATCGAAATCACCAGATCGTAATTACCGTCGACAAATTGCTGACGAGCTTTCATCAATTGCGCTATAGGTTCTTTTAGGTGTTCGTTGCCATCCTGATTTGGCAATACAAACTCAAATAACAATATGTCGGCGAATTCCATTTCGCCGAGCACTTTTGCCCATTCCTTCTGATTCACGAGCGCATTGACATCTCCGGTGGCGGAATACGGATCGCCCGGGCCGTAGACCTCTCCAAAGATCGTTAATCGAAAACTAAGATCCTGCCCCTGCCGCATTTCTTCAATGGCGTGCATTTGATAGTTATTTAAATCGATCTCAAACATTACGGTGGATTTCCCGGAATACTTCGTCGTGCGAACAATTAAGGCATTCTCTGGTTGAGCGAAGCCAAGGAATTGGGCTTGTTTCCCCGCAGGTGCAGCGTAAACGTATGCTCTGGCGTTCTTGAAAATATATATGTCTTTTTCGTGGGCTGGCGTCGTATATTCGAAGCTAAATCGCAACCGGTAGCAACCGATGCCAACAGCCCCAGAAATACCGACATACCTGAAATCAGCGATGATGAAACTTTGGTATGAAATGCTCACGTCGGTCGTTCCCCATCGAAATATGACTGAATAGCGGCTATAAGAATGGCATGAACACTAGCAGTCTACCCAAAATCGAATTGTCAGACACCCGTGAGGAAACATTCGGAGTTGGGATCGATTGCCGAAAAGCGCGAAGGAATGCGAAGGAAAACCAAATTAAATACTGCACGGTTCGAGCCTTGGATTAGCTCTCCAAAATGGGCATGAATGAGGGTTCCCACTGAGCACACGGAGAACACTGAGAAAAGCAGAGATCGATGAACTATCTCCGTGAACTCCGTGTCCTCCGTGCGAAACGGATGTAGCACGACGAACTATTCAGGCATCCCGCAGCGTGCCCCCATTCACCGGAATTATTTTAACCCTCTGTTTTTATTATATATTTTACTTCGTGTCCTCTGTGTCCTTCGTGTCTCAGCTTTTGATCTCATCGGGGTTCGAGCCCTCTCTCCGAGCGGGAGAGAGGAGACAAGTGTTTTAGCTTTCCCCGAGCAGCGCCTTCGCCGTCAGTTCGCACACTTGCTCGCGCTCGCGCTTCGTCAACCCGGGTATCGCATCGATGCCGCCGATCGGATCGACCGGCCCCATGTCGAACGGATGATCGGTGCCGATCACGACATGGTCGGCGCCGACCTGGTCGATCAGGTAGCGCGCGGCCTTGGCGTCATGCGTCAGCGCGTCGAAGTAAAAGCGCTTCACGAGTTCGCGCGGCGAGGTCTGCGTATTGACCTTGGGTTCGGCCCGGACCTGCTGGCCGTGGGTGAAGCGCCCGATCTGGTACGGGAAAAATCCGCCGCCGTGCGCGCACAGGATGCGCAGCTTCGTCATTTCATCGAGCGCGCCGCTGAACATCAGGTGGCCTATCATCAGCGTGGTGTCGAGCGGAAAGCCGACGAAGTTCTTGAAGTAGTAGTCGTCCATCCAGCCGTCGGCCAGGCACTGGTAGGGATGGGCGAAGATGAAGCAGCCGAGCTGCTCTATGGTTTTCAGCAGCTTGCGAAATTTCTTGTCGGCGAGCGGCAGGCCCTCGATCGAGGTGCCCATCTCCACCGCCTTGAACTTGTGCTCTTTCACAACGCGCTCGAGTTCGACGATCGCCGCGTCCGGGTCCTGCATCGGCAGCGTCGCCATGCCGCGCAACCGGCCCGGATGCTGCGCCACCATTTGCGCGATGCCGTCGTTGCTGAGCTTGGCCGCGGCCAGGCCTGTTTCCGCCGACAGGTTGTAAAAATAAATCGGCGGCCCGACCGACAGCACGGAAATGTCCATGCCCACGCGGTCCATCCACGCGACTTTGGCGTCGGCGTCGTAAAACGTCTGCTGCAGCTCGGCCAGCTTGCCGTGCGCGTTGAAATAACGCTTGCCGTCTTTGTCTTCGATTTTCAGCCCGAACCGGACCGGATCGCGCTCGAGCGCGGCGATCATGGTGGGCGGGATGACGTGGTTGTGCAGATCGATATTCATTTTTTTCCTTGGTTGATAGAAACGGTGAGCGGTGAGCAGTGGTCTCGAAAATTAAATTACTCGGGCTTTATTCCAGCCGTCTTGATGATGTTGCCATAAAGCACAAGTTCCCCGCGGATGATCCTGGCCAGCCCTTCCGGCCCGCCGACCGTGATTTCGGCGCCGCGTTTCTCGAATCGCTCCCTGAAATCCTTGCCCTCGACCACCGCGGCGATGTCCTTGTGCATCCTGGCGATCACTTCAGGCGGCGTGCCGGCGCGCACCAGAATGCCCATCCAGCCGTCGAGGTGGAATTGCGGCAGCGTCGCCGCGACCCCGGGAATGCCGGGCAACGCCGGCGCGCCGCCCGAGGCGGAGACGGCGATGGCACGCACCTTGCCGGACCAGACGTGCGGCAGCACGCCGACGATATTGGCGAACATTAGGTCGACCTGGCCGCTCAGCAGGTCGATGAAAGCCGGCGCCGCGCCTTTGTACGGCACATGGCTCATTTTGATCTTCGCCATCGACTGCAGCGATTCCATGCCCAAGTGCTGCAGGTTGCCGATTCCCGCCGAAGCATAGTTGAGCCGTCCGGGATTGTTTTTGGCGAGCTTCACCAGATCCTTTACCGAATATACCGGCAGCGAAGGATGCACGACGAGCACCATGGGCGCGGCGACGATCTGGGTGACAGGGGCGAGGTCCCGCAGGGAGTCATATTGCAGGTCGCGGCGCAGGTTGGGATTGACGGTGATCGGCCCCGAGTTGCCGAGCAGCATGGTGTAGCCGTCGGGCGGCGACTTGGCCACGACATCGGCGCCTATGCTGCCGCCGGCGCCGCTGCGATTATCGACCAGCACCTGCTGGCCCCATACCGCGGTCAGCCGCTGCCCGACCACGCGTGCGATTTCGTCGAACGGGCCGCCGGGAGCATAAGGCACCACGAAGCGGACCGGTTTCGTCGGATAAGCCTGCGCCATTGCGATCGAAGGGGCGAGAACAACTGCGCATGCACCAATCACCACGCCAAGCACAATTTTAAATTTGCCTGCCATCATTCCTCCTGCGTAACGCGCTGGTGTAAACCATCACCCTGAAGGTGAGGGAGTTTTTCTTTCCGCTTACCGCTTACGATTTACGAATCACGAATCTTTCTTCACAATACCCGCTTGACGGGTACGAATCACGAATCACGAATTACGAATTACGAATCACAGATGTTTGGCCAGCCAGTCGGCGACGTACGTCGCGCCGAGGAAACGATTGTCCCCCTGGCAATGCTCGCTGCCGCCTTCTTCCGCGGTGAAAATCTTCAGCGTTTTCTGTATTGAACTTACGGCGTCGTAGAGCAGGCGCGCGTTCTCGACCGGCGAAATGGAGTCGTCCGCGCCGTGCGTCACCAGGAACGGGCAGGTGATTTTCTCCGCCACGCCCGCGAGCTTGTAGCTCTCGGTTTTTTTCATCGCGGCATCCATGTCCGGCATGCCCATCACCCACGGCAGCTGGAAATGCGGCGCCGATACGCGGTTGCCGCCGGATTCAAGGATCTTGCGGCGCGTGATCCAGGTCGCGTGATAATCGAAATGCCCGCCCCACGCCACGCACGCCGCGAAACGTTTTTCGAACGCCGCGGCGCGCGGCGCATAGTAACCGCCCATGCTGTAGGCCATGACCGCGACGCGCTTCGGATCGACATCGGCGCGCGATGCAACGTAATCGTACGCGGCCGCGGCCGGCACCTCGTAATCGGGGCGGCTCGGAATATTCTGCAGCCGCAGCGCCTCGCCCTGCCCCGGGCCGTCGATGGCGAGCGTGTGTATGCCGCGCAGCGCGAGTTCGACGCCGCCGAACAGGATGGACAACTCCTTGGTGCTGTCGAGCCCGTCGAAGAAACACACGGTGGGCGCTTTGCCCGCAACCGGCGCTTTCATGAACCACGCCGGCAGCGTCGTGCCTTCGAATTTCACTTCGACGCGCTCGATATTGGGATAGCGCCCCTTGATGCCGGCGCGGAAGCACCGCAGGCAGCTCACGTAGAGTTCGGTTTTCTTCGGGCCGGGTGCGACGAAACGCTCGCCGACGAAATAGTAGGTCGCGGCGCGCAGATAATGACCGGCCGCAGACAGCGGGGACTTCTCCGCCGCCGCGTCATCGCCCATGGTCTCGATGCGTTGCGCCTCCTTCTCCCATTCGCTGCCCCAGGCCTCGTTGTCCCCGACCTTGTCCTTGAGGCGTTTTCCCACGCGGTCGACTTCGCTCATCGCGGCGCCGCCCCAGCGCGCCATTTCGATCACGATCATCATGCCCTGGGACCACATGAAATTCTCGGGGAAATACTGGAAGCCGGCTCTCAATGCTTTCTCCTCGCAACGTGGGCGTGCTGGATTGGTTTAAGCTCTGGGGAGCGTTGAAGTGTAGTCAACGCCCGCACCGCGGTCAATCAAACGACGGCCTGTTATCGACGCGTGGTGCTACTACCTTTCTCTGCGGCCGCCTGCAGATCCACAGCGCGGACTCGCAACGACGCATCGGCGCGCAGCACGGCCTTGGCGACCTTGTGGGTCGGCGTGTGCGGCAGTTCGTCCATGAACAGCACGTAGCGCGGCACTTTCATCGGCGCCAGGCGCTCGCGGCACCATTGCGAGACCGCTTCGGCCGTCAGCTCGCTGCCGGGCTTCTTGACGATGGCAACCAGTATTTCGTCCTCGCCCAGTTCCGCCGGCACGGGAATCGCAGCTGCTTCGTGCACGGCGGGATGCGCGCCGATCACCCGGTCGAGTTCGGCGCCGGCGATGTTCTCGCCGCGGCGGCGGATGATGTCTTTCTTGCGCGAGACGAAATAAAAATAACCGTCGGCATCGCGCCGCACCAGGTCGCCGGTCAGGAACCAGCCGTCGCGGAACGCCGCGCGCGTCTGCTCCGGGTCGCGAAAATAGCCCTGCATGATGATGGGTGTTTTCACGATCAACTCGCCGACTTCGCCGTCGGGCACATCGCTGCCTGCATCGTCGACCACGCGGCATACGGCCCACGGGCGCGCCGGGTCGGGATGCCGGCCGACCGGCCCCATGCTGCCCGGCTTTTGCGGCCCGTCGTACGGGTTGCAGGCCACTCCCGGAATTTCCGTCATGCCGTAGCCGCCGATGCGGTGCGCAATGCCGAACTCGTCGCGAAAACAGTCGGCTACACTTTCGCGCACGCCGTAAATCACGCGGACCTTGTGCCCGGGGCGGAACTCGCTGCGCGGCCGGTTCATGAGAATAGCGCCGACCGCCTCGATGATGTTGACCTGGGTGACGCCGTGATCGGCTATCGACTGCCAGAAAGTCGACGCAGAAAACTTGTTTAATATCAATATATTACATCCTGCCGCCAGCGTGCCGGCGAGCGAATAGAACAGCGCGTTGATATGAAACAGCGGCAGCACGATCATCACGCGGTCGTCAGGCTGCAGATGGACGCGCTGCACGAACGCTTCGCCGCAGGTGACGAAACTGCGCTGGCTGTGCATCACGCCTTTGGGAAAACCGGTGGTGCCCGAGGTGTAGACGATAAGGCAGGTGTCGTCGGCGCTACCGTTAACTGGAAGCGCGATGTCCGGCGCGTGCGCAATCAGATCGCCTAGCAGCAGCGCCTTATCATGGCTGGAATCGAGCAGCACGAACCACGGTGCGAGCGCGAGCCCTTGGCAAGCCGCGCGCGCGACATCGAGCGTGCCGCCCGCCGCCACTACGCCGCTGACTTCGGCATGATGCATCACATAGCGCGCTTCTTCGACACCGAATTCGGGATTGACCGGCACCATGATGGCGCCGAGACGCGCCAGCGCGAACAGCAGCAGCACATGGCCGTCGCTGTTTTGGGCCATCACCGCCACGCGGTCGCCTTTGGCGATGCCGCGCGCGGTGAGCGCGCGCGCGCGCTTGTCTGCGGCGGCGGCAAATTCATGCCAGCTCCAGACCTTGTTGCCGAACAACAGAAACGGGCGCTGCGGATCGCGCGCCATGCGGCTTTGCAGCGCGCCGTGCAGCGTGTAATCGTGCTGCGGATAGCGCTTCAGAACCTGGAGGGGTGTTTTCATTTTTCTAGGAACCAGCGCGGAAATTCTACAGGTTTTGACATACAATCGTGACGGAAATAACCGATAAGGCTGCCTGCAATCATGAACCTGTTCGCCCCGCCCGAGCTCATCACCGCCGAAGTCTACGCCGAGTTGCCGAAAAAATTCCGCAGAACCAAAGTCTCCGCCGAGCGCGTCGCGGCGGGCAGGCCCGCGCCCGCCGGCGGCTGCTTTCTCGAAGGCCCGTCGTTCGACCGCAAGGGCAACCTCTATGTGACCGACATTCCGTTCGGGCGCATTTTCCGCATCACGCCCAAGGCGGAGTGGGAACTGATCGTCGAATACGACGGCGAACCCAACGGCCTCAAGATCCACAAGGACGGGCGCATTTTCGTCGCTGATCACATGAACGGCCTGATGCTGCTCGACGCCAGGCGCGGCACCATAGCGACCATCCTCTCCCGCCATAACCTCGAGGGCTTCAGGGGGCTGAACGATCTCGTTTTTGCCGGCAACGGCGATCTGTATTTCACCGACCAGGGACAGAGCGGACTGCAGGACCCGGTCGGCCGCGTGTACCGGTTAAGCGCCGCCGGCAAGCTTACGGTGCTCGCCGACAATATCCCGAGCCCCAACGGACTGGTGCTGAACAACAAGGAAAATACGTTGTATGTCGCCGTGACGCGCGCCAACGCGGTGTGGCGCCTGCCGCTGCTGCCCGACGGCACGGTGTCGCGCATGGGTGTCTACCTCCAGCTCTCGGGCGGGCGCGGCCCCGACGGCATGACGATAGACGAAGCCGACGGGCTGGCGGTCGCGCATCCCGACATGGGCGCGGTGTGGGTGTTCAACCACCGCGGCGAGCCGCTATACCGAATCCAGTCGCCGAAAAGCGAAATCGTCACCAACTGCGCTTACGGCGGCGCCGACCGCAAGACGCTCTATATCGTCGATTCGGAAGCGGGCTGCATCCTCAGCGCCCGGCTGCCGACGGCGGGACGCAAGATGTATTCGCACTACTGACATCTACTGCAAAAATCACTTAACCACAGAGAACACAGAGAAAAACAAGGCATAGCCAGGAATGGTTTCGGTCTTTACCTTGCGCCCAGGAACCGGGAAACCGTTTCGCACGGAGAATTCTTTTCAATACCTTCTTCACAATACCCGCTTGACGGGTGCGCTTGACGGGTACTCGGAGTGGACTGAGAAAAGCAGGAATTCATAAATTACCTCCGTGAACTCCGTGTTCTCCGTGCGAACCGTCGTGATGTGGCATCACCCGGCGGCTTCGAGGAAATCGAGCACGATGCGATTGATCTCCTCCGGCCGGGTCTTCGAAATCGAATGCCCGCCGCCGCGTGGAATCACGAGCCTGGCGCCAGGGATCGCGCGCGCGATCGCTTCGGCGTAATAGCTCGGCGTGATGTAGTCGTTGTCGCTGGCGATGACCAGCGTTGGCGACTTGATGCGCGGCAGGTCCGCGCGCCGGTCGAATGCGAGCAGCGCATCGATGCGTCCGATCGATACTTCCGCCGGCGGCGCGCTCCCGACGGCCTTCTGCCGCTCCTCGGTAATCTCGGCGTCGTGCGCATTCACATAGTCAGGCGGATACAGCCACAGCGGATGGAACATGGCGTGCAGTTCGGGGCCGCATTGCCGGTACATTTCGCGCCGTGCCTCGAACAGCCGCCGGAACCACGGATCGCAATGCGTCCAGGTGCTGCACAGCACGAGGCGCGCGACGCGCTGCGGCTGCTCGATGGCGAGTGTCTGGCCAATCGCGCCGCCGGTCGACATGCCGACGAGGTGTGCGCGCTCGATCTTCAGCGCGTCCATCAGCGCCGCGAGTTCAGCCGCCATCTGGTCGATGGAGAACTTGCGCTGCACGCGGTCGCTCGCCCCGGTGCCGCGCTGGTCATAAGTGATCACCCGGTAGCGTTCACCAAATGCGGCGAGCTGCGGCTGCCAGTAGCGGCCCACCCCGTTCAGGCCGCTCACCAGTATCAGCGGATGTCCGGCGCCGGTTTCCTCGTAATAGATCTCGCCGCCGCCGACTGTAACTTTAGGCATCTGTCCTCTCCTTCAGGTTTATCAAGTAATCCCGGTCACACCGTCATCAAGTCCATGAATTCATTTACTGCCATCCCCTCCAGTTTTTTCCGGTCGAGGCACACCTTGAGTATCCTGGTGCGCTGTTTCGCGGCAAACACGCGCGCGACGTTCTTCTCGAATTTCTCCATCAGCAGCGGCACGCCCTCCTCGCGCCGGCGGCGGTGGCCCAGCGGATACAGCACTTCGGACAGCGGCGTGCTGCCGCCATCCTTGAAGTACACCCTGATCGAATTGGAGTTGGTGCGATTGGCGGGGTCGTGGTAGTCCTTCTCGTATGGCGCGTATTCCGAAAGTTTCATTTTTGCGCGCAGCCGGTCGATGCGCGGATCAGCCGCAACGTGGTCTTCATAGTCCTCCGCGGTCATCCTGCCGAAGATCAGGCCGATTGCGATCATGTACTGCATGCAGTGGTCGCGGTCGGCGAAGTTGTGCAGCGGGCCGGTTTTGTCGAGGATGACCATGGACGAATTGTGGCAGCGCACGTCGATGCGCACGATGTCATCGAGCCGGTCTTTCATCAGCGGATGCAGTTTGATCGCCGCTTCCACCGCACTCTGGCCGTGGAACGCCGTGGGGTAGGCGATCTTGAACAGCACGTTTTCCATGACGTAGCTGCCGAACGGCCGCTGGAATTTGAAGGGCTTGCCCTTGAACAGCACGTCGTATAACCCCCAGGTCTTTGCGGTCAGCGCCGAGGGATAGCCCATCTCGCCTTTTTTCGCGAGCAGCGCCAGCCACACGCCGCGCGCGGAAGCATCCCCCGCCGCCCATGACTTGCGCGGACCGGTGTTGGGACGGCGGCGGAAAGCCGCGAGCGCGTGACCGTCGATCCACGCGTTCGATACCGCGTTGACGATTTCCTCGCTCGTACAGCCGAGCAATTTCGCCGCCGCCGCGCTGGTGGCGATTTTCACCAGCATGGTGTGGTCGAGACCAACCGCGGTAAATCCGTTTTCGAGCGCCAGCCCGCCCTGGATCTCATACGCCTTCACGATGACGTCCAGCACCTCTCCCATCGGGAGCGGAGGCTTGCCCTGCGCCACGCGCGTACGCGAGAGGTAATCGGCGAGCATCAGCAGCGCGCCGATGTTGTCCGAGGGATGGATCACGGTTGCGCCATAGAACGCATCGTTGTAATCGAGCCAGCGGACCATCGCACCGAGATTGAACGCCGCGCTCACCGGATCGAGCTGATACGGCGTGCCCGGCACTTTCGCGCCGTTGGGCACGAGGGTTCCCGGCACGAGCGGGCCCAGCAGTTTGGTGCAACCGGGATAGGCCAGCGCTTCGAAACCGCAGCCCAGGCTGTCGATCAGGGTCAGATGCGCGGTTTCCCGCGCGAGTTTGCTTTTTATCGTGTAGCCATCGACGTAAGCGGCAATGTCGGCAATGACCTTGTCGGGGGCGGGACGGAGGTTGGAAACAGGGGATGACATGGCAAACCGGACCTCTGGTTAGTTAATCAGGAAAAGCGAAAACCTATAGCCACAGAGGACACAGAGGACACAGAGGACACAGAGGACACAGAGCAGAACCCCATGGCGGAGCCTTATAATATGTTTATATACAATGGATTATGAATATTTCTCTGTTGTTTTTCTCTGTGCTCTCTGTGCTCTCTGTGGCTAATGTTCTTGAGGTTCTTATCTGCCTGCATCATCGCGGCGCTATTGCGGCGGGCCGATGCGCAGCGTGTGGGTTGCAAAATAGACTTCGCGCAGAAAGGAAACGAGCCCGCCGATCAGCGCCACCATCGCGGTGACGAACAGCGCGCCCACCAGCCACTTGAGATTGGTGCCGAGAAAGGCGTCGATGAACAGCGTGGCGACCACGGAACACACCAGCAGCGCCGCGAAGGTGCAGAAATTGATTGCCCAGCTCGCGAGCCGCGCGCGCTTGGCCAGCACGCTCAGTTCGGCAATTGCCGCCGGAACCGCTGCCTCATTGAAATTAGCGAACTGCGCCTCCAGCACCCGCGCGCGGTCGATGACGCGGGCCAGGCGGTTGGTCATCACCGACAGCAGCGCGCCGACACCCGTCAGCAGGAACACCGGCGCGACTGCGAGCTGGATCACGTGGGCAATCCCCGTGATAATCGGATCCGTTGGCATGATGATTCCTTCCCTTTCGTGAAGACGGCATGGCGGTTTTCCGGGTTATTGCCGTCGTCGCCGTCATTCTAGCGCGGATATGGGCGCGGCCCGATACCGGTAAGGTCGTGAACCGGCCTCGTCAGCCCGCCTTCGGGGATCGCGAGATCTTCAAGTACGCTGAAGTGATTGTGACCGTAACGTTGCGTCAGGCGGTCACTCTGCCTTGATGCCCGCAGACTTGACGACTTTCTCCCACTTGTCGGCTTCGGCTTTCAGGTATTTGGAGAACTCGACGGGCGTATCGCCGATCGGATCGAGCCCGGCGCGGGTCAGCCGCTCGGCGATAGCCGGCTCTCCAAGCACGGCAACCACTTCTTTGTGCAGACGATCAACGACGGCGCGCGGCGTGCCGCGCGGCGCGACCATGCCGTTCCAGTTGTTGGCTTCGAAACCGGGCACGCCGGATTCCGCCAGTGTCGGCATCTCGGGAAACAGCGGCGTGCGCTGCTGCGTGCCCACGCCCAGCGCGCGCAATCTGCCGGCGCGTATGTGCGGCTGCGCAGTGGTCAGGTTGGCCATCATGAGATCGAGGCGCCCGGCGACGAGGTCGGCGACCGCCGGCGCGCCGCCCTTATAGGGAACGTGTACCACTTCCACGCCCGCCATGCTGGCAAAAAGCGCTATCGCCAGGTGAGAAGCGCCACCGATCCCGCTCGACCCGTAGTTGTATTTGCCGGGATGCGCTTTGAGCAGCGCAATCAGCTCTCTGACCGATTTCGCCGGCAGTGCAGAATGGACGACCAGCAGGTTGCTTGAGGCCGCGATGTTGGTCACCGGCGCAAAATCGCGCTCAAGCACATACGGCACTGTCGGGTAAAGTGTGGGGTTGATCACCAGCGGCGGGGTCGCCATCAGCAGCGTATAACCGTCTGGCGCCGATTGGGCGACGATGCCGGTGCCGATCAGCGTGCCGGCGCCGGTGCGATTGTCCACCACCACCTGCTGGCCCAGGCGTTCCGAGAGCCGCTGCCCGACAATGCGCGCGACGGTATCGGTCGAGCCGCCGGCTGCATACGGCACCACCAGGCGTATCGGCCGCTGCGGGTAGGATTGCGCCGCAACCGCGCTCATGACCAGCGCCATCAGCAATACCATCGCCAATCGAGACATCATGTCCAACTCCTTTACAAAAAATCGCCGTGCTCAGGCGCCCGCATCAATCGCGTCTGACAGCGCCAGAACTCAGAACCGAAAGCCGGATATTCTGGCTGCCGCGTTCATCGAAGTTCGCTGGCTCTAGCCAGCGTTCGAACACGTCTTTCAGCGCGGGCCACTCCTGGTCGAGGACGGAGAACCATGCAGTATCACGGCTTCTGCCTTTGTAAATCACGGCCTGGCGGAAAATTCCCTCGAATGCAAATCCGAGGCGCAGCGCCGCTGCGCGCGACGGCGCGTTGAGCGTATCGCATTTCCATTCATAGCGGCGGTAGCCGAGATCGAATGCGCGCTTCATCATCAGATACATGGCTTCGGTCGCCGCGGGTTTTTTTTGCAGCAGCGGCGAGAAGGCGAGATTGCCGACCTCGATGCAGCCGTTCGCCGGATCGATGCGCATGTAGCTGGCTACACCAATCGCTTTGCCCGTTGCGAGATCGACGATGGCGTAATACAGCGGGTCGTCGCCTGCACACACACCGCCCATCCATGCACGGTAGCTCTCGCGCGTGGCAAACGGACCACGGGAGAGATACGTCCACATCCGCCCTTCGGCATCGAGCGCATAGGCTTCGAATAGCTCGTCGGTGTGGCGCGAAGCGTCGAGCGGCTCCATGCGACAGAAGCGTCCGTGCATAGTCTCGCGCGGCGGGACGGGCGGAGCTTTCCAGCCGGGCAGTGCCGGGCCAACCGGCTGGCCCAGGGAATTCAGGTGTTGTGACATGGATGAACGGCCGCGATCAGTCGATGTCGACGCCGAGCTTCAAGCGCGGCATCTCGAAGCGGTCGGTGATGCGCGTATAGCCGCCCTTGCCCGCAAGACGACCGATCGGGTTGACCTTGCCGATATCCACATGGAAACGCTCGTTGACGATGCCTTCATGGTAATGGAAGTAGACCACTTCGCCGATCACCAGATGATACGGCTGCTCTCCGATGTCCAGGATCTGCAGCAGGCGGCATTCCATGGCGATCGGCGCTTCTGCAATCCGCGGCGGCCGCACCTTGCGCGAGGCCACAGCGGTAAAACCGGCCTTGGCGATTTCGTTCACTCCATGCGGAAAATCGACGGCGCAGACATTCATGCCGTCCTTGATCGCGTCGCTCACGATATGAACCACGAACTCGGGTATTTCCCGGATATTCTGCACCGTGTCCTTGGTCCGGCCTTGCACGTCGCCGACCGAGAACATCACCATCGGCGGCGGGCCGCCGATGCAGTTGAAAAAACTGAACGGCGCCGCGTTGGGGCCTTCCTTGCCCAGCGTGGTCACCAGCGCGATCGGCCGCGGCGTCACCGTGCCTATCATCAGCTTGTACTGGTCCTGCCACGCCAGCGTGGCGGCATCGAATTCCGGCATGCGCGCATCCCCTTAGCTTGTGTGCACCCGACAGTGTGGTGTATGTGGTCATTTTATCGCAGCCGTACCGCGGCAGTCGCGCGATCCGAAAAAAAACGGGGCATTGCGCCCCGTTATGAAACCGGAATCACGCGGCCCGCAGGGCCGCTTTGGATTAATCGACCTCGACCCTGCCGGCCTTGATCACCTTGGCATATTTGTCCACTTCGCGCTTGAAGTATCTCGCCAGTTGTTCAGGTGTGCTGCCCACCGGGTCAGCTCCTTCCTTGGACATGAAGTTCCGGATTTCGGCGGAGTTGAGCGCCTTGATGATTTCCGCGTTGATCTTGTCCACGATGGGCTGCGGCGTGCCGGTCGGCATGAACATCGCGTACCAGTTGTCGGATTCAAAGCCGGGATAGATCGAGGTCATCGTCGGCAAAGTTGGGAACGCGGACGACTTTTTATCCCCCGTCACTGCGATTGGCCTGACCTTGCCGGACTTGACGAACGGCTGCACCGCGAGCGCCGTTGCAAAGGTGAAATCGACTTCGCCGCCAATCAGCGCCGCAATGGCCGGACCGCCTCCCTTATACGGGATGTGCGCAACATTGATGCCTGCCATCTGCTTCAGCATCTCGATGGACAGATGGCTGGTGGTGCCGCTGCCGTTGGATGCAGCGTTCATCTTGCCGGCGCGTTTCTTGGCCAGCGCGATAAGCTCCTTCGGGTTTTTGGCAGGAACGCTGGGATGCACGGTCAGCACCAGCGGCACCGAAGAAATCCAGCTCACCGGCACCAGATCCTTGACGGGGTCGAACGAAATTTTCTTGTAAAGGGTCACATTCACCGACAGCGACGCGGTGGTGAACAGGATGGTGTAGCCGTCGGGCGGCGACTTGGCCGCCAGATCCGCGCCGATCAGGCCGCCGGCACCGGGGCGGTTGTCGATCACGAAAGTCTGCCCCATGCTCTCGTAGAATTTTTTCGAGAGCAGGCGCCCCTGGATGTCGGTGCCGCCGCCGGCCCCGAAAGGCACGATTATGCGAACGGCTTTGGTGGGATAGTTCTGCGCCAGCGCGCCGCCCGTCAGGCATAGCGCGGCAACCGCTGACGCCGTCGCGCCTATCAGTTTTTGCAGTTTCATGTGCTCTCCTCTCTCTTGAATATATTGAACATCGTCATACCGTTATTCTTGCGGTTTGCTCATCCCCGGTATATGGGCTCGGGCTGGGTGAAAAACGAACTCAGGATATGATATACCATCATATAGTTGATCTGCTGGAAGCTGGCGTGCGAAATGCCCGCCATTACCGAAAATTGTTTGTCGGCATTGGGCAAACGCTTGAAAAATGCCTGTAAATCGTCAAATCCGGCGATGCCGTCGAACTCGCCGCGCATGATGAGGGTCGGCACGGTGATTTTTTCCGGATCGACCACCGGCAATTTCGAACACATGTCGATATAGGTCCCGGTCGGCACCGAATCATCGAGCGCAAGAATGGCGTCCGCAAAGGCCTCGACCACTTTTTCCTCGGCGCAGCCCGGATGATCCCGGTTGAAAATGCTGTGCACGAAGGCGCGGTCCATCGGACGGCGGCGCATGCTCCGCCACTGCGCGAGCTTCTTGGTGCGCTCCTCGAGTGTCGGACTGCCCTTGCCGGTCCAGACGAACGCATCGAGCGCGAGTCGCTGCACGCGCCCGGGATGGCGCTGCGCAAACAAGGCCGCGCGCAGCGCGCCCGACGAAATGCCATACACCAGGAACCGGCTCACGCCTCGGGTCTGCATGATATATTCTGAGGCGGCGGCCAGATCGTCGGCGCCGTTGGCGATGTCATAACTGATATCACGGTGTTTGTCGGAGCGTCCGTAGCCCTCCATGTCGACGCACCAGGTGTCGTAGCCCAGCCCCGCGAAATAATCCATGGCCGAGGAATGCGGGCGGCCCGGCACCTGGAGATCGAAAGTGGGCTGCGACGCCATCGACGAGCCGTGCACAAACAAAACAGTACCTTTCTTGCCGGCGGGCGTGCCCGCGAATTTTTCCCATAAAAAGAGCTTGATATCCCCCTTTTTGGTCCAGTGTTCCTGGCCGGTGATTTTTACATTAGCTTGGGGCAGATCCATGGAATTCCTCGTTGATGAGTTGAGCGATGCTTCAGGTGTAGGGATTGAAGTCTAGGACACGGGTCACCATGCGTCAAATTTCGGGCTTGGGTTTGATGTGCGTTCCGCCCGCAGCCTATACTATCTCTACCAACTCGACACGCGCCACTCGCCGTACTGGCGCTAGACACAATCAAGCCACAGAGGCCACAGAGATCACAGAGGTACATCTCCACCCTAACCCTCGACCGAAGGGAAAGCGCGGGAGGCTGCATGATCTTGTTCTCGCTTTTCTCTGTGTTCTCTGTGGCCTCTGTGGCAAAAGGGGTGTAACCAAATGGACTTCAAAATCTCAGAAGAACAGCGCGCGTTCGTCGACACCGTGCGCCGCGCGTGCCAGAAGGAATTCGCGCCCCGCGCCATTCAGTACCTCGACGGCACCTGGCCCACGGAAAACATGCAGCGGCTCGCCGAGCTCGGCGTGCTCGGCATGGCCGTGCCGCAGGAATATGGCGGCTCGGGCCTGGGCATCCTCGACACCGTGCTGGTGCTCGAGGAAATTGGCAAGGTGTGCTACGTCACAGCGATGGCGGCGTTGGGCGAACTGGGCACCCAGACCCGGGTCATCGCAACTTACGCGCCCGAATCCATCAAGCGGAAAATCCTGCCGCGCGTGGCCAGCGGCGAGGCGATCCTCGCCATCTGCATGACCGAACCCGATGCCGGCACCGATGTGCCGAATTACAGGACCAACTGCATAATCAAGGGCGATCGCGTCATCCTCAAGGGCGTCAAGACGCTGATATCGCGCGCCGATATCGCCGAGATGTTCGTGGTGTTCACGCGCGTGAACAGCGTGCCGGGCGCGGCCGGCATCGGCTGTGTGCTGGTGCCTGGCGGCATCAAAGGACTGTCGACCACGGCCAGCTTCCACACCATGGGCGGTGAAAATCTGTCCGAAGTGGTGTTCGATGACGTCGAGCTGCCGCTCGAAAACCTGGTGCTCCGCGACAACGGCATGAAACGCCTGTTATCGGCTTTCAACACCCAGCGCTGCCTCAACCCCGCCATCTGCCTGGGGCTTGCTGAAGGTGCGCTCGAGGAAGCGGTGCGCTACATGCGCGACCGTTCGGCATTCGGCCAGAAAATCGGCGACTTCCAGGGCCTGCGCTGGAAAGTGGCCGACATGCTGATCGAGATCGAAGCCGCGCGCGGCCTGCTCTATCGCGCGGCGGTGAGCGGCGGCGAATTCCCCGACCCGGCGCTGGCGGCCATGGCGAAAATTTATACCAACGAGATGAGCATACGCGTGACCAGCGAAGCGATCCAGATACACGGCGGCTATGGCTTCACCGACGAGTTCGCGGTGTCGCGCTTTTTCCGCGGCGCGCGTTACGGCAGCCTCGGCGGCGGCACCACCGAGACCCTGCGCAATCTGGTTGGGAAAAAACTGGTCGAGCACATGGATCTGACGACCGGCGTGCTGGGGATTGGAATGTTTTAGGACAGTGTTGAGTGTTGAGTGTTGAGTGTTGAGTGTTGAGTGTTGAGTTTTCGAATTCCGATGGGGTATTAACTAAACACTCAAAACTAAAAACTCAACACTGCACTTCTCAATACATCGGCTGCGCCCGGAAATACGAGTTGCGATCGATGGATTTTATTTTGAAATTTTCCACGCGGTTGCCCTTGAGCACGTCAACGGGAATCTCGGCTCCGGCGCCGCCGCTGGCCCACAGCTTGGTATAGAAATCGGCCTGGCCCTTGAACGGCTGACCGCCGATGCCGACGATAATATCGCCCGCCTTGAGCCCCGCATCCTCAGCCGGGCTTTCCAGCGACACTCGGGTCACGACCAGATTGCCCTGGACTTCCTGGGTATTGATGCCGATCCACGGCCGCGCCGCCATGGTCGACTTGCCGTTGGCGATGAAGTCGCCCAGCACCGGCTTGATAATGTCGATCGGCACGAACATATTGCCCGGAACATGGGCGCTGGTGCCCATCGCATCATTGACCACCAGCGAGCCGATGCCGAGCAGCTTGCCCTCGCGGCTTAGCAATGCGGCGCCACTCCAGTTGACCGTCGCCGGCGCCGTATAAATCGCTTCATCGAGCAGGTATTCCCAGTAGCCGACGAAAGGACGCTTGGACACGATGTAGGCCGGCGCCACGCCGTCGAAGCCGACGATAAGTACCATCTCGCGCTCCTGGGCGATTTCCGACTGGCCGATATCGACCGGCTTGATGGGCAGCGGCGTCAGTGCCTTCACCAGTCCCAGGCCGGTGGCATTGTCATAGCCGATCACGGTCGCCGGGAAAACTTTCCCGTCCGCAGTGGACAATTCGACATTCTCGGCTTCGATAATCAGATAGCCTATCGTCATCACCAGACCGCTGGAATCTATCACCACCCCCGTACCTTCTCGTCTCTGACCCAGGGTAGCCAAGCTGCGTGCATTCGCTATCACTTTACTGCTTACTTTCACCACGGACAGGGCATCGACCGTCACCACCTGTCCGGTGCGCGCAGACGGCGGCTGGGGTGCGGCTTCCTGTGCATGGGATAACGCCAGCATCCCCGGAAAAGCGATAGCAAGGGTCAGCATGCGGGCGAGTAAACTCAGACTGCGCGCATTCAGGGTCTGCCGCGGTAACGCTGATGTCTGGTTCATATTGCTTCCTTGCTTGCTGGCCCAAGATGGCCACATGGCGTCTATGCTACGACGAATTACCGCTACTGATAAGTGCTAATTTTTAGCCTGCCATCCATCAGAATACCGTTCACGCTACAATGGTCAATGGCGAAGGCGGCAAGGCAGGGAACGCAAAAAACAGCCTGCTGGCGCGGGCGCGAACCGTAACAAAATTCTTGTTTCATAAGGAGATAACGTGGATCTCGGATTAAAAGGCAAAGTTGCCGTCGTCACTGGCGGAACTGAAGGCATAGGCCGGGCAACCGCCCTCAAACTCGCGCAGGAAGGCGCCAAAGTCGCCATTTGCGCCAGGCGCGCGGATCTGCTCGATAAAACCGCCGCCGAGATCGGTAAAACCGGCGCTGAAGTGCTGGCGGTCGCAGCCGACATGAGCAAGCCTGCCGATATCGGGCGCTTCATGAAAGCGGTGATCGAACGCTTCGGACGGCTCGACATCCTCGTCAACAACGCCGGCACCTCGGCGCGCGGGAAATTCCTGGAGGTCGACGACGCCACGTGGAGCGCGGACCTCGAACTGAAGCTGTTCGGCGCGATCCGCTGCACGCGGCTGGCAGTGCCGCACATGAAACAGCAGGGCGGCGGGCGCATCGTCAACATCACCATCTCCAGCGCCAAGCAGCCGGGCGCGCAGTCCATGCCCACCTCGGTATCGCGCGCAGCGGGGCTTGCCCTGACCAAGGCGCTGTCCAAGGAATTTGCCGCCGACAACATACTGGTGAACACCATCTGCATCGGCAAGATCAAGTCGGGGCAGCACGAGCGGAACATTAAAAAACAAGGGCTGGACGCGAACGAGTACTACGCGCGGACCGCGAAGGAAATCCCGCTCGGACGTGTCGGGGAACCGGAGGAAGTCGCCAACGTCATTGCCTTCCTGGTTTCGGACGCCGCAAGCTACGTGACCGGCAGCAGCATCAATCTCGACGGTGGCATTTCGGGAGTGCTATGAGAAAAACCGCGCTCATGCTGCTGGCATTCGCGTTGTGGCCCGCTGCCGCATTCGCGCAAACCTATCCGAGCAAACCCATACGATTCATCGTCCCGTTTACCCCGGGAGGAGGCAACGACACCATCGCGCGGCTGATCGGGCAGAAGCTCACTGCCGCCACCGGGCAACAGGTCATCATCGACAACCGTCCGGGGGCCGGCGGTGCGATCGGCGCTGAAGCGGCGGCGAAATCTGCCGCCGACGGTTACACCATTTTTCTTGCGGGGGTCGCCACTCATGGCATCAATCCCAATCTGCGCAAAAAGCTGAGCTACGATCCGGTCAGGGATTTCGACGCCGTGAGTCTCATCGCCTCTGCGCCGCTGCTGGTGGTGGTGCACCCGTCTCTGCCCGTAAAATCGGTGAAGCAACTGGTCGCGCTCGCCAAAGCGCAGCCCGGCAAGATCAACTATGCCTCCAACGGCGCCGGCGGTTCGTCGCACATGGCGGTGGAACTGTTCAAAATGATGACCGGCACCAACCTGGTCCATATCCCGTATAAAGGGCTGTCGCCGGCGCTGACCGAACTGTTGAGCGGCGAAGTGCAGGTGATGTTCAGCAGCGCGGTCGCCATGCTGCCTCAGGTCAAGTCGGGCAAACTGCGCGCCATTGCCATGACCGGCGCCAAGCGTTCCCCGGCGATACCCGACATTCCGACCGTGGCCGAGGCCGGCGTGCCCGGCTATGAAACCGGCTCCTGGTACGGCATCGTCGCACCTGCCGGCACGCCGAAACCCGCGATCGACAGATTGAGCAAGGAAGTCGCAGCCATCATCCATACGCCCGACATCACCAGGCGCCTCAATGACGAGGCCATCATCCCGGTCGGCAGCACACCCGAAGAATTCGCCACGCATATCCGGCGGGAACTTGCGCGCTGGGCAAAGGTGATCAAGCAGTCCGGCATCCAGCTCGAGTAACCGCCACGTGGCGGCAATTACAAAAAAAAGGTTGCCATGTGGCAACCCTTTTTTTTGCTGTGTGGTGCTGTTGAGTGGAGTCGAACCACCGACCTACTGATTACGAATCAGTTGCTCTACCAACTGAGCTACAACAGCGGATTAGGGAAAAACGCGATTTTTCCGAGGCGTGATTATACCGCTTGTTCGGAACGTATGCGCACGATGATGTCGACGCCTTCAGTGACCACGCCTTCCGGCAGTTGCGGGAGCCCGGAAACCTCGATGTCGGCTGCATCGATATCGGTCAGTTCACCGGTGTCGATGTCATAGAAATGGTGATGTACATCCGTGTTGGGATCGTAAAACACCTTGCTGGGATCGACGATGACTTCCCGGATCAGTTTTTTCTCGAGAAACAGATTGAGCGTGTTGTATACCGTCGCCTTGGACGTCTCGGAATTGCGGTCGTTGACCAGCGCCAGCAGTTGGTCGGCCGACAAGTGCTCGCAGCGTGAAAACAGTACGTAGGCGATTTCAATGCGCTGGTGGGTGGGATTGATGCCGTGGTTGCGCAGCACCTCGACCAATTCCCCACGCGTATAGTTAGGATGCGGTTTCAGAGTCATTTGATTAATTTTAATGCAAGACTTGGACTGTGTCTAATTCGGCTAGGAGTTTGTCGGACTTGGATTTGACATACTCCTAAAATGAAAAAACTCAAGAACGAGGCGAAAAGAACGTCATTCAAGCGACGTTGGTTCAGCAAAACGTGACTTTTTCCCGTTAAATCCCATTTTTTAACACCCCCCATCCTGCCTCTCCGCCTTTCGTGCCGGGAATCGCGCCGTTTATCGGGTAAAGCTGGCAAACCGTCTTCGCATTTTGCAAAATTCGAACATCTGAAACTTTGAACCAAAAACGGGAGCAACCGACTTGAACACGAAAAACCGGTATGCGGGCTTTACCCTGATTGAACTTATGATCACGGTGGCCATCGTCGGCATTCTTGCCGCCGTTGCGTTGCCGGCCTATAACGATTATGTGCGGCGCGGCAAACTGGCCGAAGCGCATTCGCAGCTGGCCGACCTGCGGGTAAAAATGGAACAGTGGTTCCAGGACAATCGCTCTTACCTTAATGGTGCCGCGTGCGGCGTTGCCATGCCCGGCACCGCGCAAGGCATCAAGTTCTTCGACTTTACCTGTCCCGGCCCCACCGCGAATACCTATACCCTCACCGCGACCGGCATCGCCGGTCAAGGGTTAGGCGGCATCAGCTACTCGATTACCGAATCCAACGTCAAATCCACCACGGTGACCGGCGGCTCCGCCATGGCCAGTGCCGGCTATGCGTCGAATGCCAACTGCTGGGTCATCCGTAAAGGCGGCTCGTGCTGATCAGGTCCATGCGTCAGGCCGGCTTCACGATCATCGAAATGATGATCGCGCTGACCATTATGACCTTGCTGATTTTTCTCGCGCTCCCCAACATGTCGACCTGGCTCAACAATACCCAGATTCGCACCGCCGGCGAGACCCTGCTTGCCGGAATCAATCTGGCGCGCACGGAAGCACTGCGCAACAACACCGTGGTACGGTTCCAGACGACAACGACACTCGACAGCGCCTGCGCGCTGTCCACCACCGGCACCAACTGGGTGGTGAGCCTGACTAATCCGGCTGGCGCCTGCGACGCGGCCCCCTCGAATACCGCGGCCCCGCAGATCATCCAGAAAAAATCCGGCGCCGAGGGCTCCCAGCGCGCCACAGTCACCGCCGATGCTTCGACGATCTTTTTCAACGGACTGGGCCGGCTGGCCAGTCCCGGCGGAGCGGCCAATATCACCCAGATCGACATCGCGAATCCCGCGGGCGTATGCCAGCACGTGGACGCCACCAACGGCACCATGCGTTGCCTGCGTATCACGATTTCGAACGGTGGTCAGATCAAGATGTGCGATCCGGCCGTGACCGACGCCACTGATCCGCGTATCTGTTAGAGAGCCGAGAAAAATGAGAATATCCCGGAAAAATCAGCAGGGTGTGATGATGATCGAAGCCCTGGTCGGCATCCTCATTTTTTCATTCGGCATTCTGGCGATGATGGGACTGCAGGCCATCTCGATCAAAAACACGGTCGAAGCCAAATATCGCACCGAGGCCAGCTTTGTAGCCAACAAGATCATTGGCGAGATGTGGACCGAATGTGGCGTGACCTGCACTACCCTGTCCTCGTTTGATACCGCCAGCGGTACCAATGCCAAAATGACCGAATGGCGCAATGACGTTGCGGCGCTGCTGCCCGGCGTTGTCGCCGGCGGGACAAATTCACCAACCATAGATGTGGCGGGCAATACAGTTACCGTGACGGTGTTCTGGAAGATTCCGGGTGCCGATTCGACGACCCGTAATTTCCGCACCATTGCCCAAATCAATGCATCCTGACCCGAGACGCGCCATGCCCACGCATCTTTTTTCACGCCACCGCGGCCTTACCCTGATCGAGGTCATGATCGGCATGGTGATCGGCCTCATCGGCATCATCATCATTACCCAGGTCTACCTGGTCAATGAGAGTTACAAGCGCTCGACGACCGGCGCCGGGGGCGCTCAGGTCAACGGCGCGATTGCGCTCTACACTTTGGAGCGCGACCTGCGCATGGCGGGTTACGGCATCGCCAGTTCCGACGCGCTTGGCTGCGGTCAGATCCAATACTATTACAATGGCGCTTATTCATCTCCACCTGGCTCGGCAAGCGGAGCGCTGCCCCCGATGGAGCTCGCGCCCGTCGTCATCACCGATGGCGGCGCCGGGCCGGATACTATCACCGTCATGTACAGCACCGATGCGGAACGGATCGTTCCCGCAACGCTCTCAAAGAGCATGCCCACCGCTTCCGCGGAGCTCAACCTCGACAACCCGACCGGCTTCTCCGACAACCCTGGCGATCTCATCATCCTGTCGCAAGGCGGTGTCTGCACCCTGATGCAGGTTACTCAGGTGCAAGTATCTGCTCTCAAGCTCCAGCACAACCCCGGGGGCACCGCGCTTTGGAATCCGGCGGGGGGCGGCAGCCTGTTCCCCGCGTACAGTCAGGGCACATCGGTTTTCAACCTCGGACGGCCGCTGGTGAACACCTATTCCATCAGTTCCAGCAGCCTGCAGCTGCTCAGCATGTTCACCGCGTCTTCGACGACTGTCGTTCCCAGCTACAACGCCACGCCTGTCAGTCTCATCAGCGACATCGTCGATCTGCAAGCGCAATATGGCAAGGACAACGGGGTCAACAACGGCACCATCACCAATGCAAGCTATACCGCGAATGACGGCATAGTCGACAGCTACGACACGGTCAAACCGGCGACCGCGGCAGCCTGGCAACAGGTGCTATCAATACGCATCGGCGTGCTGGCGCGCAGCCAGAACTATGAAAAACCGGATCCGCCCGGCGGCGCCTGTACCGCCACCACCGTTGCACCGACCTGGCAGGGCGGGACATTCGCCGTGCCCGGCGGCATTCCGAGCTGCTACAAATACCGCGCATTCGAAACAGTGGTGCCGCTGCGCAACATGATATGGAGGCAGTCATGATCTTACGACGGCAACGCGGCGTCATCCTGTTCATCGCGCTGATCGTTCTGGTGGCCATGTCGCTCGCCGGCGTTGCCCTGATACGCGGCGTGGATAACGCCAATCTTATCGCAGGCAACCTCGCATTCAGGCAGGGCGCGACCCACGCCGCAGACTGGGGCGTGGAACTGGCGCGCTCCTGGCTCGACAGCCAGAGCGCGGTGACGCTTTACTCCGACCAGCCCGGCGTCACCAACGGCACCGCTTACTGGGCCAACGTGCAAACCAACCTCGATTTCACCGGCAGGGATGCCACCAAAACCGCTTTCAATTGGAGCACGGCCTCTGCCGCTGTCGCCGACGGCAACGGCAACGACGTTCAGTTTGTGATCCACCGCCTGTGCGATGCTGCCGGCCCCTCCGCCAGCGTCAACTGCATCAGGAGCACCACCGGCGGCAGCAGCAGCGGCACCAAAGGCGGCGCCGCCTACGGCACCTTCGCGCTATCCTCTACGACGCAGATCTATTACCGCATCACCACCCGGGTCGTGGGCCCGCGCAACACCGTCAGCTATGTCCAGGTTGTCGTGAACTAGGGCCAGCGCCTTTCGGAGAACAACATGAAACCCGTCACTCTCAAATTCCGGATTTGCCAGATCGGCCTCGCCCTTGCCGGCGTGTTCGGCGTGGCGTTTTACGCCCAGACCGCCGATACCGACATCGCCAGCGAACCGCTGGCGCAGGCGGCAAGCGGGGTCAAGCCCAACATCATGTTCATCCTCGACGACTCCGGCAGTATGGCGTGGGATTTCATCCCGGATTACGTCAACGACAGTCATACTTCGACCGCATCGACCACCGCGGCGTGCTTCGACTCAGGCGATACCACCGGCCCCAGCAACGACAGAGACGATGCCGCAGGACTGATCAGCGGCCGGCCCGATGCCTGTGCCGTTGGAGATCCACCGTTCATGAGTTCGAACTTCAACAAGGTTTATTACAACCCCGCGATCTATTACCGGCCCGCCGCGAATGCCGACGGCACGGACAAAACCGTGATGAACGCCGGCAATACCTCGAACTGGACTGCGGTGCCGACCGACGCCTTTGGCATACAAAACAACGATCAGCTCGGCAATAACGTTTCTACGGTCAATCTGGTCACCGGCTATCCAGAACGGGTGTGGTGTACTTCGCCCGGCGACAGCCCCACCAGCGCCAATTGCGTGGTAAATTCAGGTTACACCTATCCGGACTCCATTTATCCCTATGGCCGGGATAGCAGCGGCAACATCAAATACCGCTTCGGCAGCCCTCATTACTACACCATGCAGTCCGCGCAATATTGCACCAGTGCCGCGCTGACCGCCTCGACCTGCAAAAGCGGTTCGGCGGTCGTCCCGGGAACCCACACTTTTATAGCCGGCGAATTCTGCACCGACTCTGAACTCACCGACTGCGCGGTGGGCACGGCGCTGACCGCAGCCCACATCTATTCCGGCGTGCGCTGGTGCAGCGACAATGGCACCTTGCTCACCTGCCAGCGCAAGAAAATCGGCAATTTCAAATATGCTAAGCATCTCGGCACCACCACGAGCACTACCGTGACGATACCGGCGAGAGCTGCAACCGGCACCATCACCGTCACCCAGTCTGACGTCAGTTCCCAGATCACCGGCATCACGGTCAACGGTATCGCCGTCATTTCCGGCGCCATCGCCGCCAGCAGCTCCAGCACCAGCACCACTGCGTCGCAGATCGCCGCCGCCATCAACAGCCATGCCTCGACGCCCGATTACACCGCCTCGGCCTCGGGCAGCACCGTCACCGTTACCGCGGTTATTACCGGAACCGGCCCCAACGGCTATGCCGTCGCGGTCACCGCCCCCAGCACCGGCACGGTACGCGCCAGCGCCACGCTGACCATCGACAGCTCGTCGAACAACAATTCGCGCAACATCACCCAGATCACCGCAAATGCAATCAGCATCATGAGCGCGACCTGCAGCGGCAGTTTTGGCAACAGCGTTACCGCCTCCGGCGGCACCATCACCGCCGGCACCGGCACCAACAGCACGAACGAGCGCGCCGCGGTTGCATCAGCGGTCGCCAGCTGCATCAACGCCGCAACCGCCACCAACGGCGGGTATAGCGCGACCTCGAGCGCCAACGTCGTAACGGTGCAGGCATCGCTGGCCGATGGCGCCAACGCCAACGGCAGAGCGCTTGCCGAATCCGGCACCATCTCGACTACCGGCAGCAATTTCAGCGGCGGGCAATCTGCCGGCATTTTCTCCACCATCACCAATATGACGGGGGGCGCCGCCAGCTCTACCGGCGCCCGGACAGTGCGCATCGGCGTTGGCCTGTTCAACCATACCGACATCGTGTCATCCACCACCGATTACCCGAAGGGCCCGCAGCGTATCGACTGCTCGGGCGCGACCTGCACTTACCAGGAGGAAATGACCAATTTCGCCAACTGGTACAGCTACTACCGCACGCGCATGCAAATGATGAAATCGGCCGCCGGGCGGGCCTTCATTCCGATCGACGACACCTATCGCGTCGGCTTCATCACCATCAACCCTACCTGCCAGAACGGCACCACCACCTGCGGTAGTTCAGTTCGGTCCGACAAGTACCTGAAAATAAATGTTTTCGATTCCGCGCATAAATCGGCGTGGTATTCGAAGTTCACTGCACAGATACCAAGAAACGGCACGCCGCTGCGCGAAGCGCTGTCGCGCGTCGGACGGCTCTACGCCGGCCAGTTCGACGGCATCAACAACGGCATCCTCAGCGCTGACGATCCCATGCAATATTCCTGCCAGCCTAACTTCGCGATACTCAGCACCGATGGCTACTGGAACGGCAACGCCGGCGACAAGATCAACGGCACTGCCATGACCCAGCAGGACAATACCGATACCGGCCCCTATTCCAAACGCACCGACGGCGTGTTCGACGGCGGCAGCAGCACCACGGTGGGACTCGCCGACGTCGCGCTCTATTACTACCAGACCGATCTTCGCAGCGGCACGAGCTGGCCCGACAACGTGCCGACTACCCAGAAGGACTTTGCCGCGCACCAGCACATGACCACATTCACGCTGGGGCTGGGTCTGGACGGTAACCTGACCTACCGTTCGGATTATGAAACTGCGACTGCTGGCGATTTCAAGAGCATCACCCAAGGCTCATTGAACTGGCCGAACCCTGTGGGAGACACCCCGGCCGCGCTGGACGATCTGTGGCATGCCGCAGTCAATGGCCGCGGCGCGTTTTTCAGCGCCAGCAATCCCCAGGAACTCGCAAACAGCCTGTCGGAGACGCTCGATGCCCTGCAAAAGCGCGTCGGCGCAGGCGCCGCCGCCGCTACCAGTAACCTGCAACCGGTGGCCGGCGACAATTTCGCCTTCACCGCGCAGTATCAGACCTCCGACTGGATAGGCGATCTCAAGGCGCGCACTATCGATCTCAGCTCGGGCATCGTGTCCGCGGTCCCGCTGTGGTCGGCCCAGGCGCTGCTCGACGCCAAAGTTTATTCCACGCGTAACATCTACATGCCCGATCTCACCGACGCCACGTCCACCGGCAACAAGCTCAAGCATTTCTGCTGGCCCGGCACCTCAGGCACCACCTGCAGCGACGGCTCGGGGCTGGACGCCGCGGAGCAGGCCTATTTCAATCCCAACCGACTGCCGCAATCCGTCAGCTGGAACTCCGCGCAGAAAGCCGTCGCTGCAGTAGATGTCGTAACCAGCGACACAGGACGAATCCTGGTCAATTGGCTGCGCGGGGAAACCGCCTACGAGGACACTGGCACCGTGGCTTCGACCGATCTGTTCCGCAATCGCGTGTCCATCCTCGGCGACATCATCAACGCGCAGCCCGCGTACGTGAAGACCTCGCCGTTTAACTACACCGACACAGGTTATCTTGAATTCAAGGCATGCACCGAAGGCTCGGGCACGGGTTGCCCGTCGACGCAGTTCCCGACACCAGGGCAACCCCGGCGCGGAACGGTGTTCGCCGCGGCCAACGACGGCATGCTGCATGCTTTCGAGACCGACGTGAACAACGACCCCTATTTCCAGACCAGCGGCATCGGCACGGCCATCACCAGCGATGACACGTATGAAGGCAACAATGCCGGCAACGGCGAGGAGCGCTGGGCCTTCATCCCCAGCATGGTGCTGCCCAACCTCTACAAGCTGGCGTCCACGCCTTACTCCCACCGCTATTTCACCGACGGTTCGCCGGCGGTCGGCGATGTCTGCCTCTCCAACCCGTGCACCGGGCTCTCCGACTGGCGCACCATGCTGGTCGCCGGACTGAATTCCGGCGGGCGCGGCTACTATGCGCTCGATGTCACCAATCCGCTCGCGCCCAAGCTGCTGTGGGAATTCAAGGTGCGCAAACCCAGCGAGACCTCATGCGCGATCACCACGGCCGATGCCGTTGGCGCCACCGACGACTGCGATCTGGGCCTTACCTACGGCAATCCCGTACTCTCCAAGTTCAACGGGCAATGGGTGGTTTTCGTCACCTCGGGCTACAACAACACCGGTCTGGAGCCCGGCGGCACCGAGCGTCAGGGCGACGGCAAAAGCTATCTCTACATCCTCAACGCTGTAACCGGCGCCATCATCAAGAAGATCGGCACCGGCGTCGGAGACGGCGGCACTGCCGGTGCGAGTTACACCGATGCCGACCCCAGCGGCCTGGCGCGCATCAACAACTGGGTGGACAATGCGCTGCTCAACAACACCACGACCGCGGTCTACGGCGGGGATCTCAAAGGCAATCTGTGGCGCTTCGACCTCGACTCGGCCAGTTCGTCGTACCTGACCGCGGTCAAGGTGGCAACACTCACGTCCGGCGTGACCCCGCAGCCCATCACCACCAAACCCGAACTGGGGATGATCAGCACCTACCACGTGGTATTCGTTGCGACCGGTAAATTCCTGGGCGTCTCCGACAAGACCGACACGACGGGACAGACGATTTATGCCATCAAGGACGACCTGAACACCAATGTGCCGGTGATCGGCCGCACGACCCTGATCCAGCAGTCGCTGATCTCCGGCACGACCACCCGCAGCGCGACTTCCAACGCGGTGGACTGGACCAGTCCCCTGGTTCGCGGCTGGTACGTAAATCTGCCGGACCCCGGCGAGCGCGTCAGCGTCGATCCGCAACTGCAGCTCGGCTCGCTGATCGTGGCATCCAACGTGCCCTCCACCGATACCTGCACCGCGGGCGGCTACGCATGGATCAACACCTTCGACTACAAGACCGGCAGCTATATCACCAGCGATTCCAGCAACATCGCCAGCACCAAGCTGTCGAGTTCGGTGGTAGTGGGCATCAACGTGATCCAGCTCCCTGGCGGCGCGGTCAAGGCAATCGTGACCACCGCCGACAACCAGCAGCTCAGTCAGGAAACCCCGGTGGCAGCCACCACGTTCCAGGGCAAGCGCGTGTCGTGGCGCGAAATTACGACGGACCAGTAAGCTGGAGCAAGCGGAAGGCGTGGCGCCTCACGTCTTCCGCTCCCCGACCATGATCGCGTCCCCGTCCCTGCCGAAATTTCTGGCGGCGGAACGCCTGCTCCTGGCATTGATTGTCTCCGCGGCTATCCACAGCTTGATGCTGCTCGGGATCAAATATCATTCCAGCATCGGCAGCGGTCCCCATGTTGCGCTGGAACTCGTCGGAGTCGCCCCATTGCAGGTGCGTATCGACCTGTTGCCGGCGCCACCGCCAGATGACGCGGTCCGGGTAACGCAGTCTGATTCCCCGGCGGCGGCGCCCTCACCTACCGCTTCCCCGCCGCCGCAGGACGCGGCAGTCAAACCAGCGCCGCGGGGCTCGGTGCCGCCTCCGGATTTATATTTCCGCGCAGGGGATCTCGACGTGCGGCCCCAGATCAGGGACCGGGTGATTCCGGTTTATCCGGAGTCCGCCGTTAACCTTACCGGCAGGGTGATCGTCAACATCTTCATCAGTGCCAGCGGGACCGTCGATGAAGTTGCAGTGGTGCGGGCTGAGCCGCCGGGCATTTTTGACGAGTCCGCCATCAGCGCCTTCAGTGCCGCCCGCTTCACGCCGGGAATGAAAGGTAACAATGCGGTAAAAAGCCTGCTGGTGCTGGAAGTGAACTACGAAACTGCGGAAGGTCTGAACGCGCAGACCGGCGCGCGCTAGTCACGCCAATTTCTGCGGATTTCAATGCTTAGCCCTGGGCATCCGCCTCGACGGATCTCCGCAGCGCCAGCCCTTTGGGCAACGGGAATACGACTTTCTCGGGCGTGCCGTGGATTTCATCGACGCGCTCCGCGCCCAGGCTTTTCAGTTTTTCCACCACTTGGCGCACCAGGACTTCGGGCGCGGAGGCGCCGGCCGTGACGCCGACGGTATTCTTCCCGGTCAGCCACTCGGGTCTGAGTTCTGACGCGTTGTCGACCATGAAGGCGGCCACACCCTGATTCTGCGCGACTTCGCGCAGCCGGTTGGAGTTCGAGCTGTTCGGCGAGCCGACCACGATCACAACGTCGCATTGCTGCGCGAGCGCCTTGACCGCATCCTGGCGATTTTGCGTGGCATAACAAATGTCGTCTTTCTTCGGCCCCTTGATCCCGGGATACCGTTTTCTCAGCGCCTCGATGATGAGCCGCGCATCGTCCACCGAGAGCGTGGTCTGGGTGACAAAGGCGAGGTTGCTCTCGTCCCTGACCTTGAGCCGCTGCACATCCTCGGGCGTTTCGACCAGATACATGCCGCCGTCGCTCTGCCCCATCGTGCCTTCGACCTCGGGATGGCCCTGATGGCCGATCATGATGATCTCCTTGCCCTCTTTATTTTTCTTGACGACTTCGACATGCACTTTGGTCACCAGCGGACAGGTGGCATCGAACACCTTGAGCCCGCGGGCGTCGGCTTCACGGCGCACCGCCTGCGACACGCCATGCGCACTGAAGATCACGGTGCTGCCGGCCGGCACTTCGTCGAGTTCTTCGACGAAAATCGCGCCTTTGGATTTGAGGTCGGACACCACGAATTTATTGTGGACGACTTCGTGGCGCACATAGATGGGCGCGCCATGCACATCGAGCGCGCGCTCGACGATTTCGATGGCACGGTCGACGCCGGCGCAAAAACCGCGGGGATTGGCTAGCAGGACTTTCATGATCGGATTATACAACGCGCAAATGGAACCGCCGATGAATTCACTTTAATACCCGCTTGACGGGTACGCCGATAAACGCGGATGAGATCAAAAAACTAAAACCACACTGCCGCGAAGGATTATTTTATCGGCGTTAATCGGCGTTAATCGGCGGTTCCGATTTCCCGGCCTTCGGTGGCCGGAAGCCGTCCCAGATCAGCAGCACCGCACCAATAGTAATCGCGGAATCGGCCACATTGAACGCCGGCCAGTGATAGCCGAAAGCGTGAAAGTCGAGAAAATCGACCACCGCGCCGAACAGGAAGCGGTCGATGACATTGCCCAGCGCGCCTGCCAGGACCATGCTCAGCGCCAGACAGAAAAGCGTCTGCTGCCCGTACCTGCGCAACAGATAAATGATCCAGACCGAGGCTAACAGCGCGATGGTGATGAAAAATTCCCGCTGCCAGCCCGAAGCATCGGACAGAAAACTGAAGGCAGCGCCCGTGTTGTAGACCAGCACCAGATTGAAAAAAGAGGTGACCTCGATGGCCCTGCCGGTCGCGAAATGCTGCAGCACTGCATACTTGGTCAGCTGGTCGGCCAGCAGGATGCCGAATGCGAGTGCCAGCCATTTCGCCATCATGCGTGCCGGCGCGGTTCGCCCGCGCCATACAGATTGGACACGCAGCGCCCGCACAAATCCACATGCGCCGGATCGGCGCCGACGTCCTCGCGGACATGCCAGCAGCGTTCGCATTTTGCGTGCGGGCTGGGCGTGACCCTGATGCGGACATCGGGCAGTGTGCTTGCGATGGCATCGGCCGGCGCCGCATCAGCGAGCCGCGCCTGAGAAGTGATAAACACGAACCTGAGGTCATCGGCAAACGATTCAAGAAAGGCACGGTTCTCGCCGTCGGCGTGGAGTTCCACTTCACCGGCGAGCGAAGAGCCGATGCTGCCCGCTATACGCAGCGCTTCGAGCTGCTTTTGCACGTCCGAGCGCAGCACGCGCAGTTTTTTCCAGCGCGCCCCGAGCATGGCCGCGTCATGCGGAACGGGATGCTCATACCAGGTCTGTTCGAACACGCTGGCTTCACCGCCATGCAGGGTCTCCCAGACTTCCTGCGCGGTAAACGAGAGGATCGGCGCCATCAGCCGCACCAGGCTGTGGGTGATGTGATACAGCGCATTCTGCGCCGAGCGCCGCGAAGCTGAGGTCGCGGGCGCAGTGTATAGGCGGTCCTTGAGAATATCGAGATAAAAGCCGCCAAGATCTTCCGAACAGAAGCTCTGCAGCTTTTGCGCAACCAGGTGAAACTCGTAGCTGCCGTAATGACCGGGCTGCGGCCCCCCTGAATCTTTAGCAACGGGGGCGAGCGCGGTCTGCAGGTCGATGGTCATGACACACGCATAGCGATCGATCTCCAGCCATTCCTCCATCGGCAGTGCGTCGCGCGCATGGTCGTAATCGGCAAGATTGGCCAGCAGGAAGCGCAGCGTGTTGCGTATGCGGCGATAGGACTCGACGACGCGCTTGAGAATTTCTTTCGAAATCGACAACTCGCCGGAATAATCGGTAGTCGCCACCCACAGGCGCAGGATGTCGGCGCCCAGTTCGTCCATGACTTTCTGCGGTGCGATCACATTGCCTTTGGACTTGCTCATCTTGTGTCCCTGGCCGTCGACCACGAAACCGTGGGTGAGCAATCCCTCATACGGCGCACGACCGTCGATCGCGCATGCCGTCAACAGCGAACTCTGGAACCAGCCGCGATGCTGGTCCGAGCCTTCAAGGTAGAGGTCGGCCGGGTAGCCGAGATCCTCGCGACGGCGCAAAACGCTGGCGTGAGTGATGCCGGAGTCAAACCACACATCGAGAGTGTCGGGCACCTTGCGGTAGTGCCGGGCGTCTTCGCCGAGCAATTCTGCTTCGGCCAGACTGAACCAGGCCTCGATGCCGCCAAGCTCGACGCGCTGGGCCACGGCTTCGATCAGTTCCAGAGTACGCGGATGCAGCGCGCCGGTCTCGCGGTGCACGAACAGCGCCATCGGCACGCCCCAGTTGCGCTGGCGTGAAACGCACCAGTCAGGGCGATTTTTGATCATGCTCTCGAGCCGCGCGCGACCCCAGCCCGGAAAAAACGCCGTGGCCTCGACCGCCTGCATCGCGATCTCGCGCAGCGTCTGGTCACCGCGCGTTGCCTTGCTTTCCATGCCGATGAACCACTGGCTGGTGGCGCGGAATATAATCGGCGTCTTGTGGCGCCAGCAATGCGGGTAACTGTGCTTGATTTTCTCGTAGTGCAGCAGCCGGTCGTTTGCCGTCAGCGTCTCGATCACAGCATCGTTGGCCTTCCACACCGTAAGCCCGGCGAACAACGGTGTGCTGGCATAAAACCTGCCGTCGTCGCCCACCGGATTCTCGAGCGGCAGCTTATAGCGGGCGCCGACCACGTAGTCTTCGAGGCCATGCGCGGGTGCGGTGTGCACCAACCCGGTGCCGGCATCGAGCGTCACATGATCGCCCAGGATGACTGGCACCTGTTTGTCGTAGAACGGATGTTTGAGTTTCAGGTGTTCAAGCGCAGCACCTTTGAAGCGGGCAACGATACCCTGCTGCTCCAGCGCGCAACGCGCGAGGCAGGCATCGGCAAGTTCCTGCGCCAGGATCAGCAGGCCCCGGGCGCTGCGCACCAGCACGTAATCGAGATCGGGATGAACGCTGACCGCCTCGTTCGCCGGCAGCGTCCACGGCGTGGTGGTCCAGATCACGGCATAGGCCGGATCGTCAAATGGCTTGATTCCGGCGGCTTTCGCAAGCTGAGCCGTATCCCCGACTGCGAACGCGACATCGATCGCCGGCGAGTTGCGGTCTTCATATTCGACCTCGGCCTCGGCCAGCGCCGAGCCGCAATCCACGCACCAGTGCACCGGCTTGCTGCCCTGGTAAAGATAGCCCTGTTCATGAATTTTTCCCAAGGCGCGAATGATGTCGGCCTCGGTCCTGAAATCCATGGTCAGGTACGGATGTTCCCAGTCGCCGAACACCCCCAGGCGGATGAAATCCTGTTTCTGGCGCTCGACCTGCTCTGCGGCGAAGGCGCGGCACAACTCGCGCACCTTGTCTGCCGGAATGGTCTTGCCGTGCAGTTTCTCGATCTGGTGCTCGATCGGCAGGCCGTGACAGTCCCAGCCCGGCACATAAGGCGCATCAAATCCCGACAGCGCCTTGCTCTTAACGATGATGTCTTTGAGGATCTTGTTGACCGCGTGGCCGATGTGGATGTCGCCGTTGGCATACGGCGGGCCGTCATGCAGGATGAACTTCGGCCGGCCCTGGCTGGCCTTGCGGATGCGCTGATAGAAGCCGCGTTCCTGCCAGTTTTTCAGCATCAGCGGTTCGCGCTTGGCGAGATCGCCGCGCATTGGGAACGGCGTGTCGGGGAGGTTCAGTGTTTTTTTGTAATCAGCCATGATCAACAAACCTTTGGAACCGCCGATGAACGCCGATAACATCAAGAACAGACAGCCATAGAGACTACTGAAATAAAGCGGGAGCGAGGCCATGCTTTTTCGCCGAAGTCGCACTGCAAGAGCCATAACCTCTCCATGGAGGATTAAAAAGTATTTTGTGCAGCAAGGATTATTGCGGTTGTTCTCATCTGCGTACCCGTCAAGCGGGTATAAAAAAGAATTCATCGGCGTTTATCGGC
>JAUXMZ010000044.1 GCA_030683105.1 Burkholderiales bacterium | reverse complement strand
GACCAGCCCCTGCTCCATGAACTCCCATACCGACATGAACATAAACCCTTCCAAGGCACGCTATGACTGTTCGACGAACGCTGAGACTCGGTCACGTTAACGTCAAAAAAGCGTTCGACGAACGCTGAGACTTGCCCGCTGACTGCTTACTGCTTACTGCTTACTCTGCTTCATCCACATCCGGTTCGACGATCTTCTCGAGCCCGGCCAGCATCTCGCCCTCATCGAGGTTAATGAGTTTCACACCCTGGGTCGAACGTCCCATCGCGCGCATTTCGGAAACCCGTGTGCGTATCAGCACGCCGCCAGTGGTGATAAGCATGATTTCATCCTCTTTCGTCACCAGCCGGGCGGCAAGCAGCTTGCCGTTGCGCTCGCTGCACTGGATCGCGATCATGCCCTGAGTGCCCCGGCCATGGCGCGTGTAATCCGCAATTGGGGTGCGCTTGCCAAAGCCATTTTCCGTGGCCGTCAACACCGACTGCGACTCGTCATGGGCAACAAGCAACGAAATGACCTGCCGGCCTTTGGGCAGCCTCATACCGCGTACGCCGGCTGCCGCGCGCCCCATGGCGCGGACTTCCGATTCCGCAAAACGCACCGCCTTGCCGTTGTCGGAAAACAGCATGATGTCCTGTTTGCCGTCGGTCAGCGCCACGCCGATCAGGTAGTCGCCTTCGTCAAGTTTGACGGCGATGATGCCCTTGGCCATCGGTCGGGAGAATGCGGACAATGCGGTCTTTTTGACCGTGCCGTTGGCGGTACACATAAAAATGAAATGATCTTCGTCGAATTCCTTCACCGGCAGGATGGCGGTGATTTTTTCGTGCTCCATGAGCGGCACGAGATTGACGATGGGCTTGCCGCGCGAGGCACGGCTGCCCTGGGGAACCGCGTATACCTTGATCCAGTAGACCCGGCCGCGATTGGAAAAACACAGAATGTAATCGTGGGTATTGGCAATGAACAGATTGTCGACGAAATCATCGTCTTTAGTGGTAGTGGCCTGCTTGCCGCGGCCGCCGCGTTTTTGCGCGCTGTAATCGGCGACCGGCTGTGATTTCATGTAGCCGCCATGCGACAACGTTACCACCACATCCTCGGAGGCGATCAGGTCCTCCATGCCGATGTCCTGGGTATCGATGACGATTTCGCTGCGCCGTTCCTCGCCGTACTGTTTCCGGATTTCCGCCAGTTCCTGGGAAATGATCCTGGTGACGCGCGCCGGTTTGGCCAGGATATCGATCAGGTCGGATATCTTGTCCATCGTCTCTTTGTACTCGGCCACGATCTTGTCCTGCTCCAGCGCGGTAAGCCGCTGCAGCCTGAGTTCCAGAATTTGCTGCGCCTGCACATCAGACAGCCGGTAGCCCTTCTTGTGCAGACCGAATTCGGATGACAGGGTCTCGGGGCGCGAAGCCTGCCCTTCGCTGCGCGCGAGCATTTCCTCGACCAGCTTGGAATGCCAGAACCGCGACATAAGTTCGACCTTGGCATCGGCAGGCGTCGGTGCCGCCTTGATCAGCGCGATCACATCGTCGACGTTGGACATCGCCACGGCCAGGCCTTCGAGCACATGCCCGCGCTCGCGCGCCTTGCGCAGTTCGAATACGGTGCGCCGCGTAACCACTTCGCGGCGATGCCGCAGGAAGGCATCGAGGAATTGCTTGAGATTGAGCAGACGCGGCTGGCCGTCGACCAGCGCGACCATGTTCATGCCAAAGCTCTCCTGCATCTGCGTGTCTTTCCACAGATTGTTCAGCACGATCTCCGGCACTTCGCCGCGCTTGAGCTCGATGATTGCGCGCATCCCCGATTTGTCCGACTCGTCCCGGATGTCGGAAATGCCTTCGAACTTCTTGTCGCGGACCAGCTCGCCGATTTTCATCAGCAGGTTGGCTTTGTTGACCTGGTACGGCAGCTCATCGATCACGATGACCGCGCGACCGCCCTTCTCCGTTTCCTCGAAATGGGTGCGCGCGCGCATGACCACTCTGCCGCGCCCGGTGCGATAACCCTCCTTGACACCTCCCACCCCGTAAATGATGCCCCTCGTCGGAAAATCGGGCGCCGGGACGATCTCGATCAACTCGTCGATGCTCATATCGGGATTCTTGAGCAGCGCCTGGCAGGCATCCACCACCTCGGACAGGTTATGAGGCGGAATGTTGGTGGCCATGCCGACTGCGATGCCCGAAGAACCGTTGATCAGCAGGTTCGGCACGCGGGTCGGCAGCGTGACCGGTTCCATTTCCTTGCCGTCATAGTTGGGCACAAAATCGACGGTTTCCATGTCGATGTCGGCCAGCATTTCGGATGTGATCTTGTGGAGCCGGCACTCGGTATAACGGTAGGCCGCCGCTGAATCGCCATCGACCGAGCCGAAGTTGCCCTGGCCGTCGATCAGCATGTGGCGCATCGAGAAATTCTGCGCCATGCGCACCAGTGCCTCGTAGGTCGCAGAGTCCCCGTGAGGGTGATACTTGCCGAGCACGTCACCGACCACGCGCGCGCATTTCACATACGGCCGGTTCCAGACGGTGTTGGCCTCGTGCATGGCAAACAGGATGCGCCGATGAACCGGCTTCAGGCCGTCCCGCACATCGGGCAGCGCCCGCCCTACGATCACGCTCATCGCGTAATCGAGGTAAGAACGGCGCATTTCTTCTTCGAGACTTACAGGTATCGTTTCTTTGGCGAACTGTTCCATGGGGAAGTATCAGATTTCCTGCGGCAATACCGCGTAATCCTGCGAGTGCATAAAGCTTGCCATCTTAACATGCACGACACGTTAGCGTCACCGCAAAAATGTGGCTGCATTGATGCACTACCACAACGGGGGTGCAATCAATAAAACCCGTTACCTTTTTAACGGCCGGACGTTTGGTTCGGGCGTTTTTTCGAATAAAAGTCAGCGCCCGAAACGGCACCCCGGCCACGGTTTTCAAGTACGGCCGCCAGGGTCTGCCGCCAATTACCTGTTTGTAATTGGCATCGCCGCCAACCGCATTTACAATGTGGGCAAAGCTGGGGCCTGCCTGTGCCCAGGGCTGCGGATTGCCAAAGCACGCATGGCAAAGCGCGCACCTCCCGCCGGCAACCGGACCGGTGGGCTGGCGTTGAAATGACAGGAACCAAGGCTGTAAAATGACGGGCGATCAGGGTCCACATCCTGAAATGAGCGATGCGGAACCGGACCGTTTCATTTTAGCAACAACGGACTATCCCTTTTTGTTAAAAACCATGATATGATTTCATCATAGTTTGCTTGGTGGTCGCCGTTGTGCTATTAAGTGGACTTGGGGAGATTATATTTTTCAAGGTCTTAGGTGCACCAGCCCGCAACGGGACCCTAACATCGTTATCGCAAATCAGGAGGATCGAAAACCATGAACTCAGCATTACGTCATACTCTCATTAGCGTCGCAGTAGCAGTCGCGCTGACACCCTTAGCGGCAACGGCACAAGATGCGAAAAACCAGGGTTACCTGACTGCCCAGGATGGCATAGTCAAGGCTGCGGGCGCGGGAGTTTGCGTACGCACCAGTGACTGGACCCCGGCTCGCGCCGTAGCGGAATGCGATCCTGATTTGGTGAAAAAGCCTGAAGCCAAGCCCGAAGCCAAGCCGAAGCCCGAAGCCAAGCCGAAGCCTGAAGCCAAGCCCGAAGCCAAGCCGAAGCCCAAAAAGCCGGAGATGCTCAACATCGAGCAAAAAATCGAACTGCAGGGCATGCCGTTCGCCAAGGCCGAGATGACCGCCGACAATAAGGAAGACCTCGATAAATTCCTCGCCGGCATGGCCAAAGCCACCAAGGCGCGCAAACCGGTCGCCATCGGCGCAGTCGTGGTCACCGGCCATACCGACCGCATCGGCAGCCTCAAGTACAACATGAAGCTCTCCGAGCAGCGCGCGGTCGTGGTCAAGGACTACATCGTTGGCAAGGGCGTCGACCAGAAGCTGATTTTCTGGGAAGGCAAAGGCCCGAAACAGCCGATCCCGGTCACCAAGTTCTGCGACAACAAGATGAAGCGCAAGCAGTTGATCGAGTGCCTGGCGCCTAACCGTCGCGTGACCGTTGAAGTAGTCGGCCGTGCCGAGTCGCTGGCCAAGCCGAAACCGGAAGCCAAGCCGGAAGCCAAGCCGGAAGCAAAACCGGCCGTGAAACGCTAAGTTCAACCTGCCTCATGAAAAGCCCTGCTTCGGCAGGGCTTTTTTTTCAACTGCAATTCGATGACAGACCGCATGCAAGATGCTGACCGCATCATAGACGCGCGCTGGGTCATTCCGGTGGAGCCTGCCGCGACCCTACTCGAACATCATTCGGTGGTCGTGTCGCAAGGCCGTATCGCCGACGTCCTGCCCACGGCGCAGGTCGATCAGCGCTACCGCACCCGGCAACGCGTAATGCTCGCCGGGCATGCGCTCATACCCGGCCTCGTCAACCTGCACACCCATGCCGCCATGTCGCTGATGCGCGGCCTTGCGGACGACCGGGCGCTCATGGACTGGCTCAATCACCACATCTGGCCGGTAGAGACGCGCCTGGTTTCGCATGAATTCGTGCATGACGGCACGCTGCACGCCTGCGCTGAAATGCTGCGCGGCGGCATAACCTGTTTCAACGACATGTATTTTTTCCCCGAAGCTGCGGCGCAGGCGGCACTTCAGGCGCATATGCGAGCGGCCATCGGCATGATCGTCGTGGAGTTTCCGTCACCCTATGCCGCTGATGCGGCCGATTATCTGAGCAAGGGCATCGCCCTGCGCGATGCCCTGCGCGAAGAACCGCTGCTGTCGTTCTGCATCGCGCCGCATGCGCCCTTCACCGTCAGCGATGCCACTTTCGAGCGAGTGGCCGTTTACGCCGGCAAGCTCGACGTGCCGGTGCATATTCATCTGCATGAAACCGGGAACGAGATCCATGACAGTCTCGCGGCTCACCAGTTGCGGCCCATTCGGCGCCTGCAAAAACTCGGCCTGCTGGGACCGGGACTGATTGCGGTACACGCGACACATCTGGCCGCGGAAGAACTCGCCCTGCTTGGGGAATACGGCTGTCACGTTGCGCATTGCCCTTCTTCCAACCTCAAGCTTGCGAGCGGGATCGCACCCGTGGCGCAACTTCTTCGCAGCGGAGTTAATGTCGGGCTCGGCACCGATGGCGCTGCCAGCAACAACCGCCTCGATATTTTTACCGAGATGCGGCTAGCTGCACTGCTCGCCAAAGGAACGGGCAGCGACCCCACCGCCCTGCCCGCACATACCGTTCTCGAAATGGCGACCCTGAACGCGGCACGCGCGCTCGGCCTCGACGACCGCATTGGCTCTCTCGTCAAAGGCAAGTTCGCCGACATGACGGCGGTGAACCTCACGGCGCCGGAACTGGCGCCGTGTTACGACCCGCTGTCGCATCTGGTCTATGCCGCGGGCCGCGAGCACGTCAGCCACGTCTGGGTCAACGGCGAGCCAGTCGTGGAGGATGGCGTGCTGACCCGGCTGGATGCCGCAGAACTCGCAGCCAAGGCAAACTACTGGAAGGAAAAAATCCGAGGGGTGGATCCAGGATCCGGTAAAATCGTTATCTGATTAACCGCTGAACCCGCGCTGCCGCCATGATTAATGTCGATCCTGTAGAACTAGAGAAATTCAGCCAGCTCGCGCACCGCTGGTGGGATCCCGATAGCGAATTCAAGCCGCTGCACGAGATCAACCCGCTGCGTCTGGACCAGATCGACCGCATCACCGGGTTGCGCGGCAAAGCCGTGCTCGATGTCGGCTGCGGCGGCGGCATACTCGCAGAAAGCATGGCCGCGCGCGGCGCGCAGGTCACCGGCATCGACCTCGCGGAAAAACCGCTCAAGGTTGCGCAACTGCATCTGCTGGAGTCCGGCCTGCAGGTCGATTACCGCCTGATTCCTGCCGAGGTTCTGGCACGCGAGGCGCCGCACCGCTACGATGTCGTCACCTGCATGGAAATGCTCGAACACGTGCCCGACCCGGCGGCAACCGTGCAAGCCTGCGCCGATCTCGTGAAACCCGGCGGACACGTCTTCTTCGCCACCCTCAGCCGCAATCCAAAAGCGTACCTGTTCGCCATTATCGGCGCTGAATACCTGCTGCGCCTGCTGCCGCCCGGCACCCACGATTACGCGAAATTCATCAAGCCGTCCGAACTCGCGGCCATGTGCCGCAACGCATCATTGCAGGTCGCGGGCATCACCGGCATGACCTACAACCCATTCACCCGGATTTACGCCCTGGGCAGCGACACCAGCGTCAATTACATACTGCACTGCTGTGCAGAACGTGAGCAGTAAGCCGCAATACCTGACTTAAAACGCGCCCCGCTCACCGCTTACGCCCATGATTAAAGCTGTGCTTTTCGATCTTGACGGCACCTTCGCCGATACCGCACCCGACCTGTGTTACGCCTTGAATCTCATGCGCACAGCGCGGGGGCTGGCACCGGTGGCGCTCGAAGTCACGCGCCCCGTCACCTCGATGGGCGCGCGCGGGTTGCTCAACGCAGGATTCGGCATCCAGCCCGATCATCCCGACTATCAGGCCATGCGGGATGAGTTTCTGGATCTATACGAGCAGAACCTGTGCCATGAAACCGTGCTGTTCCCGGGAACGCTGGAATTGCTGGCTGTCGTAGAGTCGCGCGGGCTCAAATGGGGCATCGTCACCAATAAAGCCGAGCGCTTTGCCCTGCCTTTGCTCGAGCAACTGCACATGGGCAGCCGTGCCGCCTGCATGATCGGCGGCGACACCACGGGAAAACTCAAGCCCCACCCCGAACCGCTGCTGGCCGCAAGCCGCAAGATCGCGGTCGCCCCCGGGGCCTGCGTCTACGTCGGGGACGACCAGCGTGACATCGATGCCGGACGCGCTGCCGGCATGATGACGATTGCCGTCACTTACGGTTATCTCAACGGCAGCGATCCCGCGGCCTGGGGCGCGGACGCCGTTATCGGGCACCCCCGGGAACTGCTGGATCATCTAGGAGTTTGTCGAACTTAGCCCCTACAAACTCCTGAAATGGAAAAACTTAGGAACGAAACGACAAAACCGCAATGCAAGTGATATTTGTTCCGGTCAGAATAGCGTTTAGACACGCTAGGCATCTTTCTTAAGCAGCCTGTCGCCGCAACGTCGATCAACAGCGATCCGTTAACACTATCCGTTCCGGTGTATGGGGCCCAAGTCCGACAGGCTGCCAGGGTCTTGAAATTCCGCCCTGAGCCCCGATATGAGATAATGTAGCTGCAATACCTCTTTGCGCTGGCAGCCCAGCATGGTTTACCGGTTGGCAGCTTAACGGGGGCGAATTGGTTTCGACAGGAGTTGCAATACAACGCAGGGCATACCGAGGACCAGCTACCTCGTAAATACAACTGGAAAACTATAGTCGCAAACGACGAAAACTACGCTTTAGCCGCTTAATACCGGCTGAACTCTGCACCGGTGGGCCTCAACGCCGGGCTTAGCAATAAGCAGCAGAGTCATTAACGAGGATCGCGTTGCATTGGGTCACTTAATGCAGCGTTAAAACCAAGGTGACTCGCCTGGTCACAGCCCGCCGGTTGGCGTTGGCCAGGTAAAATTAAATAACATGGCTAAGTATGTAGAACTGTTTGTGGCGCGCTTTTGGACGCGGGTTCGAAACCCGCCGCCTCCACCAATTCGAGGGGTCGCCCAGACCACTCCAAACCACTCAAAGCCCATGATTCATATGGGCTTTGTTCTTTTCCGGTTTCCGTCTCGCCGGGATGCGCTTGAACTGCTTGACCTCGATTGAATTCAAGCGGCAACATCACCCCTGTGCCATCTATTTCAACCCAGCATAAGGCATCCGAATCGATGATAGATCTGAAAATTGCCGGGCTGCGCATAGCCGCCCTGCTTGTTTTACCTATCCTTTGGGCAGGACCAGCCCACTCCCAGCAACCCGCTCCACCCAAATTCAGCGAGGAAATTTCAAAACAGGATGGCATCTATCAGAGCCGGGGAATCACAGTACCTGAAGGGTATGTCATCGACAGGTCGCTTTTGTCCTACACCTTTACCCTGCCCCCCGAGTTCATCGACTCGCTGGCAACTCTGGGGCCGAAAGACCGGTGGCTGGATATAGGCGCGGGCGAAGGCCGGGCCATATGCGATTATTCCACCGGAAAATACGACGCCATGCATTTTAAAGACCGGGAGCGGCCTGCCAAGCGAGCTCAGTCAATCGCAATATCCATAGAAGACCGGCGGGAATTGTACTGGCACCGGACAGCCGCAAGCCTCGAACCCAATCAAATCCAATATTTTTTCGGCAAGCGCCTGCGCCAGTATTCGCTGGAAGAACTGGGAAAATTTCAGCTCATCACCGATATCCTGGGCGGCTTCTCATACACGGAGAACCTCTCACAATTTGTGGAGAAGACGCTGTCCTTTCTGAAAGTGAACGGCAATTTTTATACATTGTTGCAAGACGTGCGTTCGGAAAACGGAACGAACCGGCCCCACTACCCTGGTGCGCCATTTTTGACCGATCTGGTCAATGCTGACGGCTCGGAACTGAAGGTATGTTCCTGGCTCAAGCGCATTACCTGTGTGGAAGTGACTTGCGAATTCAAAGCGAAGGATGCGCCGCCGGTAGAGGTGTATCGCATTCATAAAGTTTGCGATAACGCTACCGTTCCGGCGCTGTCCCCGGTTCATTTCGCGGCTGGAACGCCCCCCGAACGGCGATTTCAATCAAGCACTTCGTCACCGTCGTCACCGGAGCGGACCAGCACAACGCGTTGATTCTCCGTTGCGCTCAGCCCGGCTTGCCGTCCAGTCGCGCTCGCGTCAGCACAGGCCAGTAGCGGACTGCGTACAGAGCAGCAGCAGCCGACCACAGCAGCCCCGAGAGCTGGACGCTCACCAGATACAGATCGGGCGACGCCACGCCGCCGAAAACGCGCACGAGCGCTGCAATTTGAATCAGCAGAAACAATGTGAGCTCGAAGCCATCCGCCAGCAGCGGCCGCCCGGTATGGCCGCGGGCGGTACGGGTCATCATGCCGAGGGTCAAGCCACCGATCGCGCCTATGGTCAACGCATGAATGGCAATCGACCCGGACAGTACATCAAGCCCGGACAGGCCACGCAGCGCCAGGTGCACGACTATCCAGGCATAGGCGGCATGAAGTATCCACACCAGCGGCGTGCCCAGGGTCCGCCACGGTTGCCATAGCACCCAGCGCACCCCATGTGTGAGCGCGCCGGCCAACGCTATCGCGACAACGACTGTCTGAGGCGCTTGCAGAAGATCTGCGACGAACAGCAGCATGACCGCGCCCAGTGCGAATTTTTCCACCAGTGCATTGCGGGTTGCACGTGTGCCGGGCACCCCGTTGTTGGTAAACATCGGGATGACGCGCCCCGCCATCACCACCATGATGAACAGCACTACGTCCAGCGACAGCTGCAGACCCAGTTGCGGCGAGAACTTGAAAACCTGCTGCAGCGCCAGGTGCAATGCGAGGACCAGCCCGCTCAGCAACAGCAGCAGTCCGACGAAGAAATAGTTGCGGACATTGCGCGAACGCAGCAAAGGGATGCCGATGGACACCGCAACGGCCATGGGAAAAGCCGCGTTCACTACAGCAGCCGTATTTTCCAGCGGCGTCAGCACCAATATCCGGCCCAGCACCCAAAGCGCGGCCAGCGCCGTCAACGGCACACCGCTGGGCGTCGGCTGGCCCGTCCAGGCGCGCACAGCGGTCAGCAGAAAACCGGCTATGACCGCCATCGTATATCCGAACAGCATTTCGTGGCCGTGCCACAGCACCCCCTGCAGATAGCCAAAGGGAAGGTAACCCGAGTATTGCGCCACCCATAGCAAGACGCTGAAGGCGCTGAAGATGCTTGCCAGCAGGTAAAACGGGCGAAAACCCAAGTTCCACAACGCAAAGCCAGCAGCAGCAGGCGGCGTTGCGGGACGGTTAAGCGGCAATTCGTTCATGTTCCAAGAAGACCAGCTCGCAGGAAACGATGCGCGTCGCCCTGGAAACACAGCGCAGGCGCTTTCGGCTCCCTAAAGGCTGACAGCGGGGTGAAATGTCAGCCCTTGACCCGATTGCGATATTCGCCGGTGCGGGTGTCGATCTCGATTTTATCGCCGGTGCTGCAAAATAGCGGCACCTGCACCAGAAAATCGGTCCTGAGTTTGGCCGGCTTCAGCACCTTGCCCGACGTATCGCCGCGCACCGCAGGTTCCGTGTAGATGATTTCACGGACCAGGGTCTGGGGAATATCCACCGATATCGGCTTGCCGTTATACAGCACGATTTCGCACGGCATGCCATCCTCGAGATAGCTCAGGGCCTCGCCCATATTCTCCTGGTCCACTTCAAACTGGTTGTAGTCGGCGTCCATGAACACATACGATGGCTCTGAAAAATACGAGTACGTGACTTCCTTGCGTTCGAGCATCACCATCTCGAACTTTTCATCGGCACGATACACGGTCTCCGAAGCTGCGCCCGAGAGCAGATTCTTGAGCTTCATTTTGACCACCGACGCATTGCGGCCGGACTTGCTGAATTCCGCTTTCTGGACCACGAGGGCATCCTTGCCCACCATGATCACGTTACCGGCCTTGATTTCCTGTGCAATCTTCATTTCTGTCCCACATGTTATTGAACTAAAACCTATATTTTAGCTTGTCTTGGCAAAACTGCGCCAGCATTTCGGACAATTCGCCGACCTCGGCCAGTTTATCGGCCCAGACGGGAGCATAGTTCTCCAGAGCTATGCGCTGCGCCTGAAATTCGCGCCAGGCCTCAGCAAGCGGGGGTCGCGGTGCCTCGCCTACGCTGTTCCAGACTCGCCACATCGCGCGAATCGCGGCGGCCGCCTCTTGCGGCAGGCCCTCGCAATACAAATCGAGGAAAGCTTCAAGCTTCGGCCAGTGCGCCCGGCCCTGTTGAGGATAAACCTGCCAAATCATAGCCTTACCAGCCCACTGCGCGCGCACGAACGAGTCCTCGCCGCGCACCAGATTACAGTCGCATGCCCATAGCAGATGGTCATAGCGTGGCTGTGAGACAAACGGCACCAGGCGCACCTCGAGTTGGCCGCGCCGGAAACTACGACCAACGCCGGCCGCCCCGACGCCGAGCCAGGCCTGCACTGGCTCAACGATACGGCCTGCCGGGATGGCGACAACGGTCAACGTCTGCCCGTGTTCGCAGGCTGCGAGCAAGTCCGTGACCGGAGCGCAATCGTAAGCAAACAACGATACCACCGTGGCCTCCGCAGCAGGTTGCTCAAACCCCAGCTCTGCCCACAGCTGCCGCTTATCACCATCACCGAAAGCTGCACGTTGCGCAAACAGGCCGGCTTCGCGCATCACACCCCCGGTCCCGGCAACGAAACCAGGGAAGAAAAAATAACGTTCGAGCGGCCACTGCGGATGCGGCGACGGCAATCCGTGATGCCCGCGTACCCACGGCTCCGCGCTCAGGTATTCGAGAGTGATCCACAGGGTTCGCGGGCTGCGCCTGACCATCGCGCCGATGTATGCATCCGGCAGGCCGCAGCCAAAACCTTCGATCACCACTTGCGCCGGAGTTACTGCCGGAAACTCTCCGCCCCAGCGACAGATCTCTATGCCTTCAACGTGCTGGACAGCCGCTGCGGTATCGACCTGTGGACAAAGCGCCTGCAGACTTGAAAGATCATCCGACCAGAGGCGCACCTTGGCGCCTTGTTCAGCGGCAAGCTGGCGCGACAGGCGCCAGCAGACACCGATGTCGCCGAAATTATCGACAACGCGGCAAAAAATATCCCAGGAAAGCGCCATGATTCCGGTACGCGATGCGGTTATCAAAGGGTGCGGGCAAGCGCACGGGGTGCACCCGCCTCACTTGCCCGATAAAAAAAAGCCGGGCAGTTGCGCCCGGCTTTTAAATTGATACAGGCTGGTGGCGGTTAGGCCGCCTGGATGTTGCTCGCCTGTTTCTTGCCTTTGTTGCCGGCGGTGATTTCAAAAGACACTTTCTGACCTTCTTTCAGCGTCTTGAATCCCGGCATATTGATCGCCGAAAAGTGCGCGAAAAGATCTTCGCCGCCTTCATCAGGAGTAATAAAGCCGAAGCCTTTGGAGTCGTTGAACCATTTGACTGTACCGGTTGCCATTGTGCACGTTCCTTAAGAATAAATTGAGAATAAAGGGCTGCTGTGCCCCTAAATGTTTGAATCTCAAAGCTCCTAAAGTAAGAACGTCCAACAACAACTGAAGATCTAGGCCTAAAGGACTTGAAACTAAACACTTGGCGCCTTTATACCCACCTTATTTAGACTCGTCAAGATACTTTTTTAACCCGGTATTCCCCAGGAAACCATTTATTATCAACGAGTCATGCATTTATTTGCAAATTCCCGTGCCACCCTGGGAACGAGCCTGACCAAGGCAGGCGTTCGGCTATGAATCCTGCCGCGGATGAGTCCCATAGACCAGGAAATGAATCTCTTCTCGCCTGGGAATGGCGGCGACATTGACCCGGATATGGCGGATGCCGGCCGATTCCAGGCAGGCGGCCTTGAATGACGCAACTTCCGTGTCCGCCTCGAACTCCACTGCAGCGACAATTTTCATGGTTTTGTCGCACACCACGAAATCGAGGCAATGTTGCGCAAGACGGCGCCGTATCAACTCGCGCTCATAGTCCTGCAATGCCGGCGGCGTATCGACGACAGCATCCAGATTTAACCGCGAAAAAATCTCATGCCCTGGCAACCCTGCCCTGAGCACGTAAAACAACAGGGTCTCGGCCTTGCTCAGCAACCGCTCTTTTATGGCATAGCCGGGCGCATCCGCCGGCCATCGCACAGCTGAAACAGGAGTGGACGCAGCCTCCCCGCCTGCGGTGGCGTCCGGCTGGCTGGCGGAAAATAACTGCGAATAGCGTTCCTGGCTGGCCACAGTCTTGTGAGCCACCTTCTTTCGATATGACCAGATCAGGAAGATAACGATGGCGACCGGCACCGCTGTCAGCGAAACAATCAGCAGCATAGGCGATTACTTCCCGGTCACCGTCCTGGCGGCGCCGATCAGTTTCAGGTCAGGCCTGTTCTGCGCAGTTTGACGCAGCGCGCCTTCGACGATATGCAGGCATTCCGGAGTGAGTTCGGCAATATTGCGGCAGCCGAGCAGCGCCAGCACGCGATCGATCTCTTCACGGAAAATGGTGAGTGCTCGCTGTGCGCCAGGCTGGCCGCCGGCGGCAATGCCATAAAGCGTGGCGCGGCCGATCTGCACCGCGTGCGCGCCCAGCGCCAGCGCCTTGACCACGTCCGTGCCGCGACGGAACCCGCTGTCCACCAGCACCGCGATACGTTGTCCCACGGCATCCGCCACTTCCGGCAGGACTTCGATGGGGGAAATCGCGCTGTCGAGATTGCGTCCGCCATGATTGGATATGATCACCCCGTCGGCACCGCAGTCCGCAGCCATGGTGGCGTCGCCGGGATGCAGTATGCCTTTGACCAAGAGCTTGTGCGGCCACATCTTGCGCAGCGCCTTGAGATCTTCCCAACTGAGGGAATCGTTCCGCATCTGCGAGCGCCCCATCGGCCGCGCCGTAACCTTGTACTTGATCTCGCTTGGATAGTTCTCGTAGCGCGGCATGCCCGTGGTGAATACATATCTTGCCAGCACATTGAGCAGCCAGCCCGGGTGCATCAGCACGTCGGTGACATTCTTGCGGGTAAAGGAGAACGGGATGGTGAACCCGTTGCGCAGATTGTACTCGCGGTTGCCCGGCGCCACGCCGTCCACAGTCACTACCAGCGCCTTGTAGCCGCAGGCCAGCGCGCGTTCGACCAGCTTGTGGGACAGCGAACGGTCGGGCCACATGTAGAGCTGAAACCACAGCTCACCTCCGGCCTGTTCCGCGACTCTTTCCATCGACGTCATCGATCCGGTGGCAAGCGTAAAGGGTATGCCCGCCTCGGCGGCGGCGCGCGCCAGGGCAATCTCGCCCTCGTGCCACAGCAACCCGGCGATGCCGGTGGGCGCGATCACGATCGGCATTTTGTGCTGGTTGCCGAAGAGCGTGATGCCCTGGCTGCGGCCCGAGACATCGACCAGCGTACGCGGTTTGAGCCTGATGCGCTCGAACACCGCGCGGTTATTGCGCAGAGATACCTCGTCCTCGGTGCCGCGGTCCACGAACTCGAACAGGCCTTTCGGCAGGCGTTTTTTTGCGATCGCGCACAAATCGGCGATGTTGTAGGCAGCGCTCAGATCAGCCATGACTCTCCCTTGCCACCGCGTCCGGAAATCACGGTGATATTTTTATTCAAAAGAAAAAAAGATTATCCGCGGGCGTATTCGCGAGTCAAGCGAACAGTCGAAAACAAATGCCACGCTGGCGAGACAGTCCACCAGTTGGCCGCGCAGCTGGCGCAGCCGCAAGCAGCATGGTTTTCAGTTGACAGGCGAGCTTGCGCGCACCCGGTTGCGGCGGCGGTCGAGCCACCACGCGAGTGCCGGCAGCACGAAAAAGCCTCCCGGCATGACGAGCACAACCAGATAAGGGCTGATCTGGGACAGGCGCTGCAGATGATCCGCCAATTGCGCCTTGTCCTCGGCAGTCCAGCGCTGCTTGTTGCGTGGCTTCATCAGCAGCGGCATCAAACCCCGGGCCTGCATGATTTCGGTGCGCAAATGCACTTTTTCCCGAGCGGTAAGCTCGCGCAGTCTATTGAACATTATGTCATGGGGCCGGCAAGGGTTGGGCAATACGGCAGCAGCCATTATGATTGTATTTTTGGCACGCCGCAGCTTTTCTTCAGGAACCGGGGTTTCTCATCAAAACACCCGCCGCGCGCCATGCGCGCCACACGAAAAAGCCACGCCCTATCAAGCGCGGCAGGTTGCGCCGCCCGATTATTGCAGCGGCGACAACGCCTGCTGCCAGCACCAGCGGATGCGCTTTCAGGTAACTGACGATGGCAATCCCGCGGTCGACCACGCTGAGCGGCTTCTGCAACTGCAGACAGGCGACGGAGATCACGATACGCTGCTGCCCGCTGCGCGCAATCAGCCGCTCTTTGCGGCGCGCGAGCTCAATCAGGCTGTCGGTAAACATCGGTGGAGGCGAGTTGCTGCCGGTCCTTGGCAAGCTCGGCGATACTGGCTGAAAACAACCTGGATTTCTCGCGGGCCCTGCTGCGCACCACAAGCCCGCAAACCGCACCGATCCCGAGATACAGAACGGTGAACAGGATCATGACAAGCACGCGGTGTGTGTCCCAAAACAGGGCTGCCACCGCCAGCGTCAGCATCACGATGCCGAGAGCGGAAAAAAACAAGCCAATAAATGCCGTCAGCAGCAACTGCAGCAGGCGCAGACGCTCTTCTTCAACCTCGGCGGACAACAGTTCAAGACGGGTTTGCGCAATCGCGATCAAAGTCGCCGCAAGGCTGCGCAACGAGGCGAACAGCCCGGGTGACCGGGCTGCGCCGGGCCCGGATTCTTTCGCGGCCACGATAATCAGCCGGTCAGCGCCGGCCGATCAGCAGGCCGATGATAAGACCGATGCCGGCGGCCACGCCAACCGCTTTCCAGGGATGCTCGTGTACATATTCATCCGTTGCGCGCGCCGCCTGCTTAGCCTGGTCTATCATCACGTCCTCGGCTTCGGCCAGCTTGATCTTGGCGCGATGCAGGCTGTCCTGGATTTTCTCGCGCGCGGCTGCGGCTTTTTCACCCGCCTGGGTGGCGGTGGCGCGCAACAATTCTTCGGCATCACCGATGACGATCTTCAGATCCTGCATCAGTTTTTCTTTGCTAACCGCAGTTTCGGTAGTCATGACACCCTCACTAAAATGTTGGTTATTTCCGGGTCGGAATGAACAACAGGGGCAAAATAAATATTACCAAATTTTCCCGTTAAAATCAATTGCTTTTGCGCTGCAACATGGCAGGAGTTGGTCGGACTCGGCTCCGACAAACTCCTAAAATGAAAGAACTTAAGAGTGAGGCTAAAGGAACGCCATACCAGTGACATTTGTTCCGGCCAACACGGCGATGCGACACGCAACGCTTCTTTCTTAAGCAGCCTGTCGCCGAAGCGCCGATCAACGGCGATCCGTCAACACTACCCGCTACGGTGAATGGGTGCCAAGTGCGACAGGCTGCTGGCGCTCAGGAGATCGCCTGATAATAAAGATTCTGCGGGTGGTTGGCCTGCGCGAAAAAATACCAGCGCTCCGCGATCAGACCGAGAAACTGGATGGCAAACGCCGCCTCGAGCAGGACGGCGGAAGACAGGGATTCCCCCGCCAGCAGCAATACCAGCGGCACCGGAAATACCAGGGCCAGGAACCCCCATTTGACCGCAAGCAGCACCCGCGGCGCTTTACCATGGAAGAATTCGCGGGTATTGAACGACCCGCCCATGAAGCCCTGGGCCTTTTGGACGATGCGCGGGTGTTTGATGCCGATGGCCGTCTGCAAGCTGGACTTGGCTTTGAGACGGCTGTTGCGCCTCAGAGAGGCCACGCGCGTGCATAACGCGCTCACTGTGAGCATCCCCGCGGCATAGACCAGCACCCGCACCAGCCCGTGGTCTGCAGACGCCGCAGACGCCGCAAACGCCGCCGCAAATGAAAAACCTGACGCACTGCCCAGCAGCACATAGTTGATTACGGTGAGCGGTGTCGCCCACTCCTGCAGAAATTTGAGGCAGGCATAGATCATCGCAGTGCAGATAAACAGCGCCAAGCACAGCAATACGCCCGCACTACCCAGTAACAGCGTTGCGCCGAACCCCAGGTAATGGGCACCGCCGTAGGCCGCCACCGCAGCCATGAACAACGGCAGCGCGATTACCTCCCGCGACAGCCAGGAAGTGCGCCACATGGCAGCGGAGCGCCACGCGCGTTCCGGGTGACCCAGATGGAAAAACGATGCCAGCAATCCCGCCGCCAGAAACGCCAGCGACAGCGCGCTGCCTGCCGCAAAAAAACGCTGCGCGTGTGGCACCGCAATCCAACCGAACGCCGCGCCGAGTTCGGCCGCATACAGCGCGAGGAACAGCCCCTGCCCGACGCCGATCAGCGTGGTGAGAAAGATGACGGAAAAAGCAGGATTCATCAGCTTCGCGGTGAAGCGTGAGGGGTGAGGAGTGAGGAGCAACACCACCGCCTTACACACAGCGATCGCGTGCGCCTCACGCCTAACACCTTACACCTCACTACCATGATGTGACATCGTCCAGCGCCGGCTCTTTGACACCCGGTTTGGGCAGCAGACCGTCGATCTTGAGCGGATTGGCGGCGCGCTCGAGCTCGTCCTTGTGGATGCGGATCTCGTTCTTGCGCCGCGGCAGATAGTGATTGGCCGGATGCGTGCCCCATTCCGGCATCAGCGCGTAACCGCCGCTATCACGTATCGCTTGGGACACCACCGATTCCGAATCATGAATATCGCCGTAGAGCCGCGCGCTGGTCGGACATGCCAGCACGCAGGCGGGCTTGCGCTGCGCCTCGGGCAGATTCTGGTCGTAGATGCGATCCACGCACAAGGTGCATTTCTTCATCACCTTCTGGTGCTCGTCGATCTCGCGCACGCCGTACGGGCAGGCCCACGCACAATACTTGCACCCTATGCACTTGTCGTAATCGACCAGCACGATGCCATCCTCGGCGCGCTTGTAGCTGGCGCCGGTCGGACACACCGGAACGCACGGCGGATCCTCGCAGTGCAGGCAGGATTTCGGGAAATGCACCGTCTGCGTGTCGGGAAACTCACCGACTTCAAAGGTCTGCACCCGGTTGAAAAAGGTGCCGGTCGGATCGCGGTCGTACGGATTGTCATCGGACAGGAACCCGGCCTCGCCCGAGGTGTTCCACTCCTTGCAGCTCGTCACGCAGGCATGGCAGCCGACGCAGACGTTGAGATCGATGACCAGGGCAAGCTGCGTCATTGGTTACCTTGGTGATTAGTGAATAGTGATTGGTGATTGGTAACAACAAACCCACTCACAACTCTCGATTTAGCGGTCATGATCAACCCCTATTTCCCGTTTCCCATTTCCCAGCGACAAAGGCCTGCCACAGCCGGCGCACCGTGCTGGTCCCGGGCGCAGGGTTCATGGCGTCGAACTGCGGCCAGGATTCCTGCGGATCATCGGCTGCAGCCTTGTAAATGCGCACCCGCACGTCATACCACCCGGCCTGGCCGGTGACCGGATCCGAGTTGGACATCTTGCCGCCGGGGCCCGGCAATTCGTCCGCAATCAGATGATTGAGCAGGAAACCTTTTTCCGATTCGTTGGCATCAGGCGCCAGATGCCACGCCCCTTTCGCCTTGCCTATCGCGTTCCAGGTCCATACCGTGCCCGGCTCCACCGCTTCGCTCAAGCGGCACATGCAGCGCACGCGTCCATGCATGGACTCGACCCAGATCCAGTCGTCGTTGGCAATGCCTTGCAGCTTAGCCGTTTTATTGTTTATAAACAGATAGTTATGAGAATGTATCTGACGCAGCCAAGCGTTCTGCGAATCCCACGAGTGATACATTGCCATCGGCCGCTGGGTGATCGCAGACAGCGGATATTTCGCGGTGTCGGTTGCCTCAACTTCGAGCGGCGGATAATAAAACGGCAGTGGATCAAAATAGGTCGTTATCCGCTGCTTCAGGTGCTCGGGCGGGCGCTTCTTCGACGGGCCTTTGCCCTGAGCGGCGAGGCGGAATTTCTGCAGCACTTCCGAGTAAATCTGAATGATGATCGGATCGGCATGGCGGCGCAGGCGCGTGCGTTGCGCCCATTCGTGATAACCCTGGTTCCAGTTGCGCATGAACTGGTAGGAGCGCGGCAGGCGTTGATGGAACACGCAATTGTTCTTCGCGTACATTTCCCATTGATTCGGGTTGGGCTCACCCTGCATGAATTTCTCGCCGCCCTTGCCGCGCCAGCCGGCCAGAAAGCCGATGCCCGAACCCGGTTCGGTCTCGAAGTTGGTGATGAAATCAGGGTAGTCGCGAAACTTGCGCGCGCCGTCCGGATGCACGAAGGCCGGTAGCCTGAGCCGGCCGGCGAGTTCGATCAGCACTTCCTGAAACGGCTTGCACTCGCCCTTGGGCGGCACCACCGGGATGCGCACCGAGTCAGCCGGCCCGTCGAACTCGGAGATCGGGCGATCGAGCATGGACATCACGTCATGGCGCTCGAGGTAAGTCGTGTCGGGCAGCACCAGGTCGGCGAACGCCGTCATTTCCGACTGAAACGCATCGCAGACGATGATGAACGGAATCTTGTATTCCCCGTTCTCATCCTTGTCGTTGAGCATGGTACGCACCTCGACCGTGTTCATGGTCGAATTCCACGCCATGTTGGCCATGAAAATCATCAGCGTATCGATGCGGTACGGATCGCCGCGCCAGGCGTTGGTAATGACGTTGTGCATCATGCCGTGAACCGCCAGCGGGTATTCCCACGAAAACGCCTTGTCGATGCGCACCGGCCGGTTGGCCTCGTCGATGAACAGATCGTCGGGCTTGCCGGGCCAGCCCAGCGCGAGACCGCCCAGCGGCGTGTCGGGTTTGACGCCTTCCGGCCCCTTGGGCGTTTTCGCCAGCGGCGGAATGCCGCGCGGGAACGGCGCCTTGTGGCGGAAGCCGCCCGGCCGGTCTATGGTGCCCAGCAGCGACATCAGGATCGCCAGCGTGCGTATCGCCTGAAAACCGTTGGAATGCGCGGCCAGGCCGCGCATCGCATGAAACGCCACCGGATTGCCGATCACCGACTGGTGCTCCACGCCCCAGGAATCCGTCCAGGCGATGGGCAGCTCGATTTTCTGGTCGCGCGCGGTGATCCCCATTTCATGCGCGAGGCGCCGTATGGTCGTGGCCGGGATGCCGGTGATGGCTGACGCCCATTCCGGCGTGTAATCCTCAACGCGGTCCATCAACAACTGGAAGGCGGGCTTCACCGGCGTGCCGTCGGGCAGCGTGAATTCACCCAGCAGATGCGGGTCGGCGTCCACCGTATGACTGGTCACCGGGCTTTGGGTATGGCGATCCCACCACAGTTTGTGGCGCGGGTAATCGGGAATCTCCTCCGCTTTCGTGCGGTCCAGCACCGGCATGCCGTGGTCGTCGGATGCGGCATCCATGTTGATCAGGTAGCCGGAATTGCTGTAACGCGCGAGAAAGTCGCGATCGTAGAGTCCGGTATGAATGATCTCGTGGCACAACGCGAGCAGCAGCGCGCCGTCGGTGCCGGGCCGTATCGGGACCCATTCGTCGGCGATTGCCGAATAGCCGGTGCGCACCGGGTTGATGGTGACGAACTTGCCGCCCTGACGCTTGAGCTTTTCCAGACCGATCTTGATCGGGTTGGACGCATGGTCTTCTGCCACGCCCCACATCAGGAAATACTTGGCGTAATCCCAATCGGGCGCGCCAAATTCCCAGAACGAATAACCGATGGAATAGAGACCCGCCGCCGCCATGTTGACCGAACAGAAACCGCCGTGCGCGGCGTAATTGGGCGTCCCGAACTGGCGCGCGAACAGCCCGGTCAGCGCCTGCATCTGGTCGCGGCCGGTGAACAGCGCGAATTGCTTCGGATCGGTGCTGCGGATTTTCTTCAGGCGCGTTTCCATCAGGGAAAACGCCTCGTCCCAGCTGATCGCCTCGAATTCCGCGGCGCCGCGCGCAGCGCCCTGCTTGCGGCGCAGCGGCCGGGTCAGGCGCGCCGGCGAATACTGCTTCATGATGCCGGAGGCGCCCTTGGCGCAGATCACGCCCTTGTTGAGCGGATGATTGGGATTGCCCTCGATATAGCGCACCTCGCCGTTGCGCAGCGTGACGCTGATGCCGCAGCGGCACGCGCACATGTAGCACGTGGTGTTTTTGGTTTCGACGCGCTCAGTGGCGCTCTCGGATTGTGATGTTGCAGTCATCATGTCAGGGCAAGCTTAGGCTGCAGACATTCTACGCACAAGCCCCCGTACCGCGATTCGAAATTATTTATGCGGGTATAAGACGCGGAATCCGCTGGGTATTTCGTTATGCGCCAAGAAGAGGTCACGCATACCAACAAAATCAAAACAGATGAAACCGCCGATGAACGCCGATGGATTCTTTTTAATACCCGCTTGACGGGTACGCCGATAAGATCAAAAGTAAAAAGCCATGGACAGGATTAACATAATTAACCTGATGCTTATGATTCAACCCTGGCAAGCCAGACTGTTTGAATTTTCATCGGCGTTCATCGGCGTTCATCGGCGGTTAATTTTTTTGAATTTTCACAAGCAAAGATCAAGTCTGCCCGCGATCTATCCACTTGCTGACTTCGGGCAGCCGGTACGAATCCAACTGCGCGATCAGTGCCGCGGGATCGCTGTCGGTCAGCACCATAGCACGGTGCTCGGCCTTGAGAAAACGCTCGGTAACGGCGTGATCGAGAAATGAGGCCAGCTTGTCGTAAAAGCCGGCGACATTGAGCAGGCCGCATGGCTTGCGGTGAAAGCCGAGCTGCGTCCAGGTCAGCACCTCAAAGGTTTCCTCGAAGGTGCCGAGGCCGCCCGGCATTGCGATGAAGGCGTCCGACAGCTCCGCCATCAGCGCCTTGCGCTCGTGCATGGACTCGACCACGCGCAATTCGGTAAGCCTGCGGTGAACGACCTCCTTTTCGAGCAGCCGTCTGGGCGTGACGCCTGTCACCTGTCCGCCGGCTGCAAGCACCGCGTCCGCGAGCACACCCATGAGCCCGATATTGCCGCCGCCGTAAACGAGTGTCAGTCCCCGGGCGGCGATGGCGCGCGCCAGCGCGCGCGCGGCATCCGCATAGACTTCGCTCCTGCCCGCATTGGAGCCGCAGAACACGCAAATGCTTTGCATATTGGCCACCACCTCCGGTTTTTAACCAATTTTAGACCATCGCGTGCGGTTTTAACGCCTCAAAGCGGCGGCGCGCGTTTATCATGACCGTTGCGCCACTACGCACAGGCAACCCTTATGTCATCACGCACTCCATCCGTCATTGCCGCGGCCGTCGCCGCAGCCTGCATCAGCACCTCAGCAGCGGGCGCCGAGCCCGGCGCCAACGCGCTCACCATTTACAGCACGGCGCGTCCGGGATCGGTTTCGCCCGAACTTTACCGCTATGGCGGGCGCGGCCAGGCTGTGCCGGGATATGCCGTGGTGCGCCACGAACGCGATCTTGACCTTACCCGCGGCCGCAATACGGTGCGTTTCAGCGATGTCGCCGCGCTCATCGACCCGACCACGGTGGCCTTCGAATCGCTGACCGACCCCAATGGTACCAGCGTCGTCGAGCAGAATTTCCAGTTTGATCTCGTCAGCAACGAAAAGCTGCTGCAAAAATACATCGACCGCACCATCACCGTCGACCAGATCCGGGGCAACGGCGTCGAATCATTCAGCGGCACGCTGCTCTCGACCGCCGGCGCCCTGGTCTTGCGGCGGCCGGACGGCAGCATCCAAACCCTGCCGCACAACGCCGGTGTGAAGCTGCCTGAGTTGCCGGGCGGCCTGATTACTCGCCCGACGCTGGTGTGGGACATCGCGGCCGGTCGTGGCGGTGCGCACAAAACCCGGGTGTCGTACCAGACCACCGGCATCACCTGGTGGGCGGATTACAACGTGACCTATGCCGAAGGCGCCAGGGCCAACCTGTGCAAACTCGACATTGGCGCCTGGGTCAGCATCCTCAACCAGTCCGGCGCCGGTTACCCGGAAGCGAAACTCAAGCTCATCGCCGGCGACGTGCAGCGCGCGCAGCCGCCGGGGCGGGCCGCACCGGAAGCGTTGGCGGCGCGTTCCATGGCGATGGAAGACAAGGTCGCCGGGTTCGCGGAAAAAGCGTTTTTCGAATACCACCTCTACACGCTGGGCCGCGCCACCACCCTGCCCGACAACTCCACCAAGCAGATCGAGCTGTTTGCTACGGCGCGCGGCGTGCCGTGCGAGAAAACGCTGGTGTACTACGGCGCAATGGGACGTTACTTCGGCGGCGGCCCGATGACCGACCGCAACTTCGGAATACAGAGCAACAAAAAGGTCGATGTCTATCTGGGCTTCAAGAACGCGCAGGAAAGCAATATGGGCATGCCGCTGCCTTCGGGCCGCATCCGCGTGTCCAAGCTGGACGACGCCGACAAGACCCTGGAGTTCATCGGCGAGGACGTCATCGATCACACGCCGAAGAACGAAAAAATTCTGATCAAACTGGGTTCAGCCTTCGATGTCGTCGGCGAGCGGCGTCAGGTAAATTTCTCGGTCGACACTTCGCGCAAGACCATGACCGAGGAAATCGAAATCAAGCTGCGCAACCAGAAAACCGAATCCGTCACGGTGATCGTCAAGGAGAACCTCTATCGCTGGACCAACTGGCAGATCGCCGCCAAAAACCATGATTTCCAGAAACAGGATGCGCGCACCATACATTTCCCGGTCAAGATTGCGGCCGGCGGCGAAGCAGTAGTGCGTTATACAGTGCAGTACACCTGGTGAGGAGCAAGGAGTAAAGAGTGAGGAGTAAATCATACTTGGGACTCACGACCTCACAGGCAAACGCCATGCCGTTGGTATAGAATTGCCGGTGCACAGGACACAGGGAGAACATCATGGGAATCGGCACGCTTATCACGCTCGGCGTAGTGCTTGTAGTCATCGTCTATTTCGTGATGATTTACAACAACCTGGTGCAGATCAAGCACAACGTATCCAAGGCCTGGGCCAATATCGACGTGCTGCTCAAGCAGCGCCACGACGAACTGCCCAAACTGGTCGAGACCTGCAAGCAGTACATGAAATTCGAGCAGGACACGCTGACCAAGGTGATGGAAGCGCGCTCCAAAGTATTTTCCGCGCGCGAATCGCAGAACATCGGCGCGCTGGGACCCGCCGAAGGCATGCTGCGCGGCGCGCTCGGCAACCTGTTCGCGCTGGCCGAAGCCTACCCTGATCTGAAGACCAACCAGACTTTTCTGCAACTGCAAAGCCGCATTTCCGGACTGGAAAACGGCATCGCCGACCGCCGCGAGTTCTACAACGAATCGGTCAACGTCAACAATGTGCGCATCGAGCAGTTTCCCGACACCATAGTCGCCAGCATGTTCGGCTTCAAGCCGGCGCAACTGCTGGAGTTCCAGGCGGAAGAAAAAGCCGACGTCGACGTCCAGAAACTGTTCAACACTTAGGGCCTGTTAACCATTACCGCATGAGTGCGACGG
>JAUXMZ010000036.1 GCA_030683105.1 Burkholderiales bacterium | reverse complement strand
ATTACAGTCAAATACAAAAACTTTTAGCCACAGAGATCACAGAGGACACAGAGAAGATCAAAACAAGAACGACATCCGGAGAAATAATTAACAGTTTGTTTTATTTGTTTTTTTGCAGTCTCTGTGAGCTCTGTGATCTCTGTGGCTTAATCTTTTTTGTCAGTTACAACAGCGCGCCGCGCGCCGTGATCGGCCAGATCGCCTCTACCCGCCCCTTTCGTATGCAGACATACTGGTCGTAAAGATTGACGGTCGGATCGCAGTGGCCGGGGATGAGGCCGAGCTTGTCGCCGACCTCATAACCCGCTGCGCCATTGAGCTGCAGCACGCCATGCTCGTCCGACGCCTTGATGTACTCGACGCCGGGCGCATCTGCGACCCGCGGCATGCCGGAATCGATGCTGGATGCCTTGAGCCCGGCATCGACGATGGCGCGATCCGTGCTCGTCCGGCTCATCACCGTGGTCCACACCAGCAGGCTGTGCTCGAATCGCGGGATGCCACTCTCGGTCCAGTCGTTGCGCGCGTAATCGCCGTCCATGAAAATGTAGGACCCGGGCTGGATCTCGTGATAGACGCTGCTCGATGCCTCGAAAATATAAGTTCCGGTGCCGGCGCCGGTCACTTTCCCGCAGGCAATGCCGGCCTTATCCAGCAGCGCCGTGGTACGGCTGACGCAGGCGGCCGCGGCCTCTATCGCCGCCCGCCTCTCAGCGACCGTGCGCAAATGCTGGGCCGTGCCCTGATACGCCTGCAGACCGGCGAAGCGCAGATGGGGTGAGGCGGAAATCTTCTGAGCGAGGGTCAGCGCAGGCTCGCCCGGTTCCACACCGCAACGGTTGGCGCCGACGTTGATCTCGACCAGCACATCGAGTGTGATACCGGCCTGCTGCGCCGCCGCGCTGAGCGCCGCGACATTACCGGCATGGTCGGCGCACACCGCGACGCGCGCGCGCTTGGCCAGCGCCGCCAGCCGCGCGAGCTTGGGCTTGCCGACGATTTCATTGGTGATCAGCACGTCGCCAACGCCGCCGTCGACCAGCGCCTCGGCCTCGCTCACCTTTTGGCAGCAGACGCCGACCGCGCCCAGCGCGATCTGCCTGAGCGCGATCTGCGGACATTTGTGGCTTTTGGCGTGGGGCCGGACCATGACGTTGCGCCCCGCCAGCGATTCATGGAGACGCTTCAGGTTGCGCTCGAAAGCGTCCAGATCGAGGATCAGGCAGGGCGTATCGACTTCGGACAGCGGCATGCCGACGGTCGCCGGCGGATAGATAGGCATCGCGTGTTTCCAGAATTAAAAACTGCAGACGAACGCTAAAACATCATTTGCCACAGAGGGCACAGAGGCCACAGAGAAAAAGCGAAAAACAACGTGATAGGTTCATGCGGTTTGTCCTCTGTGAACTCTGTGCTCTCTGTGGCTTGCTTTCGATCTTATCGGCGGCTGGTTACTACTACTTCTTCTCCTCGAAACCGGGATCGTAGTGGCCGCCGGCCATGGTGCCGTCGGCCGCCTTGCCGATGATGCCATGGGTCATGTCCTTTACCGCGAAAAACACGACGTCTTCCTCCGGGGTGGAGATGGTGTAATGCACGATGTTGGCCGGGAAATACAGCAGCGTTCCCGGTCCGCACAACTGCTCGGGCTGGTCGCCGACTTTCACCCTGAGCGTGCCCTTGACGATGTAATTCCACTGCTCGTTGGGATGCAGATGCGGCCGCGAACCGGTGCCGCGCGGTTTGGTGATCAGGCCGCACTGCATGCGCTCGCCTTCGATCACAGGCCCGATGGCGGTCGAATAACCCACCCCTGCCTCGATTTTTTCCATTTGCGTCATCGGAAAAATATACTTGCCGTCGCCGCCCTTGATCGCGCCTTCGGTCCTGGTTTTCTGCTGGGTTTTATCTGCTGTGCTCATAAATCTATCCTCTTAGTAATGCGTGATTGGTGATTGGTGACCGGAAGGGATGACCCGGCGAACGATCGCCGCTCTTACTCTTCACTCCTCACTCTTCACTGATCTTCAGGCCGAAGCGTCAGGCTTGAGGCCGGCCTGCTCGGCGCCATACGCGCAGCAGGCTTCGTCCTCCTCGCCCGTGCCGCCGCTGGCGCCCGCCGCACCCACGATGTCTCCCTGCGCATTCCGGATCAGCACGGCCCCGGTTTGCGGCAGGAACTTTCCTTTGGCCGTCGCGGCCAGCGTCACCATGAAATTGGGGTTGTCCTTGGCGCGCTTGGAAAGGGCCCGGCTCGAGCAACCCATCGCCACTGCCGCCCACGCCTTGCCCAGGCCGATGTCGATGCGGAACATGCTCGCACCGTCCTCGCGCTGCGCCGAAACGATGTTGCCCGCATCGTCAAGCACGACCACGGCGAGCGGCTTGATTTTCATTTCGCGCGCCTTCTCCAAAGCCTTCTCGACGATGGTATTGGCCTGCTTGAGTGTGAGCCTGGACATGATGCCTCCTAGATTGATGTGCGGGGAATTAAGCTTGAACCCGTCAGTGCGGGCGCGGCGTGAAAGACCCTGCGACTATACAAATGGCGCTCTGCGCTGTCAATTTCATCAACGGGATGTAAAATGCAAAGCAACATTTCGAAACAGGCAATGGACAGGATTTTTCATGACTGACAGGATTAAAACAAAACCATAAGAACCATCTTGTAATCCTGCTTTCAATCCTGTTAATCCTGTCTATTACGATTTTTTGTTTCATCCGCGTTTATCGGCGTTAATCGGCGGTTCCACCTTATTTTCTGAATTTCAACCAAATGACTGAATTTCTCGACCTTGGCACACCGGTGCTCGCTGCCTGCGCTGCCGCAATGATCGCCGGCGGCGTGGTCAAGGGCGTGGTGGGCATCGGCCTGCCGCTGGTGGCGCTGCCGGTCATGGTGAACTTCATCCCCGTGCACAAGGCGATCGCGCTGCTCATTCTGTCTTCGTTCGCGACCAGCGTGTGGCAGAGCTACCACGGCGGCCAGTTCACGCCCTCGGTCAAGCGCTTCTGGCCGCTGCTGATCGGCATCGCCATCGGGGTTGCGATCAGCGTCAAGGCGCTCGCCACTTTCGACATCAGGCTGCTGTATCTGATTCTGGGCGTGATCGTCGTCACTTTCGCCTCCGTCCTGCACCGCAAACTCGTATTTACCGTGGCGCCGCGGGCCGAGCGCTGGGCTGCGCCTCTGACCGGCATTGCCGCCGGCCTGGTGGGCGGGCTTTCGATGCTGTTCGGCCCGGTTTACGCGATGTACCTGGCGGGATTGAAGCTGGGCAAGGAGTCGTTCGTCGCGGCGATATCGCTTTCCAACGTGTGGGCCACGGTGGTGCTGGCCGTGGCGATGGCGCAGTTCGACCTGTTGAGCGGCGCCGATCTGGCGGCCTCTCTGCTCGCCCTCATCCCTTCATCGGCGGGTGTGCTGCTTGGCACCTGGCTGCGGCGCCACATCAATGAGGATGCTTTCCTCAAGATGCTGGCGGTGGTGCTGTTCCTGATCGGGTTGAATCTGATTCGAAGAGCGTTTGCTTAAAAGTCAAAAGCATTAACGCGAAGGGCGCAAAGGCTCGCAAAGGTTCACGAAGGAAAACAACAACAAAAGATTGAACCGCCAAGCACGCCAAGAAAACAAATCGAATGCTATACGGTTTGAGTAATCGTAGCCCGGATAAAGCAAAGCGCAATCCGGGACCATGTCTTTTGAATGATTGAAACCCCGGATTCCGCCTGCGGCTGCATCCGGGCTACGCTTGCTTAAAAGTCAAAAGCCATTAACGCAAAGGACGCGAAGGTTCGCGAAGGAAATGCCAGACACAGGAACAATACTTCAGGAGTGAGGAAAATGCGGGAAAGCGGATATCGCTCTTGGTCTTACTAATATGCGCACTTAGGCGGGGGCCAGTGCGCTCCGCGCAGCGTGTTCCAGCACGGCACGAACCTGTTCGATGGTGACGCCGGGGAACCACTCCACAAACTGCGTAACCGGCGCGCCGTCTTCGAGGTTTTCGAACAGCGCCGCGACCGGCACACGCGTGCCACGGAAGACCCAGGCGCCACTGACACGCTCGGGATCCCGTTCAACCGCAGGGCAGGAAGACCAGTCGATCATAAAATGCATCGTATCACTTGCCGGGGAAGGTGGCCAATGCAGTAATCGTGGCTTGCTGATTGGGTTGAACCTGATTCGGAGAGCGGTGGATTGAAAAACAAAACAGATTGAATGTTATACAGTTCGGGCGCTGGCTAACTCACCAAGCCAGGCACGAATCAGGGTTCGCAAAGAGTTGTAGGTCGGCAATCCTTTGCCGACAGCTACGGCTGATCCGGCGGACTTTTGCTTAAAGGTCAAAAACATGAACGCGAAGGAAAAGAAAATACAGAAATAATAAAAAAATTGAGCCGCCAAGGCCGCCAATACAACGCGCGTAGTTTGTTGCGGAGAAGACTGACCTTCAGGTCATGACGGAGCTAATAACAAATACTGTGCGGTTCGAGCTGTAACTGGCTCCCCGGCCAGGGCTCGAACCATGGATCTCACGGAGCACACGGAGGTATTTCATAAATCTTGGCTTTTCTCAGTGTGCTCAGTGCGAAACAAGATTTGAATGTAGAACTATTCATGAATATAGCGGCGCACCTTCATCTGCGAGGGATTATTCTAACATATTGTTTATGTTGCATTATTTGCTTCGTGTCCTCTGTGTCCTTCGTGTCCTTCGTGTCTATGCTTTTGATCTTATTGGCCCATGTGACACGCTCAGGTCTTGAGGCAGCCAGAGGACAAATGTAATCCTCCCTTTATATCTTTCGCTTTTGCTTTTGCTTTTCCTTTGCGTTACTTCGCGAACCTTTGCGTCCAACCCTCTCTCCCGACCTCTCTCCCCGAGGAGAGAGAGGAGATAACGGTAATCCCTCGCCTTCCGAGAGATGGATCAATAGTAAAGAACGGCGTTAATGCTTTTGACTTTGCCTTCTTGGCAGATGAAAAAACGATCTGCTATGCTGTATTCAGGAATCCGAACCACCCGGCGGACGGAGGTGCTCCATGAAATACAAAAAACATGAAGCGAAGGAATACGCAAAGTCGGTCCTCAAAGGCGTATGGACCGCGCTGCCGACAAGCTTCACCGCGGATCACGGGCTGGATGAAACCGGGATTGCGGCCAATCTCGAGCATTGCATTTCGAAGCTCAACATCGACGGCCACTACTGCGTAGGCAACGTCGGCGAATTCTGGGCCATGACCAACGAGGAACGCATGCGCGTTCACGAGATCAACGTCGAGGTCACGAAAGGCCGCGTGCCGCTGATCGCGGGCTGCCATCACCAGAACCCCTACGAAGCGGCAAAGCTGGCGCAGCACGCGCAGGACGCATGCATCGACTTCGTGATCATCCTCACGCCCTACGTCGCCGCGCGCAATGACGACGCCGTTTACGAGTATTACCGTTTCGTGGCCGAACGCGTCGACATCGGCATCATCCTGTTCAACACTGAAGCCACGTATCCGATATCGCCGCGCCTGGCGCAGCGGCTGGCGACGATCCCGAATATCTGCGGCTTCAAGCAGGGTGTGTCCAAGCCGCAACCCACCATCTCTTTGCGCGAAGCGATCGGCAAAGAGGTGGAAGTCAGCGTCGCCGACGAAACGCCGTGGCTCTACAACCTGGGCGTGATGGGCGACCGCTGGCTGCTCAACTACTGCCCGCATCTTTACCAGGTGCCCGGCTATCTGCCGGTCAACGATTACACGCGCGCCGCGCTCGCCGGCGACATGAATGCCGCCACGGAGATCTGCCGCAGCCTCAATCCGCTGCGCGCGGTGCTGGCGAAGTGGATCCCGGGTTACGGCAGCGGCACGCGGTTCGCGATTGCCGAACAGAAATACTGGATGGAATTGATCGGCATGGCGGGCGGCCCGGTGCGCGCACCCTGCGCGGAAATGTCCGCCGAGGCGAAAGCAGAAATGCGCGCCGATCTCGAGGCGACCGGACTGCTCGCCAAAGCCGCAGCGGGAAAAAAGTCGGAACGCCGTGCGGCGTGACCGGCATCAACCTGACTTGACCTTGTCAGTTAATCGCGAACTGAGTGTCCGGAGGGAATTTTCATGGCGCAAGCGCCGAATATCGTGTTGTTCAGTGTGCACAAGGATGCAATGGACGCGGCGGTCCGCGCCTTCGAGGCCGACTGGCCTGAGGCCCGCATCAGCAATTTGATGGACGACGGACTGTTCGCGTGGGTACGCGAGACCGGCGGCGTGGTGCCCGAGATGTACGATGTCTTCCGCACGCTGACGCGCTACATGATCGACCGCGGCGCCGATGGCATCCTCTATACCTGCTCGGCCTTCCGCGAATGCATAGACGCCTGCATGGCCGAATTCGATTTGCCCATGCTCAAGCCCAACGACGCCATGATCGGGCAGGCGCTCGATACCGGTTCACGCATCGCGGTCGTGGCGACCGTTGGTCCAACCATTCCGTCGATCTCAGCCGAGTTCCTGGAAATGGCGGCGGCCCGCGGCCAGACTGTCGAACTGGTGCCCTATGTCGTCGAGGGAGCGTTCGATGCGCTGGCTGGCGGCGATGCCGCCCGGCATGACGCGCTGGTCGCCGCCCGGGCGCGCGAGATCACCGGTTGCGATGTGATCGCGCTGGCGCAATTCACGCTGTCGCGGGCAGCGCCCGCGGTAGCGGCGGTCAGTAGCATTCCGGTGCTCAATTCGCCGGCAGCGGCGGTAGCCCGGATGCGCCGCATGCTGGGCGCCTGAAATATTGCGTGGGGCTCAGGCAGACAGCAAGGGGGCTTGCCTCAGATATCGTTTGGTCTCAAGTTCTTGCAGCATGAAGCGGGCCACGTCTGCACGGGAAATCCGGCCGGCAGTGACGCCAGTCATGTCGGTGAGCACCCGATAGTTTCCGGTCAACGGACCGTTGGTGAGGAAGCCGGGCCGGACGATGGTCCAGTCAACGTCACTTGCCCTGATCAGTGACTCCTGGCGGTCCTTGTCCGCGTAGATGGGCCTGAGCAGGAGCGGGTAAAAAATGCGGTCGTAGAGAAAACCGCCATGTCCCCTGCTGTCTCCCGCGCCGATGCCGGTCACGCAGATGAGCCGCCTGACCCCTGTTTTGTTCATGGCCTGCAGCAGATTGCGCGTGCCGTCCGAAAACAGCGTCACCCGTATCCACGGCACCTTGACGCCTATCGTGCAGCACACCGCATCCTGGCCGCCAGTCGCCAGCGCGACTGATTCCGGATCCAGAATGTCGCCTTTGACCACCCTGAGTTGCTGGTGTGTCACAGCCAGCCTCCGGGAATCGCGCACCAGCGCGGTAACGGTATGACCGGACGCCAGCGCCTGTTCGAGCAGCTGCCGCCCGATACCTCGGGTTGCACCAACGATCAGAATGTTCATGCCCTTCTCCTTGATGACAGCATGCCCTGTCGACACAATACCCGGACAGATAGTCGGTTGCGACATATTCGCACTTGCGCCATTTACTCTGTCGCGGACGGCAGCCGCGGAGCCCGAGCCAGCCTACATCACCGCCCCGGTCTGCCACGGGCAGAATTCCAGATCGCCAATGCCGTGCGTTTCGCTTTTCGACGGCCTGCCCGACGCCGTGTCCAGTATCAGCTGGAAAATCCGCTCGCCCATTTCGGCGGTCGACACGGAGCCATCGGCGATGACGCCGCAATTGATGTCCATGTCATCACTCATGCGCTCGAACATGGGCGTATTGGTCGCCAGCTTCAGGCTGGGCACCGGTTTGCCGCCGTACACCGAGCCGCGCCCGGTGGTGAAGCAGGTCACGTTGGCGCCGCCCGCCACCATGCCGGTGATGGACGCCGGATCGTAGCCGGGGCTGTCCATGAACACGAAGCCCTTCGCCGTCACCGGCTCGGCGTATTTGTAAACGTCCATCAGCATGGTGGTGCCGCCCTTGGCCACCGCGCCCAGCGATTTTTCCAGGATGGTGGTCAGCCCGCCTTTTTTGTTGCCGGGCGTCGGGTTATTGTCCATGCGCGCCTGGTTGGCAGCGGTGTGCTGCTCCCACCATTTGATGCGCGCAATCAGCTTCTCGCCGACCGCTTGCGTCACGGCGCGCCGCGTCAGCAAATGCTCGGCGCCGTAGATTTCCGGCGTCTCGGCCAGGATCCCCGTGCCGCCGTGGCGCACCAGCAAGTCCACCGCCGCGCCCAACGCCGGATTGGCGGTAATGCCCGAATACCCGTCCGAGCCGCCGCATTCGAGCGCCACCGTCAGATGGCTGGCGTCGACAGTGGAGCGCCGGGCGAGCTCGGCGATGGCCAGCATCTCGCGCACGTGGGTGATGCCCGCCGCCACAGTGGCCGCCGTGCCGCCTTCGTCCTGTATGACCAGGGTCCGCATGGTTTTGCTTTTGGCCAGCCCATACCGCTCCAGCATGGTGTTGATCTGCGCGACTTCACAGCCCAGGCCCACCAGCAGCACGCCCGCGAAATTCGGATGCCGGGCGTGGCCGACCAGCGTGCGCTCCAGGTTGCCGTGGGTGTCGCCGTCGAGCGGGATACAGCAGCCGGTCTGGTGCGGGAGTGCCACGACACCGTCCACATGCGGCCAGGCCGCCAGCCTGTCGCCCGCGAACGCATCGGCAATCAGCCGCGCGACCGAATTGGAACAGTTCACCGACGCCAGCACCCCGACGAAATTGCGCGTGCCGATCCTGCCATCAGCGCGCACGTAGCCCTGAAAGGTGGCGCGATCCTTCGCGGCCACGAAATCGGTCGGCCGCGCATCGGCGCCAAACGCGTAGTCGCGGTCGAAATCGCCGAACTCGGTGTTGTGGGTATGCACATGCTCGCCCGGCCGGATCTCGGCGGTGGCAAACCCGATGATCTGGTTGTATTTGCGCACCACGCCGCCCTTGCCGATGGCGGCAGTCGACACCTTATGGCCGCGAGGAATGGCACCCGTGGTGGTCAGTCCCTCAACCGGCGTTCCCGCCGCCAGGTCGTCCCGAGCGACGACCACGTTGTCGGCGGCGTTCAAACGTATGCTGGCACGGTCGGCGACTGCGCTCATGGTCCTGATCTCCCTGAAAAATTCGCTTTGTTTTTATTATATTATTTACTTCGCGGCCTTCGTTTTTCCTTCGCGTTACTTCGCGTCAATGCTTCTTAGCTCTATAGACGATCACCACGCCACTGCCCCGCCATCGACATGAATGATCGCGCCCGTAATGAAATTAGCCGCGTCGGACGCCATCATGGGCAGCCTGCGCTACCAAGCGCACCCCCAAGGCCGCGCAAACACGGCTGATGGTATCGAAGCGCGGCTGTGCATTGGGCCGCAGTGCTTTGTACAACGCCTCGCGGGTGATGCCAGATGCCTTGGCAATCTCGCCCATGCCGCGAGCGCGGGCGATATCGCCCAGCGCGGAAGCCAGCAAGGCCGGATCGTTCGCCTCAAGAATATCCGTCAGATAAGCCGCAATGGCCGCTTCGCCTTCAAGATAGGGCGCGGCGTCAAACTCAGGCAAGTCAGCCACATTGATACGTTTCATGTTCATCTCCTTGGATCAATCCAACCGCGAAGCCAGGGCTTTGGCTCGCTTGATGTCGGTTGTCTGGGTGCGCTTGGAACCGCCAGCCAGCAACACGACCACTTCTTTTCCACGCCGCACAAAGTACACGCGCCAACCCGCGCCCAAGTGAATGCGCAGTTCCGATACGCCCTCTCCAACGGGTTCTACGTCACCCATCAAACCCAGCGCCAGTCGTTTAATGCGAGCGGCAATAACCCCGCGCACAGACTCATCGGTCAAGTCATCGAGCCATGCGGTGAATTCGGGAAGTGGCTTGACTGAGTACATAGGCAAATTGTAATCGAACGATTACACATAATCAATGCGCAGCATGAGGCAGGCCATCACGCAGCGTTACCCTTTAACGCAATACTATAACTTGTTGTTTTTATTATTAATTAATTCGACTTTCAATCTTATCGGCAGCCCGTTTTTTGTTTCTCTTGGCGGCCTTGGCGGCTAATCATTTGATGTTCACCACGCCACCGCACCCCCATCGACCGGAATGATCGCGCCCGTGATGAAATTAGCCGCATCCGACGCCAGCAGCACCGCGATGCCTTTCAGATCGTCCGGCCCACCGGTGCGCGCCAGCGGAATCTCGCGCTCGATGTTCTCCCTGTTCTTCTCATAAAGCTTCTGATTGAGCGGCGTCACGAAGAACCCCGGGCAGATGCAATTGACCTGGATGTTGTGCTGCGCCCACTTCACCGCCAGATCGCGCGTGAAATTGACCAGCGCGCCTTTGCTCGTGCCGTAGGCGATCGAGCTGTAGGCCTTGGGATTGCGCCCGACCAGGCCGGCGATCGAGGCGATGTTGATGATCCTGCCGCGCCGGGCCTTGATCATCTCGCGTCCCAGCGCCTGAGCGCACAAGAACGGCGCCGTGATGTTGAGATCGAACACCTGCTGCCAGCGCTCGAGCGGCGTGTCCTCGGGCGTGGCCGCCCAGGCACGGCCGGCGTTGTTGACGAGCACGTCGACGCGCCCGAATTTTTCCAGCACCGCGTCCTTCATCGCTTCCACCTGATCGGCTTTGGTCACGTCGCAGGCGATGGCGAGCGCCCTGACGCCGGTCTTTTCGATTTCATGCGCGGCCTGCTCGCAGTTCTCGAGCTTGCGCGAGCAGATCACGATGTTGGAGCCCGCTTCGGCAAGCCCCATCGCCATCTGAAACCCGATGCCGGTCGCCCCGCCGGTGACCACGCTCACGCGCCCTTCCAGGCTCATCAATTCTTTAACATTAGCCACAGAGATTTCCTTTCAAAGACCACAATACTTTTTGCCACAGAGGGCACAGAGGACACAGAGAGAACCATTCGATAACACAAACAGCACCCGGAAAACAAATACAACTCATTGTTTTTATTTAATATTATCTCAATCCCGGTGTTCGCCGCGTTTATGCCTTTCTCTGTGTTCTCTGTGACCTCTGTGGCTAATCATCCTTCAACAACTGCGCCGCAATGATATTGCGCTGGATTTCCGAGGTGCCTTCGTAAATCCGCACAATCCGCGCATCGCGATAGGTGGTCTCTATGCCCGCCTCGCGCATATAGCCCATGCCGCCGTGGATTTGCACCGCGGCATCGACGACGCGCCCCAGCGCCTCGGTGGCGTAGAGCTTGGCCGTGGAGGCCTCCATCGTGCCGCGCCCGCCGTGCATCAGCGTCTCGATCGCTCGCTGCGTCAGCCCCCGCGCCGCATCGCGGCTCACCGCCATGTCGGCCAGCATCCATTGCAGCCCCTGGTATTCAGCGAGCTTTTTCCCGCCCTGGGTGCGCATTTTCATATAGCCGACGCACTGGGCGATCAGCTTGTCCATCATGCCCACGCAGCGCGCGGACACCGTGACACGCCCCGCGGTCAGGGTTTTCAGCGCCTGCACATAACCCATGCCTTCGGCGCCGAGCATGTTCTCCGCCGGCACTTCGCAGTCGCTGAACGCGAGCGGCGCGGTGGTGCAGCCGTGCATGCCCATTTTGAGCTCGTTTTTGCCGACGCTGAAACCGGAGCAACCGCGCTCGACGATGAACGCCGAAATGCCCTTGATGCCTTTGGTCTTGTCGGTGATCGCCATCACGGTGAAGACATGAGCCAGACCGGCATTGGTGATGTAGATTTTTTCGCCGTTCAGCACATAGCGATCGCCTTTTTTCACCGCCGTTGTGCCCATGGCCGCCGGATCCGATCCGGCCTGCGCTTCGCTCAGCGCGAAGCTGCCTATCCACTCGCCGCTTGCCATGCGCGGCAGGTATTTCTGTTTTTGCTGCGCGTTGCCGAGCGCGACGATGCCGGCGGTGCTGATGCCGGTGTGATTGCCGATCAACGTGGCGAAGCCGTAATTGGTCTTGCCCATCTCCTCCTCGACCGCGCACTTGCCGGCGAGATCGAGGCCGCTGCCGCCGTATTCCTCGGGGATGGTCAGCCCGAACAATCCCATGTCGCGCGCCAGTTTCACAAGATCGTCCGGAATGGCGTCATGCTCCTCGATCCAGCGCGAGCGCGGCTCGACTTCGTCACGGATGAAGCGGCGGACTTCGTCGCACAGCAGTCGGACTTCGGGCGATAGGGCCATGGACAATACCTATAAATTCAAAGTCACAATATCTTGCCACAGAGGACACAGAGGACACAGAGAAACAAAAAAAGCACAGTGCGCGATGGATAGACCGGGCTCTAAGACATTATTAGGACAATCGACATTAAAGCTTTCCCGTTCTTGTTTTTCTCTGTGCTCTCTGTGTCCTCTGTGGCTAATAGTTTTTAGACTTTGGGTCGAATCAGCGCATCCGCAGCCTTCACCCCTTTGCCGCGCTCGAACACGAACAGCGGATTGATGTCGAGTTCGGCGACATGGTCCTTGAGATCGACGGCCAGCGCCGACAGTCTGACGATGGCATCGGCCAGCGCATCGACGTCGGCCGGCGCGCGCCCGCGCGCGCCCATTAGCAGCGGATAGCCCTTGATTTCGGCGATCATCTCGCGCGCCATGGCCGGCGTCACCGGCGCCAGGCGAAACGCGACGTCCTTCAGCACTTCGGCGAATATGCCGCCGAGCCCGAACATCACCGCCGGGCCGAACAGCGGGTCGTTGGTCACGCCAAGGATGGCCTCCACGCCATCCTTTATCATTTCCTGCACCAGAACGCCTTCGATCCGGGCGTCCTTTTTGTAAGCGCGCGCGTTGGAAAGCACCTCGTCGTAGGCGGACGCCAGCTCCTCATCCGAGGCGATGCCCAGCCGCACCGCGCGCGCTTCGGTCTTGTGCGAGATGTCCGGCGATTGCACCTTGATGGCCAGTGGATACCCGATGCGCTGCGCGATGGCCAGCGCCTCGCTGCCCGAGGCCGCCAGTTCCTCGCGCGTCACGGCGATGCCATAGGCCGCGAGCACGCGTTTGGCGGCGTGTTCAGATACATCTCCCGTTGACTTTACAAGTGTTTGTTTTATTTCATTATTTACTATAGTCAGCGCTTGCTCACCCGCCTGTGCGGCATTGCGCCGCTTGGCTTCCGCGTACCACGACACCGCCGCCATCGCGCGTCCGCAGCGCACCGGCGACTTGTAATGCGGCAGGCGCGCGGCATCGAGCAGGGCGTAGGCTTCAGTGGCGACGGCGTCGCGCGCGCTCCACGAAATGAAAATCGGCTTGGTGGTTTTCTGGGCGACGGCAACGATCTCGGTCGCCACGCGGATCGCGATCTCGCCCTGCAGCGAGGCGTTGATCATCGCGATGCAGTCCACACCCGGGTCGTCGTTGATCGCCTGCAGCGTGCGGTTGATCAGCGTGAGGTCGTTGAAAATCGCCGCGGTCACATCCACCGGATTGCCCAGCGAGCCGTAGCTCGGCACGAATTCGCGCAGCTTGGCGACCGTTTCCGGCGCGAGCTGCGCCAGCTGCATGCCGCGGGCGATGCACTCGTCGGTCATCAGGATGCCGGCGCCGCCCGAAATGGTGATGATGGCAACACGGTTGCCCGCGGGCAACCGGCCGTGGCGGAACGCGCGGCCGTAATCGACCACGTCCTGGATGTCCTCGACCTGGATGATGCCTTTTTGCCGGAACGCGGCCTGGTAGAGCGCCATCGCGCCGCCCAGATTGGCGGTGTGCGAGGCCGCGGCCTTCTGTCCCTGCTCGGTGTTGCCGACCTTCCACACCATGACCGGCTTGCCGGCGGCGAGCGCCTTGTCGCCGATTTCCGGCAGGCGCCATGCGTCTTTTGCGCCTTCAAGATACGCGACTATGATTTCTGTTTTTGGATCATGTATGTAGTACTGAATGAAATCGAGGGTGGAAACCCCGATTTCATTGCCGGTGGTCACCATCTGGCGGAACTTGAGGCCGCCGTCCTTGGACGAAAGGTTCATCACCGAAAAGCCGAAGCCGCCCGACTGCGACACCATGCTCACCACGCCCGGCTCGTAATCGGTGTGGAATACCGAACCGAAACCGGCGAACACGCTGTCGGCGACGTTGATCATGCCCTGGCAGTTGGGGCCGATGACGCCGATGTTGAATTCGCGCGCAACGTCGGCCAGTTGCCGCTGCAGATCGGTGCCGCTGCCGCCCACCTCCGAAAAACCGGAGCTGAATATGATCACGTACGGCACGCCCTTCGCGCCGCACTGGCGCAGCATGTCGATCACGCGCGAAGCGTTGACCAGGATCAGCACGAGATCCGGTGCTTCCGGCAGGTCGGCAAGCGCGGCGTAACACTTGATACCGGCGATGTCCTGATAGCGCGGATTGACGGGATAGATCTTCCCCTTGTAGCCGTGCGATGTGAGGTGCTTGAGCGGCTGGCCGCTGATGGTGGTCAGATCCTGCGATGCGCCGATGATGGCGATCGCGCGCGGGCTGAAAAATCGTTCAAGGTCGGTGCGCATATTTTTGTATCGGCCCAGGTGCGGCGTGATCTCCAAGGAAAACCGCGAAAAGACTGCCATGATATTCGCTAATCGCGATCCGGCTCAACTGCGGCAGTTGCCTGGAGCCTGTTCCCCCTGTTTTAAATACACCATGCGGACTCGCAAGCCCGCCGAGCCTTTCTGCTATCATGAGCGCGCCAATTTTCTCACTGCATGAGTCATGAACACTGCCGCCATCGCCGCGCCCAACCGACGTTCCTTCAGGGATGTCTGGCTGATATCGGCCGGTCACGGTCTGACGCACTGGTATACCGCCACCTTCTATCTGCTGCTGCCGCTGATCGGCAAGGAACTGGGCCTGTCCTATACCGAGATCGGGCTGATCATGACAGTCCAGCATCTGGCCGGCGCGATATCCAATCTTCCGGGCGGCATGCTGGTGGACACCGTCGGCAAGAAGGGCTACCTGATGGCGACTTCGCTGTTCTGGGTCGGCTTCCCTTATGCGCTGATGAGCCTCACGCACAATTTCTGGATGCTGCTGGTATGCGTGGCGCTGGTCGGCATCGGCAACAACCTGTGGCACCCCGCGGCCATCCCGACGCTCGCGTACAGCTATCCGGCGCGCAAGGGCCTGGTGCTGTCGTTTCACGGCATGGGCGGCAACCTGGGTGAGGCGCTGGCGCCGGTGGTGGTCGGCGCGCTGCTTGTCTGGTTCAGCTGGCGCACGGTGGTAGTGATCAACGTCGTGCCCGGGTTCGTCATGGCAATCATGATCCTGGTCATGCTGGGCGCGCTGACCATGGGTCGCAAACGTGAGGACAGCGCCATCAACGCCGCCGGCGGTTCGTGGAACGGCAAAAAATACCTGCGTGATTTCGCGAGCCTGCTCAGGAACAAGGGCTTGATGCTGGTGTCGTGCAGCTCCGCGTTCCGCACCATGACGCAGGTCGGGCTGCTCACTTTCCTGCCGGTCTATCTCGCCTACGAACTCGGCTATTCGCCGCTGGTTGCCGGCATCTGCCTGACCGTGCTCCAGGTCGCCGGTTTTATCGCGGCGCCTATCGCCGGGCATCTTTCCGACAAGGTCGGCCGCAAGCGCGTCGTGATTTCGAGCATGCTGCTGACCGGGGTGATGATCGTGGGCATGGCGCTCGCGGGCAAGAGCGCGGTGTTCGTGCTGTTCATCGCGCTGGTCGGCTTTTTCCTCTATGCCATGCGCCCGGTGCTGCAGGCCTGGGCAGTGGAAACCACGCCCACCCATCTGGCCGGCACCGGGGTGGGGCTGCAGTTCGGCATCCAGGCCATAGGCGCCAGCATTGCACCAGCGATATTCGGCATGATTGCAGATGCCTACGACATTTATACCGGCTTCTTTTTCCTTGCCGGCACCATCATCTTTGCCAATGTGCTGATCTTTTTCATGCCGAATACCGCCGACGGGCAGAAAGTGGCGCCCGCGATCACCGGTTAAAAACCGGCCACCGCATGAGCAATAACGGCCGTGCATGGCACCCCGACCATGAAATCGAACTGGTCGCGGGCACGCCCGCCGGCGGCGGGCAGGACCGGCCAGCGCGCGCGCTGATCCGCATACTCCAGTCGCGCAAGCTCATCGATGTTCCGATCAAGCTCACCAACATTCCCGGCAAGGGCGGGGGCAACGGCTGGGACTACCTGCGTTGCCACGCTGGCGATCCGCACGTGCTCGCCATCAACTCGCCGACCCTCATCACCAACCGCCAGCTCGGCGTTGCGGATTTCGACCATGCGGCACTCACCCCGCTCGCCAGTCTGTACACCGAATACATCGCGTTCGTCGTGCGCGCCGACTCGCCCATCCAAACCTGCGCCGACTTCATGGCGCGGCTCGCGCGCGATACCGCCAGCTGCCGGATCGCGCTCGCCACCGCCATCGGCAACATCAATCATATGGCGCTGGCGCAGGTTACCGCGCATGCAGGTGGCGATGTCCGGGGGCTCAAACTCAACGTATTCGATTCGGCGCTCTACGCCGTGGCCGATGTCATTGAAAAACGGGCAGAAGTCGCGGCCATTACCGCGGTAAGCGCGGCTGCGGCGATCGCAGCGGGACAAGTTCGCGCGCTCGCCGTATCGGCGCCGCAACGCCTGCCCCGCCTCTACGCAAATGTGCCCACCTGGTCCGAACTCGGGGTGAACTGTGTGATCGGCACCTGGCGCGGCGTGATCGGCGCAGCGGGGCTCGCCCCGGCGCAGATCGCGTTCTGGGACGGCGCGTTGCGCGCGGCCACGGCGACTGACGACTGGCATGCCGAGCTTGCGGAGAAGTACTGGGCGGACACTTATGTCGGCGGCGCGGCACTCACGGCATTCCTTGACCGCGAGCGCGAGGTGATGGCGGCCGTCCTCGGGGAACTGGGGCTGGTGCAACCCGCCAGTTGAACACCGGTTTCAACCAGGAGGGGCCGGTTGCGCTATTCACGCCGGGTGCGCGCCGGCGTTATGACCTATAACTCCTTCATTGGACTGTCTATTTTTGTGTTATTCTAGTCGTCTTCTAGTCATCCCCCGCGCACTGCGGGCTATCCGCACATTTGAATGGAATTGAAAATGCGGACTGAAGTCCATGTTCACGGTTCGGCGTTCATTTGCAAGGGTGTGCGCCTGTCCCAGATCGAGCTGGCGTTGCGCCCCTGGCTCAACTACCTCGACATTGATTCCATGGCCGAGGCCCACAGCCTCGAACGCGAAGAAGTAGGGATCAAGTTCGACGCCAAGGAGCGCACCCTCAATATCTGCTGGACTGGCGAGGTGGGGCGCAGCTTCCACGACCGCCTGACTGAAGCCTTCAACAACCTGGGGCCGCTCACCGAAGATGCGTCGGAAATCGAAGTCACGTTTTACCCCGAGCATGGCGAGGACGAGTTTTTTCAGATGTTTGTCGGACCCAGCGCGGTAGCCATCCACGAATTCCGCCGTCAGTGCGTCGTTGAAGACATATCCGGCATCCTGTCGCGCCACCTGGACGCGCAGTCCACCGCGCAGGTCACCACGCTGATCAACCAGTTGTTCGACTCCGACCTTGTCACCAAACGCGAGGGCGTAGACCCGGCCACTTCGTCTACCGTGATCCCGCTGCATCCGCGCAACAAGCACTTGCACTGAGCTGCGCTCAAGGTTCAAGGTTCAAAAAGGGCTGCGAGGTGCAGCCCTTTTTATTTGCTTGCTCGCTAATCGCGTTTTTTTAACGCGTCCTTGCGAAAGCTCACCACGGCCTCCGGATCTACCTTGACGTGGATCACCGCCGGTTTGCCGCCGGCCATCGCCTGCCTGATAGCCTCGGCCGTGCCTCCGGCCTCCGTTACGAAATAGCCGTTGCCGCCACACAGCTTCATCACTTCGTCAAAGCGCGGTGAATGCACATGGGCGCCGATGTAGCGATGGCTGAAGAAATCTCGCTGGTAGGCGATCTCCGAGCCCCAGGTGCCGTTGTCCATCACTAGCGCAATGGCGTTGATGTTATGCATCACAGCCGTGCTCATCTCGCCCATGGTCATGCCGAAACCGCCATCGCCCATCAGCGAAATCACGGTGCGCTGGGGCGCCGCGACCTGGGCGCCCAGGCCTGCAGCGTAGGAAAAGCCCACCATGCCGCAGTCGAGCGGCGTGATCAGCGACGGCACGGTTTTGCACGGCAGCTGGTCTGTCGCCTGAAACCCTGTGGTGCCGGCGTCGAGCGTGAAAATCGCATCGCGCGGCGCGGCCTTGCGCAGTTCACTGTAGATCACATCGGGATGCGGCGGTTTGCCGGTAGCGGCGGCGGAAGCCTCGCGTTCGCGCCACAACTCCTGATAGTCCATCCGGAATTTCTCGTTGCGCGCCCGCCATGGCGCTGTTTCAGGGGCGATGGGCGCCATGATCTCAGCCAGCGCCTCGACTACCGCCCCGGCGTCGGCGGCAATACCCAGATCAACCGGGAAATAACGGCCAAGCGCGATAGGATCGATATCGACCTGTACGATTTTCGCCGTTTTTGAAATATCGGTGTACTTGTAGAACGTGGTGTTGAAGCCGAGCCGCGTGCCCAGTGCAAGGACAAGGTCGGCTTCGCGCATGAGCGTGCTCGCCACCGCATTGCCGCGCGGGCCCATGCCCCCGGCGTACAGCGGATGGTCGCACGGCACGACATCGGCGTGGCCGGCGGAATTGGTGATCGGAATCTGCAGCTTCTCGGCGAGCCTGACGAGTTTTTCGGATGCGCGCGCCCACTTGATCCCGGCGCCGGCGTGGATCACCGGCGCTTTCGCTGCGAGTATCATCTGCCGGATTTTCTCCAGCGTCGCGCGGTCTGCGGCAGGCGCAATGCCGGGGCTGCCGGCGCGCGGCATGTCCACATCAATGTCGTGATTGAGCAGATCGCGCGGAATATTCACCACCACCGGCCCGCGCCGTCCGCTGTTGGCGATGCGGAAAGCTTCGAGGATGAATTCTGGTATGCGCTCGGGTCGCGGCACGGTCATTACGCGCTTGGTCACCGGCAGGAACAGCGTATTCTGATCGATTTCCTGGAACGCGTCGCGGCCCAGGTGCTCGGTGGAAGGCAGCCCGGTGATCGCCACCACCGGTGAATACGCCATCTTCGCCTGCGCCAGCCCCAGCACCATATTGGCCGAGCCCGGGCCGGCCTGGCCGCACATGAACAACCCCGGCGTCTGCGTCATGCGCCCGTAGGCATCGGCCATGTGCATACCGCAGTTCTCGTGGCGCACGCCGATGTACTCCATGTCTTTCGCGTCGTAGAGCGCGTCATAAATTTCCAGCGTGCTCGAGCCCATCAGGCCGAACACCTTGGTCACGCCCGCGGCGCGCAGGGCTTCGACGGCGGCGACGCCGCAACGCATTTTTGCCATTACTTCCCCCTAATCAAAAATCTTCACTTCCCAAAAACCAGATTTAGCCGCCGATGAATTCATTTCAATACCTTCTTTTTAATACCCGCTCGACGGGTGCGCTCGACGGGTACGCCGATACACGCCGATAAAAACAGGGAAAAACTTTACCTTTGCGTCTTTGCGTTAAGGCTTTTCGCTTTCGATTTTATCGGCGTTTATCGGCGTTCATCTGCGGTTTCATTTGTTCTTTGTGGTTTCTTGGCGTCGTGGCGTGCTTGGCGGCAAATTATTTCTTCCCCAGCACCTCGGGATTCATCACATTGATCGGCTTGCCTGCCGCGAACGCCAGGATCTGGTCGATCGCCGTGCCGAAATAGGATTCGTAAGTGCCCTGCTCGACATAACCCAGGTGCGGCGTGCAGATGACGTTGTCCATTTTGAGCAGCGGATGATTGCCGTTCAGCACCGGCTCGTCTTCGTAGACATCGACCGCGGCCAGGCCGGGACGGCCTTTTTTCAGCGCTTCGACCAGCGCGCCTTCTGCGATCAGCGGCGCGCGGCTGGTGTTGACGATCAGCGCAGTCGGTTTCATGCGCGCCAGGTCCTGCGCCGTGACGATGCCGCGCGTTTCCTTGTTGAGCGGAATGTGCAGGCACACGACGTCAGCGCTCTCGAAAAACGCCTCGCGGCTGACAGCGACCTCGAACCCGGCTTCGCGCGCTTTCGCCGTCGAGCCTTCGCGCCCCCAGCAAATGACTCGCATGCCAAAAGCCTGACCAATCCGGGCAACCAGACTGCCGATCTTGCCAAACGCGTAGACGCCCAGCGTTTTGCCGGCGACGCTCACTCCGACCGAGCCCTGCCACTGGCCTTCTTTCATGCGCTGCACTTCCTGCGGAATGCGGCGCATGGCGGACAGGATCAGGCCCCAAGTGAGTTCCGCCGTCGGGTTGGGAATGCCGCCACCGCCGGCGGAGACGACTATGCCCTTGTCGGTGCACGCCGCAACATCGATATGATTGGCGTTTCTGCCGGTTTGGCTCAGCATCTTCAGCTTCGGCAACTGCTCGACCAACGCGCGCGGGAACGGCGAGCGCTGCTGCGTCAGCACCACCGCCTCTGCATCCTTGAGACGGGCAGCCAGTTTTGACGCATCCTTCTCGGTATCGTGGAAGACAGCAACCTCGTGGTCTTTCAGCCGGGCATAACAGTCAAGTTTGCGAAACGCATCCTGATAGTCGTCGATGACTGCGATTTTCATGCCGCACTCCATGATAAAAACGTCATTATGCGCCAGGAGTTTGTCGGAGTCGGCCCCGACAGACTCCTAAAATGAAAAAACTTAAGTACGAGGCCGAAATGCCTGCGTCCGGGGAAAATCCGGCGCCGCGATGGCGTTGGGTCAAGTAGCCTTTTTCGCAGTCGTAAAATATAATCGTTTTTTGAGAAGTCGAGAGCCCATTGAAAAAAAGTCTGGTAATCGGCATGCCCGGGGAATCACCGGATAAAGCATGAGCGCTCCGCGCGAAACGACGCAGGCTGCTTCCGACCCGTTGCTCAGCATCGTGGTCCCCGTATACAACGAAGCGAGCCACCTCGGAGAAGTCATCGAACACATGATGAAGTCGCCGTGCCCGGTCCGGCGCGAATGGATTTTCGTTGATGATGGCTCAACCGACAACTCGCGCCAGATACTGCACGAGATGCAGTTGCGTCACGGTTTTCTGCTGATCGATCAACCCAGCAGGCGAGGCAAGGGCAGCGCCATAATCCGGGGCATCCGGGAGGCACATGGCGACTTCATCATGGCCCAGGATGCGGATTTCGAATACGACTCGTTTGACGTGCCGGATCTGCTCGAACCCCTGCTCCAGGGCCATGCCGACGTGGTCTACGGCAACCGCTTCGACAAAGCGTCGCGTCACGCCTATCGCACCTGGCATTATTTCTGGAACCGGCTGCTGACCGGACTCAGCAATGCGTTCTCAGGCCTGCACCTGACCGACGCGGGAACCCGCTACAAGATTTTCCGGGCCGACCTGCTCAAGGCGATGAATCTGAAATCACGGAGATTCGGCATCGAGGTCGAATTAACAGCATATGTCGCCAAAACTGCAGCGCAGGTATATGAACTGCCGGTTCATTATCACCCCAGGGCCCGGCTTCAGGAAAAAACCGCAAACTGGACAGACGGCATCTGCGCGCTGTTCCACCTGATTCGCTTCAACTTCCTGACCTCGCCCGGGGACGCGTTCCTCGACCTGCCGGAATATTACCGCACACCCCACCGCCCCCGCAGCGCTCAGACCACGACGCAGGATGCCTCGAAGGAAAAACCTTAGAGCCTGTTAACAACAAACGTCACTGGCTTTTCCGCCTGCGCCCGCCATAAGCTCCGCCCGCGAGTATCGCTGAGTTCACCCAGAATACCGGCGCCAGTCCGAACACGGTACCCACCGCGCCAAATATCGCCGGCACCACCACATGTATCGAATTGTTGATGGCGATTCTCAGGCCGAGGGCCTCTCCGGCACGCCCGGGAGGGGAATGATTATAGGTCAGCATGACCGATAGCGGCTGCCCCAGCCCGAGCCCCAGGCCCAGCACAAAGGCGATCGTGCCGAGCACCACCGCGCTGGAAAAAAACGGGATCAGCAGGCAGGTCGCCGCAGCCAGATACAACGAGTAAATCAGCGTCGTTTCCTCGCCATAGCGGCGCACCAGTTCGGGAAGCATGGCGCGCACCACAAAGGCCGCCGCGGCAAATGCACCCAGCACCATGCCGATCGCGGACGCGGACAGCCCGACGGAGTGGCCGTAAAGCGGCAGGTACAGCTGGAACAGATCGAGGCCGGCGATCACCACCGCGCTGACGATGAAAATGCGGCGCAGCTCGGCGCTTTTGAGCAGGTCCATCATGCGCTGCTGCTTCCGGTCCTCGGATTTGGTCGCGGTAGTCTGGATGCGGCGGTACATGAACAGCAGGCCGCACACTGCCGCGAGATTGAGCAGAGACAGGTAAAAAAAGGTGGCAACATGCCCGCGATGGTCGATCAGGAAGCCGGCGGCAACCGGACCGATGAAATCAGCGGACGCCACCGCCATCGCATACAGATTGAAGTTGCGCGTGCGCGCCGCGCCCACGCCCAGGGAACCGGTCAGCATCTGCAGCGACACCTGCACGAATATGAAACCCGCGCCGGTCACCGCTGCCGCAACGAACAGCGCGGGCAGGGTCGGCCACGCAAACGGCAGAAACACGCCCAGCGTCATGCCCATCATGCCGCCCAGCAGCGGGATGCGCACGCCATAACGGTCCGACACCTTGCCGGCATAGACGGCAAGCAGCAGCGGGAACAATGCATATGTGGACAGCAGCAAACCGATGCCGAAAGGGCCCGCGCCCAAATGAATCGCGTAAAGCGTGGTGAGGACCCTTGCACCCTTGAACCCGCTGGAGTTCGGCAGGACCAGGGCGATGATCTGATAGATGTTCATGCTGCCCGCATTCTACCGGAGCGTCTGGTCCTGACGATGCACCGTCACAGCATGCGGACTTCCGTCCATGACAAGCGGTGCGGCTTGCACATACAATCGCCTTTTCCGATCCGCCGCGCTCGACCCCCGTGAAACTTTCCCTGCGCGCTTTGCGTCACCGCAATTTCAGCCTGTTCGTCGGCGGCCAGGCGTTCGCACTGGTTGGTTACTGGATGCAGAGCATCGCGCTAGGCTGGCTGCTCTATCGCCTCACCGATTCGGTGGCGCTGCTGGGATTGCTCGGTTTTGCCAGCAGCCTGCCGATCCTGCTGCTGTCGCCGTTTGCCGGACTGTGGTCGGACCGTTTCAACCTGCATCGCATGATGTTCGCCACACAGGTGCTGGAGATGCTGCAGGCGGCAACACTCGCGGCCCTGGTGATCTCCGGCATCATCGCACCCTGGCATATCATCACGCTCTCGATGCTGCTCGGTGTACTCGTTGCCATAGAATTGCCGGTGCGCCACGCCTATCTGCTGGAGCTGGTCGGCGGCAAGGAAGACCTGCCCAACGCCGTCGCCCTGACCTCGCTGGTCGCCAACAGCGGGCGGCTGGTCGGGCCCTTGCTGGCGGGGCTGGTGATCGGCTGGTTCGGCGAGGGCGTATGCTTCGCCATCAACACGCTGACTTATATAGCGGTCATCGTGACCTTCCTGATGATACGGGTGACGCCCAGCCCGCGCCGCGCCGTTCATCCGCCGATGTGGCATGACCTGCGCGAGGGCTTTGCCTACGCCTGGCAATCGCTGCCGATCCGTCTGCTGCTGATGCAGCTGGCCCTGGTCGCTTTGTGCGCCACGCCGTACCTGACGCTGATGCCGGCCCTGGTGCGTGAAGTATTCGCAGGCGGCGCCGATCAGATGGGCTTCCTGGTCGGCGCGGCAGGCATGGGCGCGGTCGCCGGCACATTGTTCCTGGCCTCGCGCACCGGCGTGCGGGGACTGATACGCCTGCTGGCCTATGCCAGTCTTGCAGCAGGCGTTTCACTGATGCTGTTGTCGCTGTCGGTACAAATGTGGATTGCGCTGCCGCTGCTCGCCGTGATCGGCTTCGGCATTCTTATCACCTCGGTTTCGGTCAACATCATCCTGCAGACCATCGTCGACGACGACAAACGCGGCCGCCTGATGAGTCTTTACACCACGGCTTTCATGGGCATCACGCCGTTCGGCAGCCTGGCGGCGGGCACGCTGGCCGAACTGATCGGGGTTGCCAATACGCTACTCATCGGCGGCGCGGTGTGCGCCGCCGGCGCACTGTATCTGGTCTACATGCGCCCGCTGATTCGCAGTCATATCAACCCGATTTACGACCGGCTGGGCGTCGATAGACGGTGAAGGGTGAAGGGTGAAGGGTGAAGGGTGGGATGTGGGGAGAGAAAAATGAGTTCCAAGGTAAATAAGAAATCCGGGGCCGATGCCGAAACGATACGCAGGCAGGTGTTGCTCGGCCTGGCGGGCAACCGCAGCCCCGGCTTCCACTTTCCCGGCTATTTTCTCCAGCTGGCCTGGCCCCGCATCGGCGACGACACCATAGAAGAAACCATGCCGGTCGGGCCGCATTGCCGCAATGCCGATGGCGACATCAATCCTGCCGCACTGGGCATGATGCTCGACACCGCGCTGGCCACTGCGCCGCGGCTCAAGATCGAGACCGGTGCACGCCAGGCGACAGTGCAGCTCAGTGCGCAGTTCACCGGCCATCCCGTGGGTGACGACCTGACCATGGAAGCGAAACTGGAAGGATTCAGCGAGAACCACACCGTGCGCCAGGCCCTCACGCGCGGCGTGCTGCGCTCCGCGGGCCAGCCTGTATGCTATGCCAGCGCCACCTTCATCGTGCTGCCGCCGCCCGCCGACATCGCGCTCGCGCCGCTGCCGTGGCAACGCGAAAGCGGCGTGCCCGGCACGCCGCTTAAATTGAAAGACCTCGAACCGGATGAGCGCGTGGTAATGAGCGCGTGTAATTCCGCATTAAGGCGCGCCGATCATCAGCGCGCCTTCATCGAGCACTTCTGGGGCATGCTGCCCCAGCCCACCAAATACGGCGCGCGTTGCAGCGTGAAAAACGGGCCGCACATAGGCAATCGCGTCGGCCACGTGCAAGGCGGCATCCTGCTGGGACTGGCGGCGGCGACCGCAAAGACCGCGGTGCCGCGACATTCCATGCTGTCCAGCATCTCGGCGTGGTTCATCAGTCCGGGCAGGGGCAAAACGCTGCGCGTGCGCTCGACCGTGCTGCATGCGGGGCGCAGCTTTGCGGTAGTGCGAACCGAAATCAAGACCACGGACGGCAAGTTGGCGCTGGAAACAGTCAGCAATCACGCTGCCAGATCTGTATAATATTATTTAAAATCATATATTTGCAATATATTCTTGCGTTATTGCAATGTGTGGCTAATTAGGCTGCAGTCGTAGCTGAAATGAAAACATACACGCCAGTCGATCTGGGAACGCTTTTCTTCGGGGCTTATCGTCGCTAGGTCCTGGGATTGCTGCTGCTGCATCCCGGCGAGGCGTTTCATCTGCGCGAGATCGCGCGCGTCACGAATACGCAGCCGGGAACCTTGCGGCGCGAACTCGCGCAACTGGCGGATGCCGGCGTGCTCTCGCGCGAACGCGTGGGAAATCTGGTGCGATACAAGGCCGATCCGACCTGCCCGATCTACGATGAGCTGCGCGGAATCCTGAAAAAGACCGCCGGTGTGGCGGATGTGCTGCGGAAAGCGCTGGCGACGCTAGCCGACAGGATCTCGGCGGCCTTCGTTTACGGCTCGATTGCGATCGGCGCGGAGCGCAAATCAAGCGACATCGATGTCATGATCGTTGGAACGGTTTCGTTTGAAGAAGCCGTGCGCACATTACAGCCATGCCAGGAACAATTGCGGCGGGAGATCAACCCGAACGTCTACAGCAGCGGCGAGTTTCGGAAAAAGGTAAAAGAGAAAAATCCTTTCCTGTTGCATGTGATGGCAGGCTCAAAACTTTTTATTTTGGGGAAAGAAGATGACCTTGGAAAACCTCGCGCAAATCGGAAAGCTAAAATCGCATAAGGCCACGCGAGAGGAGATGACTGGGCACTGCTTGCGACCCGTACCGGCCAGTCGAGTTTCCCGATAGCAGACATTCGACATTCTCTTTGACCTGCACAGAAACAATCAATCAGGCGCCTTGAATAATGAATCCCGCAAGAAATCAGGGATTTGACTCAACAACTGCCGTTCAACATGACTACTGTAGAATTTGCATGTCATAACACGCTGATTCAAAAGCAGGTTGACGAAACGAATACCGGAGACGACCATGTTATTCAGCACTTTTGCTTATCATTGGACGTCGTTAGGTCGCACCGAGCAAGAAGTCTACGATGGATGCGTTCTCCGAAAAACAAGCCATTCGATCATATCTTCGCTTGATGCATGAGTTGGCCATACGCGTAGAGCTTATCGCCTACGCCAAGTGCTGCTGGCAATCGACCGTCTGGAGAGAAATGATGAATAAGGAAATTGACCGATATACATACCGGGTTACCTGGTCCGAAGAAGATGGAGAGCATGTTGGACTATGCGCGGAGTTTCCAAGCTTGAGCTGGCTGGAGAAAACGCCCGAAAAGGCGTTACAAGGAATTCGGGGGCTCGTGAAAGAAACCATCGCAGACATGCGCAAAAGTCATGAAGTCGCGCCCGAACCCATCGCCACGAAAGCGTTTAGCGGGAAATTTATGGTTCGTATTCCACCGCAAACTCACCTACCTTACTCTTGCCATCCAAGCGGCCGAATCCGGAATTAGCTTGAACCGCTTAGTTTCAAACAAGCTGTCTTAGGAATGGCATATAACTTTGCGCCGCAGCGGACGCCGTTACGGCGCCGCTGGGCTCCACGTTGGGCGTCTCAAATGCCCTTTCGCCGCCATGTGATTACATTTGCAGCACTTGCCGCGTCATTGCTGCCAGCCTATGGCATGGTCCGAGCACAACAACCACTAGCGTTGGGTTGTCTATCGTACGAGCGCATCGAATGCGGTTGCTCGATTCAGCTCGCAGCGCTCACGTGTGCGGCCAAACCCGCCTCCAGTCGCTATCACCTCCATGCGGGGCTTTCGGATGGTTCACCGCTGCGGCTCATTTTCAACGGGCAAGAGATTGAACTTCTGTCCAGGCGACCAAAGTCACATTCATTCAGCTTTTCGCCGGGCGACAGTTGGAAAGAGTCGTATGTTGGGAACAGTACTGGAGTTGAGGTTTCGTATCGCCCCGCAGCGAGCACGTGCCCAAAGAAACCGCCCGAAACATGCGAGTACTTTGACGTCCGCGCCACAGTCACCATTACCCGGGAAAATGGACAACCCGCGAGATACGAAGGCGTTGGCATCTGTGGGTGCTGAGACCCCCAACCCGCGCATCCACCTGACCGTCAACGGCGCGCTTCGCCCGCCTTCTCCGCCATGTGATGCTTGTCGTAGAGGCTGCGCAAAAAGTCCTAACGCACGGGGTGGAGAACGCACGGGGTCAGACTGAGAACGCACGGGGTCAGACTCGTAAGACCCGCGGGCTCGCACGAACGCACGGGGTCAGACTCGTAAGACCCGCGGGCTTGCGAGTCTGACCCCGTGCGTGCCCCGGATTGCGCCCCTAGGCAAGCCGTTCCGACTTCGCGGCCGAATTGATTCTACTATCCCTTTCTCTCCATCCTCCCGCCCATCGCACTCCCCCAGGCCTCTGGCCAGGCGGCCCGCTGCTGGTGCAGGCGCTGCACAAGCTCGTCGATCTTGCCCAGCGCGACCGCGCCCCAGAGGGCCAATCCTTTGGTGATGGACGTCGCGTTCGGCAACTGATAGTTCTTCGGAAAGCTGTCGACCCAGCTGCCCTCGTAGTACATTTCGTATCTCTCCCGTCAATGCAATGGCGTTGTTCCCGGCCAGCATGCCGCGAATCTGAACGGCTCAAACGGCTTTCAAGCTTCCTTCGAGGGCGCGGTCGCGGGCGAGCAGCGTGTAGGCCGTCGGCACGACGAAGAGCGTGAGCAGCGTGCCGAAGGTCATGCCGCCGACGATCACCCAACCGATGTCGTGCCGGCTCTCGGCGCCCGCGCCGGCGGAGATGGCCAGCGGGATCGCGCCGGCCACCATGGCGCCGGTGGTCATCAGGATGGGGCGCAGCCGCAGCGCTGCGGCCTCGATCACGGACTCGCGCAGCGGCCGTCCCTCGTCCTGCAGGCGGTTGGCGAACTCCACGATCAAGATGCCGTGCTTGCTGATGAGGCCGATCAGCGAGACCAGACCGATCTGGCTGTAGATGTTCAGCGTCCCGCCGCTCAGATGCAGCGCGAGCAGCGCGCCGGTCATCGACAGCGGCACGGTCAGCATGATGATCAGCGGATCGACGAAGCTTTCGAACTGCGCGGCGAGCACCAGGAAAATGAAACCCAGCGCCAGCACGAAAATGAAGACGAGGCTCGACTCCGCATCCTTGAATTCCCGCGACTGGCCGGCATAGTCGTGGCGCACGTCAGGCGGCAGTACACGCTCGGCCGCCTCTCCAAGGAAAGCAAGCCCTTCGCCGAGCGAGTAGCCCGGCGCGGTGCCGCCGGTGATCGTCGCCGCGCGGAACTGGTTGAACCGGTTGAGTTCCTTGGGTGCCACGGTCTCCTTCGTCCGGACGAGATTCGACAGCGGGAGCATCGCGCCGCTGGGGCCGCGGACGTAGATTGCGTCGAGGTCCCCGGGGGTGCGGCGGTCGGCCGGAGCGACCTGGACGATCACGTCGTACTGCTCGCCGTTCTGCGTGAAGCGCGTCACCTGCCGGCCGCCGAGCAGGGTTTCGAGGGTGCGCCCGACGGTGAGCACGCCGGCGCCGGTGTCGGCGACGCGCTCGCGATCGACCTCGACCTCGATCTGCGGCTTGTCCAGGCGCAGGTCGCTGTCGAGGTTGATCAGGCCGGGAAACTTCTCCGTCTCGGCGAGCAGCATTCCGACATATTCGTCGAGCTTCTGGTAGCTGTCGGAGGTCTGAATGACGAACTCCACCGGCTTGCTGCGCGCGCTTTGCCCGAAGGAGCCCGGGTTGTTGGCGAAGGCGCGCACGCCGGCGATCCGGTTGAGCTTGGGCTGGATGTCGCGCACGATGTCCATCTGCGTGCGGCTGCGCTCCTCCCAGGGGGTGAGCTGCGAGAACGAGATGAGTTCGGTCACCGCCTGCGAGCCGACGATCACGAAATAGTGCTGCACCTCGGGCACTTCGGCGATCAGCGCCTCGAACTCCTCGGCATAGCGGCTGGTGAAGTCCACGGTCGAGCCCTCCGGCGCGTTGCCGGCGGTGAAGAGCACGCCCCGATCCTCGATCGGAGCCAGCTCGGATTTCAGCGCGGTGAACAGAAAATAGCTCGCGCCGGCGACAGCCAGCGCCACCAGCACGACGGCCGGGCGGGCGCGCAGCGTCGCCACGAGAGCGCTGCGATAGCCGCGGTGGAGGGCGAGCAGCCCGCGCTCGAGAAGATTGTAGAAGCCCCCGTGCGACTCATGGGGAAGCAGCAGGCGCGAGCACATCATCGGGGTCAGGGTCAGCGCGACGAAGCCCGAAACGAGCACGGCGCCCGCCAGCGTGAGCGCGAACTCGGCGAACAGCGTCCCGGTCCGCCCCGGCGCGAAGGCGACCGGCGCATACACCGCCGCGAGGGTGAGCGACATGGCGATGACGGCGCTCGAAATCTCGCCCATGCCGCGGATCGCCGCCTGCAGCGGCTCGATGCCTTCCTCGATGTGGCGGTGGATGTTCTCCAGCACCACGATGGCGTCGTCGACCACCAGCCCGATCGCCAGCACCATCGACAGCAGTGTCAGGGTGTTGATCGAGAAACCGAGCAGGTCCATCAGCGCGAAGGCGCCGATGAGCGACACCGGAATCGTGACCAGCGGGATGATCGTGGCGCGCGCGGTGCGCAGGAACAGGAAAATCACCAGCACCACCAGCACCACCGCCTCGGCGATCGTCGTGTATACGGCCTCGATAGAACGATCGATGAAGATGGACTTGTCGTAGGCGATCGTCGCGTTCATCCCGGGCGGCAGGTCGCCCACCAGTTGCGGCATCAGCTTGCGCAACTCATTCGAGACATCCAGCGGATTGGCGGTCGCCTGCTTGACGATGCCGATGATCACGGCGTTGTCGCCGTTGAAGCGGGTGACACGGCGCTCGTCCTGCGGGCCGACTTCGACCCTGGCGAGGCTGCCCAGGCGCACCGGGAACCCGTTGGCGTCCTTGACCACGATCTGCCGGAACTGCTCGGGCGTGCTGAGCCCGGTGCGCGACAGCACCGTAAACTCGCGCTCGAGGCTCTCGATCCGACCGGAGGGCACCTCGACATTCTGCTGGCGCAGCGCGTTCTCGACCTCCTGCACCGTCAGGTCGTGGGCGGCGAGCCGCGTGCGGTCGAGCCAGATGCGCATCGCGTAGCGGCGCTCGCCGAAGATACGCGCCTCCGAGACGCCCGGCAGGTTCTGCAGCCGGTCGCGCACGTAGCGGTCGGCGTAGTCCGATATCTCGATCGGCTTGTGCCGGTTGCTGGTGAACGCGATGAAAATGATCGCCTGGGCATCGGCCTCGACCTTGGCAATCACCGGCTCCTCGATCTCCGCGGGCAGCCTGCCGCGCACGCGCCCCACGCGATCGCGCACGTCGCTCGCCGCGACATCGGGATCGGTGCCGAGGCGGAAGCGCACCGTGATGCGGCTTTCCTCGGACCGGCTGCTCGAGGTCAGCGTCTCGATGCCTTCGATGCCCGCGATCGAGCTCTCGAGCACCTGGGTCACCTGGCTCTCGATGATCTCGGCGCTGGCGCCGAGATACTGGGTTCTCACCGAAACGATCGACTCGTCGATGTTCGGATACTCCCGCACCGAGAGCCGCGAGTAGGAAACCAGCCCGACCAGCACGATGAGCAGGCTCATCACCGTCGAAAACACCCGCCGGCGGATGAAGAACTCGAACAGCCCCAATTCAGCTCCCTCTGCCCGGCAGGGCCGCGGGCGGGGCAACTTCCAGGCGCGCACCTTCGCGTATCTGCTGTTGGCCGGCGGTCACCACCTGGGCGTCGCGGGCGAGGCCGTTGCGGATCTCGACGTAGCCGGGACGGCGCTGGCCGAGCACCACCTCGGTGCGCACGGCACGGCCGTCGACGACGCGGTAGACGAACTGCTTGTCTTCCCTGGCGAATATCGCGGATTCGGGCACCAGCAGCGCGTTTTCGCGCCGCTCGACGACGAGTTGCACGCGCGCGAACAGGCCGGGCGAGAGCTCGCCCTGCGGATTCGGGATACGCGCGCGCAGGCGGATCGCCCTGCCCGCGACGTCGATGATCGGATCGATCGCGTAGATCTCGCCCTCGAAGACCTTGCCGGGCCTCGCGTCGAGCGTAATGCGTACCCGCTGGCCGCGGCGCACGCTGGACAGGGCAAGCTCGGGAACGCCGAAATCCAGCTTGATCTGGCGGACGTCGGCCAGCTCGACGATGCGCTGGCCGGGCGCGACATAGGCGCCGACGCTGACCGAGCGCAGCCCCACGATCCCGGACAGCGGCGCCCGGAGGGTGGTTTTCTGCAATCGCGCCTCGGCCAGGGCGAGATTGGCCTCCGCCGCCTGGAACGCACCCAGCGCCTCGTCGCGCGCCCGTATCGTTCCCATGCCCTGGCCTGCGAGCGTGATCGTGCGCTCGTGGTTGGCGCGGGCGAGGACGAGATCCGAGCGCGCCTTGGCGCGCTCGGCCCGCAGGATCGAAGCGTCGAGTTCCACCAGCACATCGCCGGCCTTGACCGTCTGGCCTTCGCTGAACGCAATGCGCTCGATGCGCCCGGCGACTTCCGGCGCCACGATCACGGCCTCGTTGGGGTGCAGCGTGCCCACCGCCTGAAGATCATCGACCACCGTGTCGATGGTCACGCGCGCCGCCTCGACCACAACTGCTCGGGAGGGCGACTTCCCCGCCTCGGCCGTCTTCGGCGTAGCGGTGCTGGCGCTACCGGACGTTTCGTAGATCTGCGCGAAGTAGTAGGCGCCGCCCGAAACGGCCGCACCCAGGGTGACGAAAACCAGCCAGAAACGCAATTTTTTTCCCATTCAGCTTCCGATACGGCACCGAAGTGTGCGTTGCATTCGATTATTCAAGAGTTCCAGTATAACTCTTGATTTACCACTAAACGGGCTCCGGACGCCCACTCCGGGCGCGCCTCGCGGAGCGAAATTAACGTAATCTGCATACGAAATTTTGGCCAGGTTCAAGTGCCGGATTTCGGCCCACGGCAAACCGTTCCGACTTCACGGGCGAATTGATTCTACTATCCCTCGGGCAGTCAGCGTCCGGTTTGGAGAAAAATCACCAGTGACGGGTCATGGCCGAAAGCAGTAACCAGCACGCAGATCGACGTTAGCGGTAAAGCAAGCACGACGCGAAATTGTTATTCAGGCAATAACCCGCTGCCGCTGAATTGGCAGCACTGGAGTGACAGTGCCTCCCGGAACTGCGCCAGTTCCCGCCGCTACTCCGCGCTGATATTCGCCGCCTTGACTACCTTGCCCCATTTCGCGATCTCTTCCTTGAGGAAGGCGGAGAATTCTTCCGGCGTTCCTTCGGCGGGATCGGCGCCCTGCCCCGCAAGCCGTTCTTTCACGTCGGGGCTGCGCAGGACCTTGACGAGCTCGCTGTTCAGACGGCCGACGACGGCCTGCGGCGTGCCGGCGGGCGCGAGCAGGCCGTACCACGACATCACCGTGTAGCCGGGAACGCCGGCTTCGATCAGGGTCGGAATATGCGGTGCGGCCGTGGCGCGCTTCGCGCCTGTCACCGCGAGCGCGCGCAACCTGCCCGAAGCGATGTGCGGCAGGCTGTTGACGAGGTTGGGAAACATGAAATGCACCTGCCCGCTGATCAGATCCACGAGCGCGGGGCCGCTGCCCTTGTAGGCGACGTGCACGATGTCTATCCTGGCGAGCGACTTGAGAAGCTCGCCAGCCAGATGAGTCGCGTTGCCGTTGCCGGCGGACGCGTAGTTAAGTTGCCCCGGGCGAGCCCTGGCCAGCGCGACGAGTTCTTTTACGCTCTTCGCCGGCAGGGACGGATGCGCAACCAGAACGTACTGCCCGGTCATCACCAGGCCGACCGGCGCAAAATCCCTGATCGAGTCGTAATTCAGCTTGCGATAAAGCGCGGGATTGATCGCGTGCGACGGTGTTGCCATGAACAGGGTATAACCGTCCGGCGCAGCCTTCGCCGCCACCTCCGCGCCGAGGTTGCCGCCGGCGCCGGCGCGATTTTCGACCACCACCTGCTGTCCCAGATTCGCACCGAGCTTCTGAGCGACCAGGCGCGAGACGATATCGACCCCGCTGCCCGGAGAAGAAGGCGCAATCACCCGCACAGCCTTAACCGGGTAACTCAGCGTATCGGCAGCCTGCACCAACGCCGGACCGGACGCCAGCGCGCATGAAAATGCTGAACAGCAAATGATCGACTTCATATCTGGCCTTCCTAATCAGGTTTTGCGCCCGACGCCTTGACGACTTTCTCCCACTTTTTGATTTCCGACTTGATGTAGGCGGCAAATTCTTCCGGCGTGCCGGTGACGATTTCGAACCCGACTGCATGCAATCGCTGCACCACGTCCGGCTGTTGCAGCGTCTTGCCTATCTCCGCATTGAGGCGCGAAATCACGGCCCTGGGCGTCTTCGCCGGCGCCAGCACGCCGAACCATGAGGTCGCCTCGAATTTCGGGAATCCGGATTCGGCCATGGTCGGCACGTCCTGGGTTGCCGGCGTGCGTTTCATCCCCGTGGTGACCAGTGCGCGCAGCTTGCCGGATCTGACATGCGGCAACGTGGAGGCCATGCCGCTGATCATGACCTTGACGTGGCCACCCACCAGATCCGATATGGCCTGACCGCTGCCCTTGTATGGCACGTGCACCATATCCATGCCTGCAAGTTCGTTGAGCAGTTCACCGGTCAAATGCCCTACGCTTGCGACGCCCGCCGACGCGAAATTGACTTTTTTGGGATTCGCCTTGGCATAAGCGATGAATTCCCTGAAGTCTTTGGCCGGCACGGACGGATGCACCACCAGGATATTGGATGCGACCGCAACCTGGGTGATGGCCGCAAAGTCCTTCACCGGATCGTAGGGCATTTTGTCGTAAAGGCTGGGCCCGATGCCGAGATTGGCGATGTAGCCAAGCACGATGGTATAGCCGTCGGCGGGCGCCCTGGCGACAATCTGCATGCCGATGTCACCGCTGGCACCGGGGCGGTTGTCCACCACCACCTGCTGCCCGAGGGAATCGGACAGTTTCTGGCTCATGCTGCGCGCCAGGGTGTCGGTGCTGCCGCCGGGGGCGAACGGCACGACAAAGCGAACGGGTTTGGACGGATAGTTCTGCGCTGCGGCGATGGCCGGGCACGCCATGCCCAACACCGCCAGTATCGCAAACAACCGGTACGCCATAGCGGCGCGGTTAGTCCTGACTGCGGTCATCATACCCTCCTCATTATTGGATCAAGCGCGGTTTTCTGAATTACGGATTCTTGATGCCGCTGTCGTCATTGCGCCAGCGTTCCCAGGCTGCACGCTGGTCCTCGCGTATCGCGTCGTCTTCGAGCATGCCGCGCAGCATGGCGGTCACGTCCGATTCATATTCGCCCTTGCGCTTTTCAAACGCCCACTTATGGCCCTGCGCGTATACCGGGGACTTGGTCACTTTGCTGAATTTCATCGTGGTTGTCTCAGTATGAATTGACACGTTTAAACGGGATGTTGCATTACTCGTTCGCAGGCGCCGCACCCGCATCAGGCTTCCAGCCATAGCAGGAACAGGTCTCGGCTATCGAGTCCCTGCGGGGCGCGGATGGCGGCGTGCCGGAAATGGTCGCGCCAAGATAATTCAGGGTGTCGCCGATCACCAGCCCCAGCAGCAACAACGCCGAGGCGCCGCGCGTGAGCGACACCTGGCCGCCCGGCGCACCGGGCGCGGGCGGTGTGCCAAACGAGGCGCCAACGCGAGCCGATCCGGTGTTGATCTGGCCGCGGACGGCGGCACTTGAAGTGGTTGTCGTTACGCCACCGCCCGTACTCTGGTGCCCGCTGTAGGCAACATAGCACCCGGACAGGGATAAACACAGCGGTAACAGGATCAGCGCGCGCATGGCATGGCCGGCGAAAACCCAAGAATGTATAAGTATAACGCAGGCCCTGGCAGCCTGTCGGACTTGGCCCCATACATCGGAACATAACGTTAACGGATCGCGACTGATCGACGCCACCGCGACAGGCTGCTTAATAAAGGAGCTTTACCGCCGCTTTGCCGCAACCAGCTGCGCGCGGTCCCTCAGCAACGGCGCCAGCGTCTTGGCCGACAGCACGTAAGCCCACTGGGAAAGCGCCTTCTCGCGCGCGATACGCACTTGCAATGCCCCAAGACTAGCGGCGAAATCCTTGTCGTAGCGTTCCTTGTCTGCCGGTTTCTCACCTTTCTCCGGCACGCGCTGCTTGGCCGGCTCGCCGGATACGCTGAAGCTCACGGCATAGTCATCGCCGGTTTGGCGTTTAGCGATTTTCAATTGATAGGTCAGGTTATCGAAGGTCTCTGCCGTCACCGTGATCGCTTTGTCCGTGGGCACTGCCTGGGAATCGGGGATGATGTCGTCAAACGATAATCCGCCCAGTGCATTGGTCGCGGCCACCGCCGCGCCCGGGTCGAGCTCGCCGCCGCCCGAGGCGAACTTCCACTGGCTGTATTCGAGATCGCGCGTGATTTTCCACTGCATGGCGCCGTCTCCGGCCACGGTCAGCGTCTTGACGCGATCTGCCTTGAAGAAATGCCTTGCGGCCCATGCGCCGGGGCTCGCTACGACAGACTCCAGCGGATCGGAGACCACGATTACCGTGTCTTTAGCGCCCGCAACCAAGACATAACGCCCCGCGGGCACGCCATCCACCGCGTTCGGCAGCGGGTTCATCGGGTCTTTCTTGAGGATTATTTTCCCGAGCAGGAGACTCGTGATCGTTTTGCCCGCGGCATCCTTGAACTCGACCAGCGTGCCGCCACCCTCGCTCTTGCCGGGTGCGGCGAGATCGAGCCGCGGCAGCAGGCTTACACCGACGGACTCGGACTGCACTACCTTGAGATCCGCCAGCTTGGTGAGCAGATCGCCGATGCTTTGAACATTGGCGGGGTAATTGCTGCGCTCGCGCACCCGCCAGCTGCTCTCCATTCTGACCAGAGTCACTTCCGACTTCGCATCCTGCAGGCGGATTTGCGCCACGTCGGTCATGTTGAACCCAGGCAAAAGCTTGGCGCCGATTTTGGCGCCGGCCGTGCGATACGCGGCGATGTCCTGCCAGAACAAGGCCAGTCCCGCACCGCCCAGCAGCACGAACGCAATGACCAGGATCAGGAACTGTTTGCGGTTCATCGCACGGCTCCGAGCCTGCGCCGCTTGGCGAGCGCCAGCGAAATTCCGAGCACCATCACCAGCAGCGGCACCAGGCCGATATTGGCGACCTTGGTCCAGAACTCGAGCGTGTCGGTTTCGACCCGCAGCGTCTTTCTCATCTCCTTGAGGTCTTTGCGGGTTTCCACCGATTTCTGGCGGAAGTTTTCGATTTCCGCCAGCTGTTCGGGCGTGAGCACGGCGCTGGCCGAGCTGGCGCGCGCTTTTTGCAGCGCCTGCAGTTTCTCCTGAGTCTGGTTCAGGCTGTCCTCAAGTTCCTTGATCTTGCCCAGATAGCTTTGCTGGGCTTGCGCCTCGATCTGGCGGATGACCGTAAGCGGCCGGCTGAATGCGGCACGGCTTCTCAAGCCGATCAGCGCGCTGTCGCCCGAAAGCTGTTCGACCATGCCCTGGGCAAAGGCCAGATTGCCGTTGCGCGGAACAACCAGCCGCTGGCCAAAGACATCCTGCACGTCGACTGCGGCACCGTCCGTAAGCATGTCGACGTCGGCAACCAGCACCACCGAATTCTCGGCAGTGGATTCCTTGAGCTGGGCTTCCGCCGGTTTCTTGTCTTCGGGCTTGCGCTCGCCGCGCGGCGTATAGGGTTCAGGTTTGCCGCTGGGAAAGGCCGTCTTGAATTTTCCGGTGAGCCGGATCGCCAGCGGCAGCTCTTTGCCCGAAGGCTCGAAGCCGCGCGTCGACGGCTCGCCCGACAGGGTGGCAATGATGAGATCGACCGGCATAGCGTTTTTCGAAGTATGCGCGAGCACGGTCTGGGTCAGACCCTCCACCGGCGTGCCGCTGAACACGCCGCCAAATGGGATCAGCATCGTGCCGACCTGGCTGGTCACGACATCGTCCTGATTGAGCGCCTGGTTATTGAGCGACAACAGCGTCGGCAGCAGATTCGGCCCCGCGCCGCTCGCGTAGGTGAGGTCGGCGACGACCTTGCCCATGTTGACATCGATGCCCCAGGCCTTGAACAGGGTGTAGAACGACGATTGCCCGGCCTGGGCGCCGCCGAACGGATTCTGCATGTCGGGCTGCTGATCGAAATAGGCATAAGGATCGACAAACGCAATCAGCCTGCCTCCGCGCAGCACAAACTGGTCGAGCGCGTATTCCGTGACCTCTGTGATATTGCGCGGGTGGATCACCAGCAGAACCTTGATGTCATCGTCGATCTTCTGCGCGTCGACCTCGATTTTTCTCACGTCGAAAATGCGCTTGAGTTCCGAAGCCAGCACCCACGGTTCCAGCGGTTGCTGCTTCTGCACGGGGTTGAGCGGCCGGCCCAGCACCGGGAGCGCGCTCATCACGCCGACAACGGGCTTCTTGGCCGCCGTGACCTGCGAGATCGCGCGCGTGATGTCGTATTCGAGCAGGCGCTCGCGGTCCGGAGCCAGCACCGGGATGGCGGCTTTCTTGTCGAGGAAAGACACCGATATGCCAAGGTAGAACTTCTCGCCGGTATTGGTCATCTGGCCTTCAACGCTGTCCAGCGTGGCCGAGTCCTCGGCATCCGAATCCGGCTCCGGATTGAATTTCTCGATCACCAGCTTGCCATTGGCGGCCGAGCGGTACTCGGAAAGCAGGTCTTCGACCCGCTTGGCAAAGGTCTTGAGTCCCACCGGCACCGCATTGCTGCCCTGCGTATAGTAAAAGCGGATTTTGACCGGTGCCTCGAGCTTGGAAAGTATCGCCTTGGTGCCGGGCGACAGGGTATACACACTGCCCTGCGTGAGATCGATCCGGGCATTGAAGGCGCTGGTCAGAAAGTTCACCGCGACCACGATAGCCGCGAGCGCAATCACGCCGCCGGCGGAGTACAGGAGTGTTTCCAGAGTCTTTTTCTGCATAGTCTTATCCTGCCCGCTGATTGCGTATGATGACGCCGGTCGTAAACAACGCGAAACCGATCACCGAGAGGAAGAACACGGTGTCCCGGGCATCGAGCACGCCGCGCTGGAAACCCTCGAAATGCGTCATTACCGAGAACGCGGCGATCACGTCGACCAGCACCGGATTGGCCCAGCGCACCAGCAGGTCGGTCACCGGCGTATACCCGGCCAGAATCAGGAACAGGCAGATCATTACCGAAAGGATGAAACTGATCACCTGGTTGCGCGTGAGCGCCGAGGTCATGCAACTGATTGCCAGATAGGATCCCGCCAGCAGCAGGCTGCCCACATACCCGGCGACGATGATGCCGTTGTCGGGGTCTCCCAGGTAATTGACCGTCAACACCACGGGAAAGGTCAGCAGCAATGCCAATGCCAGAAACAGCCATGAGGCGAGAAACTTGCCTACGATGGCCTGCCAGGTTGCGATCGGCATGGTGAGCAGCAGTTCCATCGTGCCCAGCCGCCGCTCTTCCGACCACAGGCGCATGCCCACCGCCGGCACCAGAAACAAGTAGAGCCACGGATGCCAGGTGAAGAACGACACCAGCGAGGCCTCGCCGCGCTCGAAAAAATTGCCGACGGTGAACGTAAAAAACCCCGTCAGCAGAAGAAAAATAACAAGAAAAACATAGGCGATAGGCGAAGTGAAATAGCCGCCAAGCTCGCGCTTCATGATGGCCTTGATGCCGCCCCAGGCGTTCATTTTAAGCTGCCTCCGTTACAGTATCAGGCAGCGTGATGCTGCGGAATACTTCATCGAGACGGCCTTCCTCGGTATGAAGCTCGTCGATTTCCCAGTGTTTCTGAGCCGCCATTTCCGCCACATCGCGCGTCAGGTTGGGATTGGCCGCGGCCTTGTCGGCATAGACGCGCGCCTCGACGAGGCCGTCGTATTCCCGTATGACTTCCGCCTTGGCCGCGCCGCGTACCTGAGCCAGCTGCTCTGTCAGCATTGCCGCCGGCACGCCTTTGGCACGCAGATGCACTGCGCCCGCATACACGGATCGCGCCTTGAGTTCCTGCGGCGTGCCATTGGCGACGATGCGGCCGCGGTCGATGATAATGACGCGCGAGCACGTGGCCTCGACTTCCTCGAGGATATGCGTTGAAAAAACGATCGCCTTGTTCTCGCCCATGCGCTTGATGAGGTTGCGCACTTCGTGTTTTTGATTGGGATCCAGGCCGTCGGTCGGTTCATCAAGGATCAGAATGGCGGGATCATGAATCAGCGATTGGGCAAGGCAGGTGCGATGCTTGTACCCTTTGGACAGGGTATCGATGCTTTGATACATCACGCTTTCCAGGAAGCACAACTCCACCGCGTGGTTCACCGCTTTGCGGCGCGCATCCCCCTGGATGCCGCGCAGTTCGGCGCTGAAATTCAGAAAGCCCTGTACCGTCATGTCGCCGTAGCCCGGGGCATTCTCGGGCAGGTAACCGAACTGGCGCTTGGCTGGTATCGGGTTTTCGAGCATGTCGAAACCGCCGACCGTGATTTTGCCCGCCGTCGGCGGGATGAAACCGGTCACCATGCGCATGGTGGTCGACTTCCCGGCGCCGTTCGGGCCAAGAAAACCCAGCACCTCCCCGCGCTCGAGATTGAATGAAATATCGTTCACTGCAAGCTTTGAGCCGAACGCTTTGCTCAGGTTTTCAACCTTGATCACTACAGTCCTCCGTTTTTCGTGGCCATAACGCGGCGGCCGGCGCCCGATGTCCGCATACAACAGCTTGTTCACAACCCGGATTTTTCACCTGTCCTGCTGCTGCCGTGACCCGGTCACCGGCCTATTTGACCACTTAATTCCTAAAGGTTGCATAAGGGCGGTATCGCCAACAACCGGTTACGTCCGCACTTTTCCCCCGGAATGCCGATTTTGAATTTAACAAAAAAGGCCTGCCAGGTTGCAGGCCCGCGGCACATGGTGCCGACAGTCTGACTCGAACAGACGACCTACCGCTTACAAGGCGGTTGCTCTACCACTGAGCTATGCCGGCAAGCGCGTTATTATACCTATCGCTGGCAGCCGCCCGCCATTCAATCCGTAAAATAGGCAAGCGGCGCGGCTTGACCCCGGACGTAGACTGGGTAGAAGTGGCTCATGGCGTCCTGCGCAGGCTTTATCAATCCAGACTCAGGAGCGGCAATGGTTATAAAACATGATCCAGTGGGGATAATCGGTACCGGGCTGATGGGAACGGCCTGCGCCAGGCGTCTGCTGGGCGCAGGCCACCAGGTATTCGGTTTCGACGCCGACCTGCAAAAAAAGGCGAAATTCGAAGAAATGGGCGGTCACAGCGCAGATTCGCTGGCCGAACTCGTGGACTCCTGCCGCCATATCGTGCTGGCGGTTTTCAACACGGCGCAGGTTGAAGAGGTCATCGCAGGCCCGGGTGGACTGCTTGAAATCCTGCCGTCAGGGTCTGCACCGCTTAACGTCATCTGCGTCAGCACCTGCGATCCCGATCGCATAGCGGCGTTGTTCGCCAGGCTCCCCGCCGACCGCCTGCATCTCATAGAAGCCCCAATTTCGGGCACCAGCGAACAGACGGCACGCGGGGAAGGACTGGGTCTCATCGCTGGTGATCGGGCGGCGGTGGAAGATGCAAGCAGCATTCTGGATGCGATCTGCCCGCGCCGGCATTATCTCGGCGCTGCGGGAAATGGCGGCAGGGCCAAGCTTGCAATCAACCTCATTCTCGGAGTCAACCGTGCCGCATTGGCCGAGGGCCTGGTGTTCGCGCAGCGCATGGGACTCGACCCGGCGGCATTCCTGGCGGTGGCGCGCGATTCGGCGGCCTATTCCCAGATCATGGATGTGAAGGGCGCGAAAATGGTGGCAGGTGATTTTGCCCCGCACGGCAAGATCACGCAGACACTCAAGGATTTCCTGCTGATGCTGGATCTGGCCTCGCGCTACGGACAACTTCTGCCGCTGGCGCAGACCTATGCCGACCTGGTCCAGAGCTGCGTCGCGCATGACGAAGGCGAATGGGACAACAGTGCGGTGATTGAGGAAATCCGGCGGCGGCGCACCGGCTGAATCGCGGGGCGCATCACACCTACTTGATGATCTGCAGCCTGGGTTTGCCGCCCGCAGGCGGGGTGGAGGGCGATGGCTGGTCGACTGCGGGTGCCGCTTCCCCGGCAACAGCCTCTGGCGGGAAGAACACCCCCTGGCCGTTTTCGCGCGCGAATATGCCGATCACGGCTTCCATCGGAATGGAGCATTCGCGCGACGCGCCGTTGAAGCGCGCAGTGAACTGAACCAGATCGTTGCCTATGGTGAGTTTTTTGACGGCGCCGTAGCTCAGATTGAGCACAATCTGCCCGTCTTTTACGAATTCCATCGGAACGCGCGTGCCGGCGTCGACTCTGACTGACAGATAAGGCGTGAAATTACTATCCGAGCACCATTCATGGATGGCGCGGACGAGGTAGGGCTTGGTCGAGCGTTCGGGCGTGGTCATGGTCGCCTAGGCGTTTGTCGGACTTAGCCCCGACAAACGCCTAAATCGAAAAAAACTAAAGAACAGGGTGAAAAGAACGCCATACAAGTGAGGTTTGATCCGGTTAGCGTAGGGTTTCGACACGTAAAGTTTCTTTATTAAGCAGCCTGTCGCCCAAGCATCGACTAACAGCGATCCGTTAACGTTACACGCTCCGTCGAATGAAGCCAAGTCCGACAGGCTGCTAGTTACTTCCTCATGACCTTTTCGGTAGCGGTCAGCGCGTCGATAAAAGCCGGGCGGCTGAACAACCGCTCCGCATACTTCATCAGCGGCGCGCATTGCTTGGGCAGCTGGATGTTGTAGAAATCGAGGCGCCACAGCAGCGGCGCAATCGCAACATCGAGCATCGAAAACTCTTCGCCCAGCATGAATTTCTGTTTGGCGAATACCGGCGAAATCTGCGTCAGGCTGTCGCGTATGGTGGCGCGCCCCTTATCTGCCTGCTTTTGCGTGCCTTTTTCGATCGCCTCGATGTAGCAGAACATCTCCTGCTCAAAACGATACAAAAACAGGCGCGCTCTTGCGCGCATTACCGGGTCGGCCGGCATCAGCTGCGGATGCGGAAAACGGTCGTCTATGTACTCGTTGATGATGTTCGATTCATAAAGTATCAGGTCGCGCTCGACCAGCACCGGCACCTTGTTGTACGGGTTCATCACCGCCAGGTCTTCGGGCTTGTTGAACAGATCGACATCGACAATCTGGAAATCCATGCCTTTTTCGTAAAGCACGATACGGCAACGCTGGCTGAACGGGCAGCCGGTTCCGGAATAAAGAGTCATCATGATGATTGGGCCTTGGAAATTATTTGTGGGTGGGGCATGGCGGCGAATCGCCTGCCATTCAATGCACGTCTTTCCAGAATTCTTTTTTCAGCATATACGCCAGGACAAACATCAGGCCGAGAAACAACAATACATAGATGCCCATGGTCTTGCGGCTGTGGCGCGCCGGCTCAGCCATGTACGTCATGTAGTTCACGAGATCGGCGACCAGATAATCATATTCGATCGGCGTCATCGTGCCCGGTTTGGCCAGCGCCAGCTTTTGTTCCGTCTTCACGTAACCGGGGGCCTGGACTTTGGCCTCCTTCATCACCTGCTCGCCCTGCAGCTCCCACAGCACATGAGGCATGCCGACATTGGGGAAGACGGCGTTGTTCCAGCCGGAAGGCCGGCTGGCGTCGCGGTAAAAACTGCGTAAATATGTGTACAGCCAGTCGGCCCCGGAACCCGCGTGCGATGCGCGCGAGCGCGCAATGACGGTAAGATCAGGCGGCGACGCGCCAAACCAGGCTTTGGAGTCCTTGGGATCCATCGCAATCTTCATCAGATCGCCTATCTTGGCGTCGGTGAATAGCAGGTTGTCGCGTATCTGCTGTTCGGTCAGCCCCAGATCCTGCAGCCGGTTATACCGCATGTAATTTGCGCTGTGGCAGTTCAGGCAGTAGTTGACGAACACCTGGGCGCCGCGCTGCAATGAAACGAGGTTGCGCTCATCGACCGGCGCCCGGTCGAGTTTGACCTCAACGCCCGCGGCCTGCGCGCCCGACACGATCAGCAGCAGCACGACCGGCAGTATTTTCAGCAATTTCATTGGATTGATCCTCACAGCGTCACCCGCTGCGGTTCCGGCCGGGTCTTGTCCATTTTCGAATACCACGGCATCAGCGCAAAAAACGCGAAATAGACGAGGGTGGCAATCTGGGAGATAAGGGTGCCCGCGGTGGTCACCGGCTGGGTGCCGAAATATCCGAGCACAATAAAGTCGATGATGAAAATCGTCAGCGCGGTTCTGAACAACACGCCCTTGTAGCGTATCGATTTCACCGGGCTTTGATCAAGCCAGGGCAGGATGAAGAAAATCAGCGTTGCCGCGCCCATCAGCAGCACGCCCCACACCTTGGCTTCGATGGCAAAGAACGCGACCAGCGTCACCGCACCGGCGGCCACCGCGCCCATTTTCAGGGTTTTGTTTGTGGCGGTCAGAACGATCAATGCCACGAAAGCGATCACTCCGACGGCAAGCGCCCACATGAAGTCATCGGTAGCCGCGCGCAGAATCGAGTAATAAGGCGTGAAATACCACACCGGCGCGATGTGCGACGGTGTCTTCAGCGGGTCGGCCGGAATGAAGTTGTTGTATTCGAGGAAATAGCCGCCGAATTCCGGCATGAAGAACAGGATGGTGGAGAACACGATCGCAAACACCACCACGCCCAGCGCATCTTTCACCGTGTAATACGGGTGAAACGGGATGCCGTCGACCGGATGCCCGGTCTGCGGGTCCTTGTTCGCCTTGATTTCGACGCCGTCAGGATTATTGGAACCGACCTCGTGCAGCGCCATGATATGGGCGGCGACCAGTCCCACCAGCACCAGCGGAATGGCTATGACGTGGAACGCGAAGAAGCGGTTCAGCGTCGCATCCGACACCACGTAGTCGCCGCGGATCCACAGCGAAAGATCAGGGCCGATCAGCGGCAGCGCATCGAACAGATTGATGATGACCTGGGCACCCCAAAACGACATCTGGCCCCACGGCAGCAGATAGCCGAAAAAGGCTTCCGCCATCAGGCACAGGTAGATCACCATGCCGAAAATCCAGATCAGTTCGCGCGGCTTCTGATACGAGCCGTACATCAGTCCACGCAACATGTGCAGATAGACGACGACGAAAAACGCCGACGCGCCGGTCGAGTGCATGTAGCGGATGAGCCAGCCTCCCGGCACGTCGCGCATGATGTATTCGACAGATGCGAACGCCAAAGCCGCATCGGGCTTGTAATGCATGGTCAGGAAAATGCCGGTGACGATCTGGAGCACCAGCACCACCATCGCCAGCGAACCGAAGTAGTACCAGAAATTGAAGTTTTTCGGCGCGTAGTACTCGGACAGGTGCTCCCGCCAGAGTTGCATCAGCGGCAACCGCTGATCGACCCAGGTCAGGATGCCGTTGAACGGGCCGGCGCCGGTCACCGGCTGTTTTTGAGACGCTGCCATCGCTTACGCTCCCTTGCTGTCGTCGCCGATCAGCAGGCGCGTATCGGACAGATATTTGTACGGTGGAATCACCAGATTGTCCGGCGCGGGCTTGTTCTTGTAGACCCGGCCCGCGAGATCGAACAGCGAGCCGTGGCACGGGCAGTAGAAGCCGCCCTGCCAGTTGGCATCGAACGCCTCGGGTCCGACATTGAATTTGCCCACGGGAGAACAACCCAGATGCGTGCATATGCCGACGACCACCAGGTAATCCGGCTTGATCGAGCGAAATTCGTTTTTGGCATACGCCGGCTGCATCAGTTTCTTGGAGTCGGGGTCGGCAACCTTATCGTCACCCTTCGTCACGGTTTCGAGCATTTCCTTGGTGCGGCGGACTATCCACACCGGTTTGCCGCGCCACTCAACGGTCATCTGTTCACCGGGTGCAAGTTTGCTGATATCAACCTCCACCGGGGCGCCGGCAGCCTTGGCGCGCTCTGAAGGCAGCATGCTCGTCACGAGCGGCACTGCAACGGCGCCGGTCGCAACCCCGCCCGCGACACTGGTCGCGGCGACGAGAAAACGCCGTTTGCCCTGATCCATCTCTTTGTCAGCCATGAAGTGGTCTCTGAAAATGCGAAAAAACCGCCATTTTACACAAATAGCCTCAATAAATTAAGCAAAACATACAAAAAGTGTTTTTTATCAAAGTGTTGCACGCATATTTTGTGATTGCGGCAGACGGACACGCAAAACACGGCGGGCACCCTGCGCAGAACCGTACCTTAAACCGGGTTGGGAATTTCGATGAACCTGTGCTCGAGGCCAAAACGTTGAGCCAGATCACGGCCCAGCGCCTGCACGCCGTAGCGTTCGGTGGCGTGATGACCGGCGGCGATAAAAGCAACGCCGGACTCGCGCGCAAGATGTATGGTCTGCTCCGAGACTTCGCCCGACAGATAGACATCGACCCCGAGTTTTACCGCCTCTTCCAGATAGCCTTGGGCCGCCCCGGTGCACCAGGCGATGCGCGCGACCGGCCGCGTCAGATCCCCGACCACCAGCGGCTCGCGCTCCAGTCGTGCGCCAATCTCACGCGCCAAATCGCCCAAAGTCGCGGTCTTTGACAGACGGCCGTACGCGGCCGTGTTCTGCTCGCCGAACCAGCCTTCTGTCTCAAAACCGAGGCGGCGCGCGAGTTCAATATTGTTTCCTATCTCAGGATGCGCATCCAGCGGCAGATGATATGCAAACAGGTTGAGGTTGTGCTCCAGAATCAGCGCAATGCGGCGGCGCTTGGTGCCGGTGATGCACGCCTCTTCGGATTTCCAGAAATAACCATGATGCACCAGCACGGCATCGGCTCCCGCCGCCACCGCGGCTTCCAGCAGGGCCAGCGATGCCGAGACGCCGCTGATTATCCTGCAGATCTCGGCGCGCCCTTCCACCTGCAGGCCGTTTGGGCAATAATCTTGGAACTTGGGGACTTCCAGAAACCGGGTCAGGTAGGCGTCAAGTTCATCGCGGTTCATAAGCGGTTGACCCTGCTGAAAAAAATGCATTCTAACCCGAACCGCCACGTAGCGTTTTGCCATACATAAATTATTGCCGGCACCATGCGCCGGCCATGCGGAGTTTTTTGCCTAACACCAGCGTCGAGATCCTGACCATTGAAATGAACCTGCCGATAAAACTTACCAGGGCTGCTCATGCGTAAACTCTGGCTCGTATTTGCTCAAACCGCGACGATCTGCCTGGCCGCGCTGTTCGTTATCTCCACGCTGCGCCCGGATCTGCTGACCTGGGGTACGCGTGGCGCCATTGTGACCATCAAGGAATCGCACAGCGACACGGCGTCAACGCAGATAACCTCGTTCAGCAGCGCGGCCAGGAAAGCAATGCCCGCGGTGGTCAACATTTTCACGGCCAAGGATGTCAAAGTGCCGCGCCATCCGTTCATGGATGATCCCGTATTCCGCTACTTTTTCGGCAATCAGTTCGACGCCCAGACTCAGAAAAGCACCAATCTCGGTTCGGGCGTCATTGTCAGCGAACAGGGTTATATCCTGACCAACAGCCATGTGGTCGAGGCCGCCGATGAAATCGAGGTTGCCCTTGCCGACGGGCGGCGCACCCAGGCGCGCGTGGTCGGCACCGACCCTGAAACCGATGTGGCCGTCCTGAAAATCGATCTTGCCAAACTGCCTTCCATCACGTTCGGACTATCGGATAAAGCCAGCGTCGGTGATGTGGTGCTGGCGATAGGCAACCCGTTCGGGGTCGGCCAAACCGTCACCATGGGCATAGTCAGCGCGCTGGGACGCAGTCACCTCGGCATCAACACATTCGAAAATTTTATCCAGACCGACGCCGCGATCAATCCGGGCAACTCGGGCGGCGCACTGGTCGACATCGACGGCAACCTTATCGGAATCAATACGGCAATCTATTCGCAAGCGCCCGGCGGGGCGTCACTGGGCATCGGCTTTGCCATCCCGGTAAGCGCCGCGCGCCAGGTAATGGAACAGATCGTCAAAACCGGTGCGGTTACCCGCGGCTGGATCGGCGTCGGCGTTCAGGACATGACCCGCGAACTCGCGGAATCATTTAATCTGAAAAAAGTTCGCGGCACACTGATCACTGAAGTGCTGCGGGGCGGTCCGGCAGACAAAGCCGGCATCAAACCCGGTGACATCCTGACCGAGGTAAACGGCGCACCGGTCAACGACTCGGCAGGCATGCTCGGCCTGATCGCCGCGTTACCGCCCGGCCAGCAGGCAACGCTGAAAGTGGTGCGCAGCCAGACCGAAGCCGAAATCAAAATCACTATCGGAACACGGCCGAAGCAATCGCGGCGGGAGGAATAAGAATCCGTAACAAAATTTCAGCCGCTGCGCCCTTTCTCTTCGGCGTCTATTTTATCGAGTTCTTTTTCCATGTCGGCTTCGGAAAGCGGCTGGTCTTCGTCGCCATCCTGCTTACGCCTGACCACGAAGCGCGCGAAAAAAATTCCCACCTCGAACAGCAGGCACATCGGCGCCGCCAGCAATATCTGTGACACCACGTCCGGTGGCGTGACGACAGCCGCGACGACGAAGGCGCCGACGATGAAATAGGGGCGCGCCTCTTTTAGCTGCGCTATCGTGACCACCCCCATCCGCACCAGAATGATGACCGCGATCGGCACCTCAAAAGTTACTCCGAAGGCCAGGAACAAGGTCAGCACGAAACTCAGATAGTTCTCGATGTCCGGTGCAACCGTAATGCTTTTGGGGGCGATCTTGTTGACGAAGTCGAACACCACGCCAAAGACAAAGAAATAACAGAACGCTATTCCCAGCAGGAACAGGATGGTGCTGGCCACCACCAGCGGTATGGTCAGGCGCTTTTCATGCGTATACAAACCGGGGGCGACGAATGCCCACACCTGATACAGCACATAGGGCAGCACTATGATGAATGAGGCCATCATTGCCACCTTGACCGGAACCAGGAACGGCGTAACCACTCCGGTGGCTATCATCTTGGTTCCCTCCGGCAGCGCGAGCATCATCGGCGAGGCCATCAGATCGTATAGATCAGCCGCCCAGGGAAACAGGCACAGCAGGACAATCACGAACGCCAGCACCGACCGCAGCAACCGGTCGCGCAGCTCGACGAGATGGGAAATGAAAGTATCCTGATCCATGCCGTCCGGAATGCGCCTGGCTCAGGCCTGTTTTTGCGGCTTGGAATCAAGCCCCAGTTCGAGTTGTGGAGATTCCGGGCCAGACGCAGACAATCCCGGCGGCGGTTGAGGTGAAGCAGCATCGTTTGTGTCTGCAACCGGCGCAGCGTTCTCGGCCGCGGGTATGTCGGCGATCTGCTTGAAATCAGACTCGGCCGCGCTGACCTCCTTGGAAACGGTCTGCTCGATCGAGCGTGCCGCATCCTGCATGCTGTTTTGGAGCGCGCGCAGTTCGTCCAGTTGCATCTCCCGGCTGATATCGGCTTTGACGTCGCCGACGTAGCGCTGCATGCGTCCAAACAGATGGCCGAGCGTGCGCGCAACCTTGGGTAATCGCTCCGGCCCGATGACGATCAGGGCCACGACCGCAATGATCAGAATCTCGGAAAAACTAATGTCAAACATGAATGAGGCCGTGAAGTGTAAAGGGTGAAGGGTGAAGGGTGAAGGGGAAAACGGCGGATTCGAAGCAGCGGGTTGGGCCGCCCTTCACCCTTCACTCATTCTCCCTTCACACTTTAGGCGTTTCCTTCCTGGCTTCGCCTTCGATGGTCTGCCCCGTGGAAGGCGGAATTTCCGCTTTGGTCTGGGCAGACTTGTCTTCCTCGGTCTTCATGCCATCCTTGAAACCCTTGACGGCGCTGCCCAGGTCAGTGCCGAGGTTACGCAGTTTCTTGGTGCCGAAGACCAGGATCACGACCACCAGAACGATCAACCAGTGCCAGATACTTAATGAGCCCATGCTTATACCCCTTGATCTTTTAACCGTGAAGTTTCACTGCGCCCGTTTGCAAGTCTTATTTGCGAGCGGCTTTCTCATCCATACCTGAAATGCCCTCACGACGCTTCAATTCGGCCAGCACATCCTCCGGACCGAGTCCGTGCCATGCCAGCAACACCAGGCTGTGAAACCATAAATCGGCGGTTTCCTGCACAATATGCAGTCTATCACCGTCCTTGGAGGCAAGCAGCGTCTCTGCGGCCTCTTCCGCCACTTTTTTGAGCACCGCATCCTGGCCCTTGGCAAACAAGCTTGCGACATAGGATCCCGACGGATCGGCCTGTTTGCGGGCGGCGATGGCCTCACCCAGGCGCCGGAGAATTTCCGTATCGATCATTTTGTGTTGGGACATGTTCTCAATATCAGATTTCTCTGCAACTCACGCTTTATAAATGTCCTTGGGATCCCTGAGCACCGGATCCGTCGCCACCCATTTGCCGTCCTGGAGTTCCTGATAAAAACAGCTGTGCCGTCCAGTATGACAGGCTATGCCTCCGATCTGTTCCACTTCGATCAGGATCGCATCTTCATCGCAGTCCAGCCGGATCGACCTGACTTTCTGGGTATGCCCGGATTCCTCGCCCTTGTGCCACAATTTTTTGCGCGAACGCGACCAGTAATGCGCCTCTTTGCTCAGTACCGTCTTCTCGAGGGCCTCACGGTTCATGTAGGCCACAGTCAGCACCCGGCCGGTTCCCGCCTCCTGCGTTATTGCGGGCACCAGGCCGTCCTGCGCCCAGTTCACTTTGTTGAGCCAGTTCTCGGTCATATCATTCCCCAGGAGCTTGTCGGACTTGGCTCGGACAAACTCCTTTATTAAGCAGCCTGTCGCCAAAGCATCGATTAATTCTTTTTAATACCTTCATTTCAATACCTTCTTTTTAATACCCGCTCGACGGGTGCGCTCGACGGGTGCGCTTGACGGGTACAGCGATCCATTAATGCCGCGTGTTCCTGAGAATGGAGCCAAGTCCGACAGGCTGCTAGTGTGAAGGTCGTGAAACCACGCGTCAATATCGAGGGATTCCGCCACCGCTTGTTACAGCCTGACTTCGATGCCATGCCGCGCCATATACTCCTTGGTCTGGCGCACCGTGAATTCCCCATAGTGGAAAATGCTCGCCGCCAGCACCGCGTCCGCCCGGCCCTTGATGATGCCGTCGACCATGTGATCGAGGGTGCCGACCCCCCCGCTCGCGATAATCGGGATGTCGAGGGCTTCCGAAAATGCGCAGGTCAGTTCCAAATCAAAGCCGCTGCGGGTGCCATCGCGATCCATGCTGGTGAGTAATATCTCCCCCGCTCCCAACGCCTCCATTTTGCGTCCCCAATCCAACGCATCGATACCGGTCGCCTTGCGTCCGCCGTGAGTGAACACCTCCCAGTGCGCCTCGGGACCTTCGCCGACACGCTTGGCGTCGACCGCCACCACGATGCATTGCGAGCCATAACGCCCGGCGGCTTCGGCCACAAGCCGGGGATTCTGTACCGCCGCGGTGTTGATACTCACCTTGTCGGCGCCGGCATTGAGCAGACGCCGCACATCTTCCACCGCGCGCACTCCACCACCGACTGTAAGCGGGATAAACACCTGCGCCGCGACCTCCTCGATGATACTCAGAATCAGGTCGCGATCGTCACTGCTCGCGGTGATGTCGAGAAAGGTAAGTTCATCCGCGCCCTGATCATCGTAACGGCGCGCGACCTCGACTGGATCTCCGGCATCGCGCAGTCCCACGAAGTTGACGCCCTTGACCACACGCCCGGCTGTCACATCGAGGCAAGGGATGATGCGCTTGGCGAGACCCATGTTTGTCGTGAGGAGCGGGGAGTGAGGAGCGAGGAGCGAGGAGAAATTCAACCCCTCGAAGGCGCGCGCCTCACGCCTGACGCCTTAGGCCTCACTTTTCTTCGAGAGTTTATCGGCCAGTTTTTGAGCTGCGGCAAAATCGAGTGTGCCCTGATATATCGCGCGTCCGGTTATGGCCCCGGTAATGCCCTCGGCTTCGACCTCGCACAGCGCCTTGACACAATCAAGGTCGGTAATGCCGCCGCTCGCGATCACAGGCACCCTGAGTTCTCGCGCAAGCGCCACTGTCGCATCGATATTGACGCCGCTCAGCATGCCGTCACGCCCGATATCGGTATAAATTACGGCCTCGACGCCATAATCCTCGAATTTTTTGGCAAGATCGACCACGTCATGGCCGGTCATTTTGGACCAGCCCTCGACCGCAACCTTGCCGTCTTTGGCGTCGAGCGCCACCATGATGTGCCCTGGAAATGCACCGCAGGCGTCGTGCAGAAAACCGGGGGTCTTGACCGCCTCAGTGCCGATGATGATAAAGGACACGCCCAGGTCGAGATATTTCTCTATGGTGTCCAGGTCGCGAATGCCGCCGCCCAGCTGGACCGGCATTTTGTCGCCGAGCGCAGCGACAATGGACCTGACCGCCAGTTCGTTCTTGGGACGACCCGCAGCCGCGCCGTTGAGATCGACCACGTGCAGGCGCCTCGCCCCGAGTTTGAGCCAGTGCGCCGCAGTCGCGCCGGGGTCATCGGAAAATACGGTCACGTCAGTCATTACGCCCTGTTTCAGACGCACGCACGCACCATCTTTCAAGTCAATGGCTGGAATGATCAGCATAATCGTTACGAATAATTTACTACGTAAAGACGGGATATATCTTTATGGGATCGTCGAAAGACGGCGGCAGAGTGGCATGGCGAACGGAAAAATAGCGGTTCAGACAGTGTAATTAATTTCCACGGAGTAATCATACACAAGACATGGCCTATCTCATAGCACCTGCAAGCGGCCGCGTATCCCCGGCCACTCCGGCCATCGGCTGCCAGGCCACGAAATTGGCCAGCATCCGCAACCCCGCAGTATGGCTTTTTTCCGGGTGAAACTGTACCGCGAATATATTGCCGCTGGCGACTGCACAACTGAACGAAAACGGGTAGAGGCTGTAGCCCGCAATGGACTGCGGCTCGGCGGGTTCCGTAAAATAGCTGTGCACAAAGTAAAAGCGGCTGCCCGAAGCGATGCCCTCCCACAACGGATGCTGCATCGACTGATGCACTTCGTTCCAGCCCATGTGAGGCACTTTCAGCTTGTTGCCGTTGGCGTCCACCATCGCGTCGTGGGGGAAGCGCCGCACTTTTCCGCGCAGCAAACCCAACCCCGCAACGTCGCCCTCTTCGCTGCTGTCGAACAGCATCTGCAGGCCTATGCATATGCCCAGAAAAGGTTTGCGCCGCGCCGCGTCGACAACGGCTTCGCGCAGGCCGCGTGCATCCATCTCGCGCATGCAGTCCGGCATCGCACCCTGCCCCGGAAACACCACACGCGAGGCGCGCATGACGACTTCGGGATCGCTGGTGACGGTGACTTCCAGCTGCGGTGCGACATGCTCGATGGCTTTGGAGACCGAACGCAGATTGCCCATGCCGTAATCAATGACAGCGACGTCGGTCATGACTTTGTATGTTCCACGTTCATGGTTCCAGGTTCAAAGTTCCGAGTTCAAAAGTTAAGTTCGGGGGACACGATTCGCAATCAGATTTCAATGCGGCCCGGAACTCGGAACCTGAAACCCGGAACAGGCGACCGCCCTACAGGGAGCCTTTGGTGGACGGCACACCGCCCACGCGCGGGTCGAGTTCGACCGCCATGCGCAAAGCTCGGCCGAACGCCTTGAACACGGTCTCCGCCTGGTGGTGTGCATTATCGCCCTTCAAGTTGTCGACATGCAGCGTCACCAGGGCATGGTTGACGAAGCCCTGGAAAAATTCGCGCAGAAGATCGACGTCAAAATCGCCGATGCGCGCGCGCGCGAATTCGACCCGCATGTCCAGCCCCGGGCGCCCCGAAAGATCGGCCACCACGCGCGACAGGGCCTCATCGAGCGGCACGTAGGCATAACCATAGCGACGCACGCCCTTTTTGTCGCCCGCCGCCTTGGCAAACGCCTGCCCCAGGGTGATGCCGATGTCTTCGACGGTGTGGTGGGCATCGATGTGCAAATCGCCCTTGGCGGTGATCTCGAGATCGAAAATGCCGTGGCGCGCCACCTGGTCGAGCATATGGTCGAGAAACGGCACGCCGGTGGCTAACTTGGCTTTGCCGCTGCCGTCGAGATTGATCTTCACGCTGATTTGCGTTTCCAGCGTATTGCGGGTGACTTGTGCTTCACGCATGGCTGAGCCCGTTATGCCTGTTTAATGAAACGGTTGGTATCGCTTAAAGGTTGACGGTTTCTTTCAGTGCCGCAAGAAATCGCGTGTCTTCTTCCGGCGTGCCGACAGTGACCCGCAGGCAGTCCGTGAGCGCCGGGTGTGAGCCATGCAGGTTTTTGATCAGAACGCCGCGCTGCCTGAGCCCGCTGAAAACCCGCTCCGCCCCTGCTGCTCTGAACAAAATGAAATTGGCATCGCTTGGATACGCCTGAATACCCGCAATCCGCCCGAGTTCATCGTAAAGCCGCGCCCGTTCCGCCCGGATCGCTGCCGCCTGCAGCCCCAGCAAGTCATGATGCTGCAGCGCTTTCTCCGCAACCGTTTGAGTCAGCACGTTGACATTATACGGCAGACGCACCTTGTCCACATGCGCCAGCCACGCGCTGTTTCCCGCGATCAAACCCAGCCGCAATCCAGCCAGCCCCGATTTGGATAGCGTGCGCATTACCAGCAAATTGGGATGATCCGCGAGCCGCGGCATGAAGCTTTTCCCGGCAAAAGCGTGATAGGCCTCGTCTACCACCACCATGCCCGGGGCGGCTTCCAGGATACGTCTTATCCCTTCTTCGTCGAACAGATTGCCGGTTGGATTGTTGGGATAGGCGATGAACACCAGGGCCGGCTGATGCTCGGCGATCGCCGCGATCACCTTGCCGGTATCGAGTGAGAAGTCAGGCTTCAACGGCACGCCGACAAACTGTACGCCGCAGAAAGCCGCGATCATGCGGAACATCACGAACGAGGGTTCCAGGCCCAGCACCACTGCGCCGGGCCGGGCAGCTGCCATGGTCAGCATCTGGATGATCTCGTCCGAACCGTTGCCGAGCAACAGGTCCATGCCGTCAGGAATGCCCATGACCGTGCGCAGGCGCGCTTTGAGCTGCACAGCACCCGGGTCGGGATAGCGGTTAAGCGGCGCGGATCCTGCCATCTGCGCAACCTCGGCCTGCAACTCCGCAGGCAGGCGGTACGGGTTTTCCATGGCATCGAGCTTTACCAGCCCCGCGCTGTCGGGCACGTGATACGCCTTTAGCGCGACGATCTCGCTGCGGATGATGTCTTCGGGTTTTTTAGACATAAGAATTTCAGCCACAGAGAACACAGAGTTCACAGAGAAAAAACAAGATTTCTGTGCCGACGTTTTTCGATTTCTCTGTGACCTCTGTGGCTAATGATTTTTGTCTTACGCTTTCTTCAACCGGTATTCAGCCGATCTGGCATGCGCCTGCAGCCCTTCGCCGTTGGCGAGCTCCATTGCGATTTTGCCGAGTTTGTCCGCGCCCTCGCGCGAAACGTTGATCACGCTCGAGCGCTTCTGAAAATCGTAGACGCCGAGCGGGGAAGAAAACCGCGCAGTGCGCGACGTTGGCAGCACGTGATTGGGCCCGGCGCAGTAGTCGCCAAGCGCTTCCGACGTATAGCGCCCCATGAATATCGCGCCGGCGTGTCGTATCCCGGGCAGAAGCGCCTGCGGATTTTCCACCGACAGCTCCAGGTGCTCGGGTGCGATGCGGTTGGCCAGGGTGCAGGCTTCGTTCAGGTCGCGCACTTTGATCAGCGCTCCGCGACCTTCCAGCGATGAGGTGATTACCGCGCGCCGCGACATGTCCTTCAGCTGGCGCGTCATGCTCTTTTCCACTGCGTCAATGAACGCGGCGTCCGGCGACAGCAAAATGGATTGCGCCAGTTCATCGTGCTCGGCCTGCGAAAACAAATCCATGGCTATCCAGTCAGGATCGGTTTTGCCGTCGCACACCACCAGGATTTCCGACGGGCCCGCCACCATATCGATGCCGACCACGCCGAACACGCGGCGCTTGGCTGCCGCAACGTAGGCGTTACCGGGGCCGACGATCTTGTCGACCTGCGGGATGCTCTCGGTGCCATAGGCCAGCGCCGCCACGGCCTGCGCGCCGCCTATGGTGAATACCCGGTCTACGCCGCAAAGCGCTGCCGCCGCCAGCACCAGCGCGTTCTTTTCACCGCCGGGCGCCGGCACCACCATGATGATTTCGCTCACGCCGGCAACCTTGGCCGGCACGGCATTCATGATCACCGATGACGGATAGGCCGCCTTGCCGCCCGGCACGTAAAGACCGACGCGGTCGAGCGCGGTAATCTGCTGGCCGAGTTCATTGCCGTCGGCATCGGTGTAACTCCACGACTGCGCGCGCTGCTTCTCGTGATAAGTGCGCACGCGATCTGCCGCCGCGGTCAGTGCGTCGCGCTGCGCCGCCGGCAGCTGTTTGAGCGCACGCGCCTGCTCGGCGCGCGGCACTTCCAGCTCTTTCACCGATTTCGCTTCGACGCGGTCGAACTTGCGCGTGTATTCCAGCACCGCGGCATCGCCGCGTTGCCTGACGTCAGCCAGTATCGCCGCGACCGTGGCATCGACCTGCGGGTCCTGCGCCGACTCGAACGCCAGCAGCGTTGCGAGCCGCGCGTCGAAATCAGGCTGGGCAGTGTCGAGCCGGCGCATGGCGGTCAGGCAACGGCGCGCGCAATGGCGTCGAGCAGGGGCTGGATTGCGCCGCGCTTGAGTTTCAATGCCGCCTGGTTGACGATCAGCCGCGCGCTGACCGGCGCGATCTCCTCGACCGCTTTCAGATTGTTGGCCTTGAGCGTGCCGCCGCTGCTGACCAGATCGACTATGGCGTCGGCCAGCCCCACCAGCGGCGCGAGTTCCATCGAGCCATAGAGCTTGATCAGATCGACGTGCACGCCCTTGGCGGTGAAGTGCTCGCGCGCCGTCTGCACGTACTTGGTCGCCACTTTCAGCCGCGCGCCCTGTTTCACCGCACGCTGGTAATCGTAACCATTTTGCACCGCCACCATCATGCGGCAGGCGGCGATCTTCAGATCGACGGGCTGATACAGACCCTGGCCGCCCTGCTCGTCGAGCACGTCCTTGCCGGCGACACCCAGATCGGCCGCGCCGTACTGCACATAAGTCGGCACGTCCGAGGCACGCACGATGATGACGCGCACATCGCGCTTGTTGGTGTTGAGTATGAGCTTGCGCGAAGTCTCGGGATTTTCGCGTATGGTAATGCCCGCCGCCTTCAGCAGCGGCAGCGTCTCGTCGAAAATCCGGCCCTTGGAAAGCGCGATGGTGATCACTGTAAATCCATCAATAAAAACAGCATATTACAGCATTCTGCGGCCGCAAAACAGAGGGAAAGTGGTAAAAGGTGAAGGGTGTGACGCTCTTACGATTTACGATTCACGGTTTTTTGAGCCCCCAAGATGAGGCAGTGCGTATTCAGCCAACCGGTTTCTTCGCAACGAACTTCACGCCAGCAACGCGCTCGAAATCGGCATCCTGCGTCCATAATGTTGCGCCATGAGCCTGCGCCGTCGCCAGCATGATGCTGTCGGCCATCGGCAGGCGATGCTCGATGCTCGCCTTGACGGCGGTAAGCGTCAGCGGCGCAGTCAGTTCGACGCTCTGCCCTTGCCGCATCAGCGCAACCGCCTGCAATGCCTCCCCCTCGCCGCGCTGCTGAAGCACGCGCTTGAACACTTCGTAGAGGCTGAGCGTCGGCACCAGCAGTTCGCGTGTTGCCTCGATCGCCGGGGCGAAAAACGCCGCGTTGGGTCCGTCGGCGAAATACTCCAGCCAGCCGGATGAATCGACAACGTTCAAACGCGGTCATCCTCGCGCGGCACGTCGGTATTCAGCCCTTTCAGGAACCCGCGCCGGCGCTTCATCGGCAGCAGGGGGATAAGTTCGATACGGTTCTCGTATGCGATGGCCTGCACTTTCTGCCCGGGGCTCAGTTTGAGCGCGTCGCGAATGACCTTGGGTATGACCACCTGGAACTTGGGGGAAATAGTGACGGTTTCCATGACTTCCTTATCGATCGTTAAGTCGTATGACGATTATCGTATCGATAACATGGCCAGTCAAGCGGGGAGCGATTGGAGAGGTGCAGGAACGTACTCTATGGCCGCCTCAGCGGGCGGCTCCCGGCTCGAGGCGGTCGAACGGGCTGGTGACGCCACGACCGCCCTTATTGAGGACGTGCGTATAGATCATCGTAGTGGACACGTCCTTAGGTGTCTTCCGTGCGCATGCTGTAGTGCTTCACGCGCAATCGGTCACGTACCTGGTCGAGCAAGCGTGGTGACGACATGACCTCCTCCGGAGGTGCCTATACCGAATGAACGTAGAGGTGCCTATCCCGGTTGACGTGATTGAGGAATCAAAGGCTTGAGCGTAAGCTGACCGTGCTCGGCCCCGCTTTTGGGGTCTTATAAGGCCCCACTGAAGGGGCCGACTTCTTGTTGGGCCGCAAAGGACATCCTCATGCGTCGATGGTTGTTCTGGGTATTTGCGATCGTTCCGGCACTTTCGTTTGGGGTTGCCTTCACACCGTTTGAATTTCTTGGCAAATTCTCGAACATGACGTATTCGCAGGAGCACCAACGGGGCGAGGATCTGTATCTATGGAGAGAGCAGGATGAGCTGCATGGCTACATGGAATATTCCTTGGGAGGCGCCCTCGGCGACTACACCACCACACGCCTTGAGAACGTTCAGTTCGATACCACAACAAGAAGGCTCTCCTTCCAAGCCAGAAACCCTCTCTATGACGAAAAAGGGAATGTCATACGCAACCTGTTCGTGTTCGACGGGTTCATCAGGCCGAATGCACTGGAAGGGGCTCTCAAGTGTCATAACGCGACGACCAAGGAATACTGTCCGGATGGTAAGAAAGTCTCATGGAAGAAGGTCACATTGGAGAATGTAGGAATCTACCGAATGGGAAACAGACAAGAATGGGAAGCTCATGTCAACGAACAGCTCAAGGAGCACGGCGCCAGGTGGTAGGCACTTATGCGCCCCAACAAGTCGCTGCAGCGGACGCGCGCGCGGCGCGCGCCGCTGACCTGATTCGTTAGCCCCGCGAGGGAATGTGTGCGATGAATCCAGTGATACGCCAGGAATCACCATCAGATGCTGCGGCCATCCATGCCGTGACGGCTGCTGCATTCCTGCATGCACCGCACACGGCGCACACTGAACAGTTCATCGTTGAGGCCCTACGTAAGGCCGGTGCCCTGACTATCTCCCTCGTGGCCGAGCAGGGCGGCGAAGTCGTAGGCCATGTGGCGCTATCGCCGGTTTCGATCTCGGATGGCTCCACGGGCTGGTTTGGGCTAGGCCCAATCTCCGTTAAGCCGGAACTCCAAGGAAAAAGAATCGGCAGCCTCCTCATGCAAGCCGCGCTTCGGCTTCTGCGCGAGCGGAGCGCCGCCGGCTGCGTTCTGGTGGGGAATCCGTCGTACTACTCGCACTTTGGGTTCAAGTCCGAGCCCAGCTTGGTGCTGCCCGATGTGCCTCCGGAGTATTTCCAGGCATTACTATTTGGCTCATCGTTGCCCCGTGGCGTGGTTACGTTTCATGTAGCATTCAGTGCGCGGGGCTAACTCAAACGTTAGGGCATCCAGATATGGATGTCGTATAGCCTGGTCGGAACAAGCCAATTCACAGGAGTTTAGGCATGTCTGATACGCCTCCGCTTGAGCGACACTACGCTCCCAGGGATTTTCCCGACCGGATTGCTTATGCTCTCACCAAGTTTCTGCGGTTCTTCGCTGACACTTTCTTCGCCCGTCGGTATGGCCATCGCGCGGTTGTGCTGGAAACGGTTGCTGCCGTGCCGGGTATGGTTGGCGGTGCCCTGCAACATCTGCGTGCGCTGCGCCGAATGAAAAGCGATCACGGCTGGATCCACACACTCCTGGAAGAAGCGGAGAATGAACGCATGCACTTGATGACCTTCATTCATATTGCCCAGCCCACGTCGCTCGAGCGCCTGCTGGTTCTGTTTGCCCAAGGCGTCTTCTATAATCTTTTCTTTCTGCTCTACCTGATTTCGCCAAAGACCGCGCATCGTTTCGTGGGTTACTTCGAGGAAGAAGCGGTCTCCAGCTACACCGAGTATCTGGCTGGCGTGGACAACGGCACCTGCGCCAACGTCCCGGCGCCCAAGATCGCTATCGACTACTGGAAGCTCGCGCCCGACGCACGGTTGCGCGACGTCATCATCGCGGTCCGCGCGGATGAGGCTCATCACCGCGATGTCAATCACAAATTTGCCGACGAGCTAGCTTGATCCGAATCTACGCCCGCAGGCATCTCCCCCACAGCCCTAACTTTCGCTTGCACCCGGACGCACGCGAGCAAACTCGCGCGCGCCGGTGACGCGGGTCGTTATGCCTGAAACACAATGGAAAACGAAATAAACTTGGGATAAACAGAGATGGACATCAGGCAAGTGGCAAATAAGAACAAATATGATCTTGCGGCTTCAGGTTACGACGTCATTGCTTTCCTTATGAGCCTCGGTCAGGCCCCACGGCTTTATGATGAGGTGGCAATCAAACTTGATCTCCCCCAAGGGGGCACTGTGGTCGAGTTGGGTTGTGGTCCTGCCTCAGTAGTGCCAAGCATATTAAAGAAGTACGGCGAGTCAATAGAGGTAATTGGCATTGATTTCTCCAGTAAGATGATTGATCTGGCGAACCGGAAAAAAGCAATCCATAGTTGGCGCAATGTCCGGTTTGAGTGCATGGACATGTATGACTTTTCGCCAACGGAAAAAGTTGATTCAGTAGTGTTTTGTCTCGCCCTTACCGCGATGCCTGATTATAAAAGGGCAATAGAAAAAGCCGTATCTATTCTGAAGCCAGGTGGCCAATTGCTGATTATTGACTCAATTCCCCTCAAATCGAAATGGCACCACCCGATATCAAATGCCTACATATATCTGAAATCAATGGTTGTAGGCGCCAAGCCTGATGGGGCGATTGTGGATTTCATTAATGAAAGAACCGCACAGGTCGAAGAGCGAGAAATGGTTCTTGGCGTCTATACTTTAATCGATGCCAGAAAAAGGTAGGCATAACACTGCGCTCAAGGCGACCGCCTTCGGCTGCGCCTTAGCTTTGCGTTACCCTTGGCGTCAGACTCGACTTACTCATATGCCATTGATTATATTTATATATATAATACCACTCCTGCCGGTTCGGCAATTCTTAACTTAACGCACCCGCCTGATCCGCGCACCCAGTTTCGACAGCTTCTCCTCGATGCGCTCGTAGCCGCGGTCAAGATGGTAGACGCGCTCTATCGTGGTCGAGCCGCGCGCCACCAGTCCCGCCAGCACCAGGCTCGCGGACGCGCGCAGGTCAGTCGCCATCACCGTGGCGCCGTCGAGGTGCGGCACGCCTTTGACCACCGCGGTATTGCCTTCGACCTCAATGTCGGCGCCCAGGCGCCGCAACTCCTGAACGTGCATGAAACGATTCTCGAATATCGTCTCAGTCACCAGCGCGGTGCCGTCAGCCACGGTGTTCAGCGCCATGAACTGCGCCTGCATGTCGGTCGGAAACGCCGGGTACGGCGCAGTGCGCACGCTGACCGAGCGCAACGCGCCGTTGGTCTTGAGCCTGATCCAGTCTTCCCCGGTTTCGATGTGCGCACCGGTCTCGCGCAGCTTGTCGAGCACCGCACCGAGGATGTCGGGACGCGCGCCGCGCAGCACGATATCGCCGCCGGTTGCCGCCGCCGCTGCGAGGAAAGTGCCGGTCTCGATGCGATCAGGCATGACGCTATATTGCGCACCGTGCAGATTCGTGACGCCTTCGATGGTAATCACGTCCGTGCCCGCGCCGCGGATGTTTGCGCCCATGGCGATCAGGCAGTTGGCAAGATCGGTCACTTCCGGTTCGCGCGCCGCATTTTCGATCATGGTCGTGCCCTCGGCCAGCGTTGCCGCCATCATCAGGTTCTCGGTGCCGGTGACCGTCACCAGGTCCATGCAAATGCGCGTGCCTTTGAGCCGGTTCGCGCGCGCCAGCATGTAGCCGTGCTCGATGCTGATGGTCGCGCCCATCGCCTGCAGGCCCTTCAAGTGCTGGTCGACAGGCCGCATGCCGATGGCGCAGCCGCCGGCAATGAGACCCGCGCCTCGCCCAGGCGCGCCAGCAGCGGCCCCAGCACCAGCACCGAGGCGCGCATGGTCTTCACCATCTCATAAGGGGCAGCCGGATTGTTGATCGCTTCGGCACGCAGCTCCACCCCCAGCTTCTCGTCGAGCGAGATTGACACGCCCATCTGCATCAGCAAATTGAGCATGGTGGTGACGTCGTGCAGGTGCGGCACATTCTGCACCCGCAGCGGCTCAGCCGTGAGCAGCGCCGCGCACAGGATGGGCAGCGCGGCGTTTTTCGCGCCGGAAATATCGACTTCCCCGGCCAGCGGCACGCCGCCTTCGATAACCAGCTTATCCATGAGTTTGCCGGGCCCGGACTATTGGGGCCATTCCTCGGGTGTCAGCGTGCGCATCGACAACGCGTGGATATCCTCGCGCATGCGGTCGCCGAGCGCGCGGTAGACCAACTGGTGCTGCTGGACCTTGGGTTTGCCGCGAAATGCGGCGCTGACGATGACCGCCTCGAAATGGTGGCCATCGCCTTGCACTTCGACGAAATCGCATTCTATGCCGCTCTCAATCCAGGTCTTGATCTGCTCGGGTTGCATCATGTCATTGCCTCAGTTTGTATCCGGTCTTGATCAGCCAGAAAGTAATCAATGATAAAGCGAAAAAACACACGGCGACAATCGTCAGGCTCGCCAGCGGCTGCACATCGGCATGGCCGAAGAATCCGTAACGGAAACCGTCGATCATGTAAAAAACGGGATTCAGATGCGACAGCCCCTGCCAGAACGGCGGCAGCGACTGTATCGAATAGAACACGCCCGACAGGAAAGTGAGGGGCAGAATGATGAAGTTCTGGAACAACGCGAGCTGATCGACCTTGTCCGAGTAGATGCCGGCGATGATGCCCAGCGCCCCCAGGATGCCGCTGCCGAACAGCGCGAACAGGAATGCCCACAGCGGGTGCTCGAGCGGCAGGTCGACAAACCATACCGTCGCGGCAATCACGCCGCAGCCCACCACCAGTCCGCGCGCCATCGCGGCCAGCAAATAGGCAAGAAAGAATTCACCGTGCGATAACGGCGGCAGCAGCACGAACACGATGTTGCCGGTCATTTTCGACTGCATCAGGCTCGACGAACTGTTGGCGAACGCGTTCTGCAGCACCGACATCATCGCCAGCCCGGGGACCAGGAACGCGGCGTAGTCCACGCCGGGAAACACCTCGACATGGCCGCGCAGCGAGTGCGAAAACACCAGCAGAAACATCAACGCGGTCAGCACCGGCGCCAGAACCGTCTGCACGTTCACCTTCCAGAAGCGCAGCCATTCCTTGTAAAACAGGGTGTAGAAGCCGGTCATTGTGAGTGAGGCGTGAGGAGTGAAGAGTGAGGAGTTAAAACCGAAACGCCAATATACTTCAGCTCACCATCATCGCGATACCCGGAGAGCCGACTTAACCAAAATTTCGCCTCACGCCTCACCCCTCACGATTCATGATCTTCACGAACACCTCTTCGAGATCGGGGCGCAGGACTTCCATTTCCTGCACCCGCACCTGCGCCGTGCGCAGTTGCGCCATCACGCCCTCGACATCGACATAGTCCTTGAGCGCGAGCCGGTATGCGCCATCCTCGCGGTGCTCTACGACCAGTGGCGCAAGCGTCTGAGGCAGCATGTCGGGCTCGAGCCTTAACTCTATATAGCAGCCCGAATGCATGCGCAGCAGGTTCTGCGTGGTGTCAAGCGCGACCAACTGCCCCTGCTTTAGCATCGCGACGCGGCTGCACAGCGCTTCGGCTTCTTCAAGATAGTGCGTAGTCAGCACGATGGTATGGCCGTCGCGATTGAGCCGGCGCACGAACTTCCACAACGCCTGTCGCAATTCGACATCGACGCCGGCAGTCGGTTCGTCGAGCACAATCACCGGGGGCTTATGCACCAGCGCCTGCGCCACGAGCACGCGCCGCCTCATGCCGCCGGACAGCGCGCGCATATTGGTGTCGGCTTTGTCCGCCAGATGGAGATGGTGCATGACTTCGTCTATCCACGCCTGATTGTTTCTCAGTCCGAAATATCCGGACTGTATGGTGAGCGTTTCGCGCACCGTGAAAAACGGATCGAATACGAGTTCCTGCGGCACCACGCCCAGCACCCGCCGCGCCTGGCGGTACTCCCCGCGCACGTCGTAGCCCATGACGCGCGCCACCCCGCCGGAGGCGAGGACCAGGCCGGCGAGTATATTGATCAGCGTGGTCTTGCCCGCGCCATTGGGGCCCAGCAGGCCGAAAAATTCGCCTTCGGGCACTTCGATGCTGACGCTGGAAAGAGCCTGCAGACTGCCGTAATTCTTGGAAACCTGGTCGACCTGGATGGCGGGGATCATTCTGAGTGAAGGGTGAAGGGTGAAGAGTGAAGGGTGAAAGCTTCTCCCTCCCCCGTTACCGGGGGAGGGCTGGGGAGGGGGGTCACCCTTCACAGCCGGAAAGCGGCATCACCTTTCACCCAGCAACTCCGTGACGCCGTAGAGCGTGGCCAGGCTGTTGAGATTATCGGGCAGGTTGATGTAGGTGATTTTGCGCTTTTCGCGCTGCGCGGCACGCCGCCATTCCAGCAACAGGCTGATCGCGGCTGAATCGACCTCCGTCAATCCGCCGAGGTCCACGGTGATACTGGGTGCGGTAAACAGCCGCGCGCCTTCTTCGAGCGTCGCAACCACATTGCCCGAGTTGACGGGTCCTTCGAGCTTGCAGCGCTCGCCGTCGCAGGAAATCATTTCTGGTTTGCCTGCGCCAACACCTTGTTCTTTTCCGCCAGCGCCTTGATCAGTCCGTCCACGCCGTTCTTTTGCACCTCACTGTTGAAGGTGTTGCGATAGTTTTCAACCAGGCTGATACCCTCGATTTTGACGTTATAGACCTTCCAGCCCTTGTCGGTCTTTTCCATACCGTAATCGATCGCGATCGGCTGGCCGCTGGGTTGCTTGATGAGTGACTTGACCACCGTGTCTGTTTCGTCCGGCGCGAGCCGCAGCGGCCGGTACTCGACAGTCTGGTTCTTGTATGACGTAAACGCGGCCGTGTAGGTACGCACCAACAGGGTTCGGAATTCATTGGTCAGCACCTTCTGCTGTTCGGCATTGGCCTGGCGCCAGTTCTTGCCCATCGCGAGCTGAACCATGCGCGCGAAATTGAAATGCGGCACCACTTTCGCCTCGACCAGGTCCAGCACTTTGCGCTGATTGCCGGACTGGATGTCCTTGTCGGCAAGAATAATGGCCATCACTTCGTCAGTCACGCTTTTGGCAAGCACATCGGGCGCCTGGAATTCCGCGGCGCGCACGGCACCGGCGGCAACGCACGCCGCCAGCAGTAACGAAAACAGATATTTCTTCATGCTACACACCTCGATCAAACATTGATATTCATGCTATTTCTTGCTGTCGCCCTCGGCCGCCTTGCTATAGAGGAACTGGCTGATCAGATTCTCGAGCACCACTGCCGACTGCGTAAGCTTGAGGGTATCACCCTGTGCCAGGTTGGCGGGATCGCCGCCGGCCACCAGACCGATGTATTGCTCGCCCAGCAGGCCGGCGGTCAATATCGAGGCCGTGGTGTCCTTGGGAAACTTGTAGCGCTGGTCGATCGTCATGGTCACTTTCGCCACGAATTTCGTGTCGTCGAAAGTGGCTTCGGTGACGCGCCCGACCACCACGCCGGAGCTCTTGACCGGCGCGCGCGGCTTCAGCCCGCCGATATTGTCGAAGTTTGCGGATATCTGGTAGGTGGCGGCGGCGCTAAAGCCGCTCGTGTTCCCGACTTTGAGCGCCAGGATCACCAAAGCGCCGATGCCGGCGCAGACGAACAAACCTACCCATAAATCGAGTGTCGATCGTTGCATCAAATCCCCCGAAACATTAATGAGGTCAATAAAAAGTCCAGCCCCAGTATCGCCAGCGAAGACGTGACCACCGTGCGCGTGGTCGCGCCCGATACGCCTTCCGCGGTCGGCGGCGCATCATAGCCCTGGAACAGCGCGATCCAGGTCACGGCAAAACCGAAAACGACACTTTTGATCACACCGTTCACAATATCCTCGCGAAAATCGACCGCGCTTTGCATCTGCGACCAGAACGAGCCCTCGTCCACGCCTATCAGCACCACGCCGACCAGATAGCCGCCGAATATGCCCATGGCGCTGAACATGGCCGCCAGCAGCGGCATCGAGATAAAACCGGCCCAGAAGCGCGGCGCCACCACCCTGGAAATCGGATCTACCGCCATCATTTCCATCGCTGATAACTGTTCAGTGGCCTTCATCAGACCGATCTCGGCGGTAATCGCCGATCCGGCGCGGCTTGCAAACAACAACCCGGCAACCACCGGGCCCAACTCGCGCACCAGCGACAGCGCGACCAGCACGCCGAGCGCGGATTCGGAACCATAAGTCTGCAGCGTATGGTAACCCTGAAACCCCAGCACCATGCCGACGAACAATCCCGACACCAGAATGATGATCAGCGACTGCACGCCGGTATAGTAAAGCTCGCGGATGATCAGGCCGAAGCGCCGGAAGCTGGTCCCGGAATGCAGCAGTGTCAGCACGATGAAGCGCACCGCATAGCCCAGGCGTATAACGATATCGCTGGTGGTATGGCCCAGCCTGCGGACCGAAAAAACTGCACGTTCAGCCATGATGACGCGCTCCCAGCTTGAGATCTTCTGCGTACTGCTTGCTCGGGTACTGGAATGGCACCGGCCCGTCGGCCTCGCCATACACAAACTGATGCACCAGCGGCTCCTTCATGGCCCGCATTTCTTCCGGCGTGCCTTGGGCCACCATCTTGCCGTCGGACAAGTAGTAAACGTAGTCGACCAGATCCAGCGCTTCCTGCACGTCGTGCGTCACCACGATCGAAGTGGCGCCGAGCGCGTCGTTAAGGCGCCGGATCAGGTTCCGGATCACACCCAGGGAAATCGGGTCAAGCCCGGTAAAAGGCTCATCGTACAACATCAGCATCGGGTCAAGCGCAATCGCGCGCGCCAGGGCCACACGCCGCGCCATGCCGCCTGACAGTTCGGAAGGCATCAGCCGGTGCGCGCCGCGCAGGCCCACCGCATGCAGCTTCATGAACACCAGATCCCGGATCATGCGCTCGGTCAGATTGCTGTGTTCGCGCATCTGGAAGGCGACATTATCGAACACCGACAGGTCGGTAAACAGCGCGCCGAACTGAAACAGCATGCCCATGCGGCGGCGCATCTCGTATATGCCGGCGCTGTCGAGTTTGTTCACCAGCTTGCCGTCCACCTTGACCTCACCCTTGCGCGCTTTCATCACGCCGCCGATCAGTCGCAGCAGCGTGGTCTTGCCGGAACCGCTGATGCCCATGATCGCCACAACTTTGCCGCGCGGGATGACCATGTCGATGCCGCTCAGGATAGCGCGCCGCTTGTCGTACCAGTAGTCGACGTTGCTGATTTCTATGAGGTTATCGGTTGCCACAGTCAGGTCTGCAATGTCGCAAAGTGAGGGATTTTAACCAGTTGGCGTGGTTATCACAATCAATGCCTCGTACAATCTGTGATTAATGCCCACGCCGGCATCAATATTATGCATTTTGATCTGTTCTACGAAATTTCGCTGCCACCGCAACTGGGCCGCAGCGAAGCGCAGGCCTATGCCGACACGCTCGCGGAAATCGGGCTGGCCGACAGCCTGGGTTATGGCTGCGCGTGGCTGGTCGAGCATCATTTCATGCGCGGCTATTCGCATTCGTCCAAACCCGAGTTGATGCTCGCGGCATTGTCCCAGCGCACGCAAGCCATCCGCCTCGGCCATGCCGTGATCCCGCTGCCGCTGCACCACCCGGTGCACGTTGCCGAGCGCATCGCCACGCTGGACCTGCTGACGCGCGGCCGCCTGGAAGTCGGCATCGGCCGAGGGTTCTCGCCACGGGAATATGCCGTTTTCGGCGCCGGCATGGGCCACAGTCGCGAACTCGTGGACGAGAGCCTTGCCATACTGCGCGCCAGCTTTCGCAGGAAGCCCGTTACCCATCATGGCAAACATTACCGGCTCGATGCGCTCGATATCGTGCCCCACGTCGTGCAGCAACCGCACCCGCCGTTGTGGAGCGCGGCGGTAAGCCCGGAAAGTTTCCCGTGGGCGGCCGAGCGCGAACTGGGCGTGCTGGCCGGCCCGTTCAAACCATGGCTCATGGTCAAACACGACATCGGCAAGTACCTCGCAGCGTGGCGCAGCACCTCCGCACCCCGCATCGGCATGACAGTAGGCGTACTGTGCCTCAAAGACCGCAAGCGGGCGCACGCACTCGGGCAGCAGGCATTCACCTGGTTCTACAGCGAGCTGTTCAAGAGCACGCTGCCGGTGCTGGAAAAACTCTACCCCAGCTATGAACAGATACACGAGCTTGGACGGTTCCGCCAGATGATGCAGCTCGGAATCGACCTGGGGCTGGCGGACATGGCCGGGCTCACCGTGGTCGGCGATCCCGATGAATGCGTCGCCAAACTGCGCAAATACGCCGACGCCGGCGTCACCAACCTGCTGTGCGCGTTCGGCGCCGGCGCGGTCGAAAGCAGCGTAGTGCGCGAATCGCTCGCCCTGTTCGCGCACGAAGTGATGCCGGCATTCAAGCAGGATTCGGGATTCGGGATTCAGTAAAAGCAAAACCATCATGCGCGCCACTCGACCCTGAATCCTGACTCCTGAATCCTGAACTCATGAAAGTCTTCGTCACCGGCTCAAGTTCCTCCCTGGCGCAGGCCTTGCTGCCCCGGTTGTGCGAGCGCCCCGACGTCGAGCAGGTGACCGGTGTCGATCTCCGGCCCGCGCAGTTTCACCACGCCAAATTCGACGCCCTGGCACTCGATATCCGCTCACCGCATCTCGCGCAACGGATGTCTGGTCATAACTATTTGATTAATATGGCATTTGTCGTGTTGCGTGGGCATATGACCGAAGCCGAGATGTTCGACATCAACGTCAAAGGCAGCCACGCAGTGTTCCACGCCGCCCGGCGCGCCGGGATGCAGCGGCTGATCCACCTGTCGAGCGCGTCGGTCTACGGCAGCGGCGTGCATTTATCCGAGCATGCCCCGCTGGCGCCGCTGCCGCAGTTTCTTTATGCCCGGCACAAGGCGCATCTCGAGCAACTGCTCGCAATCGAATTTCCGGAATGCGTGCGGCTGCGCCCGCACATCATCCTGGGCCCTCATGCGCAGCCCCTGTTAAAACAACTCCTCAGTCAACCCTGCTACGTGCGCCTGCCCCAGCCCCAGCCGCGACTGCAATGCGTGCACGAGGACGATGTGGCCCAGGCCATCATGCTGTGTCTCGAACGCAACGTGCGCGGCCCGTTCAATCTGGCGGTCGAGGACAACTTCAGTTTCCGCGAAGCCATCAAAAGCCGCCGTCGCGTAAGCGTGCCGCTGCCGCTTGCCGTCGCGCGCTTCGGTTTGAACCTGGCATGGAAATACACCGGATGGGGCGGGGAGCCGGCGTGGCTGGACGGGATCACCAAAACGCTGCTCATCAACTGCCGCCGCGCCCACACCGAACTCGGCTGGCGCAGCCGCTACAGCGCGGCGGAGGTGCTGGCGCGGACCTGATTATTGAACCGCCAAGGCCGCCAAGCACGCCAAGCACGCCAAGCACGCCAAGAAAAAACAAAATAATCAAAAAGCGATGACACGAAGGACACAGAGGACACGAAGGTAAAACAAATAAGAATTAACAATTATCACCAAGCTCTATATAAATTACGTGATCAATATACCTAAAAGCTTTTCCTCCGTGTCCTCTGTGTCCTTCGTGTCTATGCTTTGTTCGGGTTTTCTTGGCGGCCTTGGCGGCTAAATTCTGGGTTTTAAACCATAGCCCTCGAGCATGCGCAGCGTCGGCGCAAGGCACTGCCGGCTGAACTCGCGATGCACAGGGTTGCCGCGGGCGAGTTTGCGCCACCACTCACCATGGGTCAGCCCTGCCAGCTCGTAGAAGCTCGCCGGCGGCACGTAGAAAGTATCCACAAGCTGGTTCAACAGCAAATTCATGACGGGCTGCAACAGCGCCTTGCTCAACGCCGAAACATCGCGCAATGCCAGCTCCAGGCGGTCGCGCGCGAGCGCGATGTGGCGCGCCTCATCGACGATATGCAGGGTGCAGATCTGCTTCACCACGGGGTTGATCGCATCGGCATTGTGGCGCACATGGCGGTTGAACTTGTCAGGCACATCCTCGGCAATCACGGTGGCGAGCCAGAACAGCGCGCCACCAGCGGGTGCATGGCGCGCCACCCAGTCGGCTGGGCGCGGTGCGCGCCACGCATCCGCCGGCAGCGCCAGTCCGCTCGCCTCGATCGCTTTGAGAAACATCAGGCTGTGGCCCGTTTCCTCGCGCATTTCGTGCAGGAAATACTCGTATTCGGCACGCGTCAAACCGGCGACCAGCCGGCCCGAGAGGCGGCGCAGGAACACGCTTTCCAGCCACAGTCCACAACACATGACGTTGATGAACTCATAGTGCGACAGGCGCCGTTTCACGTCGACGGCCAAAGTGTCGTATTCCGGCAAGCCGTAAAGCGACAGCACCGGTTCGGGGAGCCAGAAATCCGCGGTATCCAACCGGGTCCAGTCGATAGCGGACAGCGGATCGCGATAAGGACCGCTGTTTTCGGACAGCTGCCGGATCAGGGACATGTCGGCGTTTTTCATGATCGGATTATAAAACCCATTTCAAATAAGCGGAAAAACAAAGATTCATTTGCCCTGTTTACGGTTCATTGTCTTTAGGATAAGTTACTGCGCATGAGTGACATCGCGCTGCGCTTCGACCAGGTCGGAAAATCCTTTGCCGGAGCTGTTGCGCTGGCCGGATTCACGCTCGAGGTACGGCGCGGAGAATGTTTCGGGCTGGTCGGGGAGAACGGTTCCGGCAAGACCACGCTCATCAAATGCATGCTCGATTTTTGCGATGCCGATTCCGGCAACATCGAAATCTTCGGGATTCCACACAGCGGGACTGCGGCGCGCGCCCGTGTTGCCTATCTGCCCGAGCGCTTCAATCCGCCTTTTTACCTGACCGGCCGGGATTTCCTGCGCTATATGCTGGAATTGTACCGCGCGCCGTATGACGAGGCGCGGGTGGCGCACACGTTCGAAGCGCTGGGCCTAGATCTGTCGGCACTGACCCGCCCGGCGCGCACCTACTCCAAGGGCATGACACAGAAACTTGGACTGGCCGCCTGCCTGCTCTCCGGCAAGGATCTGTACATCCTGGACGAACCGACCAGCGGCCTCGATCCCAAAGCGCGCGCGCTTCTGAAGCGCGAACTTCGTGAATTACGTCACACTCAGCGCACGCTGTTTTTCACTTCTCACGCGCTTGCCGACGTCGCCGAGATGTGCGATCGCATGGCCATCGTGCATGGCGGACGGCTGCAGTTTGCCGGCACGCCCGACGAGTTGCTGCGCAAACACGGTTGCGGCGACCTCGAACAGGCCTTTCTCGCATGCATCTCAGATGCGGCAGCTGTGACATAACAGACTGCGCCCGGGACAGCGATCTGGCACAATAGCACCGTGATGTGACGAGGAGCGTCGGCAATTGACTGAGAAGACAAAGCCCGAGCTGCTGATCGTTGACGACGATCCGCTGATTACCGATACCCTCAACTTCGTGTTGAGCCGGGATTTTTCGGTCTACGTCGCGGATTCGCGCGCGCAAGTCAAAAGCCTGTTGCGGCAACTCGACGATCCGCCGCAACTCGCGCTGATCGACCTGGGGCTGCCCCCGACGCCGCACCGCCCGGATGAGGGTTTTCGCCTGATCAGCGAACTGATCGCCTATTCGCCGGGAATGAAAATCGTCGTGCTCTCGGGCCAAAGCGACGAAACCAATGCGCGCCATGCGCGGACCCTGGGCGCGATCGAGTTCGTCGCCAAACCGTGCGAACCCGAAACGCTCAAGGCGCTGCTGCTCTCGGCGTTGCAGATCCGCGACGCCGAACTGGGCGAAGCTGCCGAGGGGGGGTTGCTCGGCAAGAGCCTGCTCATGGAAAAGTTACGCCAGCAGATTTCGCAATTTGCCAGCGCGCCGTTTCCGGTGTTGATCGAGGGCGAGTCGGGCAGCGGCAAGGAACTGGTCGCAAAGGCGTTGCACATGATGAGCAATCGCGCCGCGCGCCCCTTCCTGGCGCTGAACTGCGCCGCGATTTCGCCCAACCTGGTGGAACCGACACTGTTTGGTTACAGCAAAGGATCGTTTACCGGTGCCACGACTTCGCGCGCCGGATATTTCGAAGACGCCAAGGACTCAACCCTGTTCCTCGATGAAATCGGCGAACTGCCGCTGGAGCTGCAGGCCAAGCTGCTGCGGGTACTCGAAAACGGCGAATTCCAGCGGGTTGGCGAAACCCAGAGCCGGGTGTCAAACGCGCGCGTCATTGCCGCGACCAACCGCGATATGCGCCAGGAAATCCGCAAAGGCCATTTCCGCGCCGATCTTTATCACCGGCTGTCGGTGTTCACCGTCAGCGTGCCGGCGTTGCGCGATCTGAACGACGACAAAATCATACTGCTCGATCACTTCCGCGAGTTTTATGCCAACCAGGCCGGCGTGAAGCCATTCACGCTCGACAAGCCGGCGATGGCGCTGTGGCTCGAATACAGTTTTCCCGGCAACGTGCGCGAACTGCGGAACATCGTCATCCGCCTGACCACCAAGTATGCCGGAACCGCGGTGAATCCCGAACGGCTGCAGGCTGAACTCGACATGGAGAGCATGGATATCGACCTGCCGGGGATGCCGGTAACGCAGGATTTTGCGGCTTTGCAGGAAGCGGCCAAGCGCCAGTTGCAGGTGCAGAAAAATTTCAACCTCGACCACACGCTGCAGGAATGGGAGCGCGGCTATGTCGAGGCCGCGCTGGCCATCACCCGCGGCAACCTGACCCAGGCCGCCAAGCTGCTCGGCATCCACCGCACCACGCTCTACAGCCGGATGCAGGTCCACGCCAACGAAGCCGCAAGCGACAACCCCTCGCCGGCAAACATTAAATAATCGCCCGCCGCCAGGAACCCTTTAAAGCCCCCATGTATTACAGCCACTTCGGACTGGATCAGGCCCCCTTCAAGATCACGCCTAACACCGAGTTTTTCTTTGGCGGCGGCAATCGCGGGCCGATACTGGAAGCGCTGATTTATGCCATCAGCCACGGCGAGGGCATCGTCAAGGTGACGGGCGAAGTCGGCAGCGGCAAGACCATGCTCTGCAACATGCTGCAAACGCAACTGCCGGCGCACATCGAAACCGTCTATCTGGCCAATCCGAGCGTGTCGCCCGACGACATCCTGCATGCGATCGCTTTCGAACTGCAGCTCAGCATAGCCCGCGATGCAAGCCGTCTTGAAGTGATGCAGGCATTGCACGGTCATCTGCTCAAGCGCCACGCCGACGGCAAGCGTGTCGTGGTGTTCGTCGAGGAATCCCAGAGCATGCCTCTGGCCACGCTGGAGGAAATCCGGCTGCTGTCGAATCTCGAAACGCGCAACGACAAGCTGCTGCAGATCGTGCTGTTCGGCCAGCCCGAACTCGACGACAACCTGCGCCAGCCCAACATCCGCCAGTTGCGCGAGCGCATTACCCACAGCTTCCGCCTCGAGCCGCTCGGCGTGCGCGAGATCCACGAATACCTGATGTTCCGCATGCGCGCCGCGGGATATCGCGGTCCGGACCTGTTTTCCCCGGCGGTTGTAAAATTCATCGCGCAGGCATCAGACGGACTCACGCGCCGCGTCAACCTCATTGCCGACAAGGCCCTGCTCGCGGCGTTTTCTGAAAACACGCACACCATCCGCATGAAACACGTCGAGGCGGCGGTGCGCGACAGCGAGTTCAGCCAGAACCGCAAACCGCGCATTACGCCCCGTTTTGCCTGGGGTACGGCACTTATCCTGTTGGGAGCGGCTCTCGGCGTCGGCGCTTATGCCCTTTTCGAGCGCGGCAATGCTGCTCCGGCCAAAACGCCGGCAGTGGTCGCTAACCCCTCTTCCTCAACAGGCACAGCAACTGCCGCCATCCAGCCGTCTGGAACAGCCGCCAATACCCAGGATACATTGCGTAGCCAGGATAATATATCAAATAAAACAACAGGATACGGCATTAATTCGACTGTGCCCACAGTCGGATCTGCCAACAGCGTGGCCAGGCCTGAGTTAGCGAGCCCTCACGCCACACCGGCAAGCGCAGGCGGGGGTCCGTCCCAAGCGTCCGCGCCCGATCCGGTGCAGTCGCGGCTTGCCGCGACCCAGGAATGGCTGGCCAGCGAAAAGCAAAATACGGTCAGTATCCAGCTCATGGGAACCAGCGATGAGCAGCAGCTAAAGGATCATCTCAATGTATTATCTAACTACATTGAAATAAATAGGATTTTTGTGTATCGTACGAAGGCTAAACAAAAGCCGTCGATTACGGTTCTTTATGGTAGTTTCAGCAACGTCCGTGCTGCCAGGGAGGCGCTTGCGGATTTGCCGCCGTTTCTGAAAAAGGATCGGCCGCTTTTACGCACCGTGCACGGCGTCCGGACGGAAATAAAACAGCATCAGACCAGTAGCCTGTCGGACTTGGCCTCTCACCAGAGCGTGTCACGTTAACGGATCGCTGCTGATCTGCGCTGCGACGACAGGCTGCTTAAGAAAGAAACTTTACGTGTCGAAACACTGGACTGGCCGGAGATAACGTCATTATTTTAGTACATCGTTATTCACCCAGCGCTTTTCATGTTAGGCGTTTGCCGGACTCCGGCAAACGCCTAAGAGAGGAAATTTAATGCAGTCACAACGTGCGATTGGCCAGGCGTTATCGAGTCCCGCACACCAGGCTACGCATGCGGAAACGCTGCGGCATTCATGGTTAATGGCCGGCATCGTCGCATTGATGCTGGTTTCAGGCTGCGCCCAGATCCGCCCCTACGTTCCACCTTCCGAGGGCCACATCGGCGCGCCGCAGGCAAAACCCGAACCAGAGGCGGCTATACCTCCCCCGGCGCGTATCAGCAGTTTCGTGCCTCCGCCAAAACCTGCGATCAAGCCCCAAACCTACAGCGTGGTGGTCAACGAAGTGCCGGTCAAGGAACTGCTGCTGGCGCTGGCGCGCGACACCAGGCAAAACATCGACATCCATGCCGGGCTGACCGGATTGGTCAGTCTCAACGCCATAGACGAAACGCTGCCGGCGATCCTCGATCGAGTAGCGAAACAAGTTAATTTACGCTACCGCGTCGAGGGCAACACGATCGTGGTGTCGTCCGACACGCCGTACCTCAAGACCTACATCGTCAATTACGTCAACATACAGCGGACTACCACCTCGACCACCGGGGCCTCCGGGCAGATCTCCGCCGCCGGCACAGGCTCATCGGGTGGAGGCGGGGGCGCGGGCGGCAACACCTCGTCAACAACAGTCACTACGACCTCTAATTCGGACTTCTGGAAAGTGCTCGAGCAGTCGGTGCGTTCGATTCTGAACTCGTCGCTGCAACAAAGCCTGTCAGCGGCAGCGAAACAAAACCGGCTGGAATTGATCAAGCAGGAGCAGGATATCAGAGCCAAACAGATGGAGGCGGCAAGCAAAGCTGGCGCGGCCGCGTCATCCCTGGCCACCTCACTGAGTGGCCTGGGTGGCGGGCAACAACAAAATTCATCACTGCTGCCCGACGATGTCATCGTCAACCCGGTTGCCGGCACCATCACCGTCAACGGCACCGACAAACAGCATCAACTGGTCCAGGACTACCTGACCAAAGTGGAAAACGGCGCACAGCGCCAGGTGCTGATCGAGGCCACCATCGTCGAAGTGCAATTGTCGGACGCCTACCAGGGCGGCATAGACTGGAGCCGCCTGCAAACAACCGGCGATATCGCCGGATTCACACTCAGCCAGTCTCTGACTGGAGGGTTCAGTGGCGCGACTGCGCTTGCAGGCGCTGCGGCCGGCAACGCTATCACGGTTGGTGTGGCGAACAATACGCGCCTCGGCAATATCGCAGCTTCGATCAAGTTGTTGCAGGAGTTCGGCGACACGCGTGTGCTGTCCAGCCCGAAACTCATGGTGCTCAATAACCAGACCGCGCTGCTCAAAGCGGTGGACAACCTCGTCTACTTCGACATCCAGGCCCAGACCTCGACCTCCACGACTGGACCCTCCCTCACCACCTTCACCACGACGGCCAAGAGCGTTGCCGTCGGTGTCGTGATGGGGGTTACGCCGCAGATCAATGAGGACGGGCGCGTGCTGCTCACGGTGCGGCCCACGGTATCGCGCCAGTTGACTCCGGTGCAGGATCCCAACCCCAGCCTCTGCGACAATGCGATACCAAAAAATTGCATTTCGAATCTGGTGCCGCAAATACAGGTGCGGGAAATGGAATCAGTGCTGCAGGTCGGCACCGGGCAGACCATCATTCTGGGCGGTCTGATGCAGGACAATGTAGTGAGAAACCGCGAGCAATTACCCGGCGCCGACAAACTGGGCGCCGCCGGCGAAGCGTTCCGCTTCCGCAACGAACGCGTCACCAAATCCGAGCTGGTTATTTTCCTGCGCCCGACGGTGATCAAAAATCCGTCACTGGAAAGCGAGGAGCTGAAATTCTTCCAGCGCTTCCTGCCCCAGCCCGAGCAACCGCCCGCAGCGAAGGCCGGCGCCGCGCAATGAGTCTGTTGATGAAGGCCCTGGAAAAGGCCGCCAAAGACCGGAGTACCGCGCAGTCAGAGCCCGGGACCAGGCCCATCGCCGTCCCCGCCCCGGCGACGATTGCAGCAGTGCAAGAACTATCGCTTGAGCCACTGCCCGCGGAAACCCCCTCGTTTGAGCCCCGCATCGAACCGGCTCAGAAATCTGTCCCGCCACCCGTCGGTTCTGCCGCCGCGCCGGCAAAAACCCAGAACGGACAGACGAAGGCCGCTACCGTCATTCAGGCCGCCAGCAAACGCAGCCCCAGCGGCCTGGGCCTCTACCTGCGCGCTCATCCCATCGTCGCGCTGGGTACTATCGCGGGGGTTTTCCTGGTCGGTTTCGGTGTGTACGTTTACCTGCAGATATTCCATCCCAGCCTTCTGATCAGCCGGCCGCCGCCCGCGCCGCCGCTGGCTCAGGCCCCTGTGTCACCCGCGCCGCCGATACCCACATCGAGTCTGATCCAGCCTTCAACCGAACCCGCACCGCCGCAGGCCGGCGTCACGCCGCCCCCTAAGGCTAAACCCGCCGTGTCTGCCGCTCTGCCGTCACCTGCCGCAGAGACGACGGGCAACTCCATCACCGTGAGTCGCACCACCAATACGACGGCAACCGTTACACCGCTGCTTGCCGAGGCCTACGCTGCGCTCGAAGCCAATACGCTCGATGAGGCACAGCGCCTGTATAACCAGTTGCTGCGCAACGAACCGAAAAACATCGATGCGCTGCTCGGACTCGCCGCCATTGCAACCCAGCAAGGCAAACCGGAGGAGGCAACCCGGCGCTACCTGCAGATCCTCGAACTCGACCCGCGCCATGCTCTGGCGCAATCGGGCCTGATTTCCCTGCTCGGCCGCGCCGACCCGCTCGCCGCGGAATCGCGCCTGAAGCAGCTGATTGCCCGTGAACCCTCACCCTTCCTTTATTTCACCCTGGGCAATCTGTACGCCGATCAGTCGCTATGGGCGCAGGCGCAACAAGCCTACTTCCAGGCGCATCACCTCGATCCCGCGAATGCGGATTACGCTTACAACCTTGCAGTCGGGCTCGAACATGTGAGCCAGTCCAAGCTCGCGCTCGGCTATTACCGGCGCGCCCTGCAACTCGCCTCGACCAAAGGGCGCGCGAATTTCAGCCTGACTCAGGCCCAGGAGCGGATCGCCAAACTCGCTTCCCGGGCAGAGTAGCCTGCCGGAGAGGCTGCCATGTCTGAACAACGCAAGAAACTCCGGCTCGGCGAATTACTGATACAGCAGCGGCTGATCTCCGCCGATCAGCTCGCGATCGCGCTCGCCGAGCAGCGCAACACCCATCTGCCTATCGGGCGGCTGCTGGTGCGGCTCGGGTTCATCACCGAGAACGCGATCCGCGACACCATGGCGCGCACCATCGGCCAGGAGTCCATCGATCTGACCCAGGTGGTGGCCGATGCCGAAGCGCTGAAAATGGTGCCGCAGGATTTTGCCCGCCGCAACCGCGTTCTGCCGATCGCCTACGACCCCGACGAAGGACAGCTCCTGATCGCCACCACCGAAACCTACAACGTGGTGGCCATGGATCAGCTGCGCGCGGCGCTGGGTTCGAAAATCGAGATCCAGACCCTGCTCGCGGCCGAGGCCCAGCTCGAAGATTTTATCGACCAGTTCTACGGCTACGAACTATCGGTCGACGGCATCCTCAAGGAAATCGAAACCGGCGAGATCGATTACGACAGCCTGGCGGCGGGCGGCGACGAATATACCCAGCCCATGGTGCGCCTGGTCAACGCGCTGCTGGTCGATGCCGTGAAGCGCGGATCCTCGGACATCCATTTCGAGCCCGAATACGCTTTTCTGCGCATACGGTACCGCATCGACGGCGTGCTCGAGACCGTGAGGAGCCTGCACAAGACCTACATGCCCGGCATTACGGTCCGGCTCAAGGTCATCAGCGATATGAACATCGCCGAAACGCGCGCGCCGCAGGACGGGCGCCTGTCGTTGACGCTTAACGGCCGGCCGGTCGATTTCCGGGTCTCGACCCAACCCACCATACACGGCGAGAACATCGTGCTGCGCGTGCTCGACCGCGAAAAATCGATCATCAATCTTGACCGCATGAATCTCACGAAGTCGTCGATGGACAAGCTCAATCTCATGCTGGCGCGGCCCGAAGGCATCCTGATCGTCACCGGGCCCACCGGCAGCGGCAAGACCACGACACTCTACTCGCTGCTGGCACAGATCAACAACGAGACTGTCAACATCATGACCCTCGAAGACCCCGTCGAGTACCCGCTCACGCTGATGCGCCAGACCTCGGTTAGCGACGTGGCGCGCATGGATTTCGCCAACGGCATCCGCTCCATCATGCGCCAGGACCCGGACATCATCCTGGTGGGCGAGGTGCGCGACAAGGAAACCGCGGAAATGGCGTTCAGGGCGGCGATGACCGGTCACCAGGTTTTCACCACACTGCACACCAACTCGGCGCTGGGCGCCTTTCCGCGGCTGCTCGACATCGGCATACTGCCCGACATCATGGCGGGCAATATCATCGGCATCATCGCCCAGCGCCTGGTGCGTGTGCTGTGCACCCACTGCAAGGAAGCGTATGCCCCCAGCCCGGAGGAGCGCAAACTGCTCGGCCAGCTTGCACAATCGGTGTCCTATCTCCACCGCGCCACCGGCTGCAAGCACTGCGACAACAAGGGCTATAAAGGACGAACCACGATCATGGAACTGTTGATCATGGACGGCGACCTCGACGAGCTTGTCTCACGCCGCGCCACCGCCAAGGAACTGCGGGCCGCGGCGATGTCCAAGGGCTACAAACCGCTGGCCGAAGAGGGCATGCAGCGGGTAATCGATGGCATCACCAGTCTCAGCGAACTCGCGCGCGCCGTCGATCTTACGGGACGATATGGTTAACTTCGTGTTCCAGGTTCCAGGTTCCAGGTTCCAGGTTTCAAGTTCAAGGTTCCAAGTTCCAGGTTCAAGGTTTGAAGTCGTAGCGGATAGCAGCCGGAAGGCTGCCAACCTGGAACCTGGAACATTGAACTTTTAACCTTGAACCGCGTTAGCGCATGCCTTCATACCAATACAAAGCAGTAGATAAAACCGGCCAGCCCGCGCGGGGCGGCCTCGATGCGACCAACGAGATCGATCTCGAGCTGCGCCTGCGCCGCATGGGGCTGGATCTCATTACCTTCCAGCAGGTCGACCGCCGCGCTTCTATGCTCGCGGGCGGCGGCAAGGTTACACGCAAGGATCTGATCAACTTCTGTTTCGACATGGAGCAGATGAACCGCTCGGGCATCCCGCTGATCGACGGCTTGCGCGACCTGCGCGACTCCCTCGACAACCCGAGGTTTCGCGAGGTTCTGACGTCCATGACTGAAGACATGGAAGGCGGCAAGGTCATGTCGCAGTGCATGACCACCCACCCCGAAGTCTTCGACGGCGTGTTCGTGAGCCTGATCAAGGCCGCCGAGCAGACCGGCCAGGTCGCCGAAGTGTTCCAGAGCCTGGCCGATTCGCTCAAGTGGCAGGATGAACTGGCCGCCCAGACCAAACGGCTGCTGATTTATCCGTCGATGGTGTTGGTGGTGGTGATCGGTGTGGTCACGTTTTTGCTCATGTACCTGGTGCCGCAGGTCGTGGGCCTGCTCAAAACCATGGGCGTCGCGCTGCCGATTCAGACCAAAGTGCTGATCTTTCTTTCCAACATCGTGGTTTCCTACTGGTATATCGTGTTCGGCACGCCGGTCATTACCGCGGTGATTCTAGGCATTGCCCTCAGACGCAGCGCCCGACTCCAGTACTTTTGGGATCACCTCAAGCTGCGGATGCCGCTGACCGGCCCCATCCTGCAGAAAATCATCATGGCGCGCTTTGCCAATTTCTTTGCCCTGATGTACCAGTCCGGGATTACCGTGCTGGATGCACTCAAGACCAGCGAGGAAATTGTGGGCAACCGCGTGATTGCCGACGGCCTGATGCGCGCCGGCCAGCAGGTTGGCGCCGGCGAGAGCCTGACGGAAACTTTCCGCAACCTGGGCATGTTCCCGCCGCTGGTGATCCGCATGCTGCGGGTGGGCGAAAATACCGGCGCTCTCGATGTCTCCCTGCGCAACGTCAATTATTTCTATACCCGGGACGTGCGCGAATCGGTGGACAAGGCTTTGGCGCTGCTGGAGCCGACGATGACGATGGGGCTGGGCGTGACGCTGGCGCTGATCATGTGGTCTACGCTGTCGCCGGTGTATGATATTTTGGGTAAGCTCAATTTTTAGAACGACATGGCTGACAAACTCCTGATCTGCATATCGGCGGGACAAGCCTCTGCTGCCCACTGGACCGGCAGCAAGATCGCTGAATGCCGGATATTCACGCACGACGATGACGGCATCGCGGCGTTCAGGGAATTTCTTGCGCCGTTCTCGACTGTGCCGGTGTACTTCATGGTCGATGCGGTCGAAGAGGATTACCGCTTCGAGACGCTGCCCCACACCTACGGCTCCGACCGCGTCAGCATGGTCGGGCGCAAACTCAAGCAGCACTACCGGAACCTGCCATACACCGCCGCCTGGCTGCAAGGCCGCGAGAGCGGCAAACGGCGCGACGACCGTTACCTGTTTTCGGCGCTGACCAATACCGATCTCGTCGCTGCCTGGCTACAGGCGGTGACTGAAAAAGGCCTGCCTGTGGCGGGCATCTACCTGCTGCCCATGGTCAGCATGGCCTTGCTCGACAAGCTGCAGATCAGGGCCCCCAACCTGCTGGTAGTGGCGCAGCACAGCGCGGGGCTGCGGCTTTCATTTTTCCGCAACCGCCAGTTCCGCCTGAGCCGGCTGACGCGCAGCGACAATGACACGATCGAGGCCGCAGACCGGACGCGATTTATCGCCGAGGAGATCTCCAATACCAGGCTCTACCTGCACGCGTTGCGCATCACCACGCTTGACGAACCGCTGATGGTGCTGCTGCTTGACCGCCAGGATGAATTCGGTGATTCAGCACAGGTCATCGCCCACGACAACCCCGGGCTCAGCTGCCAGCGCCTGGGTCGCGCCGAAATCGCCGCGCAACTGGGGATCTCAGACGAGCAGATCGGCCTGTCGCGCGACGTGATTTACCTTTATCTGCTTGGACTCAAGGCGCCGGCCAGCAATCTGGCGTCGGCTGCCATCACATCCGGTTTCCGCCACTACAGCATGCGGCGCGGAGTCTATGCCGCAACGGCCGCCGTCGCCTTGGCCGCCGCGGCGTGGGGCGGCGTCAACACCTACCTGCTCATGGACACCAATGCACAGGCGCTGGAGGCCTCGCGTCAGACTACACAACAGCAGGTGCTCTACCAGGAAGCCACGCGGCAATTCCCTGCCGCGCCGGCATCGTCCGAAAACCTCAAGAAAGCCGTCGAAGTCGCCCAGAAACTGCGGGAAAGCGCGCGCACGCCGGAAACGATGATGGGCATTATCAGCACCGCGCTGGGAGAAAGTCCCGCCATCACCATCAGGGAATTCGCCTGGAAGTATTCGCCAACCGAAATTGAGTCCGGCGGAACAGCAGGCCGCAGCGCCGGCGAATCCGCCGCACTTGCGGGTGCCGCCCTGCCCCGCAAGCAGTCCGGGCTGATTGAAGGCGAAGTCCGCCCTTTCCGCGGCGACTATCGCGCCGCCATAGACACCATCAATGACTTCGCCGGCCGGCTGGGCCGCGACCCGGGGGTCCAGGAGGCGCGCGTCGTCAAGCTGCCGCTCAACGTCAATCCGACGCTGGCACTGTCGGGCAACACGCTGGACAGCCGCGAACAGGCAGGCACGGCGGAATTCAGGATCCTGATCGTGCTGAAGGCCAGGAACCCCTGACATCATGAATGCCGAAGACCTCAAGGCGCTGCAATTTCCGCTGATCGTGCTGCTTTGCGTAGCGCTGCTGGGTGCGGGGGCAATCTATTACTCGGACGCCCTGCTCGACCAGTCGCAGAAAAAACTGGTGCAGGAACAAAAGCAGTTAAAAGAGGCCCGCACACGGCTGCAACGCTCGGGCAGCGAGAAAGAGGTTATCGTGCAGTACCTCGGCGGCTACCAGCAGCTCGAGCGCAGCGGCTTTGCCGGTGAAGAGAAGCGCATCAACTGGCTGGATGGCCTGCGGCTGGCCAACCAGCAAGCCGAATTGTTCGGTGCCGATTACCAGATCAGCACGCAAAAGCCCTACCCCTATGCCGCCGAGTTCAACCCTGCGCCGCTAAAGCTCGTGGAGTCGGAAATGAAGCTGCGGCTCCGGCTGCTGCATAGCGAAGATTTGATGCGTTTTTTCAACGCGCTGGCGCGGCAGAATGCCGGGCTCTTCCTGATCAACGCGTGCAAGATGAACCGCATAGAAACCGGCGGCGTCATCCGCGTCCAGCCCAACGTGATGGCTGAGTGCGAGTTGTCCTGGGTCACCGCCCAACCCGGAGCAACGACGGAGAAAAAACCGTGAAACAGGAGTTTGCCGGACTTGGGTTCGACAAACTCCTAAAATGAAAAGCATTAAAGAGCGGAGTGAAAAGAATGCCATGCATGCAAGTGACGTTTGTTCCGGCCAGTATGAGTTTCGACACGCAAAGCATATTTATTAACCGGCCTGTCGCCGCAGCGCCGATCCATTGCGATCAGTTAACGCTGCGCGTTCCGGTGCGTGGAGCCAAATTCGGCAGGTGGCTGGTGGTGTGCTTCATGCTGTTGGCCGTGATGTCGCTGACGGGCAAGCCATCCTTCGCCGCGGAACCGCCCGGCCGCTTCTTTTTCACCCCGGAGCAGCGCACGCAGCTTGATATCGCCCGCAAACAGAAAAGCCGGGTCACGCTGGCGAGCGAAATAGAAGAGAACGCCGCGCCCGCCGCCGAAATCCTGACGCTGGGCGGATCGGTCCGCCGCAGCGACGGCAAATCCACGGTATGGCTCAATAACCGCGCCGTCAACGACCGCGAGGCGCCCGGTGGCATCGTCATAGACCAACGCCTGCGGCCGAATGGCGCGGTAACCATACAGGTGCCGCAATCCGCGCGCAGCATCGAGCTCAAGGTCGGGCAAAGTGTGGACATCGTCTCGGGCGTGATTGAAGAACCTTTTGCGCGGCAGGTCACCGCGCCCAAACCTGCGGCCGCTGAGAGCGCTGCCGGCAAGCCGGTACCCGGCAAACCTCCGGCGCCGGGCGAGAAAGCCGCGGCAACCGCCCTCACACCGGAACAGAAAGAGCGGGGAGCGGAGTTGGAAGCTGCACTTGAACGCCAGCGAGACACGCGCCCGGGAGCAAAGACCAATGCGCCGGATCGCCGCTAGTCAGCAACGACAGCGCCTGGCCCAGCGCGGCCAGGTGCTGCTGATCATGCTGGTGATTCTGGTCATGGGTGTAGGCGTGGCGTTCTATACCTTTGTCAGCCCTACCGGTTCTGCCACCGAAAGAGACAAGATTACCGCCGCCGCGCTGGCGCAGGCTAAGGAAGCGTTGATTGGTTACGCCGCCGGGATAAGCAATTTTACCGGCGGCTACCGTCCTGGTGATTTGCCATGCCCGGACACGAACGACAGCGGCTTCTTCGGAAGCCCAAATTGCAATACTCAAGCGTCCCGTATCGGGCGGCTGCCCTGGAAAGGTCTGGGCCTGCCCGACTTGCGCGATGCTGACGGAGAACGATTGTGGTATGCGGTTTCTAATAATTTCAAAAAAGACACTCGCACCAGTTGTATTCTTGTGGGGCAACTGGGATATTTTGTGGGTGCCGAAGCTGGGTGCCTCAACAGCGATTCCCGTGGCACGATCACGATCCGGAACAGCGCAGGAACTGTGATCTACGACGGATCCAACCCAGATCAATACACACCAAGCGGCGTGATCGCGGTGATATTCGCTCCTGGCGCCGTTTTGCAAAGACAGGGCTCTGTCAGCCCGCAAGACCGCAGCTGCACGAACGCCGGAGGAAGCTGCACGGCAGCTGGCGTGTGTAACAGCAGCCCAACAACGAATACGGCAAAATGTAATCCAGTCAACTATCTCGATATTTTGAGCGGCGTGGAGGATAACGCCAATTTCACGGACGGCAGCAATTCGGATGGCTTCATCAACGGCGTGATCCGAAACGCCAGCGGCAACGTGATCCTGAACGACCGCCTGATAGTGATCACTTACCAGGACCTGATGCCCTTGCTGCAGCGCAAAGTCGCCAAGGAAGTGCTCAATTGTCTGAGCGCATATGCAGCCTCGAACAACGGTCGGTACCCTTGGGCCGCAGATGTCACCGACCTAAGCTATCAAGACACGAATAACACGCGTTTCGGACGCATCCCGGATGGCATTTCGGGCAATCTGCTGACTCGCACTGTCACTACAGCCCCCACCATGACTGATCGCTGGCCGACGGCTGGAACCGAATGCAACATGATCCGGGGCACAGCCTGGAACAATTGGAAGGAAATTGTGTTTTACGGCGTGGCCGATGCCTACAAGCCCGTATCGGGACTACCAGTCGGCGGCCCCTGCGGAGGAACTTCCTGCCTCCTCGTCAACCCGCCGTCCTCCCTTGTCGACAAGCGCGTGGTCGTGACCGTGGCAGGCAAGAGGCTTTCAGCCGTGAGCGGAGGTCAGCCGCGCACTTCTGTGGCGAACAAACAGAACCCCGCGAACTATCTCGAAGGTACTAACGTCAATACTCCAACCTCTTACACCTACGAGGTGCAGCCCATTTCGACGACTTTCAACGACTTCCTGCTATACCAATGACACAAGCGCGAATTGACAGCTACAAGCTGGGTGGATGCGCCAGGGGAGCAGGCGCCGCGCTCGGTTTTTCGCTCATCGAACTGGCAATGGTGATGTTAATCATCGCACTGCTACTTGGCAGCATCATGGTTCCGCTCACCACCCAGGTTGAGCAGCGCCAGGTGAAAGACACGCAGAAGATGCTGGAAGACATCAAGGAAGCGCTGATCGGCCACGCCGTCGCCAAAGGTTACTTGCCGTGCCCCGACCGGACTTCGGGCGGCGCCGGCACCGCCAACGACACAGCCAACGATGGCGTTGAGGATTACGGCACGCCGACCGCCGGGGAATGCTTCGGCGCCACTGCGGGCAACGTGCCGTGGGTGACGCTGGGCCTTGGCGCGTCCGATCCCTGGGGCAACCGCTTCCGCTACCGGGTGGACGCGAATATCGCGCGGCGCGCCCCTGGATCGGTGTTCGGTCTTGCCACCGCGGCCGGCCTCGTGGTTTGCACGACAGCGACCTGCGCGGTGCGCCTCACGCCGACCACTCCAGACGGCGCAGTGGCGGTGATCCTCTCGCACGGCAAGAACGGCTACGGGGCGATGTACGCGCTTACCAACATCGCGCGGCCCGCGCCGACGAGCGCCGACGAACTGCACAATCTTGGCGGGTCCACCTACGGGACCCGCACCCCTACTGCATTTGCTTCACCCTGCGGCGGTGCGGGACAGCCGCTTTGCGAGTTTGACGATATCGTGACCTGGCTCGGCAAGTACACGCTCTTCAACCGCATGGTTGCGGCGGGCAAGCTGCCCTAGAACCACAACAGCGTGAATCGTGAACCGGCCACGGGAATTTGCAGGGTGCAGTTGCAGTTGCAGTTGCAGTTGCAGTTACTGCCAACTGACGGCTGCTAACTAATCCAGGAACCGGTTGGCCGTCGGACCGGAAACCCAACTCGCCACCAAGAGCAAGGCCCGAAGCGTAATGCGCTTCGGGCCTTGCTACAGTAGGGTCTGGGATCTAAACCTGTACGGGATCAGGCGAAGATGTCACTCGCAAAAGCTTGTAGGTCATGACCAGAAACCTCAAGCAAGGTTAATGACCAGTCGGCGTTTCCAGCGATTGAAATCACGGTGTCCGCGCCACCCACTGCGTCAACGTTCTGGGTATCGTCAACGACGAAGGAAGCCAGGAACTGGTCTACGGTAATGCCGCCGAAGTCCAGCTTGTCTGCACCGAAATCGAAACCGACGATGGTGTCGAAGCCGTCGCCGCTCGTGACGCCGCCATTCGAGTCGAACGAGAACTGGAAGCGATCCGCGCCGAGGCCGCCGAACAGGATGTCATTGCCCGCCCCCCCGTTCAGGATGTCGTTCTCCTCACCACCGATAAGAACATCATTGCCGCCGTTCCCATTGAGCGTGGCCCCGAACACCAGATGTGCCACGAGGATGTCGCTGTCGTTTGTGCCTTCGAGGGGCGCGAACAGATCCTGCTGGGTCACCGTCACGGTCGCGGGGGCGCTTTCCGCCAGGCTGTCGTCCGTGGCAGCGTAGGTGAATGAGTCGGATCCTGACCCCACGAAGAACTCAACGTGACCGCTGGTCCCGACGCCCTCGATATGCAGCCCTCCACTTACATTTATGACGTCGATCGGATCGCCGTCCGGATCGCTGTCGTTCGCGAGCAGCGCCCATTCCGGAATGACGATGGCCGAGAAATCGGCATTTGTAATAATATTGTCGGCGACCGCGACCGGCGCGCTGTTCTCCGGCGGCGGCGGTGGCGTGTCGCTGACTCCGATGAAGTCGTCGATAGTGAGATTGAGGCCGCGCGTGTGTTCCAACTCAATCTTCAGGTCGGCGACAGCATCGCCGTCGGTATCGGCGTAGACGAACGTGCTTTTCCCGGAGTTCGTAAACCAGACTCCAAATTCGGTGGCTACGTTGTCGTCGCTCCAAACCAGATCGGCGTCCCCACGGAAAGCTGCGAGGTCGATCTTGTCGTGGCCCTGGGTGAAATCGGTGATGCGATCCCAGCCCGAATTCGCCGGAGAATCAGAAGCGGCCAGGTAAATGAAGTGGTCGTTGCCGCTGTTGCCGGTGAGCTTGTCCGCGCCCGCCCCGCCAGTTATC
>JAUXMZ010000031.1 GCA_030683105.1 Burkholderiales bacterium | reverse complement strand
GTGCGCCGGGTACCATGAATGCGTCGGCCTCGAAGTCGGCCGTCCTGCGCAGATCGAGCACGATGAGTTCGGCATGATTCTCTAGCAGCACCGCGAGTTCGGCTGAAGTAATGGTCCGGTTCATGTCACCTCCTTATATGCCAAGCAGCGGCTTGGCCAGGGTGTAGACAAGGCCCGCTGCGGCGCAGGCGCCGATCAGCGGGATGATGCCGGCCTTGAAACGAAACAGCGCGATGAATGCGGCTGCGCCGATCGCGAGCGTTGCCCACTCGAACGGTCCGGAAAATGGAGCGGCGTCGGTGGCTTCAGGCCACAGCACGTGCCAGGCGAAAAATACCGCGAGATTGAGGATCACGCCCACCACCGCGGCAGTGATGCCGGTCAGCGGCGCGGTGAACTTCAATTCGCCGTGCGTGGTTTCGACCAGCGGCGCGCCGAGCAGGATGAATATAAAACTCGGGAGGAAGGTGAAGTAAGTGACCACTGCGGCGGCCGTGGCGCCCGCAACAAACAGGCTGTCCGGCCCGAACAATTCCTTGACCCAGCCGCCGACAAAGCCGACGAACGCTACCACCATGATCAGCGGCCCCGGTGTGGTTTCCCCCAGTGCCAGGCCATCGATCATCTGTGTTGCACTCAACCACTCATAGTGTTCGACGCCACCCTGGTAGACGTAGGGCAGTACGGCATAAGCGCCGCCGAAGGTGAGCAGGGCGGCCTTGGTGAAGAACCAGCCCATCTGGGTGAGCGTGCCTTCCCAGCCGTAGAGCGCGAACAGCGCCGTCATCGCGCCGCCCCATAACAGCAGCGCGGCGGCGCAGATGCGGGTAAAGCGCGGCCATTTGAACAAGGCGTGCTCCGGTGTCGGCGTATCGTCATCTATGAGCGCAGCGCCGAAGTGCTTGCCGGCAGCGCCGTGACCGCCGCCGGTGGCAAACTTGTCCGGCGCCCAGCGGCCGCCGATGTAGCCTATGATGCCGGCGCTGATCACGATCACCGGGAACGGAACCTTGAGCGCAAAAATGGCGATGAATGCCGCTGCGGCTATGGACCACAACACCCCGTTTTTCAGTGCCCGGGTGCCGATGCGATAAGCCGCGAACACGACGATGGCGGTCACGGCCGGTTTAATTCCGTAGAGGATGCCCGCGACCGCGGGCACATTGCCGAAAGCCATGTAAACCCACGACAGTGCAATCAGGATCAGCAGCGAAGGCAATACAAACAAGCCGCCGGCGATGATGCCGCCCCGGGTCTTGTGCATCATCCAGCCGATATAGGTCGCCAGTTGCTGGGCCTCGGGGCCGGGCAGCACCATGCAGTAGTTGAGCGCATGCAGGAAGCGCCGCTCCGAAATCCAGCGTTTTTTCTCTACGAGATCCTGATGCATGATGGAAATTTGCCCGGCGGGCCCGCCGAAGCTGATCAATCCCAGCCTGAGCCAGTACCAGAACGCTTCGACAAGAGTGACCGGTGCGGGAGGCGCATCGTTTCGGTTGTCATGTGTCATTGGAAGTTTGCTCCTGGTAAGCGCCGTAGATGAAATCGAATATTTTCAGGGATTCGGCAAGCAACCGGTCATCGCTGCGGCAGCGACCTTGCGCGCCGAGCAGTATGGTTTTGAGCCCTGTGGCGTCATCGACCGGGATACCGCCAATGTCGAGAAAATGCACGATTGTGGCCAGACGCGATAATGCGGGATCGGCGTCGAGACCGAAAGACAGCATCAGCACCTCGAAGGTGACGCGATTGCCAACATGGGTAAACGAGGCGGCATCAAAATCAAACCCGATTGCACGTGGCGGGCAGTCGCGTGGTTTGTCGAGCCAGACGAATTTCGCGGAGCGGTCGATGAATCGCTTGATCAGCCACGCGCTTGCCAGTCGGTCGACCCATGGCCGTCTGCGGGTCGCCCACAGGCGGCGTCGGTAATCGGTCTTGCTCAGACGCGAAATGGCGCCTGACGCGGCGCGTGGTTCATCGGGGGAGTGCAGCGCTTGCGCTGTCTGCTCGGTTTCCTCGAGCAAGGTGAAGGCTTGATCGCGAGCCCCGCCGGGGAAAAAATCGATGCCACTGATTTCCTCAAAGTTGCGCCGCAGGCTGGTGATCTTGCGCGCAAGCTGGTCAGGGCTGGTGGTTCTGCGCGCAGGCTTGAGTTTACGTAGATCCTGTGCCAGTCGTCCGTAATCAGCGCTGCGGTCAAACAGAGAGCGCCAGTCAGATGACTGTTGCGGCACGATAGCGCTGATTTCCACCAGATGAGCGCTACCGCCGGCTGTTATTACTTCCTGCGCCTGACCGCTTAGCGCCTGCCGCGCGCCATCATGACGTGGCAGTAGATAGACGCCATCGCGGAGTACGCCGCAGCCCAGGGCCTTCAATTTGCGCCAGACGCGCATGCGCGTGGTGGCGTTGCGCGTAGGCAGGCTGATGATCAGGGCCAGCCAGGCTTGGTCTTCGTGATTCATGTAGTAAATTCTACATATATGTAGAGTAATACACTAGAGCCAGTCTAATAATTATCGCAAGCGCTGCATTATGGCTAATACGGGGGGATTTCTGGGCTTGAGAAACGACAGCAATAATGTCTTTTATGATATTGTGTTTGTTTGACTATCAGGCCTACAGTGGAGCCTGAATTCGATGCGGAAAATCGGCAAATACGAAATCATCAGGGAACTCGGCAAGGGCGCAACCAGCGTCGTTTACGAAGCCGTTGATCCATTCCAGGACCGCCATGTCGCAATCAAGGTGGTGTTTGCCGAAGCGCTCGGGGATAAGGAACTCGGCAAACGCTACCGCAAGCTGTTTGTGACTGAAGCATCACTGGCAGGCAAGCTGTCTCACAGGCATATAGTCGCGATTTACGACGCAGTGGACGACGACGAGGCGAGCTACATCGTCATGGAATATGTCGACGGCACTACGCTCGAGAAATTCACGAGCTTCGAAAACCTTCTGCCTATTCGGTTGATTGTCGAGATCATTTTCAAATGCGCGCGCGCACTGGATTATGCTGCGCGCCAGGGCGTGATCCATCGCGATATCAAGCCCGCCAACATCCTGTTGTCCGGCGAGTCCGACATTAAAATATCCGATTTCGGTGCGGCGCTGACGCTGGCTTCGCAAACCACGCAGGTGACGGGTGTCGGTTCCCCGGCATATATGTCGCCCGAACAGGTCAAGGAGCTGCCGCTGACGCAGCAGACCGACATTTTTTCGCTTGGTGTGGTGATGTACCAACTGCTTACCGGCAAGCTGCCTTTTCACGGCACCAACAACTTCAGCATGATTTACCAGATCATCAATGTGGATCCCCCGCCGCCGAGCGAGTTTCGCAATGAAGTGCCGCCGCGGATAGACGCGATCGTGAAACGCGCGTTGCATAAAGCCATCGCCGACCGCTATCAGAGCTGGGAGGAGTTTTCCCACGACCTGGTTTCCGCGCTCGGCGTGCAACAGAAGCCGCGCGAAGGCATACCGGAAAGCGAGAAGTTCGACACGCTGCGCAAGCTCGAATTTTTCCGCTATTTCAGCGATGTCGAGCTGTGGGAGGTGATGCGGCTCGCGGTCTGGCGCAAGCATACGCGTGATGAGGTGCTGATCCAGGAAGGCGATGTCGGCTCGTCTTTTTTTATTCTTGCGGAAGGCGAGGTCAAGGTCACCAAGCAAGACCGACTGCTTAACGTACTCAAGGCCGGCGAATGCTTTGGCGAAATGGCCTATCTCGGCAAACAGAAATTTCAGCGTTCGGCAAGCGTTTTGGCAATGGCCGATATCACGGTGATCGAAATCCGCGCCGAAACACTGGCGCAGGCCTCGGAGATCTGCCGGCATCATTTCCATGGTGCCTTTCTTGAGCTGCTGGTTGACCGCCTGAGCATGGCCAATACGCGGATGTCTCAGCTGCTGGCGGAGCGCAACATCAGCGTTTATTAGCGCACCGCCGCACGGCGCCTGACGGCTACTTCCCGAGCCGGGGTGAACTCGAGTAGTGCTCCATAACCACACGGTCACGCCATGTCTTTTCATCCAGCAACGGTGCCGGCACACAGTAGCGCTGGTTCGGCTCAGTTTCCTTCGCCGAAACGATTTTCAGTATCTCGGGGTAGGTGATTTTCCGCAGCAGTCCGTCGGTGCCAGCCGTACGCGTTACCAGGAAACTGTCGAATACACGATAGACGTAGATATTCGCAGGCTGTATTTTGCCATCGGGCGCCTGCCAGGTAATGGTGTAACGGGTGTCGGATTTGAAGTCGTTTTTGTCCATGGCGTTCCTGTTGAATAACCCTATGAATTATAGGGCTGTCTATTTACTGTTTGGCGCCGCTGCTTGGTGTATGTGTTTATAATAAAATCAGGGCACAGAAGAAAACGGCTGCTCCCGGGGCCGGCAAGTTGTCATAGCCGCATCGTCAGGCAACGGGTTTTTATAGTAATACTGTTGTCTTGCGACTCGAATCGATTCACAGTATATTAGAGTTTAATTGTAAACTAATTTAAAAAAGTGAGGTTATCCATGCAGTTCGATAAGGAACTTGATGCGCGGGGCCTGAATTGCCCGCTTCCCATACTCCGGGCCAAAAAAGCGCTGACCGACATGACCTCGGGACAGGTGCTGAAGATTCTGGCCACGGATCCCGGCTCAGTCAAGGATTTCCAGGCCTTCTGCAAGCAGACCGGCAATGAGTTGCTGTCGTCGGACACGGCGGAGAAAGAGTTCATTTTCTTCATGAAACGCAAATGAGCGGCGATTCCCGGGTCTGATTAATGGCGACGTACGCAGAAATGCAGGAAGTCCTGGCGGACATCAAGAGCGATTTCCGCTACGACCATGAGCTGAACGGCTGCCTGAACTGCGGCATCTGCACAGCGACCTGCCCCTCTGCGCATTTTTACGATTACAGCCCGCGTGAAATCGTGCAGTTGCTGTGGACCGAGAATGTCGAGCAGATCTACGATGCCATGCAGGAAAAGATCTGGGCCTGCGCCCAGTGCATGACCTGCGCCGCACGCTGTCCGTTCAAGAACTCGCCAGGAGGCCTGGTCGCAATCATGCGGGAAGTCGCGATCAAGCACGGCATGCAGTCGGCGAAAGACGTGCTGCGACCGTTCGGACGCGTGATGCTGAAGCTCATCACCACCGGCAACCAGCTTTCGCCGGACATGATACAGCCCGATCATTTTCCCGACTGGGGCCCCAACATCCAGAAAGTGGAAGGCAACCTCAAGACGCTGCGCAAGGCCATTCCGCTGCGCACGCTGCAGACCACCGATACCGCGTGGGAGGTGTCGCTCAAGACTTCGGTCGAAATGTACACCATCTGGGAAATGACCGGGGTGCTGAAGTCTCTGGCGGTGATGGACGAGAATTTGTACGATGTTATCGAAGACTTCATCGAGGAAAAGCGGGAAGAGTATGAGGAACTGCTGGCGGAACGAGAGGACAAGGACGAGTAGTCCGGATCTTCCGCCTGCGGCAAATTGCCTGACATCAAGCGGCGCTTCGAAACTAAAAGCACACAGGACGACAAGATTCGTCCGGAGGAGTTGATCATGACGACCCCGCAGCATCCCAGTGACGGCACCGGCACGGCCGGCCACGGCAGTTTTTTCCAGCCCACCAATCTGGCGCCGGCAGACGCGGCCAAGGCGACGGAGTGGGTGCGCAAGCACGTCGACCGCCGCACCATGGATCTGAGCGAGCGCATGGATGACGTGCGCGACCATATGTGGGCGCTTGAAAAAGAGGGTGAGATCATCGTCCACCGCATAGTCGATGCGCATCAGCCGATCGATGTGAAGACGCTGTTCGGCTGGAACAAGAAGATACCCACCATGCAGTTGTGGCACCACAAATCGTGCGGCCAGTGCGGCAACATTCCCGGCTACCCGACTGCGCTGTTGTGGACCATGAACAAGCTCGGCATGGTTCCGGGCAAAGATTATCTCGACGAGACCGATCAGACCTCGTGCACGGCGTGGAACTATCACGGATCGGGCATCGGCAATATCGAGTCTCTCGCCGCGGTGTTCCTGCGCAATTTCCATCAGGCCTACGTTTCGGGCAAGAACCATGGTCACGAGCCGGGCCATTTCTTCCCGCTGGTGCACTGTGGCACGTCCTACGGCAACTACAAGGAAGTGCGCAAGTACCTGATCGAGTCGCCTGAGCTGCGCGAAAAAGTGCGCAAGATACTCGCCAAACTCGGGCGCCTGGTCGACGGCAAACTGGTGATCCCGGAAGAAATCGTGCATTACTCGGAGTGGGTGCACGTGATGCGCAACCGCATCGCCTCCGAACTTCAGACGATCGATGTTTCCAACATCCGCACCACGGTGCATACCGCATGCCACTATTACAAAATGGTGCACGAGGATGCGATTTATGACCCGACCGTGCTCGGCGGCAACCGCACCGCGGTCGGCACCTCGGTGGCCCAGGCGCTGGGCGCCCAGGTGATCGACTACTCGACCTGGTACGATTGCTGCGGCTTCGGTTTTCGCCATATTATTTCCGAACGCGAGTTCACTCGTTCCTTCACCATGGACCGCAAGATCAAGGTCGCGCGCGAGGAAGCCAACGCCGACGTCATGCTCGGCATCGATACCGGCTGCATCACCACCATGGACAAGAATCAGTGGATAGGCAAGGCGCACGAGAAGAACTTCTCGGTGCCCATCATGGCCGACATCCAGTTCGCAGCACTCGCCTGCGGCGCCGACCCGCTCAAGATCGTGCAGTTGCAGTGGCACGCCAGCCCGTGCGAGGAAGTGGTCGAAAAAATGGGCATTTCGTGGACCGAGGCCAAGAAGAATTTCGAGGCTTACCTGAAAGAAGTCGAAGCCGGGCGGATCGAGTATCTGTACGATCCGGCGCTGGCAATTAGTCGGTGAAGGGTGAAGGGTGAGGCGTAAAGCCTCGTATATTAAAACTCCTCGCGTCTTACGCTTCCCATCTCACGGAGAGAAGAATGAACGAAACGGTATTGATCGTCGGCGCCGGTCCGACCGGCCTGTCGGCTGCTGCGGGCGTGGCTTCGGTCGGCAAGAAAGTGGTGCTCATCGAAAAAGAAAACAGGCTGGGCGGGGCACCCATCATTTCGGGTTACGCCAAGCTCGTGCCTTCGGGCGAGTGGGCCAGCGATGCGATTGGCCGCATGGTCAAGCGGGTCAAAGACGACGCGCGGATCACCATCCATAAAAGCACAACCGTAACCAAGGTCGAGGGGGACTTCGGCAATTTCAGCGCGACGCTGTCCAATGGCCAGACCGTCAATGCCGGGGCTATCATCCTGGGCACCGGTTTCACCCATTTTGATTCCATCAACAAGCCCGAGTGGGGTTTCGGTACGTACGAAGATGTCGTGACCACCACCCAGGTCGAGCAAATGGTGGTTGCGGGAAAAATCGCCTGTCCGTCCGACGGGCGCGTGCCGGAGCGGGTGTGCATCCTGTTGTGCGTCGGTTCACGCGACCGCCAGATCGGGCGCGAGTGGTGTTCTAAAATCTGCTGCACGGTGTCGACCAACCTGGCAATGGAAATCAAGGAACTCTCGCCCAAGACCGACGTGTTCATCTATTACATGGACATCCGCACCTTCGGCTTGTACGAGGACAAGTACTACTGGCGGGCGCAGGAGGAATATCGCACCAAGTTTGTGAAGGCGCGCATCGCCGAAGTGACGCAGGGTCCGGACAAGCGGTTGCTGGTCAAGGGCGAGGATACGCTGGTCAAGCGCCCGATCGTGATACCGATGGATCTGGTGGTGCACGCGATCGGCATGGATCCCAATCTAGACAATCCGCAGATCGCTAAAGTGTTCGGCGTCGGTCTCGAAAAACACGGGTTCCTGGACCGCGGCGAGCAGTACACCAGCAGTTTTGCCAGCACCCGTCGCGGCATCTATGTCGGTGGTTCGGCACTCGCTCCGGAAGACATCGACACCAGTATTTCTCACGGGCTGGCCATGGCCGTGCGTGCCGTGGGGGATCTCTCCGGCCTGGGACAGAAAGCAGCCTGATGCTCTGGTTCAGGAAACAGCCCGAAGCAGCAGCGTTACCCGTCGCCGCCGATCAGGTCAGGCCGGCCGAGTTGCCGCTGGCGCTTGACCGCGAACTGTTCACACTGTTCTTCACCCGGATGCTGGCGACGGTCGGGCTGGACGGCGGTATCGAAGCTTACCTGGCGAGCCTGGGTGCCAAGCACCAGGTCTACGCCGAACTGCTGGAGCGGTCCCGGATTGAGCGACTGACGCTGGAAGACCTGGAGGTGTTGCTGGAGCGCGTGTTTACTGCGCGCCGCCGCGTGTTCCCGGCGCTGGAGGCTATGGGCATAGCAAGTGCTGCCGCCCTGGTCGGAGAATTATTGTATGGCGCCGCGCCGCTGGGTCAGCGTATCCAGGGCTTTGTCGATGCCATGCCGGGGGCCGAAGGCATGGGGCGGGACAGCATTAATGCGGCGGCCAAAGTGAGGCGCGCGGCATGGGATTTTGCCTCCGAAATGGTGCATTTCAGCGATCCGGTCAAGTATCCACTGATGTCACGCTGGGTATGGGACCAGAGCACGCAAAGCGGGGCGCTACGCGAATTCATCCGCGGCGCGGATGTCGTGGGGGAAATTCCCTTCAGCAATACGCCCGAATTGTTCGAAGGCGGACGCAAGTGGCTGGCGGAGCAAATTGCGGAACAAGGCATTTACCGCGATATTCCATACTGGATCGACCTGGTGCTGGCCGAGGCCTACACCACTTATTTCCGTTCGGTCACGGAAGGCAGCCTGGGCGCCGATTTCGGCCGCGGCGGGCCGGCGTACGAACAGATGAGAAAACTGCTGGGGATAGACACACCGTCCGCTGCAGGGCGCTCGCGGGTAAAAAAGGAAGGGCACGAGGCTTCAGGCGCGAGACGATGATGATCCCCGTTTTTACTCCTTGCTCTTTACTCGTTACTCCTTACGCTTCACAAGGTTTTGCATATGGCCATACATGAAAAATCGCTGATAGCGCCTGAAGACCTGATCACCAGCGACAAACTGGTGGTGGACGGCGTCGATGTATCCGGGCACTGGAACACGATGATCAAGCCGCGTTATATCAGCGACTATGATCCGGATTTCTACAAGACCATCCAGAGCTACGGCGGCGGCGAGAACGTGCACCGCTGCTGGCAGTGCGGTTCGTGCACCAATTCGTGCACCATGTACGCGATCAACACCGACTTCAATCCGCGCTACTGGATTTATCTCGTCAATCTTGGCATGAAGGACGAGTTGCTCAAGGACAAGGACATCATCTGGCAGTGCGTGTCGTGCAACAAGTGCACCAATATTTGTCCCAAGGACGTGCGGCCGGAAGGCGTGATGAAGGCGTTGCAGCACTGGCTGGAAGCCGAAGGCCACACGCAGAAATCAAACTCGACGCTGTTCGACGAGGAGTTCGCGCGCCAGTGCCTGGAACGCGGCCGCATTGAGGATACCGAGGTCATTCACAATTTCCTCAAGAAGACCGGGCAGGACATCGTCGAACTGGTGAAGAACGGCTGGCTCGGCATCCTGGTCGCGCGCATGAACAAGTGGCCGCTGCTGAAGCAGGGAAAAATTATAAAGTTTGTGGCGCGCATGCCGCTGCTCGGGCCCGTGAAAATGGGCCTGATGATGGTGTTCAAGCCGCGCACCAAGTCGTGGGGCAGGACCGGCGAAGTGCTGCGGCAGTATGTCGAGGAACAGAAACGCCTCGCTCATGAATCTAAATGATTTTTGCCACAGAGGACACAGAGAACACAGAGTTTTGATGTTTTCCGTATTTTCTCTGTGACCTCTGTGACCTCTGTGTTCTCTGTGGCTGATAAAGGTTTTTAACATGGCAAAAGTAGCTTACTACCCCGGTTGCGCGCTCGAAGGCTCGGGCGGACCTTATGACCGCTCGACGCGGGCGCTGGTCAAGGCGCTCGATCTCGAAATGACGAACCTTGCCGACTGGAACTGTTGCGGTGCGATGGAAGTGAAGAACATCCATCCCATGCTCCAGACCTATATGTCGGCGCGCAACATGGCGATTGCCTCGGAGAAAATGGGTTTCGACACCGTGATGGCGCCCTGCAACGGTTGTTATCACAATCTGAAGAAGGCCGAGTACGAGTGCGCGACTTCACCCGAGGCGATGCAGACGGTGCAGGACCTCGCGCAAAAAGCCGGCGATCCGGTCTACAAGGGTGACGTGCGCACCATCCACCTGCTCGAGTGGCTGATGGAGGAACTGGGGCCAGAAGGCGTCAAGCAGCGCATCAGCAAAAGCCTCAACGGCATGAAGATCGCGAATTACTACGGCTGCATGTACACGCGGCCACGCCAGATTTTCCCTGAAAAAGATCAGGGCCCGGGTTCGGAGTCGTCGCACAAGCCGCATTTCATGGATGATTTGCTGGAAGCTGCCGGCGCGGTCAACGTTGACTTCCCGCTCAAGACCGCATGCTGCGGTGGTGCGCACACCCTGTCCGATTCCGATACCTCGACCCAGTTGGTGTTGAACCTGTTGCAGGCCGCGGAAGACTCCGGCGCGGAAGTGATTGCCACGGAATGCCCGACCTGCCATTCCGGCCTGGAAATGCACCAGATCCGCGCTGAAACCCAGTTCGGCATCAAGACCAAGGTCAAGATCCTGTATTTCACCCAACTACTCGGCCTGGCGCTGGGTCTGTCGGCGCGCAAGCTGGCCATACATGAAAACGTGAGCGACTCGCTGGACTTTCTGCAAGAGAAGGGCGTGATTTGAGTGATGTGTGATGAGTAAAGAGTGATGGGCAAGACCTCGACAACCGCTCAAGCACGAACTACCCTTCACTCTTCACCCTTTACCCTTCACGCGTATGCAATGCAACGGTTGCGAATTTCGGTCCGAGCTCTATTACGACGATCAATACCAGATCTGGGTGCTCGTCGAGGACGATGGTACGCTTGCAGTGGGCATGACCGACATATCGCAGACCATAGCCGGCAAGATCCTGCACGTAAGGGTCAGAAAACCAGGCACGCTGCGACCCGCCGGTAAACCTGTCGCCACCGTCGAGAGCGGAAAATGGGCGGGACCAGTGCCTAACCTGTTTGACTGCAACATCGTCAACGCCAATCATGAGGTGCTGGACAATCCGGCGCTGCTCAATATACAACCCTACGACGCATGGATCGCCCATGTTCGTCCGGTGCGGCAGCAGGAGGCGCTGGGCGTCCTGGTAACTGGCGAGGCCGCCTTTGCGGGGTATTGCGAACGCTGCCGGCGCGAGGATATCCGGTGCAAACGGCTGTAAACTAAAAAAATGATTAACCGCCGATGAACGCCGATGAACGCAAATAAAATCAAACCGATAAGAACGGGATTCATGGGATAAAATGTTTTAAATCCCGTTATTTCTGTCTGTTGTTTTTATCTGGGTTTGATCTTTATCGGCGTATATCCGCGTTCATCGGCGGTTTCAAAGGTTTTAGGGAAACTTGAGACAGAGTCCGAATGGCTGAGAAACACTATCTCGATCATGACGAGAAGTCGGTGGTCATCGTGATGACCAGCGGGCCGTCTACGCCGCACCGCTGCGCCACGCCGTTTTACATGGCTGCGATTCTGGCCTCGATGGATGCCGATGTGAAGGTTTTTTTCACCATGGAGGGCGTTAAGCTGTGCCAGAAGGGCGTGCCCGAAAATTTGACTGCGATGGACGGCGGCAAGAGAATAATCGAGTTCATGCGCGATGCGAAGTCCGCCGGCGCCAAGCTCTACCTGTGCCAGCCGGCGCTGCCCGGCTACGAGATGGAGGTCGAGAATGTCATCGCTGAAGTGGACGAGGTCTCGAGCGGCGGCGTGCTCGCGGACCTGATTCTGAGCTGCGACAAGGCGCTGTTTTTTTGAAAATAAATAGACAGGTTTTACAGGATTCGTCAGGATGGACAGGATTAGAATAACGATTTCGATGGCAAGTCCGCTCGAATCGGTTTAATCCTGTGAATCTCGGAAAATCTTGTTAATCTTGTCCATTTAAATGGGGGCATCATGGCAACAGTCAAAGGCTGCAATATTCCGGACGATCTTTATTACAACGTCGAAAACAATGTGTGGGCGCGGCGCGAAGACGACGGCACCGTGACCATAGGCATGACGGTGTATGCCGCGGCACTGGCGGGACAGATCGTATCGTGCACGCCGAAAAAAGTCGGCCGCAGCGTCGAGCAGAACAAATCCGCGGCGACCGTCGAATCCGGAAAATGGGTGGGTCCGGTGAAAGCGCCGGTATCCGGTGAGGTGGTGGCGATCAACGAGGCGGTGACCTCCAGTCCCGGCACCATCAATACCGATCCCTATGGCTCGGGCTGGATGGTGAAACTGAAGCCCGCGAACTGGGACGGGGACTCGGCAGCGCTCATCACGGGCGGCGCGGTGGCCGCTGCATTCGAAGCAAAAATGAATACCGACGGATTCGCCGGTTGCGCCTGACGGCAGTGAAGGGTGAAGGGTGAAATCCTCCTGGCTCGACATTGTCGGGAATATCGAGCCGCTCGATGGCATCGATCTCGATTCGCGGATAGTGGCCGATCTGCAGCAGCGACGCGCGGGAATGAGCGCAGAGTCCGCTGCGCGCATCAATTTCTATACCCCGACGTTCAAGGCCTACGCCACGTCCGAATTGGCCGGTTGCGGCAAAAGCGCGTGGCCGGCGGTGTCCATTACCGGCGGCGAGTGCAAACTTGCGTGCGATCACTGCAAGGCGAAAATTCTCGAACCGATGATCCCGGCGCGCACCCCCGAGGCGCTGTGGCGGGTCGTCAATGAACAGATCACCGGCGGCGCGCAGGGCATGCTGCTCACCGGCGGCTCCAATCTCCGTGACGAAGTCGAATACGACGCGTTCTACCCGACCATACGCCGCATCAAAGACGCTTTTCCGGCGTTCAAGATCGCCATGCATACCGCACTGGTTGACCGCGATATCGCGCAGCGCATGGAAGCCTCCGGCGTCGATGCGGCGATGATGGATGTAATCGGCGCGCAGGACACCGTGGCCCAGGTCTATCACCTCAAGCGCAGCGTGGAAGATTTCGAGCGCTCGCTCGAACATCTCACGCAGACTGCGCTCAAGGTCGTCCCCCACATCGTGATCGGCTTGCATTACGGCCGCATGCTCGGCGAGTGGAACGCGCTGGAAATGGTCAAACGCCACCGGCCCGATGCACTGGTGCTGGTGGTGGTGATGCCGTTCTATGCGCCCGCGGCGCGTCCGTTTGTGACGCCCAATGCGCACCAGGTGGGGCGTTTTTTCATGGATGCACGCGAAATGTTGCCAGACCTGCCGTTGCTGCTGGGCTGCGCGCGTCCGCCGGGCAGGGCGAAAATGCAGATCGATGCGTATGCGGTAATGGCGGGACTCAACGGCATCGCCCATCCCGCCGACGGCATGGTCGAGCTCGCCGCGCGCCTGGAGCGTGAAGTGCGCGTCACACCGGCGTGTTGCAGCATCGCGCTGGGTGATGAAGTGCTGGCGCTCGGTGAAGACCAGGGCATCGCGATCGACGTGCAGCGCATCATCGAGAAGGAGCGCGCCCGCGCCCGTGCGCCGGATGCGCGCTTGTCCGGCATTAAAGTTGTAACTATCTGATTATTATATGGAATACTGGAGAGTTCTGGATACTGGTCTGCGGCCCCCAGCGCAAAATATTGCGTTGAATCGGGCATTGCTCGAAGCGCGCCAGGCCGACGAGATTCCCAGCACGCTGCGCTTTTTGCGCTTTACGCCCTCGGCGCTGCTCGGTTATCACCAGAGCGCCGAGCAGGAACTCAACCTCGATTACTGCAAGGCCAATGGCATTGCGGTGCAGCGGCGCATCACCGGCGGCGGGGCGATCTACTTCGACGAGACCCAGATCGGTTGGGAACTCTATCTGCACAAGCGCGATGTCGGCACCTCCGACATGCAGTCCATATCGAGGCGCATCTGCCATGCCGCGGCCACCGCCATCAGCGCGCTCGGCGTGGATGCGCGCTACCGGCCGCGCAACGACATCGAAGTCGACGGGCGCAAGATTTCCGGCACCGGTGGCGCATTCGACGGCGACGCGCTGCTGTTCCAGGGCACGCTGCTGATCGAGTTCGACGTCGAGAAAATGCTGCGCGTATTGCGCATCCCGGCGGAAAAACTGTCCGACAAGGCCATCGCCTCGGCACGCGAGCGTGTAGCCAACCTGAAAGACCTGCTGGGTCGCCAGCCCGATGTCGGCCAGATCCGGCGTAATCTCACCGAAGCGTTCGAAAGCGAGTTCGACGTCGAATTTCACGAAGATGAACTGACGCTTTCCGAGCATGCGCGCTATCAGGTGGCGCTGCGCGAGATTGATACGTCCGACTGGATAGCGCTGGCGTCGCGGCCGGCTTCCGGCATGCCGATTCTGGAAGCGGTGCAGAAATTTGCGGGCGGGCTGTTGCGTGTTGCAGCCAGCTTCGACACGCTGACCCGTACCCTCAGGCAGGTGTGGTTTACCGGCGATATTTTCGTGAGTCCGCGCCGCACCATTGCCGATCTGGAAGCGACGCTGCGCGACACCCCGCTCGACAAGGTCGAGCCGCGCATCCGCACCTTCTTTGCCGAACGCCAGGTTGATATGCTGTCGTTGACACCCGACGATTTTATTGCCGTGCTGCGGCTGGCGCTCAAGCAACCGCTGCTCATGCCGCACCCATGATGACCGTGAACTGTGATGTGCTGGTGGTGGGGCTGGGGCCCGGCGGCGGCGCTGCAGCAGCTACTGCGGCGCGTCTTGGGCTCGCCGTCGTGGCCATAGAGAAAAAGAAAACGGTGGGGGTGCCGGTGCAGTGTGCCGAATTTATCCCGCTGCCCTTGTCGCGCCATGCCCAGTCCGCCGGCGTGCTGCTGCAGAAAATTTCCGGCATGAAAAGCATGTTGCCTTCGGGCGCCGCAGTCGCCACGCCTTTTTCGGGTTTGATGGTGGACCGTGCGGCTTTCGACCAGGCGCTGGCACGCGCCGCACAAGAGGCGGGCGCGACTATGCACACGGACAGCGTTGTAACCGATCTGGACGCGCGGGCTTCGACAGCAACCATGCGCACGCCGCTCGGCACGTTGCATATCCATTACCGGCTGCTGATTGCCGCCGACGGCCCGCATTCGATGATAGCCGGGGCCCTGGGACTGCCGCGACTGGCCACGGTCAATACCCGGCAATACACCGTGCCGCTGGTTTCCCCTTATGCCGCCACCGATATCTGGCTGTCGGAGGCCTATCCCGGTGGCTATGCCTGGCTGTTCCCGAAAGGGGCGAGCGCCAATCTCGGCCTGGGCATGGATCCGCGCTTTTGCGCCGACATGAAAACTTCGCTCGATGCGCTGCACCGGCAGCTGGTGGATGCAGGCAGAGTGGGCGGCGAGATACTGTTCCGCACCGGCGGCGCCATTCCGGTCGGTGGCATGCGCGAGCGACTGGTCGTCGGCAATGTGATATTTGCGGGCGATGCCGCCGGACTCACGCACCCGATTACCGGCGCCGGCATCGCCGCCGCCGTGGTTTCCGGCGAGCGCGCAGGTGAGGCGGCATGCGCATTGCTGCATGAAGGCAACCAAAATGCGCTTGCGGATTACGAAGAGGATATTCGCGACCAGTACGCGGAGTCGCTGGCGCGCGCAGTCGAGAGGCGACGCGAACTCGAACACGCATGGAATACGCCTGCTGCGAAATGCGATGCCGTTCATCGCCGCGGCTGGATCGCTTTTGCTGATTATTATTCCGGAGGTGAGACATGTCGCGACGCGGCTTGATTCTGATGACCTTGTTGTTGCTCGCTGCATGCAACAGCGGCAACACGCCGCCCGACCTGGTAAAGACGCAGCGCGAGGCGATGGAAAAATCAAAAAAAGTGGAGCAAGTGCTGCAACAGTCGGTTGATAAAAAGCGCGAACAGGAGGAGCAGCAGAAATGAAGCGGAAACAATTGAAAGCGCCCGGCCTTGCGCTGGCCTGCGCTTTTGCGCTGGGCATGAGCGCAGTACAGGCGCAGGATGCGACGTTCGCGGTGAAGATGATGACGCCGGAGACCGCGCTGAAAGCGGCTCAGGCGGCGCTGAAGAAGTGCCGCGACGAAGGGTATCAGGTGGCCGTGGCGGTGGTCGACCGCAGCGGCAACACGCAAGTCATGCTGCGCGACCGGTTCGCCGGCGCGCACACGCCGAGCATGGCCGAAGACAAGGCATGGGCCGCGGTGTCGTTCAGGACCAACACAGCTGATCTGGATCGGGTGACGCAACCCGGCATGCAGCAAAGCGGTATCCGCCATCGTCCGCGCGTTACCGTGGTAGCGGGCGGTTTGATGATCGAAGGCGGCGGCACGCTGCTGGGCGGAATCGGGGTCTCCGGTGCGCCGGGCGGCGACCGCGACGACGTGTGCGCTGCGGCCGGCATCGCCGCCATCCGCGACAGCATCGAATTCTAAGCATTAATCCTGTGAATCCCGAAGAATCCTGTTAATCCTGTCTATTTAAGGCTTTTTATGAGTTCAGTTATCGAAGAGATGCAGCCTATCCGGTTTTACCGCCCCGACTACCACGTCAAAACGCCTGAGATGCGCTCTCCCGAATACGTTCAGATGAGCACGGCGGCGGCGATTACGCTGGGCCTGGTGGCGGGCAAGATGCACCGCACCTCGTGCACGCATTGTCTGAATCTGCTGGTCACTTATCCTGAAGGGTGCCGCGCCAACTGCGCATACTGCGGCCTGGCGCGCCACCGTGAGGAATCGCGCGACTACGCGGACCGGAATTTCATCCGCGTCGACTGGCCGACCGCGCGCTACGACGAGGTGATCGAACGCGTCAAAGCCGGCGCCGACAAAGGCCAGTTCCAGCGCATGTGCATCTCGATGATCACCCATCCGAACTCCAACGCCGACACTTTCGCGCTGCTCGAAAAATGGGTCAAAAACGTGCCGCAGATTCCGGTGTCGATCCTGTCCAACCCGACGACGCTGGAGAAAGCCGACCTCTTACGCATGCGCGATATGGGCGCCGATATATTTACTGTCGCACTGGATGCGGTGACGCCGGAAATATTTGAGCGCACCCGCGGCAAAGGCGTGGACAGTCCGCACAAGTACGAGCACTACTGGCGCGCCATCGAGTGGGCGGCCGAAGTGTACGGGCCGGAGAAATTCGGCGCGCATCTGATCGGCGGCATGGGCGAGACCGAGCGCGAGATCCTGGAGGTCGCGCAGAAAATCCGCGACCTGGGCGGGCACAATCACATGTTCGCGTTTTATCCGGAACGCGGCTCGCTGATGGAGGACTGGCCGCCGGTGGATCGCGGCCAGTGGCGGCGCGTGCAGCTCGCGCGCTACATCATCGACTATGCAGGCGGCAGCTTCCGCGACATGGAATTCGATGACAGCGGTCGCGTCACGGGTTTCGGTGTGACTCAGGACAAACTCGAGGCGCTGATCAATTCTGGAACCCCCTTCCAAACCTCGGGCTGCCCGGGCAAGTCGGACGACGTGTCGGCGTGCAACCGCCCCTATGGTGACTCCAGCCCGACCGATATCCTGTCTTTCCCCTTCGCGCTCAAGCGCCGCGATATCGCGCGCGTGCGACGGCAGATGAATGACGAAGACGTCAAAGCGGGATTGTGAGACAGGCGCAGGCCGGGTTTCGGATAATACCGCGCCGTAAGCGCACCGAAAATTAAAAAAATGGTCCGTTCTTTGATACCGATCACAACCAGATATATCATTAAATGATAATCTGCTGATAAACTGAAACTCTTGGAGAGTAGACCAGACGAGGGGCATTCGAATTTTTTAATCAACCATTGGGGTGGATTATGAAAAATGTGATGTGGGCGGGATTAGTTTTAGCGCTGGTATCGTCGATAGGGCAGGCCGCGCCGGTGATGATGGCGCCCGACTGGGCGCAGGAGATGTGCAAAGCCTGGAATGCTGATCCGGTCCTGACCAAGGATCTGGTTGAATCGGGATGGATCAAGAACGACAAAAAACGCGGTTTTAAAGTAATGCAGATTTACCGCAACGATTGTGAAGGCAGTGCGCGCGTGGAGTTGCGTGTAAGCGAGAAGGACGGCAAAACGGCTTGTGTATACGGCGGGAAGGCCGAGACGAAACTCGATTCCGATATCGACTATCTGATGTGGGCGGACACGCCCCGCTGGATTGAAATGGGCAAAGGCGAATACGGCCCGATGCGCGCAATGTTCTTCCAGCGCCTGCGTTTCGACGGTCCCATGGGTGAAGCGATGGGCAATATGGGGCCATTCGGAAACTTCCTGCTGTTGGTGGGCAAGGTGCCGGGCGATGCGGCTTCATGCCCCGCCAAGTGAAAACCAATTAAGGCGGCCATGAGATTTCGGCTTTAAACAGCCGTGATGTTGCGTAAGCGCGACACTTGTTCGCCTTATAAAAAGAGGTTGGTTCATTATTTATCGGGAAATACGCATGTAACTCGTTGTAATATATAGTTTTTATTCTGTCTTGTCAAAACCTTACTGTTTATAAGCATATTTTCATATTATTAAACTGTATCTATACTATTTAACCAGTGAGTCCTGCTGGACAGAACCATCGACTCGGAGAATGGCATGTCGGAAATGATAGAACTTAGTCGCATCGACGAGATCATTGAGAAGCGGCTGGATGCGCTGCTGCCGAAAAAGCTGGAAGAAATTGCGGCCAACAAGACGCCGTCAATGACCATCATCGCTACCAAGGGCACGCTGGACTGGGCCTACCCGCCTTTCATTCTTGCTTCCACCGCCGCCGCTCTTGGCTGGAACGTGTCGGTATTCTTCACCTTCTACGGACTCAACCTGCTGAAGAAAGACCTCGATGCGCAGGTCAGTCCGCTCGGCAACCCGGCGATGCCGATGAAAATGCCGTTCGGCCCTCAATGGTTCCGCGGCATCAAGTGGAACATCCCGAATCTGGTGCAGGCGGGGATTCCCGGATTCGAGGCGCTCGCGACCGGCCTCATGAAGCAGACCATCAAGAACGCCGGCGTCGCCGAGATCGGTGAGTTGCGCAGCCTGGCACTCGAGGCTGGCGTCAACATGATCGCCTGCCAGATGACCGTTGATTTGTTCGGCTACGACAAGACAGATTTTATTCCTGAGGTTACTGAATATGTCGGTGCGGCCTCATTCCTGCCCATAGCAAAGGATTCCGACGTCAGCTTGTATATTTGATCGTAACGCAACATCTACAGAAGGGGGAGCGTCATGAAACTGAAGAACGGTATCAAGTTGGCAGTAGTCGCCGCGTGTTGCGCACCGGCATTTGCATTTGCCACCAACGGTTATTTTTCGCACGGCTATGGCATGAAGGCCAAGGGCATGGGCGGGGCTGCAACCGCAATGGCAGTCGATACATTCGGTGGCGCAAATAACCCCGCCAGCATGGTCTGGGTGGGTAACCGCATCGACTTTGGCGCCGACCTGTTCAGCCCGCGGCGCTCGGTGTCGCGGCAGGGCGAGACCGGGTTCGGTGGTTTGTACAACGGGACTGCTGATAGCGACAGCAACTATTTCCTGATCCCGGAATTCGGCTACAACAAAATGATGAATGCCAGCCTGTCGCTGGGGGTTACCGTCTACGGTAACGGCGGCATGAATACCGACTTTAACTCTACGCTGGCCGGCCCTTCTTTTTTCCCGGGCTGCGCTGGTGCTCCGGCTAACATGCTTGGGGGCTGCGGCAGACTGGGCGTGGACATGATGCAGCTCATCGTTGCCCCCACCGCCTCATATAAACTCAATAACCAGCATTCGATCGGCATATCCCCGCTGCTGGGCTATCAGCGGTTCAAGGCGGATGGCCTGCAGGCGTTTTCCGCTGTGACAGCCAGCGGCACCATCAACAACCTCACCAACCAGGGCTACGACAGTTCCACCGGGTGGGGTGTGCGTGTGGGCTGGATGGGCAAGCTGACCGACACCGTCAGTTTGGGGGCGGCCTATTCCACCAAAATGAAAATGAGCAAATTCGACAAATACAAGGAATTGTTTGCCGAACAGGGTGGATTCGACATACCCGAGAACTACAACCTGGGAATCGCGGTGCAGGCGTCGCCCAAGACTCTGGTGGCCTTCGACATCCAGCGCATCAATTACAGCAAAATCACCTCTATCGCCAACGGCGTTCTTAACAGCCTTTCAGCGCCGCCCGCCTGTCCGCTTGGTTCGAACTGTGGTTCTGGCTTCCGCTGGCAGGATCAGACGGTATTCAAAGTCGGCGTGGAATACCAGTACAGCAATAACATGACGTTGCGCGGCGGGTTCAACTACGGCAAGTCGCCCATAGGAACCACGGCCGATGACATCACCTTCAACATCATCGCCCCCGGCGTGGTCGAGAAGCACCTGACGCTAGGACTGACTTACAAGACCACCAGCGGTGGCGAGTTGACCCTGGCGTACATGCACGCGTTCAGCAATACGGTCACCGGGCCGTCCGCCCTCACGACGTTTACCGGCGGCGCGAATTTTGGTACCGAATCGCTGAAAATGTATCAGGACGCCTTCGGCATCGCCTACGGCTGGAAAATGTAACCTGGAATTTTCTTAGATTGGAAGTGAAAAGGGCTGTGTATCACAGCCCTTTTCTTTTGCGCGCAAGACGCGGGTGATATCCTAGGCGCACGCCAGGAGCTGAAGATGAAGACCATCGCTGTGACCGACATCGGCCAGATCAAAAACGCGCTCAACAAATACCGCAAGGGCAAGAAGCTCGACATCCGTCTGTTCAACCAGGTGGCGCGGCTGGCGTGGCTGGGCAAGATCGTGTTGAGCCCGCTCGATCCCGAAGACCCGGAGTGCAAAGCCTGGCTGCTGCTTCTGCAGCCTCTGGAAGGACTCGCGGCAGAGATCATCAGGATCGACGAGGACCTGAACGGCATGCCCTTCGCCTCGCAGATCCATGTGCTCGATGCCGAGCAGGGCGAGCATCTGGGGGCGATCTTGCGCGAAGGCATGGGGCATAGAGCGCACGAACTGGAAGCGCTGGCCAAACGCGAGTTTTACTTTGAGAAGTTTTTCAAGGCGGGCGACAAGAGCAACTGATACGCAATAGCCCGAAGTGTCATTGTCACGCTGACTTTTTACCAGGAGGAAGGTGATGAGCAGAATTCCGGGTGCGGAATGGGTGCGGCGGGTTGATTTCAGTCATACTGGAAAAAGAATATAACACATTGATTATATTATATATTCGTAATATCAGTCGCGGTGATTCCGCATCGTAATGAGAGCTGCGCGCTTTGTGGATATTGGGCTGGTCGAGCCGGCGCTGTTTCACGCGACGTACACGGGCATCGCCGATGTGCTGCAGCGTGATGACCCGCCGGTAGTCATGTGGGGGCGCAGCCCGCCCCATATCTCGCTGGGGCAGAGCCAGGATCGTTGCGCCGAACTGGCTGCGGAGCTTGAGGTGCCGGTGATCACGCGGCCGCTCGGTGGGGGCGCGGTGTGGGTCGATGAGTCGCAATATTGCTTTGTGCTGATCGTGCCGCTGGAACAGGCGCCGCCGCGCCCTGCCGACTGGTTCGGGTGGGGGCTTGCGCCCGCGCTGGCCACGTATCACCACTTCGGATTACCGGTCGGGCGCTGCGAGCAGGATCTGTGGCTTGCCGGACGCAAGATCGCCGGTAGCGGCGCAGCGACCATCGGTTGCTGCGCGGTATTCGCAAGCAGCTTTCTGCTGCGCTTCCCGGCCGAACGCTTTGCGCGATGCATCGCCAGTCCATCATCCGAGTTCCGCGCATGGCTGCTGGCGGCGCTGGCGCAGGCGATGACCGACTGGGAAAGCCATCAGCCGCCGCCGGGGGAAAACGAGTTGCGCGCAGCGTTTCGCGATGCGGTGGAGAAGGCGCTCGGCTGGCAGCTCGCCGATTCCGCCTTGAGCGCGGCGGAGTTTGCGGCACGTGAAGACGCATTGCTGGAACTGCCGGAGTCCGCGCAAGCAGCAGCTGGCGGCACAAGAATGGTGAAGGACGGATTGAAACTCAAGGCAGGCATGTTTCTCCATGAGCGACGGCTGGCATGCGGCACAGAGTTGAGCCTGGTGCGCGATGGTACGGTTGTTCGCCAACAGCTGCGCACTGACTGAGCGTATGAACTGCGTTTATAAGGACGGATGCGTGTGAATTCGAGAAGAGCATGGTTAAGGAGTATTGCGGCGGGCGGGGCGGCGTTTGGCCTGTCGGGTCTGCGGCAGGCGCTGGCTGCGGGCAAGGTGGTCAACCATACCGACGCCGAGCCCGTACTACTGGAAAGCCTGGTGGGCCGCCGGCCGCCGTTCTTCCCTGGGAAATACTAGCCATGACCATACCGACTCCGGCCTCGCGCCTGCAACGTCGCTTTATAGTGATAAGCGCAGACAAGACCCTCGTTGCCCGTCTGAGCGACGCATTGCCTTCCGGTTGGGAGATGGCGGTAACTTCGGACCTCGCGACTCTGGGCGGATTCCACGACATCCTGCAATATCGCTTCATCCTGCTCGACCTCGACGATCACGAGTCATACGATGCGCTCGATATCATCCGCCAGGTCCGGATGGAGATGATGCTCAACATCGCCATCATCTGCTTCGGTGGGTCGCCCGCAGTACGCGACGAAGCAAGGCTATCCCGCGCTGACCGCTTTTTCGAGCACGCCGAGATTGTCGATAAAATGAAGCTGTTTTGCGAACAGTACGGCTGGGGCGGTGAGTAGCGTTATGCGTCAGGAGTTTGTCGGGGCCAAGTCCGACAAACTCCTAAAATGAAAAACACCAAAGATTGGGATTAAATGAACGCCATTCCGGTGAATGGGAGCCAAATCCGACAGGCTGCTAGGGCAAACGCCGGATCGTTGCAAACATGCGTTTTACGCCGCGCCACAACCTGGGCAGCAGCCACAAAGCGCACAGGATGAACAGTGCGAGCAGCGCGAGAAAAACCAGCGGATATTTCAATGCCGCCCATAAACCGGCCAATGCCAGCGTATCTTCGCTGAAGGAGGCTGCCCAGTTGCTGAACGGTTCCGGCGAAGTATTGATCAGTGCGCGGCTGCCGGATTTGGTGAGATGGCTGCCCGCGGCCATTGTGCCGCCCAGCAGGCCGGCGGCGATGCCGAGAGCGAGATCGCCGCCTGCGACTGCAGCTGCGGCAAGCAGTGCGCCGCCCGGAATGCGGATGAAGGTGTGCAGCGCGTCCCACAGCGTATCAAAGGCAGGAATCTTGTCGGCAAAAAATTCGATGAAGAACAAAAAACCCGATATCGCCATTACGGTGGGATGAGCGAGCACCTGCAGGTTGGGCGGGAGCGCATATACGCCGGTGTAGTGCAGGAGGCCGAGAAAGAACAGCACGGCGTACAGCCGGATGCCGCTGGCCCAGCCCAGACCCGCCGCCATCGCCACCACAGTTATCAAATCCATGTTTTTCCATGACACCGCATAGGTGCCCAGTCTATCCTGAGCACCGCTGGCGCGGCAACGCCATGAGCTCAAACCGCCATTGCGGCAATGTTTAACTAGTCCGGAGATTGCGTGGGGATAATGCCGAGCCGGGTATAGATCGGCTGGATATGTTGTCTTAGCAGGGGCAGCTTGCGCCACAGCACGTAAGATCCGGCGATGGTACACATGCCGCCCAGCGCGAGTGTATGCGTGGCGCCTATCCATGACGCCAGCGCTCCGGCGGCAAGACTGCCGATCGGCTGCATGCCGAGAAAGGCCATGACGAAGAAGCTCATGACGCGGCCGCGCTTGTCATCCGCGACGATGGTTTGCAGAATCTGGCTGGTCGAGTTTGCGGCGATGATGATGCCAAAGCCGGTTAACGTGATCAGGACGAGGGACAACGGCAGCAGACGCGAATAGGCAAAACCGATTATGGCCGCGCCGGCGAGCGCAGAGGCGAACACGATCCAGCGCGCGAGCCCGCGCACATCGCGCCGTGATGCAAGGTAGACCATGCCGACGATGCCGCCAAAGCCCGCGCCGCTGATCAGGAAACCCAGCGTATCGGCACCGCCGGTGAATATCTCTGCCGCGAAGATCGGCATCAACGTCAGATAGGGCGTCACCATGAAGCTCAGCAGCGCCACCATCGGCAGTAGCAGCCGGATCGGCACCAGGTCCCAGGCATACACCACTGCCTCCCTGAAGCTGGTCCACATGCGGGTTTTTGTCAGCGGCTTGACGTGGGGTGCGACCACGATCATGGTGAGGCTGGCAATGACCGCAAGTTTGGAGATGCCGTTGGCCAGAAAACAGAAAGCCTCGCTCGAGATCGTAAGCAGGATGCCGGCTATGGTGGGTCCGATCATGCGTCCGCCGTTCTGCATGGCGGCGTTGAAGGCGATGGCGCTCGGCAGATCCTGTTTGGAGGGCACCATTTCCGATGTAAAGGACTGGCGCACCGGCGTGTCGAAGGCAATCACCACGCCCAGCAGCATGGCCATCACGATGACATGCCATACCTCGACCAGCCCCGCGTAGGTCAGGGCGGCCAGAGCGATGGCCTGGACCATGGCCAGGCCCTGAGTCACGATCAGCAGTTTGCGCCGGTCGAGGCGATCGGCCCAGATGCCGCCGAACGGTGCAATCAGCAGGATCGCAAATTGTCCGGCAAACGCGGTGACACCCAGCAGCCACGCTGATCCGGTGAGGCGGTAGACCAGCCAGCTCATCGCGATTTGCTGGGTCCAGCTGCCGATCACGGACAGCGACTGGCCGGAAAAAAACAGCCGGTAATTGCGGTGGCGGAATGCGCGCAGCGAGTGTTTCATGCTTTGCGCCCAATCTGGAAATAGACAGGATTTACAGAACTAGACAGGATTAACAGGATAAATTCAACTTCTTGTTTTTAATAATATTTCTGTGTTGTAAATCCTGTCCATTTTATTCATGCTGCGCCGAGCTTGGCGAGTTGCTGTCTGACCTCGCCCAGTGTCGAGCTGAATTTTTCGAGCCGCTGTCTTTCCAGCGCGACGACCGGCGGTGGTGCGCGCTCGACGAATCCCGGATTGCCGAGCTTGGTCTGGGATTTGTGGATTTCATTCTCGAGCCGGGCCAGTTCCTTGTTGAGCCGCTCGCGTTCTGCGGCCAGATCGATTTCCATCTTGAGCATGAGCCGGTACTCGCCGACGATCGAAACCGGCGCGTCAGCTGCGGGCAGCGGATTGGCGATCACCACTTCCGACAGACGCGCCAGCGCGGCAAGGTAGGGTGTATAAGTCACGAGGCGCGCCTGGTCGCCTTGCGCCAGCAACGGCAGTTTCTGCGAAGGGGCGATACCCATCTCGCTTCTTAACGTGCGGCAGGCCGTCACCAGTTGTTTGAGAGTCGCGATATCCATTTCGGCGGCCTCATCGATACGCTCCGGCTGCGGCACGGGGTAGCGCTGCAGCATGATGGAGTTGCCGTTTTTTCCCGCGAGCGGCGCAACCTTCTGCCACAGCTCCTCGGTAATGAACGGAATCAATGGGTGCGCAAGCCGCAAAATGGTTTCCAGTACGCGTACCAGGGTCCGCCGTGTTCCGCGCTGCTGGGCATCGTTTCCGGTGAATAGCTGCACTTTCGCCAGTTCGACGTACCAGTCGCAGTATTCGTCCCAGATCAATTCGTAGAGGTTGCGCGCCAGATTGTCGAAGCGGTAGTCGCGGAAAGCCTGTTGCGCGTCTGCTTCCGCGCGTTGCAGACGGCTGATCATCCACCGGTCGGCGGTCGATAATTCAACCGGCAGCGCATCATCCAGTCCAGTGTCCTTGCCGGCGCAGTTCATCAGCACGAAACGCGTTGCATTCCACAGTTTGTTGCAGAAATTGCGATAGCCATCGCAGCGCGCAAGATCGAACTTGATGTCGCGGCCGGGTGAGGCGAGGCTGGCGAAGGTGAAGCGCAGCGCATCGGTGCCGAAGGCCGGAATGCCTTGCGGGAATTCCTTGCGGGTGCGCTTCTCGATGGTCTGCGCCTGGCGCGGATCCATGAGCCCGGTGGTGCGCTTGCTGACCAGGTCTTCGATACCGATGCCGTCGATGAGGTCAATCGGATCGAGCACGTTGCCTTTGGACTTCGACATCTTCTGTCCTTCGGCGTCGCGGATCAGGCCGTGGACATAGACATGACGGAACGGGATCTTGCCGGTGATGTGCCTGGTCATCATGACCATGCGCGCCACCCAGAAGAAAATGATGTCGAAGCCGGTGACCAGCACTGATGACGGCAAGTAAAGATCGAGCGCGGGATTCGATTTGGCCGGATAGTCAGGTGTCCAGTCGAGAGTCGAGAACGGCCACAGCGCCGAGGAATACCAGGTATCGAGCACATCCTCGTCCCGTCGGAGTGAGGCGTGAGGCGGGAGGCGGGAGGCGTATTTCTCGCGCACTTCGGCCTCGCTGTTTCCTACGTAGACAGCGCCGTGTTCGTCGTACCACGCCGGGATCTGGTGCCCCCACCACAATTGGCGCGAGATGCACCAGTCCTGGATGTTGTTGAGCCACTGATTATAGGTGTTGACCCAGTTTTCCGGCACGAACCTGATCTCGCCCGAGGCCACGCAGTCGAGCGCTTTGCCGGCGATGGATTTGCCGTCGGCGCCGGGTTTGCTCATGGCCACGAACCACTGGTCGGTGAGCATGGGTTCGACTACTTCGCCGGTGCGGCCGCAGCGCGGTACCTTGAGACGGTATTTTTCGGTTTTTTCCAGCAGGCCCTGGCCCTCGAGATCGGCGACAATCTGTTTGCGCGCCGCATAGCGGTCGAGCCCACGGTAGGCGGCCGGGCCGTTGTCGTTGATTTTTGCGTCCAGCGTCAGGACGTTGATCGTCGGCAGTTGGTGACGCTGGCCGATCTGGTAGTCGTTGAAGTCGTGCGCCGGCGTGATCTTCACGCAGCCGGTGCCGAATGCCTTGTCGACATAAGCGTCGGCGATAATCGGAATTTCGCGGATGGTCAGCGGCAGATTTATGGTCTTGCCGACGAGGTGCGCGTAGCGATCATCTTCCGGATTCACGGCGACCGCCGTGTCGCCAAGCATAGTCTCCGGCCGCGTCGTAGCCACCGTCAGATGGCCCGAGCCGTCGGCGAGAGGATAGCGGATGTGCCACAGGAAGCCGTCCTCCTCCTCGCTTTCCACCTCCAGATCGGACACGGCGGTGAGCAGCTTCGGATCCCAGTTCACCAGCCGCTTGCCGCGATAGATCAGCCCCTCGTTGTATAGACGGACGAAGGTCTCGGTGACGATTTTCGACAGCCCGGGGTCCATGGTAAAGCGCTCGCGCGACCAGTCGCAGGACGTGCCGAGCCGGCGCATCTGGCGCGTGATGGTGGAGCCGGAGTGCTCTTTCCATTCCCATACTTTCCCGACAAACTTCTCGCGGCCCAGCGCGTGGCGCGTGACGCCCTGCGCTTCCAGCTGGCGTTCGACCACGATCTGGGTGGCGATGCCCGCGTGATCGGTGCCCGGTTGCCACAGCGTATTGTCGCCGCTCATGCGATGGTAGCGGGTAAGCGCATCCATGATGGTCTGGTTGAAACCATGGCCCATGTGCAGCGTGCCGGTGACATTGGGCGGCGGCAGCAGGATGCAGTAGCTGTTCGGATTCGCCTGGTCCAGACCGGCCTTGAAATAGCCGCTGCTTTCCCAGGCCGGGTACCAGCGCGCTTCAATCGCGGCCGGCTCAAAACTCTTGGCTAGCTCCATTTCGGTAGCGGGGGGAAGGGTTGCAGAAAAGTCCGGCATTATACCCGACCCCGAAGGGGCCACGGGCTCTGCCGCCCGGGTCCCGGGGTCGAGGGTGAGCTGCAGGGTCTTGAGTTGGGCCTGCAGCGTTTCTTCTATTGAAGTCCGTACCATGGTGCTGATATTGGATCTGAGGTCGAGCGTGATTTTCTGCAACGCCTGCTCCAGTGCCGCGCCGATTTCCGGCATGAATCTCTCCTGCATCACGCCGGCAATATGGGTGTCGAGTCCCTTTTTCAGCTTGAGGTAGACCTTGTGCTCAAGATTTTGCGACTGTACTCGAGAAATAATCTCTGAGCCTGCAGTGGGTTGAAGCACGACATCCGCCGCCGCGTCGGGCACGTCGGGATCAATGACGTCGGTCAGCAACGGCACCTCTGAGGCAGCATCGCCGCCATTCACCGCGTCAGTGAGTATGGGGACGGCCGTATCCTCGCGCGCAAGACCCGCCTGCCGGCGATGGCGCGCCAGCAACGCATCCGCCCGCTTGAGCAGGTTTTCTTCGCTGTCTTCGTCACGGTCGGGAGGGTGTGCCATCAGGGCGCCATGCCTATTGATCTGCTTTCGACAGGTCGTGGGTGCGAATTTCATACCCGCGGTCGCGGTAGAACTTGTAGCGTTCGCGCGCGTTCGCCTTGTCTTCGTCATTCAGGGTCACAATTTCGATGAGTCTCTGGAAACGGCTGAAAAAGGGCGGCCATTCCGCGCGCAGATTGAGCAAGACCTGATCATGGGACGAATCCCCGCTGTCGTGATCGACGATGACCGGGGTCACCGGCGCCAGCGGGTCGCCGCTAAAACAATGGGGAATGAAGCCGGTTGCCGGCGTCGTCCACAGCAAACGGTCGAAGCGATGGGCGGATTCCGCTTCGGAACAAAAGACCATCACGCGCAGATTGAGGCTGTAGGCCTTGGCAGCGAGCCTGCAGGCGGTGTGCATCTTGTCTTCGACACCGGTGTAAAAATCAATCTGTGTCATGTTTTACATTCAAGATCTTCACCGCAAAGACGCTAAGGCGCAAAGGTACGCGAAGGTTTCCGTTTTACGATCTGATTTTCTTTGCGCTTCCTTGGCGCTTTTGCGTACCCGTCGAGCGCACCCGTCAAGCGGGTGTTGAAAAGAAGGTATTGAAAAAAACCTCTGCGGTTATCGGTTTTATTTCCGCGCCGCGCGATTGACCAGGAATTGTGTGAGCAGCGGTACCGGGCGCCCGGTCGAGCCTTTTTCCTTGCCTGATTTCCATGCTGTGCCGGCAATGTCCAGATGCGCCCATTTGAATTTCTTGGCAAAGCGGGCCAGGAAACATGCCGCGGTGATGCTGCCCGCGGGCCGGCCGCCGATGTTGGCGAAGTCGGCAAAATTGCTCTTGAGCTGTTCCTGGTAATCGTCCCACAACGGCATGTGCCATGCGCGGTCGTTGGCGGTGTCGCCCGCGGCGATCAGTTCTTTGGCGATCGCCTCATTATTCGAGAACAACCCGCTCGCGACATGGCCGAGCGCAATTACGCATGCGCCGGTAAGGGTTGCGATATCCACCACCACATCCGGTTCGAAGCGCTCCGCATAGGTCAGCGCATCGCACAGGATGAGCCGTCCCTCCGCGTCGGTATTGAGTATCTCTATGGTCTGTCCCGACATGCTGGTGACGATGTCCCCCGGTTTGGTGGCGCGGCCTCCGGGCATATTCTCGGTGGCCGGGATGATGCCGACCACGTTGATCGGCAGTTTCATTTCGGCGACTGCCTTGAGCGTGCCCAGCACGCTGGCTGCGCCGCACATGTCGAACTTCATCTCGTCCATTTCGGGGGCGGGTTTGATCGAGATGCCGCCGGTATCGAAGGTGACTCCTTTGCCCACCAATACTACGGGTTTCTGCGATTTTCCCGCGCCACGGTACTCGAGCGTAATCAGCTTCGGCGGCTGAACGCTGCCCTGCGCGACCGAAAGCAGCGTGCCCATGCCGAGCTTTTCCATGTCTTTGCATTCGAGCACCTGCACTTTCATGCGATAGCGTTTTGCAAGTTCGCGCGCCTGCTCGGCGAGGTAGGCCGGGGTGCAGACGTTAGCCGGCAGATTGCCCAGGTCCTTGGCGAGGCTCATGCCGTGAGCCACTGCCAGCCCCTGCTCCAGGCCGGCTGCAGCCTGCCGCTGCGCTGATTTGTCGCCTACGCCGATCACCAGCCGGTGCAATGCCGGTAAGGCCGTTTCGGGTTTGCTCTTCATGCGGTCAAAGCGGTAAATCACATCGCGCGCGACCGTTACCGCATGACTGACCCGCCAGTGGATATCGCGCTTGACGGCACTGATTTCGGTGAGATGAAGCGAGGCCTCCTTCGCGCCGGTCGCGATCAACGCTTTTATCGCGGCCGCGACGGAATCGCGATACTGCTTGTCGTGAAAATCGGCCTCGGGTCCGAGCCCGACCAGCAGCACGCGCTCGCTCGCGATGTTCGGGACATTATGCAGCACCAGAGTGGCGCCCAGTTTGCCGTCCATGTCGCCGCGTTTGACGATGCTGGCGAGATACCCTTTGGCCGTGCGGTCGAGCGTAGCCGCCGCGGCGCTCAATTTGCGCGACTCGAAAATCCCGACTACGGTGCAGCCGCCCTTTCTGCTCTCCGGCAAGCCGCTTTTTATGCTAAATTCCACAATCTGCTCCCGCGCTGAAGTATGTTTGATAGCGTTCTGATTATCGGTGCATTCTTCGCCAAAAGTAAAGCGCCTGAATGATCTTTCGAAAAACCCTGTTGCGCGAACTTACCGCTGCGGCGCTCGGTACTTTTTTGGTGTTGCTGGGTATCGCATTGACCACCCAACTGGTGCGCTTGCTCGGCGAGGCGGCAACCGGCGCGATTACTTCCACCGGCGTTTTTGCGCTGATCGGCCTTACCCTTGTCAGCTATCTGCCGGTGCTGCTGTCGCTGACGCTGTTCATCGCGGTGCTGATGACGCTGACCCGCAGTTATCGCGACTCGGAGATGGTGGTGTGGTTCTCGTGCGGCATGAGTCTGACCGACTGGATCCGGCCGGTCCTGATGTTCGCCGCACCACTGGTGTTCACCATCGCCCTGCTATCGCTCGCGCTTTCACCCTGGGCGGTGGAAAAGGGGGAAGAATTCCGGCGGCTGATGGAAAGCCGTGATGATGTATCCGCAGTATCGCCGGGGGTCTTTCGGGAATCGCACCAGTCGGAACGGGTGTATTTTGTCGAAGAGATCCTGGGCGCCGAGAACCTTGTGGCCAACGTTTTTGTAAGTTCAGTCCAGAACCAGAAGTTGGGCGTGATGGTTGCGCGTCGCGGGTTCCAGGAAACAATGGCAAATGGGGACCGTTTCCTCGTGCTGCTCAACGGCCGGCGTTACGAGGGCGAGCCCGGCACTGCCGAATACAAAATATTCGAGTTCGAGCGCTATGCGATGCGCATCGAGGCACACGAGGCGGCGGGGCGCCCGCCAAGCACCAAAACCACGACTACCATCGGACTGATGCGTGATCCCACGCCGCCCAACCTTGCAGAGTTGTCCTGGCGCATCGGGCTGCCCGTATCCGCATTGATCCTGTCGCTGCTGGCCATTCCGTTGTCTTTCGTCAATCCACGCGCCGGGCGCTCGATGAATCTGGTCCTGGCGCTGCTGATTTACATGATTTACAGCAATCTGCTGTCCGTCATGCAGGTGTCGATCGCGCAGTCGCAAATAAGCCTTGCAGCCGGACTGTGGACAGTCCACTTTGGCATGCTGGTGCTGCTGCTGCTGCTGTATTACCGGCGCCTGATGGTATTTTCAGTGTTTCGCCTGATCAAATGAAAACGCTGCGGCGCTATCTCGTCAGGGAAATCATGGGCGCCACCGCGCTGGTGTTCATAGCGCTGTTGATGCTGTTCGCGTTTTTTGATCTCGTCGACCAGATCGGTGACCTGGGGCAGGGGAACTACCGTTTGCGCCATATCATGATATTCGTGCTGTTTTCGGTGCCGAACCATGTCTACGAGCTTTTCCCCATCGCGGTGCTGATCGGCACGCTGTTCGCGCTGGCGCAACTGGTCGCGAGTTCGGAATACACGGTAATGCGCACCTCCGGCGTATCGCTGGCGCGCATATCAGTCATGCTGGGAGGCGTCGGCTTGATGTTTGCAGCGACTGCCTTTGTGGTTGGCGAGTTTGTCGCACCGCCTGCGGAACAGTTTGCGCAGCGGTTGCGGGCACAGGCGGTCACCGGACTGGTGGCACAGGAGTTTCGTTCCGGACTCTGGGTCAAGGACGGTAAAAGCTTTATCAATGTTCTGGAAGTAATGCCTGATGCAACGCTCAAGGGCGTCAGGATTTACGATTTTGGCGATGAAAACGAACTGCGCTCCATCAGTTTTGCCAGGAATGGCGACTATCAGGGCGGGCGTCGCTGGTTGCTCAAGGATGTGGTGCGGACGACTTTCGAAGACAGGAAAACGGCTATCAGCACTGTTGCAGAGGTAAGCTGGCAGTCCGTTCTGGATCCCGACCTGCTCAATACGCTGCTGGTGCAGCCGGAACAGATGTCGGCATGGAACCTGTATTCATATGCCCAGCATTTAAGAGAAAACAGGCAAAAAGCTCTGCGCTACGAAATCGCGCTATGGACCAAGATCATGTACCCGCTCGCCGTTCTGGTGATGATGGTGCTGGCATTGCCGTTTGCCGTTTATCAGAAACGCCAGGGCGGGGTCGGCGCCAAAGTATTTTCCGGCATCATGCTTGGGCTCGCGTTTTATTTCCTCAACCGCTTGTTCGCCCATCTCGGGTTATTGAACGACTGGCTGCCGGTGCTGAGTGCCGTGTTGCCGACGCTGATTATCCTCGGCATGGCTGTAGGCATGATGTGGTGGCAGGAGCGGCGTTAGCCGCGCCGAATGATGAGCGATGAAGGATGAATGATGAATCTAGCGCCGTTCCACCTTCGTCGTTCCCCTGCCGTCGTTGATGATCTTCGTTCCTGCCAGACGGTCGTGCAGGAACTGCCGGTCGCGGTCGAAGAATGCCCAGAGAAAACCTGTGCCGAATAGCGCCAGGCTGAGCAGGGCGAATATGAAGCGATAAATGGCGTGCCGCGGGGTCAGTTGTGTGCCCTCGTGCGTGACGAGCCTGATGCGCCACGATTTCATCGGCAGCGTCTGGCCGCCGTGTAACCATTGCCATACAAAATAAGTGCCGCATAACAGGGAAAGATAGAGTTGCAACAGGGGCCGGGTGAGCGCCGTTTCAGCGTGCTGCATCAGGATCAGAACGGGAAGGGTGCCGGCGAACAGGACTGCTGCGAGCAGCAGGGCTTCGTAGAAGACACTTAAAAATCGTCTGGCGAGACTTGCCGTCTGGTTTGCTGCCGTGTTATCGGTTGACACTGGATCCTGTTAAATGCCCGATACGGCTAGTTTGCGCTGGCGGGGGGGGTGGCGGGCGCGGACAGAGCATTGCCCAGAGTCTCGTCCTGGGTTGCGAGCGATTTCTGATACTGCTGCCATTTCAGCCTGACGTCCTGCCTTTTTTCCGGGGGCAGCTTTTTCACGGTCTGGTATTTTTCGCGCGCGGCGCGGCGTTGCTCGGGGGTCAGTGCGGCCCATGCCTTCATGCGTTCCTGGAGTCGCTGCTGTTCCTGGGGCTTCATTTTCGGATAGCGGTCGGCAATCGTGACCCACTTTTTTCGCCGTGTCGTGTCCAGTTCTTCCCACTCAACCACAAGCGGCGCAAGCACCTGGCGCTGGGCTGCAGTCAGTTCCGTCCACGCATGCTTCGCGGTTTTCTTGGACCCGGCTTTACTTTGAGCGGCGGCGACTGGACAGGCGAGGCACAGTGCGACGATCAGCGCGACGAGCGTTTTAGCCACGAATCGAAACCCCGGTCGAGATAGGCATTGATCGGTAAATCGTCGGTCAGCAACCCCAGGTCGATTTCGGCAAAATCATTCGACGGCCCCAGGTTTTGCCAGTACACCACGGCGATCAGCGCCACAATGAGTGCCGCAGCCGCGATCAGATGGTGGGTCTCGAAGCGATGGCCGACGACACGCAGGGTATGGCCGGCCCATGCCAGACCCCATGCCGGTTCAGGCTTGTCCTTGTAATGCGACAAGGCTTCCTTGCGCGCCGCGAGCAGACGTTCGCGCATCGCCGGGTCGATCTGGTCCGCCCCGTAGTTCAGGTGCCGGACGATTTTCCCTGCCAGTTCATGATCTTGATGGTTCATAGCTTGATTCCCTGTTTCTTCAGCATCACAGCAAGGGCATGGGTCGCACGCGAGCAGTGCGTTTTCACACTTCCCTCCGAGCAACCCATAATCGCTGCCGCTTCCGCAACGTCCATTTCCTCCCAGTAACGCAACAGGAAGGCTTGGCGTTGACGCCCCGGCAGCTTTTCCAGTGCTTTTTCAATGATAACAAGCAGTTGCGATCGTTCGAGCTGAACTACCGGAGATTCGCCGAAATTAGAGTCGGTTTCGATCTCTAAAGTTTCCAGAGGATCATGGTCATCGTCACCGTCGCCGCCGCCGAACAGCGACGACATCGGCATGGTCCACATGGAGCGCACCTTCTGGCGGCGGAAAAAATCGCGAATGGTGTTCTGCATGATGCGCTGGAACAGCAGTGGCAACTCGTGCGGCGGCCGGGTCGAATACTTGTCCGCAAGCTTCAACATTGAGTCCTGCACGATATCCAGTGCTTGATGCTCGTCACGGACGGCAAACACCGCCTGCTTGAAGGCGCGCCGTTCAACTTCGGCGAGGAAATCGGAGAGTTCCTTGTAGGTAGCCAGGGGCGGAGCCTTGTCTGTTTTTATAGGAGCTTACGCACTGCACTGCGTATTCGCACAACCTCGCTACCTTGCTGTACCGCAAGCGCTATCGGCGCGTTTGAATGCATCTTAACAAATCGTCGGCAGGGCGCAAGCAGCACCGTTCTGCGGGGCCGGTGTCATGCCTATCATACTGTTTACAGGGATATTTTGCTTGACCAAAGTGCTGCCAAACGGTAATGTTTCGTGTTCCCGTTTTTGAATCGAGTAGGGCTATGCAATTGACTGGCGCTGAGATTGTGATCCGGTGCTTACAGGAAGAGGGCGTCGAGCACGTGTTCGGCTACCCTGGCGGCGCGGTCTTGTTCATATACGACGAGCTCTTTAAGCAGAGTAAGGTCAAGCACATCCTGGTCCGCCATGAGCAGGGTGCGGTGCATGCTGCGGATGGCTATGCGCGCTCGACTGACAAGGTTGGCGTGGCGCTGGTGACTTCGGGTCCGGGCCTGACCAATGCGGTGACCGGTATCGCGACCGCCTATATGGATTCAGTGCCGGTGGTGATCATCTCCGGCCAGGTGCCGACGCACGCCATCGGCCAGGATGCATTCCAGGAGTGCGACACCGTCGGCATTACGCGCCCGTGCGTGAAACACAATTTCCTGGTCAAGGACGTCAGGGACATCGCACCCACCATCAAGAAGGCTTTCTATATCGCCGGCACCGGGCGACCGGGTCCGGTGGTGGTGGACATTCCCAAAGACATTACGGCCGAGAAGACGGAGTTCAGCTATCCCGACAAGGTGGTGATGCGCTCCTACAACCCGGTCGTCAAAGGGCATGCGGGGCAGATCAAGAAAGCCATGCAGATGTTGATGTCGGCCAAGCGGCCGATGATCTACGCCGGCGGTGGGGTGATCCTGGGGGACGCGTCTGCGGAACTCACCAAACTGGTGAAGTTGCTGGGTTTCCCGTGCACCAATACGCTGATGGGCCTGGGGGGGTATCCGGCGACCGACGCCCAGTTCGTCGGCATGCTGGGCATGCACGGCACCTATGAAGCCAACATGGCGATGCAGCATTGCGATGTGCTGATAGCCATTGGCGCGCGGTTCGATGACCGGGTCATCGGGAATCCCGATCATTTTTTCGAGCAGCCGCGAAAGATCATCCATGTCGACATCGATCCCTCGTCGATCTCGAAGCGCGTGCGGGTCGATATTCCGGTCGTGGGCAATGTGCGCGACGTGCTGCAGGAGATGATCCGGCAGTTGCAGGCTGCCAAGGACAAGCCGGATCAGGCGGCGCTCAAAGCCTGGTGGGAGCAAATCAAAGCATGGCGCGGCCGCGATTGCCTCAAGTACGACCGGGCCAGCAAGATCATCAAGCCTCAGTTCGTGATCGAGAAGCTCTACGAGATTACCAAGGGCGAGGCGTTCGTGACGTCCGACGTCGGGCAGCACCAGATGTGGGCAGCGCAATTCTATAAGTTCGACAAGCCGCGGCGCTGGATCAATTCAGGCGGGCTGGGCACAATGGGAGTGGGGCTGCCTTACGCGATGGGCGTGCAGCTTGCGCATCCCAAGTCGACGGTGGCGTGCGTGACCGGCGAGGCGAGCATACAGATGTGCATCCAGGAACTGTCGACCTGCAAGCAGTACCGCCTGCCGATCAAGATCGTCAATCTCAACAACCGGTATATGGGCATGGTGCGGCAGTGGCAGCAGTTTTTCCACGGTAACCGCTACGCTGAATCATATATGGACGCATTGCCCGATTTCGTTAAACTGGCGGAGGCCTATGGCCATGTCGGCATCCAGGTCGAGAAACCCGCGGACGTCGAACCAGCGCTCAAGGAAGCCTTTGCGCGCAAGAAAGACCTGGTATTCCTGAATTTTATTACCGATCAGACCGAGAACGTGTTCCCGATGGTGCCCGGCGGCAAGGGCCTGTCCGAGATGATCCTCGTATAACGAAGCGTATGAGACATATTATTTCTGTTTTGCTGGAAAATGAAGCCGGGGCGCTGTCACGCGTGTCGGGACTGTTTTCGGCTCGCGGCTACAACATCGAGTCGCTGACCGTGGCGCCGACGGAAGACGCGACGTTATCGCGCATGACCATCGTCACTTCAGGCTCGGACGAGGTGATTGAGCAGATCACCAAGCAACTCAACAAACTGATCGACGTGGTCAAGGTCGTAGATCTTTCCGATGGCGATCATATCGAGCGCGAGTTGATGCTCGTCAAGGTGCGCGCCATCGGCAAGGACCGCGAGGAAATGAAACGCATGGCGGACATTTTCCGCGGGCGTATCATCGACGTCACGGAACGGGATTATACGATTGAACTCACCGGAACCGGTTCCAAGCTAGACGCATTTCTGGATGCGATTGACCGAACCGCGATCATGGAGACGGTGCGCACCGGGGCCTCCGGCATCGGGCGCGGCGATCGCGTGCTTAAAGCCTAACGGGCAGGGACGCGTGGGGATAACGGGGTAAAACCCGCTCGCGCCGCGTGCCTCGCCTTTCACATTTCACAATTTAACCAGAAGGATAATCATGAAGATTTATTACGACAAGGATGCCGACCTATCCCTGATCAAGCGCAAACATGTGGCCATCATCGGCTACGGTTCCCAGGGCCATGCCCACGCCAACAATCTCAAGGATTCGGGCGTGAAAGTCACCGTGGGGTTGCGCAAGGACGGCGCCTCATGGAACAAGGCGAAGAAAGCCGGCATCGCCGTTAAAGAGGTGGGCGATGCGGTCAAGGGTGCCGATGTGGTCATGATCCTGCTGCCGGACGAGTATCATCCCGACGTCTATCGCGACGAGATCGAACCCAATATCAAGAAAGGGGCGACGCTGGCGTTTGCCCACGGCTTCAATATCCATTTCAAGCAGATCGAGCCCCGGGCCGATCTCGATGTCATCATGATTGCGCCCAAGGGCCCCGGCCATCTGGTGCGGTCGACTTATACCCAGGGCGGCGGCGTGCCATCGCTGATCGCAATATTTCAGAATCCGGGCAAGAAGGCGCGCGATGTCGCGCTCTCCTACGCTGCGGCGATCGGCGCCGCGCGTGCCGGCGTGATCGAAACCACATTCCGCGAAGAATGCGAAACTGATCTATTTGGCGAGCAGGTGGTGCTGTGCGGCGGCGTCACTGCGCTGATCGAGGCGGGGTTCGAGACCCTGGTGAATGCCGGCTATGCGCCCGAAATGGCCTACTTCGAATGCGTACACGAGGTCAAACTCATCGTCGACCTCATTTACGAGGGCGGTATCGCCAACATGCGCTATTCTGTTTCCAACACGGCCGAGTACGGCGATTTCACCCGCGGCCCGCGCATCGTCACCGAGCAGACGCGTGCCGAAATGGTGAAAATCCTGGCTGAGATCCAGACCGGTCAGTTCGCCAAGGAATTCATACTTGAGCACAAGGCCGGTGCCCCCACGCTCAAGGCCATGCGCCGCATCGGTCAGGCGCACCAGGTCGAGACGGTAGGCGCCAAGCTGCGCGAGATGATGCCGTGGATCAGGAAGAACCGCCTGGTGGACCAGTCCAAGAACTAGTGAATGCGTGAAGGGTGAATGCGTGAAGGGAAAAAACACGACACAACCTGCCCTTCACCCTTCACCCTTCACCCTTCACCCTTTACCCTTTACCCTTCACCCATGAGCAGCTACCCCCATCCCATCATCGCCCGCGAGGGCTGGCCGTTTCTTGCCGCGACCGCGGCCGCGGCAATCGCGGTCCATGCGCTGGCCGGTTTCGGCTGGGCGTCGCCGCTGTGGCTGGTCACGCTATTCATGGTGCAGTTTTTCCGCGACCCGGCGCGAGTCGTGCCGCAGGAAGCAGATGCTGTGCTGTCACCGGCGGATGGCCGCATCGTGGCTGTGGAGCGCACCCAGGATCCGTACCTGGATCGGGACGCGCTCAGGATCAGCGTGTTCATGAACGTATTCAATGTGCATTCGAATCGCATACCGGTCGACTGCGAAATCCTGGACGTCTGGTATTTTCCTGGGAAATTCCTGAATGCGGCGCTGTCGAAAGCCTCGCTTGAGAACGAGCGCAGCGCGCTGTGGCTGAGGACTGCGGGCGGGGCTGATGTCACCTGCGTCCAGGTTGCCGGTCTGATCGCGCGGCGCATACTGTGCTACGCTGAAAAGGGGCAGACATTTCGCCGCGGCGAGCGGTTTGGCTTTATCCGCTTTGGCTCCCGGGTGGACGTTTATCTGCCGCTCACCGCCGTGCCCAGAGTGAGCGTGGGCGACAAGGTTTATGCCACTGAAACCGTGCTTGCGGTATTGTCATAGGCGTCATCATCATGTACGAGCCGAAAGAACATAAGCTTTTCATAAAATCGCGGTTTGCCAAGCGCGGCATCTATTGGCTGCCGAACCTGCTGACGACGGTCGCGCTGTTTGCCGGGTTTTACGCCATCGTGCAGGCGGTGGGAGGTCGGTTCGAACAGGCGGCCATCGCAATTTTTGTGGCGCTGGTGTTCGACGGCCTCGACGGGCGTGTGGCGCGGTTTACCCGCACCCAAAGCGCGTTCGGCGCGGAGTACGACAGCCTGTCGGATATGGTGGCTTTCGGGGTGGCACCGGCATTGGTGGTCTATGTGTGGGCGCTCAAGGATTTCGATTCGATAAAAAATATCTCGATTTTGGGGCCCTGGCTATCCACCAAGCTCGGCTGGATCGCCGCCTTCATCTATTGCGTTTGCGCGGCGTTGCGCCTGGCGCGATTCAATACCATGATCGAAGTTGCCGATAAGCGTTTTTTCCAGGGATTGCCGAGTCCGGCCGCCGGGTGCCTGGTCACGGGTCTGGTCTGGGCGTTGAACGAATACCAGATAAAAGGCGCTGACGTCAGATGGCTGGCGTGGGGGCTTACCGTGTTCGCCGGACTGTCCATGGTCAGCAATCTCAAGTTCTACAGCGGCAAGGATATCAACCTGCGCAAGAGTGTGCCGTTTTCGGTGGTGGTGGCGATTGCCATGGGCATGGTGTTCATCCTTATGTTCTCCAGCACACTGCCGGAGATGCTGTTCATCCTGTTTGTGAGTTATGGCATATCCGGATACCTGATCTGGGTGTGGGACATGATCAAGAAGCCTTCGGGCAAGGCGCCCCCGCCGCCCGCCGCCTAGTGGCGCGCGAGCGCCGCTTGCGCATCGGGCAAAAAGCCTTTATATTTCTTCAGCATGAGTTACTTATCCCAGGCCATTGCTTTCATATTCCTCGCCAGCACCCTGCTGGCCGGCCTGCTGCTGCTGCGCGTCCGCGCGCACAAATAACCTACCCCACACGTTGTTTCGGCCTGGTGCAGAAAATTGCCCCGGGGATGCATTTATATTTAACTGTCGGCAGTGCGGATGGCGCTGATGACGGGCACTATCAGCACGGGAGATGAGCACCATGAGCAAGGAAAAACTGATCATATTCGATACCACGATGCGCGATGGCGAGCAGAGTCCCGGCGCATCCATGACCAAGGAAGAAAAGCTCCGCATCGCCTACCAACTCGAGCGCATGCGCGTCGACGTGATAGAAGCGGGTTTCCCGGCCGCGAGCGATGGTGATTTCGAAGCGGTGCAGGCGGTGGCGAAAATGGTGCGGGACAGCCAGGTGTGCGGACTGGCGCGCGCCAACGAGCGTGACATCCGGCGCTGCGGTGACGCGGTCAGGGCGGCTAAAAATCCCCGGGTCCATACGTTCATCGCGACCTCGCCCATACACATGGAGAAGAAGCTGCGCATGGAGCCGACGCAGGTGATCGCTCAGGCGGTGCAGGCGGTGAAATGGGCGCGCGAATATACGGATAACGTCGAATTTTCCCCGGAAGACGCCGGCCGCTCGGATATCGATTTTCTGTGCCGCATCCTGGAGCAGGTGATCAAGGCGGGTGCCACCACCATCAACGTGCCCGATACCGTCGGCTATACGCTGCCCGAGCATTTCGGCGCGCTGATCCGCAGCTTGCGCGAGCGCATTCCGAATTCGGACAAGGTGGTGTGGTCGGTCCACTGTCACAACGACCTGGGGCTCGCCGTCGCCAACTCTCTGTCCGCGGTGCTCAACGGCGCGCGCCAGGTCGAATGCACGATCAACGGGCTGGGCGAGCGCGCCGGCAATGCCTCGCTTGAGGAAATCGTGATGGCGGTGCGCACGCGCCAGGACGTGTTTCCGTGCGAAACCGGCATCGATGCCACGCAGATCGTGCCGGCATCCAAGCTGGTCTCCGGCATCACCGGTTTTACGGTGCAGCCCAACAAGGCGATCGTCGGCGCCAACGCGTTTGCGCACGAAGCCGGCATCCACCAGGATGGCGTGCTCAAAAGCCGCGACACCTACGAGATCATGCGTGCCGAAGACGTGGGCTGGAATGCCAACAAGCTGGTGTTGGGCAAGCACAGCGGCCGCAATGCGTTCAAGGCGAGGCTGGTAGAACTCGGCGTCGTGCTGCCGTCGGAAGAGGCGCTCAATGCCGCTTTCAAGCGTTTCAAGGACCTGGCCGACAAGAAACATGAAATTTTCGACGCGGATCTGCAGGCCCTGATCAGCGAGGAGGCGATAGAACACCTCGAGAACGAAAACTATAACCTGGTGTCGCTGACGGCCCATTCCGAGACCGGCGAATTGCCGTACGCGAATATCGTAGTGTTGGAAGACGGCGCGGAAAAGCAGGCGCAGTCACAGGGCAGCGGTCCTGTTGATGCCACGTTCAAGGCGATCGAGAGCATCGTCAGCAGCGGCGCGGAACTATTGCTGTATTCGGTGAACAACATCACCAGCGGCACCGATTCGCAGGGCGAGGTCACAGTGAGGCTTTCCAAGAGCGGGCGCATCGTGAACGGCCAGGGTGCGGATACCGATATCGTCGTGGCTTCGGCCAAGGCGTATATCAACGCGCTCAACAAGCTGCATTCCAAGCTCGAGCGCCTCAATCCTCAGCTCTAACCGGAATTACATAACTATTTGTTTTTATTGATATTTATGTCGGTCGTGTGGGAGGGGAGTAACCGTTGCAGCTCGGGTTACGGTTTCCCGGCAGATTTGTCGGTGGCAGCTGCAACGCGTTCCCTGTCAGTAGCCCGCACATAAGCGACGACGCTGAGAAAAAACAGCAGCGACAGCGCGATTTCGACGCGCGCGATCAGCGCCGCCAGACCGGCTTCCGTATAGCCGCGCACCACGCCTTCGGTGAAGTAAGCGAGTATCAACATCGAGGACCACTGGTAGGTATAGCGTTTGCGGCGCAGGATACCGAACAGCGGCGCCAGCAGCGGCAGCACTTTTAACACCAGCCAGGAACCGCCAGGGCGCAGCGGCGCCAGCCACAATTCCCAGGTGAGGCACAGGGTGATCAGTGCCACCAGGCTGTACACGCTGATCAGGTGGAGACGATGCGCAGTCATGTGCTCAAGCTGTCCTTCGCCATGGCGGCCAGTGCAGAGCGCGCGGCGGCGGCGGTGTTCGCCGGGGAATCAAAATCAATGCGCAGGATGTCGCCATCGGCGCGAATATCGCAGCCATCGCAGTCTATGCCCATCATTTCGACCATGGCTGCCGGGCGCTGGTGAACACTGCCGATGCAGGCGCGCAGGTCATGGGCATGGTGTTGGTTCAGGTGCGCAACGGCGGTTTCTTCCTCGTCTGCCATCCAGTGGGCGGGCGGCGCGTAATCTTCGCTACTGAGCCACAGGATGTCGCCAAACCCGCCGATAAACCGCAGCCGCCGCGGTGTGATGACATAAAATGAAAAATCGCCCAGCGCGAGCAGAAGTTCGGCATCGGGAATGAACTGCAGATAGCGGCGCCTGATGCCTGCGCAATCAGTCGCGACCGCAGCGTCCCCGACCAGGGTCAGGCGTGAGCCGGACTGAATGTCGGGGGCGGGTTCATGGACCAGCAGACTCACACGCGGGTCGGCCGCCATGTTTTTGGTGTGCTCGGCAAGCCGGCTCACCAGTATCACCGGCTGCGCCTGGTGATCGAGCACGAACGGCGTGACCGAGCCGAAAGGATAACCTGCGCATGCCTTCGATAGCGTGGACAGGATGCCGTATCTGTGCCGCCGCAGGTAACGGCGCGCCGCGGGTCCCGAGGTCACCGGGCAAGTTTGTGCACAAGTTCCGCCAGCCGGCGGCCGGTGGCGACGCAAAGCCGGCGTTCCTGATCGGTGATGGGCTGATCACCGGAAGCGCCTGCGTAATGGCTGGGCCCGTATGGCGTTCCGCCCGATGTGGTCGTGAGCAGTTCCGGCTCGGTGTAGGGCACCCCGACGATGAGCATGCCATGATGAAGCAGCGGCAGCATCATGGAAATCAGCGTGGTCTCCTGTCCGCCATGCATGCTGGCCGTCGACGTGAACACGGCGGCAGGCTTGCCGGCAAGCGCGCCGTTGAGCCACAGCCCGGAAGTCGAGTCCCAGAAATATTTGAGCGGCGCGGCCATGTTGCCAAAGCGCGTCGGGGAGCCGAACGCGAGCCCGGCGCATTCTTCCAGGTCCTTAAGCTCGACGTAGGGCGCGCCGGTATCGGGGATCGCGCCCGCGACCGCTTCGCATACGGTCGATACTTCAGGAACAGTGCGCAGGCGCGCCGCAACACCGTCGACCTGCTCGATGCCGCGCGCCAGCGACTGCGCCATCTGTTTTACCGCGCCGTGGCGGCTGTAATAGAGGACGAGGATTTCTTTCATGCGGGGCATTGTGAGGAATACGCGGGTATTATATCGCTACATCCCCGTGCCGAGGGCGAACCGTGCTTAAACCAACCCCACCGCTGATCGAGCTGGTGAAGATCGTGGCGAGGCGCTTTTACGAAGACCGCTGCCTGCAGATTGCGAGCAGTCTGACCTTTACCACGCTGCTGTCCATCGTGCCGCTGGTGACGGTGGCCTTGACGCTGATGTCCGCTTTTCCCGTGTTCGGGCACATAAACGAGGCGCTCCAGCGCTTTGTGCTCGGACATATGCTGCCCGAGTCGGCGGGCGCGATCGCGACCTATACTGAGCAGTTTGCGGCCAATGCAGCAAAGCTGACGGCGGTCGGTATCGTGTTTCTGGTCTTCACATCCATTTTGTTGCTGATGACCATAGAGCTTGCGTTCAACCAGATCTGGCGCGTGTCGCACCCGCGTTCGGTTTTCCAGCGCATTCTGATTTACTGGACGCTGCTGACCGTGGGACCGTTGCTGGTAGGGGCGAGCCTGTCGCTGACCTCGTGGCTGGTGAGCCTGTCGCTGGGCCTGGTCAGCGACATACCCGGCGCCGGCGTTGCCCTGCTCAAGACCGTGCCGATTATCCTCACCGCTGTCGCGCTGTCGCTGCTCTACTTTACGCTGCCGAACCGCCGCCTGAGGTTTCTGGACGCCTTGTTCGGCGGTTTGCTCGCCGGTCTGGCGTTCGAGGCCATGAAGCAAGGTTTTGCCCTGTTCATCACCCAGGTCGCGACCTACAAACTGGTGTATGGCGCCTTTGCCAGCGTGCCGATTTTCCTGCTGTGGATTTACCTGTCCTGGCTGGTCGTGCTGTCCGGGGCGCTGGTGGTCGCGGCTATGCCCGAATGGCGCGAGCAAACCAGCAATGCACTGCCGCTGCCGGGCAGTGATTTTTTCGATGCGCTGCAGATACTGAATATCCTGTGGCGGGCCCACCACAAGGGCGAAGTGGTCAGTCTGTCGCAGCTCCATGGCGCGGTCAGGCTGGGTGTCGAGCGCATTGAAGCCATGCTCGATACCATGATAGGCGCGACGTGGGTCAGCCGGGCGATACCCGCGGGCTGGGTGCTCAAACGCGATCCCGCGTCGATCAAGGTCGAGGATGTGTATCGCATGTTCGTGTTCAACGCCGGACAGAGGATTCCTGCGCGTGAGGCCGACGCTGAGATCGACGCGCTGGCACACGACATTTCCACGAGTATCGCCGGGCAGATGCAGCAGTCTGTCGATGACCTGTTTCGCGCCGCGGGTCGCGCCAGTGCGGCAGCGCCGGCGCACGGTGCAAACGTCTAATTTTGCGGGGACGCGGAAGCGGCTGTGATGGCGCGTGCCGACGCGGGACGCATCGCGGGTGGCGCGTCGCCCGCGTGCAATGAGTAATGCCAGTCCTTGTGCAAGATGCGCACTACCGTGGTCGGATATTCGGCCTTGCCCAGGCTGCCGTTGTAGCGTCCAAGCGCCCGGAACAGGTCGCCATTCTCCAGATTCAGGTAGTGTTTGAGGATCACGCAGCCATAGCGCAGATTGGTGCGCAGGTGAAAGAGATTGTGATCAGGCTTACCGATCAGGCGCGCCCAGAACGGCATGACCTGCATGAAACCGCGGGCGCCGGCGCGGGAGAACGCATATTTGCGGAAGTTGCTTTCGGCCTGGATCAGACTCAACACCAGTTGTGGATCGAGCCCGGCCCGTTTGGCTTCGTAGTGCACGGTGACCAGGAATTCCTCGCGTTGCACCCGGTCCGGTATGCGCTTGACGAGTTTTCCCGACATCGCGCCTAGCCAGGCACGCGCTTCGCGCTCGGTCTCGAATGCGAGAAAAGGCACGGCCTGGTCGCTGACAGCGGTTTGCAGCCCGGCTTGCACGCTGGCCGACAGCGGTTCGTAGACCTGCGCGCCAGCCCATGCCGGCAGCGGCAGCGCCATCGCCGCCATAACCGGCAGCGCCAGTATCGATGCGATCAGTCTGCGCATGCCTTTGATTTTACATATTTTACCGCATCTGGCAAGGGGACGGCCTGTGCGGTAGGGTCCCGCCGGCCCTGATATTCGATCTGGCCCTGCTTCAGACCGCGGTCGCCGACGACGATGCGATGAGGCACGCCGATCAGTTCCATGTCGGAGAACATGACGCCGGGACGCCCGTCGCGGTCGTCGAGCAGCACATCCACGCCGGCGGCGGCGAGTTCAGTGTAAAGCTGCTCGGCGGTTTCCCTGACCTGGGCATTTTTGCCGGCGCCGATCGGCACGATCGCGACATCGAAGGGCGCCATGGCGCGCGGGAAAATGATGCCGTGCTCGTCGTAATTCTGCTCGATAGCCGCGGCAACGATGCGGGTAACACCGATACCGTAACACCCCATTTCCATTAGCTGCGATTTTCCGGCCTCGTCCAGATAAGCGAGGTTCATCGCTCTCGAATACTTGGTACGCAACTGGAAGATATGGCCGACCTCGATGCCGCGCAGGATCTCGAGCCTGCCCCTGCCGTCGGGGCTGGGGTCATTGGTCACGACGTTGCGGATGTCGACGTAGGCGGGTTCGGCGAAGTCGCGCCCAGGATTGGCGCCGGTGTAGTGATAGCCGGTGTCGTTTGCGCCCACGACGAAATCGGACAGTGCCAAGAGCGCGCGGTCGGCGATGACGATGCCCTTGAAACCGACGGGCCCCAGCGAGCCCGGGTCGGCGCCGAAGGCCTCGCGGATCGCTTCAGCCGAAGCGAACGTGACCGGCGTTTTGACCGCATCCAGCTTTCCGGCCTTGATCAGATTGAGCTCGTGATCGCCACGCACCAGCAGCAGCACCGGCTGATCGTCGGCGCCCTCGACCACGACCGCCTTCACCGTGCGCTGCGCGTCGACTTTGAGAAACGCGCAGAGCTCGGCGATGGTTTTCACGCCCGGGGTGTGCACGCGCTCGAGCGCGGCCACGGGTGCTGCCCGCGGCGCGGCGGGGGCCACCGCTTCGGCGAGTTCGACGTTGGCGGCGTAGTCCGAGTCGGGACAGTAGGCGATGGCATCCTCGCCGGAATCGGCGAGCACGTGAAACTCGTGCGAGCCGGTGCCGCCGATGGAACCGGTGTCGGCCGCCACCGCCCGGAACTTCAGGCCGAGGCGCGTGAAAATACGACCGTAGCACTCGTACATCGCCTGGTACGTTGCATCGAGGCTAGCCTTGTCGGCATGAAAGGAATAGGCGTCCTTCATGATGAATTCGCGGCCGCGCATCACTCCGAAGCGCGGCCTGATTTCGTCGCGAAACTTGGTCTGGATCTGGTAAAAATTCAGCGGCAGCTGGCGGTAGCTCTTGATTTCGCGGCGGACGACGTCGCTGATGACCTCCTCGTGGGTCGGCCCGATGCAGAAGTCGCGCTGGTGGCGGTCCTTGATGCGCAGCAGTTCCGGTCCGTATTGTTCCCAGCGCGTCGATTCCTGCCACAACTCGGCCGGCTGCACCGCGGGCATCAGCAGTTCGATGGCGCCGCTGCGGTTCATTTCCTCGCGGATGACGGTTTCGACCTTGCGCAGCACGCGCAGGCCGAGCGGCATCCAGGTATACACGCCGCTGGTGAGCCGTTTGACGAGCCCGGCCCGCAGCATCAGTTGGTGACTGACCACCTCGGCTTCCGAAGGGGCTTCCTTGAGGGTGGAGATAAAGAACTGCGAGACGCGCATGCCTGTTCCGATGGAGTAAAAACCTTTATTCTACCGGACTCTGCAATCTCCCTCTAAGACTTAGTGCATGAAATTCCTCGCCAAATGGCGCATCCGCAAGCCCGCCGATGACGCCGAAACGGTGTACGTCAGCGAGAAATTCGGGGTGCGCTCGCTGCACATCGGCAGTGACACCGTGCAAAGTTCGATGCGCATTGCCAGGCCGTTCGACCTGGAACTGTCTTATACGCGCAGCATGATGGGGTTCATGCTGTTCAATGCGAAGCCTCAGCGCGTGTTGATGATAGGCCTGGGCGGGGGCTCGCTGGCGAAGTTCATTTACCGCGAGCTGCCGTGGGCGGTGCTGCAGGTAGTCGAGATCAGCCCGCGGGTGGTGGCGATTGCGCGCCAGTGTTTCCATGTGCCGCCGGACGATGCGCGCTTTTCGGTCGTCGTTGGCGATGGCGCCGAACACACCGCGCGTGATGACGGCAGCGTCGACCTGATGGTGGTCGACGGCTACGATGCCGAATCCCACGTCGAGGAACTCTCGGACATGGCGTTTTACCAGAACTGCCGCAAGCGCCTGGGCCCGGGCGGCATACTGGTGGTCAATCTCTGGGGCGGCGACCGCATGTTCAATGAGACGCTGCAGCGCATCGAAAAGGTGTTTCCGGCCACGGCATGCCTGCCGGCGGAAAAACCCGGCAATGTCACCGTTTTCGCATTCAGGGACGCCCCCGGCAGCCCGCGCTGGGATGACCTCGCGCAGCGCGCGCTTGCCCTTCAACAACAGCACGGTCTCGAATTCACGCGCTTCGTAGACGGACTGCGCAAGATGAACCCCCACGACGAGCACCGGCTTCTGGTCTGAGCCGGTGGCAGGTTATCGGGAGCGGCTTTCATTCCTTCCCGAAGTGTGAAAAAATCATGTCGAACAACCAACTTATGGGTGAGCTACATGATAGATCGGGATGGCTATCGCCCCAACGTTGGCATCATTCTATGTAACTGTAGGAACGAGGTTTTCTGGGCTAAACGGGTAAGGGAGCACGCGTGGCAGTTCCCCCAGGGGGGCATCAAGCCGGGTGAGACGCCGGAGCTCGCAATGTTCCGCGAGTTGAATGAGGAGGTGGGTTTGAGCGCCTGCCACGTAAAAATCCTCGGCCGCACCCGGGACTGGCTGCGCTACGATGTGCCCGACCAGTGGATCAGACGTGAATGGCGCGGCAGTTACCGCGGCCAGAAGCAGATCTGGTTTCTGCTGCGCCTGATCGGCCGCGACTGCGACGTTTGCCTGCGCACGAGCGAAAAACCGGAGTTTGATGCCTGGCGTTGGAATGATTACTGGGTGCCGATGGAGACCGTGGTTGAATTCAAGCGCGAGGTCTACCTGAAGGCGTTGAATGAACTGGTGCGCTTTCTGCACCAACGATCCGGTCCACGGATGCCGCGCGTGAACCAGCGCGTCGGTGTGACCGAGCCGTGACTGGCAGCAGGATGCTGCTCGACTTGCCCGAAATGGGGGTGCAAGCGGATGACTATTCCTATAAAAACCGCCTGCCAACAACTTCTGCGTAATTTTATAGTCTAAAGACGAGCAGGCAGCGTTAAACGCGTTGCCGTCAAAACCAAGAATAGGGTCGACCATGACTAGAGACTACACCGCGCTCACTCCCTCCACGATGCAGTCCGGAGTGAGTTACGCCCAGCCTACCCAGCCGGTCCCGGAAAAAGTTACCGTCGATGATCCGGCGTTGCAGGTGTTAACCGATTTCAAGCGGGTAACTGCGATTATCGTGCTGGCGGGAGACACCGTCGACGAGGCGCACAGCCGGATGATCAAGCGCAGCGTGCGTTTGCTGCTGGTGGTGAACCAGGAGCGCAAGGTCGTTGGCGTGATCACGGCCAACGACATCCTGGGAGAAAAACCGATGCAGGTCATCGCCCAGCGCGGAATCCGGCGTGAAGAACTGCTGGTGCGTGATGTCATGACCCCTCAGGAGCGGTTGCAGGTGCTCGGACTCGATGAGTTAAGCTCAGCCAAGGTCGGTCACATTGTCGCCACCCTCAAGGCAGCCGGACGCCAGCATGCTCTTGTGGTCGATATCGACGGGAAGGAGCGGCAGACGGTGCGGGGCATGTTTTCTGCAACGCAAATCGCGCGGCAACTGGGGGTGACTATACAGACCAGCCAGGTTGCGCAGACTTTTTCCGATATCGAGGCGATGATAGGGCGCTGAGACCCGAGATATCTCCGGCCTGAAATTGACAGCGCTGGAAGTGCAGGTTTATACTTAGTTCACAGATTAGAGTTAGTCTAATATTGATCAAGATTCGGTCGGCAAGGCGCCGGTTTTGGGGCCTGTCCGGTACTGCCGAATATATTATAACACTTTGATTATAAAGGAGAATGTTATGCAACTCAAAGGATCCAAAACGCACGACAATCTGAAAGCCGCATTTGCCGGTGAGTCCCAGGCCAACCGGCGTTATCTTTATTTCGCAGCTAAAGCCGACGTCGAAGGCCAGAACGACGTTGCCGCGGTGTTCCGTTCGACTGCGGAAGGTGAGACCGGCCATGCCCACGGCCATCTTGAATACATGGAAGCCTGCGGGGATCCCGCGACCGACCTGCCGATCGGCAAGACGCGCGACAACCTGAAAGCAGCGATCGCTGGCGAGACCCACGAGTACACCGACATGTATCCCGGCATGGCTAAATCCGCGCGCGACGAAGGCTTCACCGAAATCGCGGACTGGTTCGAGACGCTGGCCAAGGCCGAGCGCTCCCACGCCAACCGTTTCACCAAAGCGCTGGACGCACTGGCTGACTAACCCTGAGTGAATGCGTGAAGGGTGAATGCGTGAAGGGTTAAAACCTTGCACGCTATCGCTCTTCACCACCCACTCTTCACCCTTCACCCTTCACCCTTCACCCTTCACTCAAAATGACAGTCCGCGAAGGGAGCCTGGAGGCTCCGACCCGCCATCCGCTAGCCTGGCAATCCGCCGATTTCTACGATCAAGCCAGTCTCGACCAGGAATTGGAGCGCGTCTACGACATCTGCCATGGCTGCCGCCGTTGCGTGAATCTGTGCACCGCGTTCCCGACGCTGTTCGACCTCATCGACGAAAGCAAGACGATGGAGGTGGACGGGGTCGAGAAGCAGGATTACTGGAAGGTGGTCGACCAGTGCTATCTGTGCGATATGTGTTACATGACCAAGTGCCCGTACGTGCCGCCGCATCAGTGGAACGTCGACTTTCCGCATCTGATGCTGCGCGCCAAAGCCGTCAAGTTCAGGAAAGGCGGCGCCGGGTTCCGCGACAAGCTACTGTCCAGCACCGACGCGCTGGGCAAACTCGCGACCATCCCGGTGGTGGTCACATTCGTCAATGCCGTCAACAGGAACAGTATCGCGCGCGGTCTCATGGACAGCGTGCTCGGGGTGCACAAAGACCGCAGGTTGCCGGAGTACGACAGCGCACGCTTTCGCAGCACGGCGCATCCCGACGCGTCATTTCCCGCAAGAGACGGGGATAAAACTCCGGGCAAGGTCGCGGTTTTTTCGACCTGCTACGTGAACTACAATGAACCCGGACTCGGCCATGACCTGCTGCGCATCCTCGCCCACAACGAAGTGCCGGCGATCCTCGTGGAAAAAGAAGCGTGCTGCGGGATGCCCAAGCTGGAACTCGGCGATCTCGAGGCGGTGGCGCGCAACAAGGAAATCAATATCCCGGTTCTGGCCAGGCTGGCGCGTGAGGGCTACGCCATCCTGACGGCGGTGCCATCATGCACGCTGATGTTCAAGCAGGAACTGCCGCTGATGTTTCCCGACGACCCGGAGGTCGGGGCGGTGGCTGAGGCGATGTTCGACCCGTTCGAATACCTGGTGCTGCGCCATAAAGACGGCATGCTCAAAACGGATTTCAAGAAAGCGCTGGGCAAGGTCTCTTATCATGTGCCGTGTCATCTGCGCGTGCAGAATATGGGGCAGAAGACGCGCGAACTGCTGGAGATGGTCCCTGACACCAAGGTGACCACGGTCGAGCGTTGCGCCGGACACGACGGCACCTGGGGTGTGAAAAGCGAGTATTTCGAGCGTTCAATGAAAATCGGCCGTCCGGTGTTTCGCCAGATGGCGGAACCCGCGCCCGACTATATCAGCTCCGACTGTGCTATTGCCGGCCGCCATATCGAGCAGGGCATGGGCGATACCCCGGCACAAAAACAACATCCGCTCACGTTGATACGGATGGCCTACGGAATTTGAAAAGCGTAAATGATAAATTGTGCACTTCTCGAATTTTAGATTCACCAATCACGAATCACCATTCACGAACCACGGAATTTGATATGCCCCAGATCACCCGAGACAGCCTGATGAGCCTTGAAGCCTATGCCAAAACCCGCAAGGAGTTTCGCGGCAGGATGATGGCGCACAAGAAACACCGCACGCTGCATCTGGGCGAACACGTGACCTTGATATTCGAGGACGAGTTCACCATCCGCTACCAGATCCAGGAAATGCTGCACGCCGAAAAGATTTTCGAGGAAGCCGGCATCGAGGACGAACTCGCTGCCTATAATCCGCTGACCCCCGATGGCAGCAACTGGAAAGCGACGATGATGATCGAGTATCCCGACCCCGATGAACGGGGACGCATGCTCGCCAGGCTGATCGGCATCGAGGACAAGGTATGGATGAAGGTCGAACGCCACCCGCGCATCTATGCCATCGCCGATGAGGACATGGATCGCGAAAACGCGGACAAGACTTCGGCAGTTCACTTTCTGCGCTTTGAGCTCGATCCCGAGATGGCGCTGTCGGTAAAGACCGGGGCACGCCTTTCCGCGGGGGTCGACCACCCGCAGTACACCATCACGCTGGAGGATGTTGATCCGGCGATCAGGGCCGGCCTGGCGCAGGACCTGGCCTAGGCTTAAATTAATGATTTTCAGCGTTAATTTAGTGCGCGCACCTTGATCTAGAGCAAGCAGCGGCAGTCTACGGCGAAATAAGCTTACCGGCACGGGGTCTCATGCACAGGAGACATCACTATGGAAACCCGGTTATTCGGCCGCGTTGAACAACGTTTGCGTGATCTCGGGTTGCCTCTGGGCGTGACGCTATGGAACGGCCAGTCGCTGATGCCGCTGCAGGCGCCGCGCCTTAAAGTCACGGTGCGCTCGCTTAAAGCCCTTGCCTCCCTCGTCAATCCCAGCATGGGTAAACTCGCCCGCCATTATGTCGAGCAGGATCTTGATGTCGAAGGCGATGCGCGCGAACTGGTGCGCATGAGCGAGGCCCTGAGCGAGACATCGGCGACAGAACACGGCACTAATTTTCATTGGCGCAGATGGATGCGGCATTCACGCCTGTTCGACCGCAAGGCGATCCGCTACCATTACGATGTCAATGATGATTTCTTTGGTCTGTGGCTCGATAAACACCGCGTCTATTCGTGCGCGTATTACCGGCGCGCTGATGACACGCTTGACGTGGCGCAGGAGCAAAAACTCGATCTCATCTGCCGCAAGCTGCAGTTGCAGCCGGGCGAGCGATTCCTGGACATCGGCTGCGGCTGGGGCGCGCTCCTCATGTGGGCGGCCCGGCATTACAAGGTGCGCGCCACGGGGATCACATTGAGTTCAAACCAGCATCAATATGCGATGCGCCAGATCCGGGAGCAGGGGCTGGAAAAGTTATGCGAGGTCAGGTTGATGGATTATCGCGACCTGCCGGAAAACGAGCCTTTCGACAAGGTTGCGAGCGTTGGCATGTTCGAGCATGTCGGCAGGAAAAACCTGCCGCATTATTTTGCCAAGATCTACCGGGTGCTCAAACCGGGCGGCCTGGTGTTGAACCATGGCATTACGCTCAATTCGCCCGACCAGAATGAACTTGGCAGCGACATCGGAGAGTTTATCGAAGACTATGTGTTTCCGGGAGGGGAACTGGTGCATATTTCCCGTGTGATCGACGATATGTCGTCCCAGGGACTCGAGTGTTGGGATATCGAGAGCCTGCGCCCGCATTACGCAAGAACCCTGTGGCATTGGGTAGGGCGGCTGGAGGCCAACCGTGATGCCGTGCTTGCGATGGTTGACGAAAAAGTGTTCCGCATCTGGCATGTTTACATGGCGGGTTCGGCCCATGGTTTTGAGCGCGGCTGGATGTCCATTTACCAGGTTCTTGCCGGCAGACCGTTCGCCGATGGTACCCTGGCGTTTCCGTTAACCCGTGATTACATCAATGAGACTTGAAACAAGATTGCTTTTACCGCTATTCGCCGGCCTTTTGCTGCTGGCGCTGCCTGCCCGTGCGCAATGGGAGGGATGGGATTACGAATTTGACCAGGAAAAAAAACCGTGGGCCGAGATCCAGTTAAAGATGCCGGCTTATCCCAAGCAACCGAACCTGATTGAGTTCGAAGCCGGCACCGCCTCAACCCATCGTTTTTTTATCGACGCCGAATCGATTTCAGTAGGCGGGGATGGCGTGGTGCGCTATACGCTGATGATCCGCACCTCGGGGGGCGCAACCAACGTCACCTTCGAGGGCATGCATTGCGCCATGCGCGAGCAGAAATATTACGCGATAGGGCGCAGCGACGGCACGTGGTCACGGGCGCGTAACCCTCAGTGGCGGCGGATCGAATACATGGAAGTCAACCGCCATCACGGAGTGCTTTATGCCGATTTTTTTTGTCACGGCAAGTTTCCGGTTAAAAGCCCCAAGGAAGCATTGGATTTTCTCAAAAAGGGCTCCCGCTCCTAGGGTCGATCTGGGGCTGCTTTAAAGCAAGATGGGGATTGTGGTTCCGACATAACGCGGCCTGCGGTCGCATTAGTCTTCACCGCAATCTGATCCTGCTTTAAAGCAAGATGGAGTTGTGGTTCCGACATAACGCGGCCTGCGGTCGCATTAGTCTCCACCGCAACCTGGCCCGCTTTAAAGCAAGACCAGGTTGTCCCGGTGGATGAGTTCCGGTTCGTCGACGTAGCCCAGCCTGGCTTCAATCTCGCCGGACGGTGTGCGCAGGATGCGACGCGTCTCGGCTGAACTGTAGTTGATGAGGCCGCGTGCGATTTCGCGCCGTGTTTCATCCAGGCAGCTGACAACCTCGCCACGCTCGAATTCACCCGAAACTTCATGGACGCCTATCGGCAGCAGGCTTTTGCCATCGACCGCCAGCGCCTTGATTGCTCCGGCATCAAGCACAAGTTGGCCGCGTACCTGCAGATGATCGGCAAGCCATTGTTTGCGCGCGGCCAGCGTCGCTTTTTCGGCAATAAGCTGGGTGCCCAGCAGTTCGCCGCGCGCAAGGCGCAACAACACCTGGTCCTCGCGGCCGGAGGCGATGACGGTGTGGGCGCCGCTGCGTGCCGCACGTTTGGCTGCCAGCACTTTGGTCAGCATGCCGCCCAGCGAGATAGGACTGCCGGCGCCGCCGGCCAGCGCTTCGAGTCTGGGGTCGCCGGCTTTGGCTTGCGTAATTCTCGTGGCCGCCGGATCCTTGCGCGGATCCTTGTCGAATAATCCGAGCTGGTCGGTGAGTATCACCAGCACGTCAGCCTCGATCAGGTTGGTGACCATGGCGGCCAGCGTGTCGTTGTCGCCGAAGCGGATTTCATCCATCGCAACGGTGTCGTTTTCGTTGATGATGGGGATGGCGCCCAGCGCCAGCAGCGTGCGCAAAGTCGATCGCGCATTCAGATAACGCTTGCGGTCGGCGAGGTCCTCATGGGTCAGCAGGATCTGTGCGGCCAGCAGGTTGTGCTTGCGGAAGGCGGATTCATAAACCTCTATGAGTCCCATCTGGCCGACGGCCGCCGCTGCCTGCAGTTCGTGCAGCGCACGCGGGCGCTTTTTCCAGCCGAGCCGCTGCATGCCTTCGGCGATCGCGCCGCTGGAAACCAGCGCCACCTCGTAGCCGGCGTGCCTGAGTTGCGCGATCTGTTCCGCCCAGCGCGCCAATGCGGCGCGATCCAGCCCCTGGCCCTGGTTGGTGACCAGACCGCTGCCGACCTTGACGATCAGGCGTTTGGCGCCAGTAAAAACCGATGTCATGCGTCCTGTGCTGCGTCCGTTACGTTTTCGCTGCGCTGCTGCTCCAGATATTCCATGATGGCATAGGTCAGTTCCCTGCAACCTTCGCCGGTCAGCGCTGAAATCATAAAGGTTTTTCCCTTCCAGCCAAAATCCTTGATGAATTTCTTGATGGTCTTGTCGCGCACTTCCGGCACCAGCAGGTCGGTCTTGTTCAACACCAGCCAGCGTGGTTTGCGGTATAGCGCCTCATCATACTTTTTGAGTTCTTTGACGATGGCTTTCGCTTCCCGTGCC